>CAXTKJ010000019.1:27172-78974 GCA_964244835.1 uncultured Pyrinomonadaceae bacterium
TCAGGCGGAACTCGCTCCGGGCGCGAAATTCTGCCCCGAATGCGGCACGAAAACGGAAGCCGCTTAAGGCAAAAGTAAAAAGTAAAAAAGGCAAAAAGGGCGGAAGATTCAAATGCTTTTGCCCTTTAATTTTGTTCCGTTTAATAAACATTATAGAATCGAATTCTGGAGAAACAATTTATGGCAATCAGTCCCGAACTTTTAGAAATACTGCGCTGTCCGAAATGCAAATCGAAAGTCGAAATCAAAGCCGACCAAAGTGGTTTGAAATGCACCAATCCCGAATGCGCGCTCGTTTATCCGATCCGCGACGAAATTCCCGTGATGCTCGTCGAAGAAGCGACCGTCGAAAAAAGCTAATCTCGAACTGAAAATTGAAATCTGAAATCAGCAAAGACCGAAGACCGAAGACCAAAAACCAAAAACCGATTGATTGGCAAAACGTGCGGCGTGTTTTGGTCGTCCGCCTGCGCTCAATCGGCGACACGGTTCTCGCCACGCCGTCTTTGATTGCTCTGAAAAGATTTCTGCCCGAAGCGCAAATTGATATTTTATTAGAAGATTGGGTTGCACCGGTTTTGGACGGGTTCGATGCGATTGATAATGTTTTAATCGTCGGCAAAGATAAAAAATCGCGCATCGAAACAGCGTGGCGAATTCGCCGGAATAAATACGATGTCGTGTTCAATCTGCACGGCGGCACGACCGCGACGTTTTTCGTCCGCGCTTCGGGTGCAAAATACCGCATCGGGTTTGAGGATTACCAATACAGCTTTCTTTACACGCATCGCGCCGCATCGTCGCTCGAATTCTGGCAAAACGAATACGCTCATTCCGCCGAACAACAACTCGCGTTATTAGGTTCGGTCGGCATTCCCGTCGCCAATAAACCCAAATCACATCTCGTCGTTACGCCGGCAGCTTTAAATTCCGTCAACGAAAAACTGCAATCTGAAATCCAAAATCCAAAATCCAAAATCGCCTTGCTTCATCCGGTCGCGGCGTTCGACACGAAGCAGTGGGCGACCGAAAATTTTGCGCGAATCGCCGAGTATTTGAGCGCGAAAGATTTACAAATCGTCGCTGTCGCCGCCAAAAAAGAGCGCAAAGTTTTAGATAATTTAAAGAATCTATCGCAAGTCTCAATCACGACTTTCGATGATTTAACTTTGCCCGAAATCACGGCACTGGCATCAAAGGCAGAAATTTTCGTCGGCAATGATTCCGGCATCGCACACATCGCGGCGGCGGTCAACACGCCAAGCGTCGTTATCTTCGGTTCATCAAACCGGTATTATTGGCGACCCTGGACGGACGCGCCCAACGAAATCGTTTATGAAAAAATGCCGTGCCAACCGTGCGCCGGATACGTTTGCAAAGAATTCGGCGAGCCGGAATGTATTAAAAGAGTTTCGGTTGAAAATGTGATTGCGGCGATTGAGAAAGTTTTATCAGGTGAAATTTCGAGTTTTGAAAGCGGCGGTGTCGAAAATTAATCTTGTCTGTTTGTTTTCTTCCCGTTAAACTTGCAGTGTGAACTTTGAATGGGACGCAAACAAAAATCAGGCGAATATTGATAATCACGACTTGTATTTTGCTGATGCTCATCAAGTTTTCGACGCGCCGATGCTGATTGATATTGACGACCGAAAAGATTACGGCGAAGAACGCTTTATCGGAGTAGATTTTTGAAAAACTTTGTCGTCATTGTCTTTACCGAACCGAACGCGCAGACGATTCGCGTCGTTTCTCTACGCAAAGCATTAAAATATGAGCGAGAACAATTTGAAAAATACATCGCAAACCGATTGGGCGAAAATTGAAGCGTTGACTGACGAAGAAATTGACACTTCGGACATTCCGCCGCTCGACGAAAATTTTTTCGCCAACGCCGAATTGCGAATGCCGAAAGGCAAAGTCGCCGTCGTCGTCAGCGTGGACGAAGAGACAAGCGAATGGTTTCAGGCACAGGGCGAAGAATCCAGAAACCTAATGAGCGCGGCATTGCGAATCTATGCTGAAGCACACCAAGGAACGCGCCGTTAAAAACGAATATGCTGACTCGATATATTCAAGCCGCGATGCGTCAGGCGAAATATAAAATTTTGCCCGACGATAAAGGCTATTACGGCGAGGTTCCCGGATTTGAAGATGTTTGTGCTAGTGCCGAACTGCTCGGAGAGTGCCGCAATGAACTTCTTGAAGTTTTAGAGCAATGGATTTTTTATCGTTTTTCTGAAAATTTATCTTTGCCGACTGTGGACGGTTTGAAATTGGCTGTCGAAAAGGTTTCGTAAATTTTAGAAACTTCTTGAGAGGTTGTTTAGACTTAATTTAGTAACAAATAAAATCCAGCCATTATCAATAGCATCAGATCAAATATGAATTACTTATTATTAAGTGTGTTGTTAACAGTTTTGGCAATTAATACCTATGCTCAAATTACAAGTCCGATTGAGGTAATAACTAAAGACGGGCGCACCGTTATTTTGAAACCTGATGGCACTTGGGAATTTAAAAAAGTTGAGCCTCAGCCCTCGCCAAATCCTATTGCAAATTCTTCAAAATCAGGCGTAGCAACCGATTCACTTCCTTGGGATTCCTCAATTTATGAAGTGGAAACCATCTATAACAAACTAGAAGAATATAAAAGACCGTTGTACAAGGATGAATTTGAAACAACCTCTCAATATGAGAAAAGAGTTTCGGAAAAAATACAATCGCCAATCATAAGTAATCTAAAAATTAAAGATTCTTTTTTGCTTTCTCTCGGTAGCGGCGTAATTAAATACGACGCTGATTCTCAGAAGATGCTCTTCCTTTTACCAATCAAGACTGTTGATTCAGAATCCAAATATGATTCTGACTTTGAAAAGAACAATCAATATTCCATCAACTTAACAGAGTTTAAAGTATGGAGCGGAAAGGCATATGAGTTCACATACCAGATATTCTTCAACGAAGTGGGTAACTTTACTCGAAAGAGCAATAATGAGCGACAAGGATTTTCAGCAGAAATTAGTATCAATGTTGAAGATGCAAAACTCTTAAAAGACAAGGTTAAGGTTGTTGCGTTGGTCCAATTTCAAGAACCATACATCGCAAACATAAATTCATATATTAAAGAGTTTCAAGTTAAAGTTATTGACATCTACTTTTACAACTCAGAAACAAGAAAGATTATAGCAAAAATGAGCGAAGCTAAAAATAAATGACTTTGACTGTTTCTTGACACATTTCCTTCAAACAATTAGTATTTATAGTTTCCGCTTTACTACCGGAAGTGTACTTATATGTTCGAGTCTTTATCCGACAAACTGAAATCTACGCTGAAGAATCTGCGCGGCGAAGGCACTCTCACGCCTGAACACGTTGACGCGGCTTTGCGCGAGATTCGGATGGCTTTGCTCGAAGCCGATGTCAATTATAAAGTTGCGAAAGATTTCGTTGACAGCGTTCGCCTGAAAGCCGAAGGGCAGGCGGTTTGGCAGGATTTGAAGCCGCACGAGCAGGTTGTCAAAATCGTTTATGACGAACTCGTTGAATTATTTGGCGGCACATCTTCACGGCTTGTTTTCACACGCGCAATTCCGAATGTCGTGATGATTGTCGGGCTGCAGGGTTCGGGTAAAACGACTTCGACGGGGAAAATTTCCAAATGGCTTAAAGACAATCAGGAACGTAATCCTTTATTAGTCTCGGTTGACGTTTATCGTCCGGCGGCGCGTGAGCAGTTGAGAGTGGTCGGCGGCGCGGTCGGCATTGCGGTTTATCAGGATAAGGAAACGAACGATCCGCTGACGCTGGTCAAAGGCGCGATGCAGTACGCGCAGGATTCGGGTTTTGACACCTTGCTGATTGATACCGCCGGTCGTTTGCACATTGACGATCAATTGATGGTCGAACTCGAAAGCATCAAAGCCGAAACGAAACCGATGGAAGTGCTGTTCGTCGCCGACGCGATGACCGGACAGGATGCCGTGAAAAGCGCGGAAGTTTTTCACGAGCGCGTCGGCATTACCGGCGTGGTTTTGACGAAGATGGACGGCGACGCGCGCGGCGGCGCGGCTCTTTCGATCAAACAGGTTATCGGTCAGCCGGTAAAATTCGTCGGTGTCGGCGAAAAATACGATGCGATTGAGCCGTTTTATCCTGACCGCATCGCGCAGAGAATTCTCGGAATGGGCGATGTTTTGTCGCTCATCGAAGAAGTTCAAGGGAAAATTGACGAGGACGAAGCGCAGAAGCAGTTGGAGAAAATGACGAGCAATCAGTTCACGCTCGAAGATTTTCGCGCCCAGCTCGGACAATTCAAAAAACTCGGTTCGATGTCGAAGCTGATGAAGATGCTGCCCGAACAAATGACGGGCGGACTGCAAATTTCCGACGAACAATCAGTCGAAGTCGAAGCGCAGATGAAGCGCACCGAAGCGATTATTGATTCGATGACCAAAGCCGAACGTCAGAATCATAAAATCATTGACGCGAGCCGCAAAACCAGAATCGCCAAAGGTTCGGGAATGACGATTTCCGATGTCAACGGTCTGATTCGCCAATACGAGCAGATGAAGAAAATGATGCAGCAGATGAATCGCGGCGGACTTTTCTCGAAACTAGCCGGTAAAGCAATGGGCGGACTCGGCGGCGGCTTAGGCGGTTTGATGGGCGGCGGAGGCGGACTCGGCGGATTATTAGGCGGAATGGGCGGCAACGGCGGCGGCGAAACAGAAGATTTCGGCAACAGCTACGAAGAACAAACCGATTCTTTGGCGAAGAAATTAAGGAAGAAAAAGAGACACAAAAAACGTAAATAGTGGTGAGTGGTGAGTGGTGAGTGGTGAGTGAAAAACCGAAGACGGTTCAAACTCTTCAACTCACCACTCACCACTCACCACTCACCACTAAAAGACTATGTTAAATATCAGTTTGATGAGAATGGGCGCGAAAGGGAAACCGTTTTATCGCGTCGTTGTGAAGGAAAAACGGTCGAAACGCGACGGGAAATATCTCGAAAATGTCGGAACTTATAACCCGATGACCGATCCTTCGACGGTTGATTTGAAGCACGAGCGAATCCAGTATTGGATTTCGGTCGGAGCGCAGCCGACGGAAACCGTAGCGAGCCTGATTAAACACAATCCGGTTCAGACGGAAGAAGAAAAAGTATCGGCAGCTGAAGCGCGAGCCGCGAAAGTCGCCGCCGATAAACAGGCGAAAGCCGACGCGAGAAAAGCTGAAGCCGAAGCGAAAGTCGCCGAAGCCAACCGCATCGTGGAAGAAAAAGCGGCGGCTGAAAAAGCCGAAGCTGATGCGAAAGCCGAAGCCGAAAAAGCGGAAGCAGACGCGGCAAATGCCGAAACTGCCGAAACTGAAGCTGCGCCGACGGAAGACGCTCCGGCAGTTGAACCGGCAGCCGAAGAAGAAAAACCGGCTGAATAATTTTCGCGCCGATTTTATCTTTTCTTTTTCCGGTTTCTCGACAATTTTATGAAAGAAGCGGTTAAAAAAATCGTTACCGCGTTGGTTGACGACAAAGAAGCGGTCGAAGTTTCAGAAGAATCGAACGAACGCGCCGTCGTCATCAAACTGCGCGTCGCGGCGGGCGATATGGGACGCATCATCGGGCGCGAAGGTCGCACGATCAAGGCGATTCGCAGTCTTTTGTTCGCCGCCGGACAGAAGCACGGCAAGCGGTTTGTACTGGATATTGTCGAGTGATTGGCGATTTTAGATTGGCGATTGGCGATTGAATTCGTATGAGTGAAGAATTAGTTGCAATCGCCAAACTCGCCAAACCGCGCGGGCTTCGCGGCGAAATCGTCGGCGATGTTTTGACGGATTTTCCCGAAAGATTTGACAACTTAAAAAGCGTTTCCATTATTTATCCGAATGGCGATGTTTCCGAAATTGAAATCGAAAAGTTCTGGTTTCAGAAAGGCAGAATCGTGTTGAAATTCATCGGTTTCGATTCGATTGAAGCGGCGGAAACTTTGCGAAACTGTGAAGTTTGCGTGTCCGAAACCGAAGCGGTCGAACTCGAAACTGACGAGTATTTCGATTGGGAATTGGAAGACTGCGCGGTCGAAACCGTCGCGGGCGAGCGCATCGGCACAGTCAAAGAAGTGATGCGAACCGGCGGCACGGAGATTTTAGTCGTCGCGGGCGAAATAAAAGAATATCTGATTCCGTTTGCCGAAACAATCTGCGTCGAAGTTGATATTGAAAACAAATTAATAAAGATTGACGCGCCTGAAGGTTTGCTTGATTTTTGACTGGAGCGCAAGCGACCCGCTTGCAATGAGCATCGGCTTCCGATGCGAAAGTTACATTTGATAACTGAAACGCCCGTCAGCAAAGGCTTTTTCGCGCAAAAATACTTGCGCTCATTGCAAGCGGGTCGCTTGCGCTCCAGTCGAATGCGAATAGATATTTTAACAATCTTCCCCGAATTCTTCGGCGCAGTTTTCGATTTCGGAATCATTCGCCGCGCCAGACTCGCAGAAATTGTTGAAATCAACATTCACGATTTACGTTCTTTTACAACCGATAAACATCGCAAGACCGACGACACGCCGTTCGGCGGCGGCGACGGAATGGTGATGAAAGCCGAGCCGATTTTTAACGCGATTGAGCAAATCATCGGAAGTTGTGAACGGGAAAAGTATCCCGAAAAAACGCGCGTCGTTTTGCTTTCGCCGCAAGGGAAACCTTTGAAACAATCCGTTGCGAAAGACTTTGCCGACGAAGCCGATCACATCGTTTTGATTTGCGGGCGTTACGAAGGCATTGACGAACGGGTGAATGACGCGCTCGTTACCGACGAAATTTCCATCGGCGATTACGTTTTGTCGGGCGGCGAACCGGCGGCGATAATTGTTTCCGACGCGATTACAAGGCTTTTGCCGAACGCTTTGAGCAGCGAAACGTCGGCGGTTAATGATTCGTTCACGACGAATTTATTGGATTATCCGCATTACACGCAGCCGCGCGATTTTCGCGGAATGACGGTTCCCGAAATTCTTTTAAGCGGCAATCACGCCTCGATTGAAAAATGGCGCAAACAGAAAGCGTTGGAAAAAACGCAAAATTTTAGACCGGACTTATTAAACAAGGAGCATAGTTGAAGTGAGTATTTCAAGGTAAAAGGCAAAAGGTAAAAGGCAAAACTGCCGAACAGATACCGATTAGCCGAAACTGCTTTGATAAAACGTATAAAGAAAAAGTTTAAGGAAACAGACGAAATTTTGCCTTTTACCTTTTGCCTTTTTACTTAAATACGCTCACCTCTCACTCGAAATAAAAAATGAATCGTTTAGACAGCATCGAAAAAACACAGTTAAGAGACAACATTCCGGCTTTCCAGTCGGGCGATAACGTGAAGGTTCACGTTCGTATTCAGGAAGGCAACAAGGAACGCATCCAGATTTTCGAGGGTATCGTCATCGCCAAAAAACACGGCGGTGCGCGTGAAACCATCACCGTCCGCAAGGTCAGTTTCGGGGTCGGCGTGGAAAGAATTTTCCCTCTGCACGGCACGGTTATTGACCACATTGACGTTACCCGTCGCGGCAAAGTCCGACGCGCCAAACTTTATTACCTGCGCGATCTGCGCGGTAAAGCGGCTCGTATCAAAGAAAAAGATACGCGCAACAAAGACGCGGCGAGAGCGGCGAAAGCGAAGAAATAAACAATAGGGAGACGCGGAGAATGGGAGACGCGGAGAGAAGAGATTCAGCACGGATAAACGAATCAATTCCCCGCGTCTCCGTGTCTCTGCGTCTTCCCGTCTCATCCGTCAGTTTAGATTTTGAAAACCAAGCCGTCGTTGAGGGCTATCATTTTATCGCCGGTGTTGATGAAGTCGGTCGCGGATGTCTGGCGGGCGCGGTCGTCGCGGCGGTAGTCATTCTTGATTTATCGAAACCGCTGCCCGAAGGCTTGAATGATTCCAAAAAAATCTCCGCCAAAAACCGCGAACGCCTCGACACGGAGATTCGCGCCAACGCCGTCTGTTTCGCCATCGGGCAAATCGAAGCCGACGAAATTGACCGCATCAATATCTTGCAGGCGACCAAAAAAGCAATGCTGTCAGCCATCGGAAAATTAAATCCGGCGGCTGATTTTCTTCTGATAGACGCGCTGCAACTCAAAGAAATAAACACACCGCAAAAAGCCATCATCCACGGCGACGCAATTTCCGCCTCCATCGCCGCCGCTTCGATCATCGCCAAAACCTACCGCGACAACCTGATGGCACAGCTTGACCAAATCTATCCCGAATACGGCTTCGCCAAGCACGTCGGCTACGGCACGAAAGCACACTTCGCCGCCCTCAAACAACACGGCGCGTGTGAAATTCACCGCAAATCCTTTCGCGGCGTTATCTAACTCTTTGCTTATTTACCTTGGCAGTCCATTTCCTTCGGGCAGTGTTTGTTGTGAATCGGACTCTATAACGATTTGCAAATGAGTGCGAGACTGCTTGAGGCAGAAACCCGCGCGTGAGCAAGGGTGCCTTAACTTGAACCATTAGCACCCTTGCTCACGCGCGGAGTTTCTGCCCTTTGTCGCATCATTTTAAGAACCGCTATAAACGCCTGAAAAACTGCATATTCAATGGCTGAGAAAAAACATCTTGACAAAAAAATCGTTTGGCATTATTGTTTTGACACCGTTTTACCCATATTCCTAATTCTTTAAGAGGTGAACTCAAGATGCCCGAACCGATTGAAAATCCCGTTCCCAAACCCGTACGCAGTAAAAGCAGCGAACGCACCGAAGCCAAATTTCTTGAAGATGTCGAAAGAATTATCGCCGAAGCCGAACGCCTCGGCGCGGATTACGATCCGCCGAACGCCATTGCCGAACTTGTCGAATTAAAATCCAAACGCGATGCCACGTTCGCTGCCCGCGCCGCGCATCAGACGAACGAAGCGGCGGAAGAACAAACGCGCAACAGCCGCGAAAATCTTTACCAGCCGCTTTCCAAAGACGTAACCAGTCTCGTCGCCTACGCCAAATCAGCCGGCAAAGCCGAAAACGAAATCGCCGCCCTGCAATCAATCGCCCGCGACATTCAGGGCAAACGCGCCAAACCCGTTGACCCGGCGGACGGCGGCAATCGCAACTCGGTTTCTAATATGTCCTACGCCAGCCGCGCCGACAACTACGCCGAATTTATTGAACAATACGCCGCGCTCAACATCCCGACCAAAGAAGATAAATACAAACCCGCGACGCATCGCGCCGCGCTCACCGCCCGACGCGATGCCAACAACGCCGTCATCACCGCCGAATCAAACAGCGACACCACCGGCGAACAACTCGACACGCTCGCCTACACCGCCGCCGACAGCCTGCTCAACGCCTGCATCTCGGTAAAAGGCTACATCAAATCCAAATACGGCATCACCGGACAACCCTACAAAAACATCGCCAAAACGCGCCTCGAACTGCCGACGCGCTTGCGAAAGAAGTAATAAATAACGACAAATTCTGAATCCTACAAATTCGACATTTGTCTGTAAACTTTTTGATAATTTGTTGAAATAACGCTGTTTATAAATTCCGTTAAATTAATTTAACGGAATTTAATTCGGTTAAATACAAAGTTCGATGCTTAATTTGTGAGATACACAAAGCCATGGAAAACTGGAATGCTTTATTTAATTCACTCGAAATCAGCGGCGATAGTAATTTTGTTTGCGAAGATAAAGACATTGATTTATTCGAGAAAAAGACTGAATTTGCTCTTCCCAATAATTTCAAGGAATACTGCAAAGTGTTTGGCTCTGGCGTTCATAGCCGCGAGTTTAGTATCTACTGCCCTTGTGAGGATGGCGGGAAATGGGATCTATTAACTTACGGAACTTGGCAATTAACAGCCTTGAAGGATGCCGTTGAGTTTGAGATAAATCATTCTTTAAAAGGGTTTCCGGCAGCTAATTACGATAAAATGAGATGGCTTGAAGACTTATTAAATCATTCCTTTCCGTTTGCTAGTAATGGTTTCGCTGAATCATTTATTTGGGATTTTAATTCTTACCGTGAATCAGACAAAAGTTATGATATTTACAGAGTAGGAATAGATTCTTTAGAAGAAGCTGCTTTAGTCGGCAGAAATTTCTACAAATTTATCACAGAATTTATTTACGAACATCGAATTGATGGAAAACCGTTAAAAGGTCATCATTACCCCAAAATAGTCAAATTATTTAGTCGAGCAAAAAGTTTTGAAAGTTAGCCGCATCGAACAAATCATTGGAGCGAAGGCGGAATCAGCTACTTTCATCATGCGAGACTAATTTCTATTTGCGTTACCTCCCGCCTCGCTCAATTCAGCCGTTCGGCTCTTCGTGTCAACTATTGTAGTTAAATGATGAAGAAATTAAACCTTATAATACCGCTGTTGATATTGTTGCTGGCAATTTTGGGTTGCAGTCTTGATAAGACCGAAAAAATGGTGCGCGGCAGGCTAAAATATATCGTCACGGAAAGTCCGACGGGCGGCGGTCACGGTTGGGGAGGCTGGAGAGTCAGCAACCGGGAATTTTATGTCAACGGCAAGAAATGGTCGCCCGAAGCGTTTGATTTGTCGAAAATGGAAGTGCGCTGCTATGCCAACCCGGACGAAGCGTTTGAAGCGTTTAAGTGTGACGGATTTAGCGACGATAAAGAATTCACCGCCGTTTTGCGAATGAAAGGCGACGCGGCTGAATGGGTTTTGGCTTCGGAGAAGCCTGCGTACAGTGGGAACACTTTCGGCGAATGGTTCGGCAAAGGCAGGTGGCTGGTCTTCAAAGATTATTTCTACAACGTCGAAACGAGCGAAAAGCGGGCAATCAAAGAATTGCCCGGTGAACCGGCTTTTTATTTCGGCTCGGTTTCGCCGGACTTAAAAACAATCGTTTATCAAGGCATTATCTGTAATGCAGCGGATAAATCGGGTAAAGATAACAACTATGTAAAAACCTGCGAGCGGCGAGAGGAGTACGAAAAAAACAAGATAGAAATTTTATGGCTCATAGACGCGGAAACAGGCGACGCGAAGTTTCTCGAACTGAGTTACGAGAAATACCCTTGGGTGCATCTTCCGAGCTATCAATCCGATGATCGTTTAGAATTATTTCAAAAAAGCCTCGTTTGGGAAAAAGACGAAAAGGGACAAGACCGCCTAGTTTATCCGAACTGAAATTTAACTGCCAAAAAGTCGCTGAACATTTCGAGCCAATTCGTAATAGCGACGAGAGCCGAACACTTCATTGAACGCAGACGGCGAAACAGCAACTTTATTATTTGGTTTGTCCTATTGAATTTCAGCTTGCGCGGCGGCGGTTGCGTCCTACATTATCTCAGTCGTTAGACGGTTGCTTTATATTGCGGAGAAAGAGCAATGAACGAACGATTAAATAAACAACTTGATTTTTTGAGCGGCGTTGTACTGATGGCGTTTCCGGTCGTGCTGCTGTTTGACGACTTGTTTCCGGGTGAGGCTTTGCCGGTTAAATTTGTTGTCGGACTTTGTGCGGTGTGGCTGCTCGGCGCGAGCATCGTTGCGCTGGCTCGGTTGGTTTGGGTTTACAGACCACGCGCCGTGATTGTCGCCGGTGCGCTCGGTTTGGTTGGCGTTTTCGGGAGCGTCGGGATTATGGTTTTTCGTTTTTTGACGGGAACGATTCGGCAGTTTGAGAGCGCGGTCGGCAGCCAGGCGCAGTTTGAGGCGGCAATCGGCAAAACACAGCCGCTGATTTTTGCGCCCGGATTGATTACGCCGCTGGTTTTGTGCTTTCTGGCGGCGATGCTGTTCAGGTTTGAAAGCCGTGCGAAATGGGCTTGGGCGACGGTGTGCGTCGGATGTTTATTGTTTCCGGCGGGACGCATATTTTTAGGAACGCCCGTTGTTTTATTGAGCGACGCGCTGCTTCTGATCGGCTTAGGCTATATCGGCTGTCAGATGATTCTCGGCAAGCGAGACGTTACGACAAAGGATAGTTTGGAAACAAACGCCGCCTGACAATTCGATAGACTTGAAGGCGAACACGACTTGTTTGACGAAAGATCAAAATCACTCGGCGGATTCCAAAACTCGCCTGCGGACGAGCGAAACGATACAGCGGATGAGCAAAATCGCGCAGCGGACGGCGAAAAACGATTAGCGGACGCGCAAATTCGTCAGCGGACGGGCGAAACGGCGCGGCGGATGTCGGAATGAGCTAGCGGACGGTCGAAATTGAGTAGCGGATATTAAAACCCGTCAGCGGATGAGCTAAATCGAGTAGCGGACGCGCAAAATTGAGTGCGGACGGCGCAAAATAAAAAAGCCTTGCAATTTACCGCAAGGCTTTTTTATTTTCCTGATTATCAACTGAACTAAGCGTTGGCTTCGTTGGCTTTTTCTTTCTTTTCGCGTTTGATACCGCCGATTTGGACGAGGCTTTCGGTTTTGATGCTGTTCTTTTCCATCACCATTTGTTGATAGAGTTTCTTCATCATCTGCATTTCTTCGGCAGCCGTTTTCGGTCCTTCCATTTCCGGTTTGTCCGGGCGCGATAAATCAACTTCATTCAAAATCAAGTTGTGCGTCGAGTCGCCCATATTGACTTCTTTGCCTTTAGCAAAGACTTCGTGGCGACCGTGTTCTTTATACCACTGCGCGACGGTCGCGTTCTGGTGCATATGTTCGATGATATTGCGCCAGCCGATGCCCGTATTATATGCACAGAACGAAATTTCGCCTTCCTGCGTGCCATACGGAATGATGCACATTTCAGTGCGTCGGAAATCGTAATTAAACAAATCCTGAAACCACATTCCGGCGATGAAAAGGAAATTCCAAGGGTCTTGACGACGCTTCTCGATGTCTTCGACCGTGCGGTCGCCGCCGACTTTACCGTAATCTTTGCCCGACAAACCGAACGATTTATCGAATTTCTTCAAGATTCCGCCGAGTGTCAAACTGTCCGGCGCACCATACGGATTGTAATTTTTCAACAACGCCAAGCCCATCATCATATTTGAAAACCATTTACCGCGCGCCGTGTCGGTGATGTGCTTCATATCTGTGACCAAATCCTGAATGTTCAGAAATTGCGGCACGGGAGCCATTTCTTTGGTTTCTTTATTAATCATCACGGCAGTTCCGACACCGCAGTTCGGATGACAGCCGCAGGAAACTTGTCCCCATTCGGAATCTTCGCCGTGAACGACATCCGCGAAATCGGCGAACGCGCCCATTAATGAAAGCGGGAACCAATCGCGTGTCGGTTCGGTGATGCCGACCTGCTTTTGCACGTCCAATGCGAGATGCGAAAGCGTGTAACGCTGCTGCAATCTGCGCTGTTCGGTGATGTGTTCGTCTCGTCCGGTGAACGAAACGGGTTGAAATGACACAAATGAAACTTTTTTCGGATTCTCTAAAGCGAATCGGATAATCGTTCCGACCTGATCGTTATTCACGCCGTTGACTAAGGTTGTCACGAGAACGATGTCAACGCCGGCTTCGTGCAAGTTGTTGATTGCTCTCAACTTAACATCAAATAAGTTGCCGATTTGACGATGCGAGTTGGCATCGTTGCCGATTCCGTCGAACTGTAAATAAACGAATCTCAATCCGGCTTCGGCGGCTTCGCGGCAGAATTCTTTCGATTTGGCGAATTCGATTCCGTTGGTCGCGGCTTGCACCGAGTTATAACCGACTTTGCGGGCGTATCGGATCGCTTCTAAAAAGTATGGCGAAAGCGTCGGTTCGCCGCCTGAATACTGCACAGACATCTGGCGGCGCGGTTTGATCGAAATTGCGTTATCGAGAATTTCGCTGACATCTTCCATCGAAAGTTCGTGGACGAATCCGACCTGATTTGCGTCCATAAAACACGGGTCGCACATCATATTGCAGCGGTTGGTTAAATCAACCGTCAGAACCGCGCCGCGTCCGTATTTAATGGTCGAAGAGCCGTGATTATGCAGTTTTTCGTCGTTGTGCGATTGAATATCGCGTCCCGGAAACAAGCCTTCGATGTGTTTCAGAAACTCCGAATCAATCGCCATCAAATCTTCAAAATGTCCGTGTTCCGGGCAATCTTTAATCATCCAGATTTGACCGTCGCGTTCGATAATCTGCGCTTTGATTTCGCCGACTTTTTCGTTGACTAGAATACCGACATCCTTTTTGCCGCTCAAAATGTCTTCGCGTGCCTCAATGACACAGTTTGGACAGAGCGAATCAGTCGTACGCGGAAAACCGAGCGTCGGTTTGGTCTTCTGCCACGATTTAAGCAATGGTTTATCAGACCATTTTGGCGTGAACGACGGATTCGGTTTGTATTGGTTGACGGATTTGATGGCATTGAATGCTCCTTTGGCAATATACGTCAAGCCTTTTTCAAAGTGTTTAATAGTTTTCATAATATCTTTTATCAATTCTCCAAGAAAATAAGTTCAGTTGTGCAGATTCTCCAGGATAATTACTGATGCAAATTTAATAGCGTCTGATTTAGAATTATTTTGAACAAGAGGGAGAATCGCCTTATTCTATAAAAGAATAACTAAGCAAGATTTATGCCGATGAGTATTTCTTCGGTAAGATATTGAGTGCGTGGCGGTTAAGTAGAAATTACAGAAAATAGACAAAGCTAATGATGTATCTGGATGAAGCAGTAATTAATAAAAAAGCACGATTGGGTCAAAAAGATGCACTAACAGGTTGCTGATTAAATATGTTTATCTCAAATGAGTCGGAAAGCCGTACTGATGGATTTAAACTTATGCTTAAGTGCTGTATGACTGGAGATGGCTTGCATCCACCTAATTCACTTTATCCTGACAGGATATAGTGAATAAATGAAGAGTTTTGCGGATTTCCGTTGCCTTATTGTTCACTTTTAAGCGATACCTTTAGTTTGAACTTGAGCAATACTCTGTTAAATGCTCACAGCAAACAGTTTATATTAACACAAAAAACTCTTTACATCTTGTTTTTTATTATGCTAAAGTCATTTTCACCTTAAGAAGAAATTGGTTTTTGTAAAAGTAATTTCTTAGAAAAACCAGTTAGTCAATCCTTCTGACAAAACAGTATTATAAGTCGAATTTCGAGGTTTGGAAAGTATTTCGTAAGTTAATTCTTTCTTTGATGTGCTATGGCTATAAGATTTGGAACATCGGGTTGGCGGGCAATCATTGCGGATGATTTTACTTATAAAAATGTTCGCCTTGTTACTGAATCCATTTGCAGTTATTTGAAAAACGCGACTGAAGAAGCTCAACAAACATTGATCGTCGGACACGATTCCCGATTTATGGGCGAGAGTTTTAGCCAGGTAGCGGCTGAAATTGCCAAGAATAAAGGGTTTCGAGTTCTTCTGTGTGACAGTCCGACACCGACACCGACGATTTCGTACGCGATTAAAAGCGAAAAAGCGGTCGGCGCGATAAATTTTACGGCTTCGCACAATCCGCCGGAATATCAGGGAATCAAATTTTCGACCGCTGACGGCGCACCGGCACTGCCCGAAATTACGAAGCAGATTGAAGCGATCATTGAACAAACGCCGAATGTCGCTGATGCGGACGGCGGAACGATTGAAAAATACGATCCGCGTTCAGGTTATCTGAACGATTTGAAAACTAAAATCCGGTTCGATTTAATTGCCGAAGCGAAAGGCAGATACGCTTACGATCCACTCTGGGGAACGGGACGCGGATATTTGGACGCGATTTTGCGCGAATACGGCTTGGAAGTCGAAACTATTCACGATTGGCGCGACGTAACTTTTGGCGGCAAATCGCCTGAACCGAGTGAAAAGCAAGTCGGCGAATTGGTCGAAGCGGTTAAATCAAAGAATTTAACGCTCGGACTGGCAACCGACGGTGATGCCGACAGATTCGGCGTTATTGACAGCAACGGCGCATTTATCACGCCGAACGAATTGGTCGCGCTGCTGGCGGATTATTTAGCGGAAAGCCGCGGCTGGACGGAAGGATTAGCCAGAAGCGTGGCGACCTCGAATTTGATTGACAGAGTGGCGGAAAGTCGCGGACTAAAACTGCACGAAACGCCGGTCGGATTTAAATATATCGGCGAGTTGATCAACAAAGACGAGATTATTTTGGGCGGCGAAGAATCCGCAGGGCTTTCCATCAAAGGACATTACCCCGAAAAAGACGGCATTCTAGCCTGTCTGCTGGCGGCGGAAGCGGTCGCGGTGCGCGGGAAAAGTTTGACTGAACAGTTAAACGAACTTTACAGCCGCGTCGGAAAGTTGGAATCGGGCAGAATCGGAGTGAAATTGACCGATGAAATCGCTGCTACTTTGAAAGAAAAACTCGCTGAAGAACCGTCGGAAATCGGCGGCAAAAAGATTGAAAACATCAACCGTCTGGACGGCGTAAAATTCACATTCGCCGATAAAAGCTGGATGCTGATGCGCCCATCGGGAACTGAACCGATGGTTCGGATTTACGCTGAAACTGAAAATAAAGAAGATTTGGAGGTGCTGCTTGAACAAGGTCGCCGTTACTTACTGGGATAATCCCCGCACAATACCGATGTCCGTCAACGCCCGCGCAAACACCGCAAAGGCACAGACGAAAACGACTCCCCAATGGTTCGTCTTTGCCGTGATTGCGGCGATGACTTTGATGCTCTGCACGGCAATCAACCTGCGCGCCTTCTCCGAAATGAGCGCGGAATTCGACCAAAACGAGCGGTTGAGTTTAGCCGTCGAGCAGTTGACCAGCGAAAATATCGGACTTCAAACCGAAGTCCACAGTTTGAAAACCGACAAAACAGCCGTCGAGCGGGAAGCCCGCAAGATGGGAATGAGTCGCCCGAATGAAAAAGTTCTCGTGCCGGTAGATTGATACGCGGAGATTCGCTTTATCAGCACGTTTTGCCTGCCCCGTTAATAATCCGCCTTTTGCCTATCCACTCCGCTTTTTGCCTACAGGTTATCCTGCCGCCAAATTTGCGGCTGACGTTTTCCCGAATGTCAGCCGCACCATCATTTTAAATCAAAGGTTACGCAATTCATCTTCGATAAGCTCTTAAAACACTAACGGACACTTGTGATAATGCTCCGGCTACGTCTCGACCATATAAATATACGTCTGATGAGGCATCAAATACGTCAGATAGCGTATAAATATAGGTCCTGGCACGTCTCGGATACGTCATCGGGTATATTTATAGGTCATCGGACGTATAAAACGGGCTAATTGACGTATCCGCCGGCTGTCGGAGGTTGACCGAACGGGTTTTATGACAGGTTCGCCGTGAATTTGACGAATTTAGAACAACTTTCTTACAAAACGATGATTTAACGGGAAAGGGTTTATCGGTTAAAATTTAAGCGATGTTGAACTATCGAATCTTTTACTCGCCTTATTACTATGCCGACATCGGTGAGAATCACGTTTTTCCGATTAAAAAGTTTGAATTGGTGCGCGATAAGCTGCTTGGCGAAGGAACTTTGCAGCCTTCGGAAATTATCGAACCCGAACCGGCGAAAATCGAAGACATTCGACTCGTTCACACGGAAGATTACGTTTCGCGGCTCAGAAACGGAACTTTGACGGCGAAGGAAGTTCGCAAACTCGGTCTGCCGTGGTCGGAAGCACTCGTGCGGCGGTCGTTTCTGGCGACTTCGGGAACGATTAACGCGGCGAAACACGCGCTCGAAACGGGCGTTGCGTCAAATCTGGCGGGCGGAACGCATCATTCGTTTCCTGATCGCGGCGAAGGTTTTTGCGTTTTGAACGATGTCGCGGTAGCGATTCGGGTTTTGCAAAGAGAAAATTTGGCTGAGAGGTTTTTAATCGTTGACTGCGACGTTCATCAGGGCAACGGCACGGCTTTTATCTTTGAAAATGATGAGTCAGTTTTTACATTCTCAATTCACGGCGCGAAAAATTACCCGCTTTTCAAAGAAAATTCAACGCTCGACATCGAACTGCCCGACAAAACCGGCGACGCGGAATATCTCGAAACCTTAAACGAAGCGTTGCCGCGAATTTTCCTGCACGATCCCGATATTGTTTTCTATCTGGGCGGAGCTGACCCGTTTGAAAAAGACAAACTCGGACGGCTCGGATTAACGATGGAAGGTTTGCGAAAGCGTGATGAAACGGTTTTGAGTTACGCGAAAGAACGTGATGTGCCGATTGTAACCACAATGAGCGGCGGTTATGCGGCGGACATTGCGGACACGGTGGAAATTCACTCGAACACGATTCGCGCCGTGAAGAAAGTTTTCGGCGATTCGCAGACTCAGAATGCCTTTGCTTAATTCATCGCCTGTTGGATTGATTCGTCCAAATCGGCTTTGACGAAATTATCGAAACCGATGAGTTTTTTGATGAGTTTGCCGTTTTTATCGAACACGAAGGTTTGCGGAATCGAGTCGTTTCCCGCCATCAGAGCCGTCGAAAGAGCGTTTTCAGGATAGCCGAGCGCGTAATTTATTTTCAGACGCTGAACGAATTCGGGAACTCGCTCCTCGTCTTCCGAGCCGCCGACGTGCAAGCCGACGATTTGCAGATTCGTGCCGTATTTTGTTTGCAGTTCGTTCAAATGCGGAATTTCTTCGAGACACGGCGGGCAGTAAGTTGCCCAAAAATCCAGCACGACGACTTTGCCCTTCAAATCGGCGAGTTTAGCGTTTTCGCCCGCAAAATTTTTCCAGCCGAGATTCTCAGAGTTTTTCAAAATCGGCAGCGGCAGATTCGTCTGCGGAACATTGTTGATCGAAACCGGTTTATTTGAAATAGAAATCGGCGCGGCGGCAGGACGGCACGCCGCAAAAAGGCAAAAGGCAAAAGGCAAAAGGCAAAAGTTAAGAATTCGCATAAAAGTAGATGGTAAATCGCAAATTGTTAATTGTAAAAGAAATCCATTTAGCATTTACAACTTACCATTTACCATTTGCCGCTGACCATTTACCATTGTTCTGTGAGTTTTTATCCCGAAAAAATCAACGAAAGATTTCACTATCCGCAACGCGCCGGTAAATTAGAAAACGCTAACGCTGTCGGAATGAGCGCGACTTTTGTTTGCGGAATGTTTTTGCGGATTCAACTGCAAATTGACGAAAAAACGAAAAAAATTTCAGATGCGAAATTTCAAACGAATGGCTGCGGTTATTTGATCGCGGCGGCAGACGTTTTGGCGGAAACAATAGTCGGCAAATACTTGAATAAAGTCCATAATTTAGACGCGGACGTTCTGCGTTCCGATATTGACAATACGCTCGGCGCGTTTCCCGAAGCGCGGCGGCATTGTTTGACTTTGGCTTTGGAAACCTTACAAAAATCCTTCGCCGCTTTTCGCGTTCGGCAGATTGAAGAATTTACCGGCGAAAAGGCTTTGATTTGCACCTGCTTCGGAATTTCCGAGGAAACCATCGAAAAAGTGATCGCTCAAAACGCGCTTCGCACAGTCGAGGAAGTTACCGACAGCTGCAGTGCGGGCGGCGGCTGCGGTTCGTGCCAGCCTTTGATTCAGGAGTTGATTGACGCGGCGCGGCACGAGGAATTTTGAAAAAGTTTTTGAGCAATCAAACAAAGTGTTATAATCTGAAAACAGATTTTCAGAACGTGAGGTTTTCAATTAAAAATTCAGATTAAAGATGGACGACCCTTTTAGTATAATTTTATTTTATTTCGCCGCTGATCCTACTGCCGCTGTCCCCGAATCGTGGCTCTCAATCGCCCTCAAAGTTTTTTCCGTTATCGTTTTGGTTTTCATCAACGGTTTTTTTGTCGCGGCAGAGTTTGCGATTGTCGCCGTCAGAAAATCCCGCATCGAATCGCTCGCCGCTGAAGGCAAAAAATCCGCGCAGCGTCTGCTCGAAATTCTCAATAATATGAGCGCGTATCTTTCCGCTTCGCAGCTCGGAATCACGCTGGCTTCGCTCGGTTTGGGTGCGCTCGGCGAGCCGGTCGTCGAAGCGATTCTCGGCGGCGTTCTGGAAAACCTGCCTGAATCGGCGCGACACATCGCTTCCTATGCCATTGCGTTTGCGGTTGTTACGAGTCTGCACATCGTCTTGGGTGAACAGGCACCAAAACTTTTCGGCTTGGCACTCGCCGAACGGGTAGCGATGGGAACGGCTCTGCCGATGGTGATTTTCTATAAAATTTTCAAACCTTTTATTCACACTCTCGATTGGGCAAGTGCGAAAACCGTTAATATCTTTGGCTTGGAAGCGACGAGCGAACACGCCTCGATTTATACGGAAGAGGAAATTCGTCAGCTTATCAAAGTCTCCGAAGAAAGCGGTCATTTGAATAAAGAAGAACGCCGTTTAATCAATCGCGTGTTTGAATTTAGTGAGACGACAGTCAAGGAAGCGATGATTCCGCGCACGGAAATCATCGGCATCAGCGACGATTGTTCGCTCGAAGACATCGCGCACGCTTTCGAGAAAAACGGCTATTCGCGGCTGCCCGTTTTCCGCGAATCGTTCGACGATATTGTCGGCTTCGTTCACGGCAAAGACATTATGCCGTATCTGCTTGAGTCGAAAGATTTCCGCCTCGAAGACGTTGTGCAAAAGCCGATTTACATCGTTGACACGGCGCGGCTCGAAGACGTTCTGCGCCAGATGCAGAAAGCAAAGGCGCATTTCGGCTTCGTCGTTGACGAACACGGCGGCGTGGAAGGCATCATCACTCTGGAAGATTTACTGGAAGAAATCGTCGGCGACATTTCAGACGAACACGATGAAGAAGTCAACGAGCAGATTATGAAACAGCCCGACGGAAGCTGCATTCTCGATGGTAATCTCGCGGTACGCGATTTGAACAAACGGCTCGATTTACACCTGCCGATCTCCGAAGGCTACACGACCATCGCCGGATTTTTAATGTCCGAGTCGGGACAAATTTTAAACGAAGGCGACACCGTGCCGTTCAACGGACACATTTTCAAAGTCGAAAAAGTTGATAAACGGCGAATTTTGAAAGTGCGAATGGTCAAGTCATAGACGAGCCAAAAACAAAAAAGCGAAAGTAAGAAAATTTTCTTACTTTCGCTTTTTTGTTTTTGGCTCGTTTCAGGCTAAATTTAACCATAAGTTTTCAAATCTTTTTACCGGAGAAAAATATAAAAATGAGTTTAATTGAAACAATTCACGCCCGCGAAATTTTGGATTCACGCGGCAATCCGACGGTCGAGGCGGAAGTTATTTTGGAAGACGGCACGACCGGGAGAGCGGCGGTTCCGTCGGGCGCGTCAACCGGCGAAAACGAAGCCGTCGAACTGCGCGACGATGATAAATCGCGTTATTTGGGCAAAGGCGTTTTGAAGGCGGTCGAAAACGTCAACGAAAAAATCGCTTATGAATTGGAAGGTTTTGACGCACTCGATCAGACTTTGATTGACGAAACTTTGATTGCGCTCGACGGCACGGAAAATAAATCGAACTTGGGCGCAAACGCGATGCTCGCGGTTTCGATGGCGGCGGCGCGGGCGGGCGCGGCGTTTATGGAAATGCCGCTTTACCGCTACATCGGCGGCACGAACGCGAAAACGCTGCCGACTCCGATGATGAACATCATCAACGGAGGAGCGCACGCCGACAACAACGTAGATTTTCAGGAATTTATGGTGATGCCGGTCGGCGCGGAGAGTTTCAAAGAAGCTCTGCGAACGGGCGCGGAGATTTTTCATAACTTAAAATCTGTTTTGAAATCTCGCGGATTAGCGACGAGCGTCGGCGACGAAGGCGGTTTTGCGCCGAATTTGAAATCGAACGAAGAAGCGATTGAAACGATTCTCGAAGCGATTGACAAAGCCGGTTACACAGCGGGCAAAGACGTTCTCATCGCGCTTGACCCGGCGGCATCGGAATTTTACAAAGACGGCAAATACATTTTCAAAAAATCGGATAAACGCGAATTATCTTCCGACGAAATGATTGCCTATTGGACGGATTGGACGGAAAAATATCCGATCATTTCCATCGAAGACGGCTTGGCGGAATCGGATTGGGAAGGCTGGACGAAAATTACGCAGAATATCGGTAAAAAAATCCAACTCGTCGGCGATGATTTATTTGTAACGAACACGAAATTTTTGCAAAAGGGAATAGATGTCGGCGCGGCGAATTCGATTTTGATAAAAGTTAATCAAATCGGGACGCTGACCGAAACTTTGGACGCGATTGAACTGGCGAAAACCAACAATATGACCGCCGTTATTTCGCATCGTTCGGGCGAAACCGAAGATTCATTTATCGCGGATTTGGCAGTGGCGACGAACGCCGGACAAATCAAAACGGGAAGTTTGTCGCGTTCCGACCGGATTGCGAAATACAATCAGCTTCTGAGAATCGAAGAAGATTTGGACACCTCAGCGCGATATTTGGGTAGAAAAGCGTTTTATCAAATTAAGAATTAGTTTAGAGTCCACGCTTCATCGTGCAGCCGCCAGCGCAGCGCGGCAAGGCAAACTGAAGTTTGGACTCTAAACATAAATCCAAAAAGAACGAGTCGAACGGCTCGTTCTTTTTTTGTGAGCGGGCGAAATCTTCACAATGCGTCGTAAAGTTTTTGCTCGAAAACGCTTTGTTAGTGGATTTCCTGAAATCATTAAATGTTGAAATAGTGAGATTTATCTTCTATTCAGACTTCGGCACGACGATTGTAATTAACTGCGGCAAGAGCTTGAAGAAAGCGAATTTAATTAAAAGAGGAAATCATAATGAACAAATTTTTGAACGGAAAAAACATTGCAATCGGAATTATCACTTTGGCGTTAGGCGTTTTCATCGCCGTCGGGATCGGCAAAGTTTGGGCGCGGCAGACAACGACCGTTTCGGGAAACGTCGCGGCGTTTGTCCTGAACCCGGAAGGGAAAATTGACGGCGCGATTTTGGACACGGGCGATCAGGTGAAATTCGGCGCACAGACGGGTGAAATCGTCGCTGCCAATGTCGCCGTCGGCGGCGCGTTAAGCGCGACCGGAAACGCCGGAACGAAATCGGATTACGGGCGCGAAATCCACGCGCAAACTTTGCAAATCGGCGACCAGACGATTACCGTCATCGGCGGCAAAGGACCGAAAGGCGGTAAAGACGACAAAGGCAAACGCCCGCATCCGCCGAAAAAAGGCGAACGCCCGGAACCGAAAGACGCGCCGGAAATGAGAAACGGTGAAATGCCGCCCGCGCCGCTTGCTGAAAATGGTGAAGCTGCGCCCGCACCGCCGGTTAAAGAAACGGTTAAAGTCGCGTCCAACGTCAAATTCGTCATCGTCGGCGGCAGAGGCGAGGCGAGAGGTTTAATTCTCGCGGACGGAACTCAGGTGAATTTGCCGAAAGAAGTCGCAGATGCCGGACTGACATTTGATACGGCGACGAGCGTCGCGGTCGAAGGCGAAGTTTCAAAGGGAAATTTCGGCTCGTTCGTCAAACCGAACGCCATCACGATTAATAATCAGACGTTTAGTTTCAATCGCTAAAATCATTGGCGGGTTGGTTCAGGTTTCGGTTTCAGGTTTAAGGTTTTCAACCTTGAACCTTGAACTTGAAACCTTGAATCTGAAACCTTGAACCTGAAACCTTGAATTAACGTGCGCGAATCGGATGAAAGACTTTGACTCCGATTCGCGCTATTATTTTTCAGCGAAGGAAATGTTTTTATTGCTCAAAAAAATGAGTTTGCGGGCGCGGCTGATGGCGTTGACGGCGTTTGCTTTGATCGCGCTTTTGATCGCGGTTTTGTCGGCGTATCGAACGGCGCGAACGAGTGAGTTCTACGCCGAACGGCAAGCCGCCGCGAGCGTTAATGCCGCCGTCCGCGAACTTTCACGGCGAACGAACGAGGCGGAAAATTTCGGCGGCAAAGATAATAAAATGCCTCCGCACGTCCGCGAAGCATTTGAGAAATATCAGGACGTTCCGACGCGCCGGACGGCGATTGCGTTGCACGGCGACTCGGAAGTTTCGGGCGGTTTCTGCGACTCTAAAAATGAAATAAGCGGCGCGATTTACAACCAAAATTTCAGCCAGGACGAGATGCAGTTCGTTCAGAATGCGTGTCGGGGATCGAATAGCAACGACACGCGCCGTTACGATTTTCAAAGCTCGACGCTTTTCGTTGCCTCCGCCGATTTTGACGGCGCGGATAATGAAATCAAACGAGTCTTTGCCGCTCGAAGCGTGGCGAAATCAGGCGTTTTCGCCGACCGATTCAATTTCCTGACGCAGAGTTTTTTGCTCATTTCAGTCATCGGATTAGTCGTTTTTTCGTTTCTGACGCTGCGCGACTGGCGCGGTGGAATGCTCAAGATCGAACGTGGTTTGCGCGAAATGCCGGACGATTTATCGAATCGGATTGACGCGCCGCCGCTTGCCGAACTCAATCGAATCAGCCTTGAAATAAATCGTCTGGCGGAAAATTTGGAAACGAATTTGATGCGTCAAAAATCGCTCGAAAAAGATTTGGCGCACAGCGAAAAACTCGCCGCGCTCGGCAGAATGGCGAGCGGCGCGGCGCACGAAATCCGCAATCCTTTGGCGGCGATGAAATTGAAAATTCAGCTTGCCGAACGCAGTAAATTTGACGCGGGAAAACTCGAAAAAACTTTCGCCGTGTTGACCGAAGAAATCGAAAGGCTCGACAATATCGTCAAAAAATTACTCGAAGCGAGTCGTCCGGCAAAGCTCAATTTCAGCCGAATCAAAATAGACGATTTGCTCAAAAATCGTTTGGCAATGATCGCGGAAAAAGCCGCCGCAAACAGCGTCGAAATAAAATTTGAAACGAACGACGGCGTTCCCGAAATTGAAGCCGACGCGGAAAAATTGACGCAGGTTTTCGACAATCTTTTGAACAACGCGCTCGAAGCGATGCCGGATGGCGGCATTTTGCGCGTTAATGTTTCGACGGAATACGAAAAATTTATTGTCGAAATCGCCGACACGGGCGCGGGCGTTGACGACGGCGACAAGGCGCGGATTTTCGAGCTTTTTTACACGACGAAGGATAAAGGAACGGGTTTAGGTTTGGCGATTTCACGCGAGATCGTCGAGGCGCACGGCGGAAAAATGCGTTTTGAAAGCGAACTCGATAAAGGCGCGGCGTTCTTCGTCGAACTTCCGCTTACGGCAGACAACTAATGTGGGAAAAATACGCCGAAAAAATCAGCGCGTGGTTTGAATTTTTCGCAGAGTTATTATGTTCTGTTTTCTGGTTCAATGTTTTTTAGAAAGGCTGATTTTCTAAGGAGGATTTTTGTGAATATCAATTCGATTTTGCTGACCGTCGGGCTTTTAATTATCTCGAATGTTTTTATGACGTTCGCGTGGTATGGACATTTGAAACACAAAACGAGCGCACTGTGGCTGGCGATTTTGGCGAGTTGGGGACTCGCACTTTTTGAATACGTTTTCCAAGTTCCGGCAAACCGCATCGGCTCGGACATTTTTACCGTTACGCAGTTAAAAATCATTCAGGAATGTATCACGCTGACGGTTTTCACCGTCGTCGCGTATTTTATGTTCGGCGAAACTTTGAAATGGAACAACGTCGTTTCATATCTTTTTCTGGTCGGCGCGGTCGTTTTCGCGTTTTGGGGCAAGGAATAAATTAAGCGGATGAAGCATAAAATTCTAATCGTTGACGATGAAAAAAATATCCGCGAATCGTTAGTCGAATTGATCGAAAGCGAAAATTTCGCGGTCGCCTCGGCGGTGGACGGCGCGGACGCGCTTTTGAAAATCCGTGCGGAAAATTTCGCGTGTGTTTTTCTCGATATTAAAATGCCGCGAATGGACGGTTTGCAGTTGCTCGCCAAATTAGGCGAAGAAAACCTTTTGAAAATGCCAATCGTTATCGTCAGTGCGTTCGGCGACAGCGAGAAAACTATCGAAGCGATGCGTTTGGGCGCGTTCGATTACATCACGAAACCGCTCGACGTTGACGAATTTTTGCAGGTTTTGAAACGCGCTATCAGGCAGTTTGAGCAAACTTCGGCGAATGATTCGATTGAAAAAAAATCGCCCGAAAAATCGCCCGAATCCATTTCGATTATCGGCACGAGCCGTGCGATGCGCGATGTTTTCAAACAAATCGGAAGAGTCGCGGCGACGGACGCGACCGCTTTGATTACGGGCGAATCGGGAACGGGCAAGGAACTCGCGGCACGGGCGATTCACGAATTTTCAAGCCGCAAAAACGCCGCGTTCGTGCCGGTCAACTGCGGCGCGATTCCTGAAAACTTAGTTGAATCGGAACTTTTCGGCTACGAGAAAGGCGCGTTCACCGGCGCGGTTTCGCAGAAAAAAGGCAAGTTTGAAGCGGCAAATGGCGGCACGATTTTTCTCGACGAAATCGGTGAAATGCCTTTGTCGGCGCAGGTTAAATTGTTGCGCGTGTTGCAGGAAAGAAAAATCGAGCGCGTTGGCGGCTCAAATCAAATTCCGATTGATGTGCGAATCATCGCTGCGACGAACCGTGATTTACAAACTGAAATTCAAGCGAAAAATTTCCGCGAAGATTTGTTTTACCGCCTGAATGTCGTGGCGATTCATCTGCCGCCGCTTCGTGAGCGACTCGCCGACATCGCGCCGCTCGCCGAATTTTTTCTCGAAAAATCAATCGTCAGACATCGCCTGCCGAATAAATATCTGACCGGCGCGGCTCTGCGATTTTTAATAAATCGTGAGTTTAAGGGAAACGTCCGCGAACTCGAAAACGTCATCGAACGCGCCGCCGTTACAAGCGGGCAGGCAGGCGCGATTACGCCGGAACATTTGTTTGACGAAACGAATTCATTGGAGAAATCCGCTTCAAATTTCGGCGATTTACTCGATTTGCCGTTTAAAGAAGCCGTCGGCAAACTCGAAAAATTGTTAATCGAAAAAGCATTGCGCGAAGCGAACGGCAACCGCACCGAAGCCGCGCAGAAACTCCAAATAAGCCGCCGCCTGCTCTATGACAAGTTAAAGGAACACCGCATCGAAACGGAATAAAAAACGGCGATTGTTTCAGGGTTTAACCGCGCTCAAAATCGCGCTCACTTCCTGACTTAAAGCCGCCTCCGCCGCACGGTCAACATCTGATTCGCTTTTGTTCGAGGCTTTGCTCGAAACAGCTTTGCCGCCCGAAAGCGGAACGAGTTTGTATTCGATTTGTGCGTCATAATTTCGCGCCGAAGAAGTATCGGTGTTGGTAACTTTGCCGAACATTCCGCCGATTTTGCTCGCCGTTGATTGTTTTAGTTTGGAAAAATCGCTCGATAAAACGTAATCGCAACTTGCCGCTTTCGCGTCTGCTTCGCTGTTGACGGCAACGGCTTCGACGCTTCCGCCGGTCAATTTTTGAACGAGAAAACTCTGCAAGTTCGTTGTTGAAATGCTTTCACCCGATTTGTTGGTCGGCGCGTAAACGCCGATGCGAATCGTGCCGGCTTTTTTCGCTTTCGGTGTCGAATTGCCGCTCGTCGAGTTATTTTTAATCGGCGTTTTCGGCATATCTGCGTCGTCATCGTCGCCGCCCATCGCCTTCATCATCGCGCCGATGTCGGGTTTGCCGTATAAATCCTGCGCGCTGTCGGCTGGCTTATATCCCGCCGGAATGTCGAATAACGCGGCATCGAGCGTCGCTTTGGAAAATTCGACCGTTTCGAGCGTCTGCGTAAAGCTCATATCGCCGTCGCCCATATTCATCGTGCGCGTTTCGGTTAAAGGAAATCCTAATTTGCCACCGCCCGAATTTTTGAAAATCATTTTATCGCGGCAGCCGCCCGCCGCTCCGCCCATCTGCGGAACTTGCGGGCGCACGGTGATCGGGCAGGAAAAAGAAGGCAGATCAACATACCAGCCGTCAGTTTCCACTTTTACCGAATCTTTCATACAGGCATCGGGCGAACCCTGCATCGCCATCGAGGTTTTGATGTGCCGCGCCGTCAAACCGAACATCTGTTTGCGCTCGCCCGTGTCGTTGATGCTGGAAGTCAAAGTTACCGTGCCGCCTTTTAGATTTTGGATTTTAGATTTTGGATTTTGGATTTTTGTATCCGTCGTTTCTCCCGCGCCGTCGTCAAACGGTTCGACGGCGTACATTCGTTTCTTGTCGCTGATCTTCAAATTGCGTTTCAAATCGCATTGTTCGACATCGGCGACATCAATACCCATTCCCATAAAACCGCCGCCTTCGGTTCGTTTGCGCGAGCCGCGAACGTAAGTCGTCGTTTCCGATTTCTGCCCGTTCATTGACATTGTTTGTTTGATTTTATAGTTCTGCTGGGCGAAAACGCCTGAAACTGCAATCAGGCAAATTGCCAGACCGATTGATAATTTTGCTGCTGAATTTTTCATCTCAAAATCTCCTTTTATTGATAATTTCATAATTCTTCTAATTGATGACTTTGCCTTGAACCGGATTAACGCGGCTGACTTTTATCTCGACTTGATTGAAAACGTAGGAACCTTCATGGGTCTGGTCGGTAATGTCATTTTTTGTGTGATTGGCGGGTAATTGTTTTGTCTCCTGAAAACTGAATGTGTAAACGCCGCTGCGAATCATTGCGGGCGTGATCGTAATTTCGCCGCCCAATTTGTCTATGCCGTCGCTCGAAACGACGTATTCATCGTGTTTGGAGTGACAACCGCTGCGTTCGCCGCAGCCGAGCGAATCGCGCTGACCTCTAAACGCAATGCTGCCCAAGCTGAATTGAAACTTTTTGTTGCCCGGATCAATGCTGAATCCGGCTTGCATATTTTCAATCGAATCCGGCTTTTGATCAAGCGTGCCGTGAGCATAAACTTTAAGGCTTTCGTTATCGTGATTAATTTCCGAACTTCTAAAAACCGCTTCGCCGAAACCGTTGAAACTTTTGATTTCGTTGGTAAAAACATCGCCTTCGGGCGAAGTCGGAACTTTGAATGTAAAAAGCAGATTGCCTTTGCGTCCGATCAATGTTGACGCGATGGCGGTTCGATGCGCTTGTAAATCTTTATTTAAATAACGGTCGCGCTCGCTGTATTGCCAAGTCACGCTCATCTGCCACAAATCAGGTTCGCCGCCCGACACGACGATGCTCACCGATTCCGCCACTTCCTGCGGTTTGCCCTGCAAATCCGTGTATTTCAAACGCACCACCGAAGTTAAAACGCCCGGAACTTTGGAGATATACGGACCCGAATACATCCCTTTATCGTCCGTCGTGCGCGTGACCAGATGTTCGTCCAACACAGTTCCGCTCTGGCTTAAATTAGTTTGAATCTCAAACTGACGATTTTTAAGCGGCGTTCCGTCGCAGTCCGTCAAAAGAATCTTCGCCGGATCAGGTTCGTTCGGTTTAATGCGAAATTTATCAACCTGAAAAATAATTTGCGGTTTGATAACGTAATTGCTCGTCGCACGATTGGCGCGTGAAGTCTGCATCTGCGTCGCCAAAAACGAAAACATCTGCGTCGCGGCAGTTGTTCCGGCAGTTTCCGCTCCGTTTGCGTCGGCGAACGGGATTTTGACTTCATTTAATAAACTGTTGTCAGCCGGTTTCTTCAAATCAACGGTCAATAAAAATCCGCCGTTCGTTCTGGTGATTTTCCCGTTGAAATAAAAATTCGCGCCCGATTCCGCAGGCGGCGGCACAAGCTGATCCGAAATCGGCGGAATTTCGGGCATCATCTCTTCAGACAAAATCTGCGTCGTGTGATCTTCGACGAAAATATTCGGGTTTTGCCGCAAAGCATTGACAAAACCTTCTTCGGTTTTCGACAACCGCCGAAAGTCAGGCAGCAAAGCACTTTCCGGCACGAAATTATAAACCGCCGCGATGTTGTCATCTTCGTTTGAATTACAATCCGAAGGAGTTTGCGCCGGAGTTTTGGAATTTGTCAAAAACAGCAGCCCGCAAAAAGCGGCGAACGTCAGATATGTCTTTAGGAAATTCATTTGTTTATAACGCAGGAAAGCCGGACAAAATCCCTCAAAATTTATTGAAATAATTATTTATCGGGAACGTCAATCAGATAAATTGCGCTGCCGCCGCCGCTTTCGCAGGAAAAAACGATTTGTTTGCCGTCGGGCGACCACGCAGGTTCGCGGTCTTCGCCGTCGCTGAATGTGAGGTGCATCGGGTTTGTGCCGTCGGCGTTCATTATGAAAATTTCGTCGTGCGAATCGTCGCGGCGGCTGACGAAGGCGATGCGTTTGCCGTCGGGCGAAAAGGCGGGCAAAACGTCGTCCGCCTGATTGTCGGTTAATCGCCGCTGGTTTGAGCCGTCGGAATTCATCGTGTAAATCTCGAAATTGCCGTCGCGGTTCGATGTGAAAGCGATTCGTGCGCCGTCGGGCGAAACGGCGGCATCCGAATCGAACGCCGGATTATTTGTCAGATTCGTTTCGTTTGTGTCGTCAAAGTTGACGCTGAAAATCTCGACGTTATCGGCATCGCGGTAAAGCGGAATCGCCGGTTCTTCGAGTTTTTCGCTCAAATTATAGCTGAAAATAACGCGCGATTTGTCGGGCGAAAAGGTCGGATGTCCGGCGGCGTAACGGGTGATTTTTTTTGGTGATTTGAAATCGGTATCGGTTGTGTAAAGACGATAATCGTTCGTGCCGCGATAGACGAATTTCGCGCCGTCGTTTGAAAATCTGCCGCGATCCGCAAGCAGCGATTCGTTGAGAAGATGTTCATTCGTGCCGTCGGAATTAATGACAAAAAATCGGCTCGTCGTGTCGCCGGCGCGGATTTTTTCGACGTTTTGAGTCGTGCGGACAAAAGCGATTCGCCCGTCTGGTAAAATTTGCGGATATTTATCGTTTGCCGAGCCAAAAGTTACGCGCCGCGCCGCGTCTTTTCTGGTCGAAACTGCCGCGTTTGGTTGATGCGCCGTAAAAAAATAAATCAGCGGCGCAGCGCATATCAGCAGTAAACCTGCCGCGATTGCCGCCGATATTTTTCGATTGCGCCGGAGAAATTTTCGACTGCTGTAAATCAAATTATCGGGCGCGGCTTTGACGGGAAAACCGTTTTGAAAACGCTCGATGTCGGCGGCAAAATTTTTAACCGAAGCGTAACGTCGTGCCGCGTCTTTGCGGAGCGATTTCAAAATTATAAAGTCCAATTCCTTCGATAAAACGTTTGGCGGCTGTGTTTGACTGTTTATTTTTTGCCCGTTTCGACTCGTTTTTCGGTGCGCCGCGACGGTTGAAGGTTTTTCGGGTTCGCTTTCGCAAATCACGCCGACGATTCCGGCAGGCGAGCGATTTTCAAAATTATACGGGCGCGAATCGGTGAGCAGTTCATACAAAATTATGCCGAGCGAATAAACATCCGACTGCGGCGAAATCGGTGCGCCGGAAACCTGTTCGGGCGATGCGTATTCGGGTGTCAGAAAACTGAAACCGCTCGTCGTTTCGTCGCCATTCGCCGCGTTTGATAAAAATTTAGCGATTCCGAAATCGAGCAGTTTCGGTGTTCCGTCGTCGGCGATTAAAATATTCGACGGCTTCAAATCGCGGTGAATCACGCCTTGTTCGTGCGCGTATTCGACCGCCGCGCAAACTTTCAAAAATAACTGCAAACGTGAATCAACCGATAAATTATTTTCGCGGCAGTATTCGATGATCGAACTTCCGCCGACGAGTTCCATCACGAAATACGGTGTGCCGTCAACGGTTTCGCCGCCATCGAAAAGTCGGGCGATAAACGGGTGATTTAAGTTGGCGAGAATCTGCCGCTCGCGCTGAAACTTTTGCTTGAGCGCGTCCGACAGATTATTTTTGGGCAGTAATTTGACCGCGACGCGCCGTTCAAACGCGCCGTCAGCGCGAAACGCTTGATAAACCGCGCCCATTCCGCCGCGCCCCAATTCGCCGATGATTTGATACGCGCCGATGCGCTCGCCCGCGTGATTTTCCGGCGCGGCGATGAATTCCAAACCCGTTTCAAAGACCGGCGACTGCAAAAAACTTTCATCATTTTGCGCCGCGAGTAATTCTACGACTTCGGCGCGAATCAGTTCGTCAACGCAATTTTCGCGCAAAAAATCTTCGCGCTCCACCGATGGCAATTCGAGTGCGCGATGAAAAAGTTCGTTGATTTTCCCCCAATCGTTCGGCGACATTTTTTCGGACAGGTCAGAACCGCCTGCGGTAGCGGGCGGGTTGAACTTCGCCAAGGTAAAAGTAAAAAAGCAAACTTTATAATACGGATTCTGATTTATACTTTTACCTTCCAACGATAACCCGCCCGCTACCGCAGGCGGTCTGATACGGCACGCAATACAACTAACGATTCACTGCTTTTATAATACGCCGGAAATGCGCTCAAAATCCCTCAAAATAAATTCGCTTTTTTGGCAATCGCCAGGTAAGCATCACGAAGGAAACGGGTTATCAAGATTTAGAAGAATTTGAGTGGAGTCAGAAAGAACTGATTAGCGGAAAGTTAGTGCGAATCAAAGAATCTCCGTTTTGGTCAAAGTTATTCAAGCTGGCTGCCACAAACGGCAGCATTGAATGAGTCATCACCAATAAATTAGCGGAAGATTTCACGCACTTGCGGGCGATTCAAGCCGTGCAGGTGAGATGACAGGTCGAAGAGTTTCATCGCGGTTTCAAGCAGTTAACCGGAAGTGAAAGACGAATAAAAGATTTAAATCGGCTTGATAATCTTATCAAGCCGATTTTTCTTTGTGTCCCTCTCTAATTACTTCACCAACTGGAAATCAAAATGATTCACATCGCCCAAAGTCGCGTGGAATTCGTCGTCTTCGGAGGGTTGATAGCCTTCCGCAGTGGCGATGATCGAATAGTCGTCAACGATGATCGGGTTGAATTCGTATGCGCCGTTTCGTCGGTATGGGCGAAATCGGGCGCGGCGGTTTTGAAGACGACGATTAAATTGTCCATTCGCATATCGAGAATTTCGTCAGTTTCTTTGAACTAATGCCGGTTAGAAAGTTAAAAGATAAGATTTCGGATTATCCAACGCCGAGCCGAATGTAAATTGGTTGTTGGTGTGCGATGAATACCAGTTGCCGGTGTTTGGTCGGTAAACGCCGAGATTTGTTGCTCCGTTGCCGTCCCAATCACCCGGCTGCGGAATATCGCCCGGTGCGCCGAAGTGAAAGCCGCTCATTTGCAGGTTGTAGCTTCGCAAAATATACCAGTTGCCTTCCGAGTTCCGAAAAACGGCGAGGTCGGCTTTGCCGTCGCCGTCGTAATCGGCGGGAACGGGTTTGTCCGTGCCGCTGCCCCATTGGAATGCCGAAAAACTTCCGTTGGTGCTTTTGAGCAGATACCAGTAGCCGTTTGACGGTCGAAACACGGCAACGTCCGATTTTCCGTCGCCGTCGTAATCTTCCGGCAGAGGCTTGTCTTCCGCCGCGCCGAACTGCACTGACGCGATTTGCCCGTCGCTGCTGCGAAGAATATACCAACCGCCGGTTGACGGGCGATAGACGGCGATGTCGGTCTGCCCGTCGCCGTCGTAATCAGCAGCGACCGGCTGATCTTCGCTCGCGCCGAACCGCACGGAAAGATATGCACCGTCGGAACTTTTGCGAATGTACCAGACACCTTCGGACGGGCGATAAACGGCGAAATCCGTTATGCCGTCGCGGTCGTAATCGCCCGCCGCCGGAATATCGCTGCTTGCGCCCCAGAAGAAAGTCGAAAACGGCGAAGGCGACAGACTTTGGTGATAAGACCAGCGACCTTCGGCGGCTCGCCACAGAAGTTTGTCCGTAATCTGATCGCGGTCAAAGTCGGCGAATTTGGTTTGCCCCGGCGAAACGCACACATTCTTTCTGACGATCAGGCGGCTTTCATTAAACAATCGAAAACCGTCGCTCTGACCATAATCAATGTCGAATCCGATCAAATCCGTTTTGAGGTCGCCGTCCAAATCACCGAACGGAACGCCGCCCGCCGGACGGCTGTAATCGCGGCGTGTAAAGTTTCCCGCGCCGTTATTGGTGTAAATCGAATAAAAAGGCTGCGCCTCTGAAAAGGTCATAAAATCGAGAAAACCGTCGCCGTTGTAATCGCCGGTTTGCGGAACGCCGTAGCTCAAACCGCTCGTTGTAATCGGCGGCAGCGGATAATCAGTTTTAGAAAAATTGCCGTCACCTAAATTCCTGATAATTGAAATCGCATTCGGATAATTAGTGACGAGCAAATCAATTTTCCCGTCGTTATTAAATTCTCTGGCGAATGCCGGATAACTCGCGCCGAGATTAATCGCCTGACTGCCGAGGGCAAACGCGCCGTTTCCCTGATTGTAATAAATTTTCAACTGGTAATTGGGAGAACTACCAGAGACGACCGGAAAATCAATTTTTCCGTCGTTGTTAAAATCACCGGCAATCGAATAAAGCGCGGCGGGCGTTTCCGAAGGGCTGCCGAAAGTACCGTTTGCCGTTCCCGAACGGTAGTAGAATTTCAAATTTTGATTGGGAAGATTAGTCAGAGTCAAAAGATCGCTAAATCCGTCGTTCGTGATGTCAACCGCGTTCAGAACGAGTTCGCCGACTGCCAGCGTCGTCGTTGACAATGCCGTGAAAGTTCCATTGCCGCTGTTACGATAAACCGCCGCCGAATTAGTCTCTGAAAACGTGCTAAACACCAAATCATTATCACCGTCGCCGTCGTAATCAGCGACGATAATGCCGCCTGACGCAAGGCTCAACGGAACATTGATTTCTCTAAACGGCGAGTTAAAACCGCCCTGCCCATCGTTTGGAAGAATCAAAACTTTTGTCGTCCCGGAAGAACCGGTGGTGTAATCGTAGCCGATCAAATCAGGCTTGCCGTCGCCGGTCAAATCCCGAACGATAAGACTTTCAAAAGAGACCCGTTCGCTAAACAATTTTATTTTGTCAGGCTTGAAATAAGCTCCCTGACACTGAGAAAACGCCGCCGAATTTAATAAAAGCACGAGTCCGACGAAACTGATAAAAAATCTAAGGAAAGAAATGATGCTCATTTTTTGATTGTAAGATTCAGGCTAAATTTGAAATTTATGAAAGAATTCGTTTTCGAGTATAAAATTCGATTTTATGAAAACGTCAGGAACGATTTAACGATAGCATTTCAAAAAGCATTTTTGAAACAAAATCAGTGCAGTGTTGCAAAATCACGGCACTGCAAGAACCTTCAATCGGTTAAATCTTAAACGGAAATTGTTGCGCTTTAAAGTCGGTTGGCGTATAAGAAAATTAAACAGGAAATCGAAGGTAATCGAAAAGAATTTATGAAAACACGAATAATTTTAACCGTAATCTTAATGCTGACGGCGACGGCGGCGTTCGCGCAGACGAAAACCTTTAAATGGAGCAACGAATTCTGTTCGTTTCAAAGCACTTACAACGCCAAAAAATACACCGCCGCACAGCTGGAAGACACGCGCAAACTTTTGTTTCTCGCTTTTTTCCCGAACACGATTGATCCGACACCGCCGAAAATCGCCGATGTTAAAAAATTGCGCGTCGAAACGCTCGACACGGAATATAAACAGCGGATTAATGAGCTAAACCGCCTGAACATCGTCAAAACCGCGTATTGGGAAGCCCTGCGGCAGAGACATTTGAAGGAACTGCGCGAAGTGTACGAGCTTTCGCGGGCTTCGATTCTCGGTTATCAGGATGCAGCGCGATTAAAGGAAGTAAAATTTGCCGGCGCGTGTGTGGAGAAGTACGCCGAACCGTTACAGATGGGCGGCGACGACCTGCTCACGACGTGGCGGACGCTGAACGAAGAGTCGCGGAAGCGCAACGCATCGCCCGAACAGGTCAAAGCCCGCTTCGACGAAGAATATAACGCGCCCGAACGAATGCAGTACGCGCAAAACGAAGTGATGACTTACGGTTGGTGGAACTGCGTCAACGCCCTGATTGACCGCGAACCCGATTATCAGCAGATCGAAAAGGAATATAAGAAATTATTTATCAAAACCAGGCAGCTAGAGTGCGAGGAGCCTTGATTTTATTGCTTAGCGAGCTTTCTTTGCTTCTCAAAATGCTCGAAAACCATCTTCGCGGTCTTTGCGCCGAGGAAAGGCGAGAGTTCTTCGATTGATGCTTTGGCAATGCGTTCGATTGAACCGAAGTTTCGGAGCAGTTTCAGCTTGCGCTTTTCCGCCACGCCGGGAATCGCCGTCAATTCCGAGGTGAAATCGCGCATTTCGCGGCGTTTGCGATGATATTCGATTGCCGTCTTATGCGTTTCGTCGCGGATTTGCTGAACTAATCGGAAAACGGGTTGATTAGCTTCAAAATAGACGGGATTTTCTTCGTTGCCGAAGCGCAGAAGGTGTGAAATTTGGTTGTGATATTTGGGCGGTTTCACCAATCCGACGATGGGAATCATCTCTAAATCGAGCGACTGCATCGCCGCCGCCGCCGCCGAAATCTGACCTTTGCCGCCGTCTATAAAAATAAGTTGCGGCAAAGGTTTTTCTTCGTTTAATAATCGTTTATAACGGCGGAAAACGGCTTCGTTCATCGAGGCGAAATCGTTCGCGCCTTCGACGGTTTTGATAATCAGCCGGCGATATTCCGCGCGGGCAGGTTTGCCATTCTCGAAGACGACGATCCCGGCGACATTCTCCGAACCCTGAATGTTCGAGATGTCGAACGATTCGATTCGTTCGGGAAAATGCGGCAGTTCGAGCAGTTCCTGCAATTCTTCGAGCAGTTTTTGCGAATCGGGTTTTAAAACTCTGAACCGCTGTTCAAACGCGATTTTGGCGTTGTTCTCGACGAGCGTAATCATCTCGGCTTTCTGCCCGCGTTTCGGGTCGAAGATGCGAACGCGGCGACCGCGCCTTTCCGTCAGAGCCTTTTCCAAAACGTCGCGGTCGGCGAAATCAGCCGGAACGTGAATTTCGAGCGGCACATAATCGGTCGAATAATACTGCGACAACACTTCGCCTAAAAACTCCGAAACGTCAAAATTTTCCGCGTCCAAATCTTCCCAGAAAAATTCGCGCCGACCGACGATTTTGCCTTCGCGCATCGTGAAAAGCTGCATCGCCAAACGCTGGCTTTCGCGGTAGAAACCGATGATGTCAACGTCGCGGTCAGCCGTCATCGCCATCTTTTGCTGTTCACCCAACGCCATCACGGTTTTGTGCAGATCGCGGTATTTCGCCGCCAGTTCGTAGTTTTGATTTTCGGCGAAATGCCACATTCGCAGTTGCAGTTTGTCGGCGAGTTCCTTGTTTTTGCCTTCGAGCAGAAGTTTGACATCGCTCGCCGCCTGCGCGTATTCGTCGGGTTTGCAGAGTTCTTTGACGCACGGCGCGAGACAGCGTTTCAAATGATATTCGAGACACGGACGCGGCAGTTTACCGTCAATTTCGATGTCGCACGTTCGCATCTGAAACGTGCGGTTAATTAAATCGAGCGTTCGTCTGGCTAAACTCGCGGGCAGAAACGGTCCGTAATAGTTTGAGCCGTCTTTAACGACTTTGCGCGTGATGACGACCTTTGGAAAAGGCTCGTTCGTCATTTTCAAATGTGGATACTGCTTGTCGTCTTTGAGTAAAACATTGAAGCGCGGTTTGTGTTTTTTGATGAGGTTCGATTCCAGAACGAGAGCTTCGACTTCGTTGTCAACGACGATGAATTCCAAGTCGGCGATGCGTTTCACCAATTCGCGTGTTTTCGCGTCGTGTCCGCGATTCGATTGAAAATACGAGCGCACCCGGTTTTTCAAATTCTTCGCCTTACCGACGTAGATGATCTTCCCGTCGGCGTTCTTGTGCAGATAAACGCCGGGTTCGGTCGGCAAATTTTTCAGCTTTTCTTCGAGTGTCATTTAACTTAAATTTTACGCGATACGACGCGCAAAGTTAAAGCCGATTTGACATTCGTTGAAAGTTAGCCAGAATGTTTGTGTAATTCCAATTTCAAACGAAAAATCAGGAGAAAATATATGTCCACAGAAAAGACGAAAATGATTGTGCAGAGTTGTATCGCGCTGGCTTCGGCGGCGTTGGGTTTGGTCGCGGCTCTCGCCTGGAACGACGCAATCAAAGCGGCAATGAAAGAGATTTTGGGTGAAAACGAAGGCTTGGTCGCTTTATTTACCTACGCGATTTTGGCGACACTCATCGCGGTCATCGCCGTTCTGGTTTTAGCCAGTGTCGCCGGAAAAATCGGCGGCGAAGCGGCGATTGCGCGCGAAGCGGAAGGTTAAAAATAGGGCTGAGGGATGAAGGATGAAGGATGAAGTGATAAACTTCATCCTTCGTTTTATGCTGACTGTTTTGACTTCATCACCGATTGAAGCCGCTGAATTTATTAGGCGCGGCGGCATCGTCGCGTTTCCGACCGAGACGGTTTACGGTTTGGGCGCGAATGTTTTTGACGAATCGGCGATTGCGAAAATCTTCGCGGCGAAGCGGCGACCGAACGATAATCCTTTGATCGCGCACGTCGGAAATTTATCGCAAATCGAATATTTAGTTTCGGAAATCACGCCGTCAGCGCGGAAGTTTATCGCGGCTTTTTTTCCCGCGCCGCTGACTTTGGTTTTACCGAAGTCGGCGCGGGTGCCGCTGATTGCGACAGCGAATCTTGAAACAATCGGCGTACGAATGCCGAAAAATAATTTAGCGCGGGAATTTTTAATCGCGTGTGAAACGCCAATCGTCGCGCCGTCGGCGAATCTTTCGGGTAAGCCTTCGCCGACGACGTGGCGAGCGGTTTACGAAGATTTGAACGGCAAAATTGATTGCATTCTAAAGGGCGAAATGACGGAAATCGGTCTCGAATCAACTGTCGTTGACTGTACTTCTGACGCGCCTCTGATTTTAAGAAGCGGCGCGGTTTCGTTGGAAGATTTACGGCGCGTCGTTCCCGCAACCGAAGTTTATCAAATCAAAAACGGCGAACCGGCAAAAAGTCCCGGCTTAAAACATCGGCATTATTCACCGTCGGCGAAAGTCGTTTTGGTTTCAGATTCCAGATTTCAGATTCCAGATTCCAGATTCAGCGCGTTTATCGGATTAAATGCGCCGCATCAGACGTTCGATCCGGTGAACATCTGCGCGTCGGTCGAAGAGTACGCGCACGAAGTTTTCGCTTTTTTTCGGCAATGCGACGCGCACAATATCAAAACGATTTATTGCGAAACGGTGCCTGAAACGGGAATCGGCGCGGCTTTGATGGACAGATTAAAACGCGCCGCCGAGTAAAATCAAACTTTTTATTTGCTCACTGAAACGATTGCCGATTCGCCGTTTTCCGCCAATAGTTCGACTTTTGCCGCAAGTGTGTTGTCTATTAAACTCGGCACATTTCCCAGCGGCGCGACGATTAAAAAACGTCTGTTCGGCGCGTTTTCCAAGTCTTTAACCAACACGGAAAAATCATCATATCTTTTCAATTTCCCGTCCGGTTCACGAATCAGTCTGCCCGCCGCGTAGAATTCGAGATTGTGCGAAACGGTGAACAGGCTAACGATTTTTTCGTCGGCAAAGCCTTTTGCGTTCACCATTTCAATCATATTTTTGACAGTTTCGTGTCTCACATAATCAGCCGCGAAAAATTGCACGACGACGATGACGGAAATCAAAACCACTGCTGCCGTAATGAGCAAAAGGCGTTCGCGCAATCGTGATTTTTGCACGAAATTAAAAATATAAATCGCCGTCAAAACGACTGCGGCGGGCAGCGCGGGCAAAATATATCCGGGCAGTTTCGAGCCGGAGAGCGAAAAGAAAACGAGCGGCACGGTGAACCACGCGAAGGCGAAAATGGTGAGTGGTGAGTGGTAAGTGGTGAGTTTTTCTGAACCTTGAACCTTGAACCTTGAACTTTGAACTTTGAAAAAATCCCAAATAGCGGCGAGAAAAAACGGCAGCCAGGGAATCGTCATCAGCGGCAAAACCAGAAAGAAAAACCAGAATGGTTGATGATGCTGATATTTGTCGGATGTGAAACGCTGAAAATGGTGCTGGATAAAAAACTCGTCAACGAATTTCCAGCCGTTCGCCTGATACATCGGTAGATACCAGACGGACGCGACCGTGAAACTTAAAATCGTTCCCCAAAGAACGCTGAAAACGAAAGTTTTCGATGGTAATTTCCAACTCAGCAAATGATAAAACGCGACGATGGCAAACGGGAAAACGATGCCGACCAAACCTTTGGCGATAAACGCAATGCCGATAAAAAAGTAAAAAGCGAAAAGTGAACAATGAAAAGTGAAACCCGATTTTCTTTCTGATTGGTCGAAGATAAAAAAGCCGACAAGCGAAGCCGTCAACGGAAAAGTCAGGATAATATCGAAACTCGCGCCGCGTGAAAACACGATCAAACCGATGCTTGATGCGGCGATAAGAGCGAGCCAATTAGCAAAATCTGTTTCTGGTTTCTGGTTTCTGGTTTCTGGTTTCTGACTTTCCGATTGGCTGCTTTGCGCCTCGACATTTTCACCAGAAACCAGAAACCAGAAACCAGAAACTTTTGATTTCCCTAAAATCCACAACGAAAAAACCGTCCCCAAACCGAAAATCGCCGAACCGAAACGGGCGGCGAATTCGTTCACGCCGAAAAGTTTGTAGGACGCGATTTCGAGCCAGTAAAGCAGCGCGGGTTTTTCAAACCAATCGAAACCGCCGAGCGTCGGTGTTACCCAATCGCCGCGTTCGTACATTTCTCTGGCGACCTGCGCGTAACGCGGTTCGTCCGGTCCGACGAGCGGCAGCGTCAAACCGAAAAAGTATGTGAAGAGGATGAGCGCGGCGAACGCCAGCCAGACGATTTTGGATTTTAGATTTTGGATTTTGGATTTTCCGGCATCGCGGTCAGGCAAATTATTTTTGATTTTTGTGTTTTCCGTCATCATCTATGAAAATGAAAGTATTGCTGAAATAATCTCGACAATCAATTATGCAGGAAATCCAAAATCCAAAATCCAAAATCCAAAATCTACGTACTGCCGTCGTCGGCGTTGGCTCGCTCGGACAGCATCACGCGAGAAATTACGCGGAATTAGCGAAAGAAGGCGTGGGCGAATTCGTCGGCGTGTGCGATAAACACGAGGAAAATGCGCGAGCCGTCGGCGAAAAAAACGATTGTGCGTTTTACACCGATTGGCGCGAATTGCTCGATAAAGTTGACGCGGTTTCCATCGTTACGCCGACTGAAACGCATTCGGAAATTGCCTGCGCGTTTTTGGAAAAAGGCGTTCACGTTCTCGTCGAAAAGCCGTTTGCGAAAACTCTGGAAGAAGCAGACTTGATGATCGCCGCCGCGCAAAAATCCGGCGCGAAGTTGATGGTCGGGCATCTCGAACGCTTTAATCCGGCGATGGTCGCGCTGCGCCCGCACGTCAACAATCCGCTTTATTTCGAGATTCACCGCGTTTCGCCGTTTCCGAATCGAAGTTTGGATGTTGATGTCGTCCTTGACGTGATGATTCACGACCTTGATGCGATTCAGTGGCTCGTCGGCGAAAACGTCGCCGTTACCGACATTCACGCCGTCGGCATTCCTGTTATTTCCAACAAAGTTGACGCGGCGAATGCGAGAATCGAATTTGAAAACGGCGCGGTCGCCAACATTACCGCTTCGAGAATCGGCACGGAAAAGATTCGCAAAACGCGCTTTTATCAAACGAATTCCTACGTCGTGCTTGATTACGGGACGAAGTTCGCGTCCGTTACATCGCTCAACCCCGAAGCCGCGCATCCGCTTCTTGGGATTTCAATCAACCGTCTCGAAATCGAAGACATCGAACCTTTACGCGCCGAAATCACCGCGTTTTTAGACTGCATTGCACGCGACGACGCGCCGCCGATCAACGCGCACGACGGCAGACGCGCCTTGAGTTTGGCGTTGGGCGTTTTGGAGAAAATCGAAACGCATCGCGGTCGTTTAAAAATTTGAAGATGTTGACAAATAAAAATCACAGGGACTTTTGAAAAGTCCCTGTGATTTTTATTTGTTAAACAAGAAAACTACGCCTTTGCTTCTTCAACTTTCGCGTCCGCAAAACTTTTTAACATTGTCTGCGTTCTCTCGACTCTTTCCTTTCCGTCAGGCATATCCATAATGACTTTTTCAAGGTTTCTAAATGCCTTCGGATTACCGATTTTTTCTCGAAAGTCTTCAAGAAACGGCTGGATTTTCGCGTAAATTACGATATGTTCGCCTGCCGTGTCGCCAAACATTTCAGCATCTATTGCGCCGTGATTTACTAAAGCCGCCGCCATATCCCAATATGAAGTTACCATTCGCAGATAAGCTCCGGCTTCCGGGTTTCGCATTGTTTGGATATATTCGTCAGCACTTTGCGGGTTGAATGAAAAAATCCAGCTGCGGGCTTCGCGCATTTTTGTTTCGCGTCGCAGTTCATAAAGTTTCAAGATTAAATCGGCTGATTCTACTTTGCTCATAATTATTTTTCTCCTTTGGTTGTTTTTATCTCAATCTATAAAAATACAATCCGGGCAAATTGTAAAATCGAGTTTTTTGTTTATTTGCTTACGCATTAAACTTTAGCTGTACTGACAAATTAAGTTGGCGCGTTCAGAGTTACGCCTTCAGGCGTGATTAAGCCGCGACTTTCACGCCTGAAGGCGTAACTCTGAACGCCTGCCGAACACAACTTAATTTGTCAATACATTTAGCTTTTATGAAAAATCAGATTTCAGAATTTCTTCAATCACGAATCGAAGCGAAAGATTTTCCGTCCGCCGTTTATCTCGTCGCGGAAAAAGGCGAAGTCGTTTTCACCGACGCGCTAGGTTTCGCCGTCGTCGAACCGGAAAAAATCGCGGCAAATCTCGATACGATTTATGATTTGGCGAGTTTGACGAAGGTTTTAGTTACTGGCTTATTGTGCGCGAAATTGATTGAGCGCGGCGAGATAACTTTGTCTGGTAAAATTTCGCGTTACTTTGAAGAGTTTGATACTGATGAGAAGCGCGAAATTACGATTGAAATTCTTTTGACTCACACATCCGGCTTTACGGCGTGGAAACCGTTTTATTTAATTTCAAATTTAAAATCTGAAATTTTAGATGCGATTGCTGCCGAACTGCTTGAGAATCCGCCGAACCAAAAAGTCATTTACAGCGATTTGAATTTTCTGACGCTCGGTTTTTTGCTCGAAAAACTTTGTGGTGAGAATCTTGCTGAAATCGCCGAAAAAGAAATTTTCGCGCCGTTGAATCTCAAAAATACTTTTTATAATCCGTCGAAAGAATTGCAAAAAAGAATCGCGGCTAGCGAAAAGGGAAATGAATTTGAAATGCAGACCTGCATCGAACCAGGTTATGAAATCCGCAATCATCAATCCGCATTCCGCACTCAACTGATTTGGGGCGAAGTTCACGACGGTAATTGTTATTTTATGAACGGCGTTTCGGGACACGCCGGACTTTTTTCGACGGCGTTTGAAACATTCAAAATAGCGCAGCAGTTTTTGGCAAATGAAACGACTTTGTTGAATCCGAAAACTTGCGCTCTATTTCAGACTAATTTCACGCCAAACTTTAACGAAGCGCGTTCGATTGCGTTTCAACTCGCGGAAACGAAGGATTCAACGGCTTCAAACGCTTTGGCGAAAGACAGTTTCGGGCATCTCGGTTTTACGGGAACTTCGCTGTGGATCGAGCCGGAAACCGAGCGGATTTTCATTTTGCTGACCAACCGTACGCATCACAGAGAATTGCCGTTTGCCAATATCAATCAAACGCGCCGCCGGTTTCACGAGTTGGCAGCGGCAATGCTGAACGAAAGATGACCAATCTAACTTTACAATAATTCACAAACTCATCTCGCCAAAACGAAAGTTTCAGACATCTAAAAATATCGAATGACAATCAAAAGTTTCTCTTCCCAACACCGACGATAATTGTTTGGAGAATTTAGAAATATATGAAAAGATTCGTTTTCCTTTTAGCGTGTCTGGGACTTTTCAGCCTGCCGATTTGGGCGCAGAACTCGCGTTCGACGCGCCCGCGTATCGTGCCGAATTCCGTGCCGACTCCTGATTCGCAGAGTCAGACCGAAATGAAACGTCCGCCGGTTTTGAAAGGTGATGTGAAACCTTTGCCAACGCCGCCGACCGCGCCGGCGAATGCGGAAGTCGTCGAGGAAGACGATGACGTAATAAGGGTTGAAACCAATCTCGTAACTTTTCCCGTGTCGGTCGTTGACCGCGACGGCAGATTTATTACGGGTTTGAAAAAGGAAGATTTTCAGATTTACGAAAACGGACAGGAACAAAGAATAGATAGCTTTAACTCGGTCGAAGTTCCGTTCACGGTGATTTTGATGATTGATGTCAGCCCTTCAACCAAGTTCAGAATTGACGAAATTCAGGACGCGGCAATTTCTTTCGTTGACCAACTGCGAGCCAATGACCGCGTGATGGTGCTTTCCTTTGACGAGCGGGTGAATGTTTTGAGTCCGCCGACGAGCAACCGCAGCGCGCTTCGCAATGCTATCAGGCAGGCGCAGTTCGGCGACGGCACATCGCTCTATGAAGCGGTTGATTACGTCATCAACCGCGAACTGCCGCGCATCGAAGGGCGCAAGGCGGTCGTGCTGTTCACCGACGGCGTTGACACGACTTCGCGGCGGGCAAATTATCAAAGCACCGTTCGCGCCACCGAAGAAACCGAGGCGTTGTTTTTCCCGATTCGTTACGACACTTCGACGGATACGGGCGCAGGCGGCGGTGGAAACGGCGGCGGCTATCCGAATCCTTATCCGCGCCGACGGCGGCGCGGCGGCGGCGGCGGTTTGGGCGGCATTCTCGGCGATATTTTGGGCGGCGGCGTAATTTACGGCGGTGGTTATCCGGGCGGTGGCGGCGGTTCGGGATCAACCCGCGCCGAATACGAAACCGGCAGACAATATCTGGAAGCGTTGGCGCGTAACAGCGGTGGCAGAAAATTTGAGGCGAACAACAATCTGGACGCGGCTTTTTCCGGCATCGCCGAAGAATTGCGCCGCCAATATTCGCTCGGCTATTACCCGGAAGCGGTCGGTGCGAAGGGCGACCGCAAAACGATTCGCGTGCGCGTCAAACGCCCGAATTTGATCGTGCGGGCAAAAACCAGCTATATTGTCGGCGAAACTCAGCAGGCTTCAAAATAAAAATCAGCAGGATTTGAAAATGCAGAAAGGCGGAAATTAAAATTTTAATTTCCGCCTTTCTGCATCTTTTTTCGTTAAGCACTGCATCTCACTTTGCAAATCTCCGAGCCAAAACAAATGAAAAAAATCAACGCTTTATTTTGTCTAACGATAATTTGTCTGAGTTCGACCTTCGTTTCACCGCAGTCGCGTCGTCCGCAAACTTCGACTGACGCGCCTGCTAAAGCGAACAAGCGCGAGCCGAAACCTGTTGAGTCGCCAACGCCCGCGCCCATTATTGACGAAACCGAGCCGGCGAATGACGGTCAGCCGATTGTCGAAGACCCGGAAGCGATTAAAATTGACACCGAACTCGTTACGATTCCGTTTAAAGTTCTCGACCGCAAAGGCAAATTCATCGGCGGCTTGAAACAGGAAAATTTTAAGGTTGCGGAAGACGGCATCGAACAGGAAATCGGTTATTTCACCAACGAAGAACAGCCGTTCACGGTCGCGCTGGTTTTGGATATGAGTTATTCGACGACGTTTAAAATTACCGAGATTCACAGCGCGGCATTGGCTTTCGTCAACCAACTTCGCCCGGACGATAAAGTGATGGTCGTTTCCTTTGACGAAGAAGTTCACGTTTTGTGTAATCCGACCAGCGACCGGCAGGTTTTGCAGACGGCGATCAAACAAACCAAGGTCGCTTCCGGCACGAGCCTCTACGAAGCGGTTGATACGGTCATCAATAAATCTTTCAGCCGAATTAACGGTCGAAAGGCGATTGTTTTGTTCACCGACGGCGTTGACACGACCAGCCGCCGCGCGAGTGATTTGAGCAATAAAAGCGACGCGCTCGAACTCGACGCGCTGATTTTTCCGATTCAATATGACACTTTCGCCGACGTGCAGGCGATAAAAAATAAGCCGCCGGTCATCGTGCCGTCAACGATTCCGAGTCCGATTCCGTCGCAAACTAAAAGCCCGTTTCCGTTTCCAATTCCGACTTCAGGAGTCGGAACGCCAAGCAGTCAGGGAACGAGCGTGGAGGATTACCGTCGTGCCGACGAATACTTGAACGAACTGGCGAACCGCACGAACGGACGTTTATATCAAGCCGTCACAACCGCCAATCTCGCGCAGGCTTTTTCAAATATCGCCAGTGAACTGCGGCAGTATTACAGCCTCGGATATTATCCGAAAGACCCGGCGAAGATCGGCAAAAAACGTAAAATCAAAGTGCGCGTCAATCAGGAAGGCTTGGTCGTTCGCTCACGCGACGGTTACATCGTCGGGAAGACGATGGAAGGCAAAAGGTAAAAGGCAAGATGGAAGGCAAAAGGTAAAAGTAAAGAATTTATTCCGAACTTTTACCTTTTGCCTTTTACCTTTTGCCTTCTTAAATCTCCGTACCGTCGTTGATAACCGCGCCTTTCGGGACGATGATAATGCCTTCGCGGATAAAGAAACAGCCGTTTTCGTCGTCGAGCGTTTCGACGTTGTTTTTGTTAATAAGTTGCACGTTGTTGCCGATGCGGGCATTTTTATCAATAATGGCGCGGCGAATGACCGAGTTTTTACCGATGCCGGTGTGCGGGCGGTTATTGTTGACGTTGTTTTTCAGCTCGACCAGCGACTCGAAAAAATCTGCGCCCATCACGATTGAATTCTCGATGCGCGTCCCTTCATCAATGCGGCTTCGTAATCCGATAATCGAACTTCTGGCGTAAATGCCGTTTAAGATACAGCCCTCGCTAATCATCGAATTATCAATGTCGCAGGCGTGAACCTTCGACGGCGGCAGATAGCGGCTGCGCGTGTAAATCGGATCGTCGTTGTTGAAAAAGTCGAACTTCGGCAGCGGCGAAGCCAGATCGAGATTCGCCTGGTAAAATGCGCGAATCGTTCCGATGTCTTCCCAATAACTGTCGAAAAGATGCGCCTGAACATTTAATTTTTCAATCGCCGATGGCAGAATTTCGCCGCCGAAATCAAAGCGCGTCTTGTCTTCGTCGAGCAGCTCCACCAATTTCTGATAATCGAAAACGTAAATTCCCATCGAAGCCAGGAACGGGCGGCTCGCTGATTCTTCCGCCGTCAAACCGAACTGCGTCGTGTCCACGCGCATCGCTTCGAGCGCGTCGCCCTTCGGTTTTTCCTTGAATTCGACGATGCGCCCGTCGGCATCGGTTTTCAAAAGTCCGAATCCCTGCGCGTCATCGTAATTGGCGGGAATGACCGAAACGGTTACGTCGGCGTTCGTTTCATAATGGCGTTCGAGAAATTTTTCGTAATCCATTCGATAGAGATGATCGCCGGACAAAATCAAAACGGTTTTCACGCGCCAATCGCGGATGTGCGGCAGCATCTGGCGCACCGCGTCCGCCGTTCCTTGAAACCATTCGGGATTTTCCCTGGTTTGTTCCGCCGCCAGCACTTCGACAAAGCCGGTCGAAAAACTTGAAAAACGATAAGTGCGCGAAATATGGCGATTCAGAGAAGCGGAATTATACTGCGTCAGAATAAAAATCTGCGTGATGCCGGAATTGATGCAGTTGGAAATCGGCACGTCAATCAAGCGATATTTGCCGCCGAGCGGAACCGCCGGTTTCGCCCGGTCTTTAGTCAGAGGAAAAAGTCTCGAACCCGCGCCGCCGCCCAAAATTACCGCAACTACGTTTTCCGTTTGTTCCATAAATTTTTTAGTAATCGGTTGCATTTTGTCTTTTCAGAATAGCCGCAAGCGATGCCGAATATCAAGTAAAACCTTTGTGAAAAAGCCGCGTGTTTTGACTTTCCGCCTTTCAGCGTGATAACTTGCCTTTCATCTTATTTAACCGTTCGATAACCAAATAAGGGAAATGTTCTTTTTCAACCTAAAATATTTCGGAAGTTGTAGAGAAGGGAAAGCCGGGTGAAAATCCCGCACGGTCGCGCCACTGTGATGCGAAGGATGAAGGATGAAGGATGAAGGATGAAAATAAGAAGCAATCTTATTCATCCCTCATCCTTCATTCCTCATCCCTCCAAAGTCAGAGAACCTTCGCCGAAATTTTTTAGCCGCAGTTCGTCCCGCGTCAGGACGATTGGCTTTTACGGGTGTCGTTTTATCTCCTTTTTTGTGAATAAAAAAATCTTGTCTGAAATGCCTTTCGTCCAGGTGCGAAAATCATTTTAAGGCAGGATTTTTTATTTGCTGACTGTAATTTACTCAAAATCGAATCGTTATTATTTCAAACGCGCCGCCGCGTTCAGCTTACTGCTGTGCGCTATTTTTACGCTGGTTAATTGTCGCAGCGCGAATCAAACGGCGCAGGTTGATTTACAGCCGATGCGCGAAGTTACGGACGATTTGGGCAGAACGATAAAAATTCCGCAAAACATCGAACGCGCCGTTTCGCTCGCGCCGAATCTGACGGAAAACATCTTCGCCGTCGGCGCAGGGAAAAAATTGGTCGGCGTTACATCGTTCTGCGATTACCCGGAAGAAGCGAAGCAAATCGCTAAAATCGGCGACACGATCAATCCGAATATCGAGACGATCATCGCGCTCAAGCCGCAGATCGTTTTCGTTTCGACCGCTTCGCAAATCGAAAATTTTGCGAAAACGCTCGAACAGCGCAACATCAATGTATTCGTGACGAACCCGAACGATTTTGAAGGAATCCTGCGAAATTTGAAACAACTCGGCGATATTTTGGGAACACAGGCGAACGCCGAAAAATTGATTGCCGATTTACAAAACCGCGTCAAAGCCGTCGAAGAACGAGTAAAGGATAAACCCAAAACCAAAGTTTTCGTGCAAATTGCCGGAGAACCTTTGTTCACCATCGGCAAAGATTCGTTTATCACCGAAATCGTCGCCCGCGCCGGCGGCGAATCGGCGACGAAGGACGTGCCGCAGGCTTATCCTAAATTGAGCAAGGAAACCGCGCTGGCGTTGAATCCTGACGCGATAATTCTTTCCGAAAGCCCCGACAATCTTGAGCCGAACGCCGTTTTTGCCAAATCTGGCGCGGTAAAAAACAAACGGGTTTTCAAAGTTAATGCGGCGTGGCTGGCGCGTCCCGGTCCGCGCGTCATTGACGCGCTCGAACAGGCGGCGAAAGATTTGCACCCGTGAAGATTCCAGATTCCAGATTCCAGATTTCAAATTGGCGTTTCGGCGTTGGACTTCTGATTTTGCTGGCGATTGTTTTAGCGGTGGCGGTTTTGACGGGCAGCGAAAAACTGGCGTTCTTTGAACTGGATGAAAATCAGCGGACGATTCTTTTCGATGTTCGTCTGCCGCGAATTTTATTAGGCGCGACGGTCGGCGCGAGTCTGGCTTTGGCGGGCGCGTCTTTGCAGTCGCTTCTGCGAAACCCTTTGGCTGAACCTTATTTGCTCGGCGTGTCGAACGGTGCGGCTTTGGGAACGATGCTGGCGTTCGTTTTTCTTTCGCAAATCGAATGGGCGCGTCCGATCTGCGCGATTCTCGGCGCGGGTTTGGCGACCTTCGCGGTTTATCAAATGGCGAAAAGCCGCGCCGGAATGAACGTCGAACGACTGGTTTTGTCGGGCGTGATCGTTACGACGTTTCTTTCGTCAATTCTGGTTTTGCTGACGACTTTGCTCGACGCGGCGAAACTTCGTTCTTTCACATTTTGGCTTTTGGGCGATTTATCGCAGGCGACGCAGAACGGATTTTATCTGACGTTAATCGCGGTCGGCGGCGGCGTGATTTTATTGAGTTCTCAGGCGAGAGCGTTGAATTTGATGATGATCGGCGAGCGTGACGCTTTCGATTTCGGCGTGGAAACCAATCGCGTTCGGCTGATCGTTTTCACGACAGCCGCCGCGCTTGTCGGCATTTCGGTCGCCGCCAGCGGTTCGGTCGGCTACGTCGGATTGATCGTGCCGCATCTGATTCGCCTGACCATCGGCAGCGATAATCGGCTGGTGATTCCGTTTTCGGCAATCGCGGGCGCGTGTTTCGTCGTCGCGGCTGACACGATTGCGCGAACGGCGATTGCGCCGCGTGAACTGCCGGTCGGCGCGATCACGGCGTTAATTGGTGCGCCGCTGTTTATTTATTTGCTGCGGAAAAGCTAGTCCGAACCGTCTGCGGTAGCGGATGGTTGATGTTGTGTCGGGTAAAAGTTTAGCGCAGTAATTTCCGTTGATAATCTTCAACCATCCGCTACCGCAGACGGTTCGGACAGTTATGTTGGAAGTTCAAAACATCTCGATCAATTACGGCGTGTGCGCTGTCGTGCAGAATGTTTCCTTTAATTTGGAAGCGGGAAAAATCATCGCACTGTTGGGAGCGAACGGCGCGGGGAAAACGACGATTCTAAAATCTTTGAACGGCAATTTGCCGATTTCAAGCGGCGCGGTTTTATTAAACGGAAAAAATATCAACGAATTTTCGCGCCGTGAAATCGCCCAAAAAATCGCCGTCATCGCGCAGGAAACCGAGACGAAATTTCCCGTGTCGGTTTTAGAATTCGTTTTAGCCGGACGCTTCGCGCACGGCGCGGCATTCGGCTGGGAAACGGAAAAAGATTTGCAGATCGCTCGGCAGAGTTTGGAGCAATGCGATTTGAAGAATTACGAAAATCGTTTGATGAATCGTCTTTCCGGCGGCGAACGCCAGCGCGTCGTTTTAGCCAGAGCTTTGACGACCGAAGCACGGATTTTGCTGCTCGACGAACCGACCGCGAATCTCGATTTGGCGCATCAGGCGTTGCTGTTTCGATTGATAAAATCGCGCTGTGAAACAAACGAAAGCGCGGCAATCGTCATCACGCACGATCTAAATTTAGCGGCGGAATTTGCCGACGAGATTATTTTATTGAAAAACGGCGCGATTCAATCAAAAGGCGCGCCCGAAACGGTTTTGACGACGGAAAATCTGCAACAGGTTTTCAACGTCAGAGTTCTGCTCGACCAAAATCCGTCGAGCGGAAAAAGGCGAGTTACAACGATTTACTAAAGTTCAGAGTCCACGCTTCAGCGTGCAAACCGACCGCGAAGCGCGGCGGTTTGCACAAACTGAAGTTTGGACTCTGAACAAGGCAGAACAAACGGCGCAAAGGAACGCGGCGCAAATCCGCGACTGCCCACGCAACAGTGAAACGATTTTGGATTTTAGATTTTGGATTTTGGATTAGAAACTAATCCAAAATCCAAAATCTAAAATCCAAAATCAAAAGTCTGGAACTTTCACCGTTTGTTTATTACCAAAACCACTTCCGCGCTGGGCGGAAAAGGAAAATATGAGAATTATCAAAGTTTTAAGTTTAATTTGTTTTTTGACAATCGGAATTTTGGCGCAAGATGGCGGAGTTTTGGAAGGCGTGGTGCTTCTCAGAGACAGCTATCAAAAAAGTATCGGGATTAGAGGAACTCCCGAATCGAACGATAGAGTGATTGTAACTTCGACAAATGACAGAAATACCGTATTTGAAACGACTACCGATAAAAACGGTTACTTCAAGATAGAAAATATACCGCCGGGAAAATATTCGGTGGACGTTTATATTGACCCTAATGGAGGCAGGGCTGTTCCAGTGTTTGTCGAAACCGAAATGGTTACGGTCAAATCCGGCAAAGCGAGCAAAATCGAACTCTATGTTGAGTCTCGATTGAATACAATTAGAGAGACTGTAAAGGTTTCCGCCGACTTAGAGCAACCAATCGTGGAAGTTTCCAAAACCGTCAACATCATCGGCGCACAGGAATTACGCGACCGCGCCGAT
>CAXTKJ010000020.1:0-31768 GCA_964244835.1 uncultured Pyrinomonadaceae bacterium
CGAATTTTAACGGTTCACGCTGAAATATCAAATTTATTTTGTGTGACTGCTTAATTTGAGCCGTTTGTACGGCAAGCAGATTTTGAAAAAGTAGTTTGTTAAAAAGAGGAAATGCCACCGGCGATTTAATTTGGATCACCGGATTTATCCGGTGATCCGAAAATCTTTGTCACACTTAATTAAAGTAGGAGAAAAAAAATGAATTCGAAAACGATGAACGCAGCGCAGATATTCAGTTTGTTGATATGCGTAGCCGCAGTTTTACTTTTTGTTCAACCAATATCCGCTCAAGAAACGCGCGGCGTTATTCGCGGAACCGTTACCGATCCCAATAATTCTCCGGTGCCGGGTGCGTCCGTTAGAATTATAGACCCTGCCAGAGGCACGAAATTGGATTTGAAGACTAATGATGACGGATTCTTTCAGGCAAATTACCTGTTTCCGGGAACCTATCAGATTGTCGTCGAAACCACCGGCTTTAAAAAGTCGGTTCGTGACAATGTGTTATTGGAAATCGGCGCGGCGATTCAGGTTGATATGCCGCTCGAAGTCGGCGGTTCGCAGGAAACCGTAACCGTTACCGCCGATCTTCCGCCGCTCAATACGGAATCCGCCAGTCTCGGACAGACGATAGATTCCAAAAGGCTTGCCGAACTTCCGCTCGTTCACGGCGATCCATACACGCTCATCGGTTTGTCTCCCGGTGTAACTTATACCGGCAGCACACGGCTCGACCGACCTTTTGAACCGACGCACATCGTCGGCTTTGCGATAGACGGAACGCGCGGCAACCGCAGCGATCTGACGATTGACGGTGCGCCCAGCACGGCGACTGCCAACGCCAACGAAGTCATTGCCAGTTACGTCCCGCCATCCGACATCGTTCAGGAATTTAAGGTGCAGACGGCGACCTTCGACGCGCAATTCGGCAACACCGAGGGCGGCGTAACCAGCATCAGCATCAAATCCGGCACGAACAGCCTGCACGGTTCGAGCTACTATTTCGCCGAGCCGGGAACCTGGGCTGCTAACGATTTTTTCGGCAATTCGAGAGGCACGGCGCGACCGGTAACCAAATCCAACCGCTTCGGCGGTTACATCAGCGGTCCGGTTTATATTCCGTATCTTTATAAAGGGAAAGATAAAACCTTCTTTCTATTCGGTTATGAAGGCATTCGAGATTCGCGTCCGCGCTTCGATGCCGCCGCCGGCTCGCTCGTCCCGACAGCGGCAATCGCCAGCGGAGATTTTTCGGGTCTCGGAGTAACAATCTATGATCCGCTGACCGCGATTGCCGGGACGATGACATCAACCAATCCCGGAAACGGCTGCGCCACCGGCACATTCTGCCGCACGGCTTTTGCCGGAAATATTATTCCCGCCAATCGCATCAATCCTATATCGAAGGCACTTCTGTCTTATTTTGCCAAACCGAAACAAGCCGGATTGGCAGGCAATATTTTCGATTCGACATTAGCGGAAACAACGCAGCCCTACAATAACTATACGTTTCGTATTGACCAAAATATCACTAACAGTAATCACCTTTTCGTGCGCGGAAGTTACTATGATCGGGTCAGCTTTTACAACCGATATACGGATAGTCCATACGCCGGAGTAAATTTTCTTTTCAAAGCGCGACAGGGCGTAATTGACGACGTTCACACATTCAATTCGACGACCTTCTTAAATGTTCGTTACGGTTACAACCGATTTATTCGCGGTCAGGATCAACAGGCTGATGCCCAAGGATTTGATCTAACGCAGCTTGGATTTTCATCCGCCTTCAACAATTCAATTGCCGCAGAACTTCGACGCTTTCCGCGCATTGACTTTACCGGCGGACCTCTGGGCAACGGAATGTCGAACGAATTCAGACCGGTTGATACGCATTCGGTCGCGGCTATTTTGAATAAAACGGCAGGCACTCATTCCTTGAAATTCGGAACCGAATTGAGAATTTATCGTGAGGACGACGCTTTTGCAAGTAATGATCAAACGGGACAATTTTCTTTTGACAACACTTATACGAGATCGGCGAGCAACGGCAACACTGCCGCAGATACCAATGGAATACAGGGATTAGCGGCATTTTTGCTCGGATTGCCGACGACGCAGCAAATCGTGCGTCGCGCGGATTATTCCGAGTATTCAAAAACTTACGGATTCTTCGCGCAGGACGATTGGAAAATAAATCGTAAACTGACTCTTAATTTGGGATTGCGATATGAAGTTGAAACTCCGCTGGTCGAGCGGCAAAACAAAAGCGTTTCAGGCTTTGACTTCAGTTATACGCAGCCAATCGAAGCAACGGTTAGACAACGATTAACCGCGACACCGGTTACGGGGTATGACGGACAGCCGATTAATCCAGCGAATTTTAACGTCAAAGGCGGGCTTTTATTTGCAGGTAAAGATACCGGTTCCGGTTTGTATAAAACGCCGAAAAATAATTTCCTGCCGCGATTCGGCGCAGCTTATCAATTAAACGACAAAACAGTTATTCGCGGCGGCTTCGGTTTATTCGCCGGATTTTTGGGCGAACGGCGCGGCGATGTGATTCAACCGGGCTACACGCGCACGACGACGCTCGGCAACACGACGCTCGCCAATGGCGCACCGATTCCGCAGTCAATATCGAATTTCTCGAACATCACTGTTTTAGAGCCGGTCGGCAACGCGCAGGGCAGACAAACCGGACTCGGCACCGGAATTTCATTTTTCAATCAAAATCCGGTGTCCTCGAAACAGGCGCGTTTTCAGATCGGCTTTCAGCGGCAGCTTCCGGGCGGTTATATTTTGGAAGCGGTTTATGTCGGAAACCGCGGTTATAACATTGAAATCGTCCGCAACATCAACGCGCTGCCGGTTCAATATTTGAACGCGGACAATTCGCGGACGGCGGCTCAAATTGCCAACAATACTTTGCTGACGACGACGGTGGCGAATCCGTTTGCCGGATTGCCCGAATTTGCCGGAACAAGTTTTGCCAACTCGACCATCGCCCGTTCGCAGCTGCTTCGTCCGTTTCCGACTTACGGAGATATTCTGACGACCAACAACGACGGTAAATCTTGGTATGATTCCGCGCAGTTCAGCATCCAAAAACGATTTTCGGACGGTTATACTTTGCAGGCAAGCTATACCTTTTCAAAATGGCTGATAGCGACCGAGTATTTGAACGCGGGCGATCCGACACCGACCAAGATGATTTCCGATCAGGATTCGCCGCACCGATTTTCATTAAGCGGTATCTACGCGCTGCCGTTCGGCAAGGGCAAACAGTTCTTATCAGAGTCGAACGGTTTAGTTGACCGCATTGTCAACGGCTTTCAGCTCCAGGGAGTTTATACCTTCCAGGTCGGATTCCCGATAGCTTTCGGAGCTTATAATGCCACTACCGCAGCGACTTCGGGAGACCTTTTCTATAACGGCGGAGCTATTGCGATTGATTCCAAAAACAGAGCTACCGGCAGATGGTTTAATACCGATGTTTTTACTTCGGTGCTGAACAATACTTCCGCCAACGCCACGCCGTCTAATCATCTTCGGACACTACCGTTCCGGTTTACCGATATTCGGCGCGATAACATCAATAACTTCGATTTTTCGGTGCTGAAAGACATCCGCATCCGGGAAGATATGAAGATACAAATCAGATTCGAGCTGATTAACGCCCTTAACGAGCCGTATTTTCCGGCTCCCGTAACCGGCGCGACGGCATCGAATTTCGGACAAATCTCCGCCTCTAACCAGGACAATTACGCCCGACGCGCACAGTTCGGCATAAAGTTTTTGTTCTAAGTTAAGTGGGTATTTTGAAGGCGGAATCGGATAAATGATTTTACAAACTATCCGGTTCCGCCTTTTGTTCGCAGTATAAACATAAATTACGGCAAAACGAATTTACTGTGCCGTCGTAGCGGGAATCGAAGTGTCAATAATTATTTTGGAAGGTGCGAATAAATAATTGTTGTCAAAAACGATTAGAACGGCACTTCTTTCTAGACAAATTTTTTTGTAGCTGTTATCTTACAATTCTACTCAAATAATTACAAAATTTGTCGCAGTTGAGAGGAGCAAAATTTCCTCGTTCGTATTACACAAAACAGGTTAAGCGGTTTACCGATTTTTTTGACAGAGATGATTTTCAAAAAAAAACGATGTTTATAAGGATAGATATTTGGCGGTTCACACACTATTTAAAGATTATTTTCGTTATGCCGGTTATTTGATTAGATTTTTGTTTTCTCGAACAACAATCAAATTATCGTAGATTTCAGGGGAACTAAGTTTTAGACGTAGAAAAATAGTTGATATGCCGAAACTATTAAAATTTTAACAAATTGAAAGGAGATTTATGCGGTTAACTCAAATTACAATACTGATGCTGCTTTTAAGTTTAGCAGTATTCGGACAAACCAACAGAGGCGGTATCAGCGGGACGATTACCGATTCGACGGGAGCAGCGATTCCCGGTGCGAAGGTAACGATTACCAACGCCGGAACTAAACAGTCAATAACGGTTACGGCTTCCGATGATGGTGCTTTTACAGCTAATTCGCTTGAGCCGGTGGTTTATACGATCACGGTCGAATCGGCTAATTTTAAAAAAACCGTCATTTCGGACGTTAAAGTTGATACGGCGACGGTGGCAGCCATCAATGTAATTCTTGAAACCGGTAATATCGCCGAACAAGTAACGGTCGAAGCTGACGCGGTGTTGTTAAATACCGAATCGGGAACAACCGGGCAGACGATTTCAGAACGGCAATTACAGGAACTTCCGCTGAATAACCGCAGTGTGCTTGATTTGGCGGTAACGGTACCCAATGTGTCGGGCGATGCCGGAACTGAAGATGTCGGTGTTACGGGCGATCAGCCGGCTCCGGGGTTCAATTTGAGTTTGAACGGCGGTCGTCCGGGCAGCACGACGATTCTGGCGGACGGCGTAAATAACACCGGTGTCGGACTCGCCCGCGCCGTCGTCAGCTTTACGCCGGAGACGGTTCAGGAATTTACCGTGCAGACCTCGGCTTATTCGGCGGAATACGGTCAGACGGGCGGCGGTGTCATCAACATTAGCACCAAACCCGGCACTAACCGATTAACCGGAACGGCTTTGTGGTATACGCGCAATCCGGCGACCAACGCGCAGCCGTATCGCATCGGCACGACTCCGCGCACGCCGAATAATCTTCGATACAATCAACTTTCTTTTTCGGTCGGCGGTCCGATTTTTCTTCCGGCTTTTAACGAAGGCGGACCGATTTTTTATGACGGGCGCAAAAAAAGTTTCTTTTTCGTCGCCGCCGAACCGCGCTATCGGCAAGACTTTGTAACGCAGACGACGCTGCTGCCGACTGCCGCCGAACGCACTGGCGATTTCAGAGGTTTGGTCAGAACGACGAGCGGTTGGCTGCCGGCAAACATCGCTGCTCAATTCGGCGCGGCTTCGGTCGGACCGTCGGCGATTTACCAGCAGTTCACGATTCAAAACGGCAGATACGTGCCGATTGTTCTGCAAAATATTCCCGGCACGACGACTCCTTATCAATACTGCCAATTCGGTGATCCGCGAGCGGTTATCGTCAACGGACAGCCGCAATGCACGGCGGCGACGAACGCGACCGTCAACGACTCTTTGAATGTCATACCACAAGCCTTTATTGATCCGATTGCTCCGCGACTTTTGGCGTTTATGCCGCAGGGCGGCGATTATTTTCTCGACGGCGGTCTCGTCAGAAACTACGTTGTCAATCGTCAGGTAACACAAAACGAAACTCGTTACACGGCAAGAATTGACCATAATATCAATAAGGACAACAAAATTAACTTTCGCTACACGCTCACGCCCGCCATCGGAGTCCGAAACTTCGGCAGCGATGTTAACGGCAGCACCGGCGTTTTCAGCGACGCTTCGCAGTATCTTTTGAGCGACGATCATATTTTTTCGCCGAGTATCGTCAACAATTTACGCATCAGCTACACGCGCGGTGTGTTCAGCGAAGATTTTTCGCCGGAATTTTCGATCAACGGCGGCAGAAATCTGGCGACCGAGTTGGGCTTGCCGAGTCTGACAGCGGGCGGATTGCCTTTGTTTCAGATCAGCGGCGATGCCGGTGTCGGCGGCTATAATGCTTTCGCCGATGTCGGTTCGTCCGGCTCGACCAACAATTACAACAAGGAAGAGCGATTCACGATTAACGATATTGTCTATTACAATCGCGGCAATATGGGTTGGAAGTTCGGCATCGAACTCAGTCAGGCGCGTTTGAACGTCATTCCATTCTTCGGCGCGTCCGGCGGCAGATACGAATTCAGAACGCTGAACACCAGCAGCAACCGTTCGACGACGGCATCGAACGGCGGTAACAATTTAGCCAGCCTGATAATCGGTGTGCCGAACGCCGTGCAGGTGCGCCCGCTGCTGCTTGATTACGATTATCTCTGGAAAAACGGCGCGGCGTTCGTGCAGAACGACTGGAAAGTCCGTTCTAATTTGACGCTGAACCTCGGTTTTCGCTATTCGCTCCAGTATCCGCGTTCGGAAAGACATAATTTACAGGGCGTTTTTCGTCCTGATTTGGCGCAGACGCAAGTTCTGACCGAAGCGCAGCGGCGCGCGACCGCGACCGGCTTGGGAATTGCGGCGACCGCTGCGATTCCCGATTATGTTCCGACCAGTGTGCAGATTCCGGTGTTCGCTTACGCCGGACAGGGCGGACGTTCAAAATATCTCGTGCCGGTTGATTATAAGGCTTTCGAGCCGCGTTTTGGTTTCGCGTATAGTCCGAAGTTTTGGAAGTTTCTTGAAGACCGCAGCACGGTTATCCGCGGCGGTTACGGCATTTCACACGCGCCTTTGACCGGTAACAACCGCAATCCGAACCCGGATTTCGGCGGTTTTCAGGCATCCTCGACGCTCGCTAACGGCTCGACCGTCGGCGGTTCGCTTGATCCGACGCAGCCGATTCGTCTGACCGGCAATCCGGCGAGTGTTACGGGCGGTTCGCTCGCTCAGACGCTCGGCGCGACATCGGACGGATTGATTGTTTTGAACAGTCTCGGCGTTCCGGGCTTCGCTTCGGCGGGACCGGATTCGGGCGCGGTTCCATACAGTCAGGGCTGGAATCTGTCGCTCTCGATGGAGATATTAAAAAACACCGTTCTGGAATTCGCCTACGTCGGCAACCGGAGCGTTCATCTCTATACGCCGCTCGTGAACATCAATCCGCGCGATACGAATTTCGTCGAGGCTCTGGAAGCGCAGAATATCAATGCGGAAACCGCTTTCGCCGATCCGCTGGGTCGCCGAAACTCGCTCGGTGCAGTAATTACTATTCAACGCAACAGCGTAACGAGTCCGTATTTCGGATTTAACACGCTCAATCGTTATTTCGATCCGTCGGCAAACGCCATCCGGCACGCCGGCTATGTGCAAATTCAAAGTCGCTTTATGCGCGGACTGAATTTTACTGCTAATTACACTTTCGGCAAATCAATGGACGACGCTTCGGATGCCAGCCCGGATGTCAGAGTTTTGACGACCGGCAGCACGCTCGGACAAGTTTATTACGGTGCGCCGCGCAGCGGCGACCGGGCGGTTTCGAGTTTCGACATCAAGCATAATTTCAGCTCGACCTTCGTTTACGATTTGCCGTTCGGACGCAAAGGATATTTCTTTAGAGAAGCACCAGGTTATATCAATGCGATCATCGGCGGCTGGTCAACATCGGGTGTTATTCGGCTTCAGGGCGGGCAGCCGTTCACGCCGTTCATCACCGACACCAACCGGCTCGGCGGCGTTAATCGCTCGGTCAGACTTGATCGCATCGAAGGCGCACCGCTCATCAATCCGCGTTATTCGAGCGCGTGTTCGATTGGTGCGGGCTGCGAATCGTATATCAATCCGGCGGCGTTTATGCGACCGGCGAAAGGCTCGCTCGGCAACTCTTCGCGCTTGATAGACGTGCGCTCGCCGACGCAGGAGTATTTCGATCTTTCGGTGCAGAAGAGCTTCACGCTGCCGTTCATCGGCGACGAAGGCAAACGCCGCATCGCTTTCCGCGTAGATTTAATCAATGCGTTCAACCATCCGAATTTTCGCTACAACAACACGGGCAACACGCCGTTCGGATACGGAGTGTTGCCGACCGAGTTGACGGCGGAAAACGAAGTCGTCAACGGCGTAACCCGTGCGGCGGTGATCACGACGGCGGAATACAATCTCTGGGCGACGGCGAACGGACAGCCGCTGGCTTCGACGACGGCTGGTTTGGCGCAGTTAAATCAAATCAGAGCGACTGTAAATGCAGTGCGGCTGCCGTCGAATGCTTTGCCGCTAAACTTTTTCAGCGTTCGCGTCCCGGACGGTTTTGCGACCACACTGGCGACGGCGTTTGACATCAGAACTGTCGAAGGCTTCAAACTCTACCGCTTGCGACAGGGTTACGATCCGAATTTCGGAACGCTTTTCTCGGTTAATAACCCGCGCTATATTCAATTCGGAATCAAAGTTTATTTCTAAACGAAATGAATTAAAGTCCGAATCATTTAATCACCGAAGGGCGACGGCAATTCAAGCTGTTCGCCCTTCTTAAACTTTAGCTTTAATTTAAAATTTGAGGGAGAAAATTTATGAATAAGAATCTTATCTTTTCAGTTTTGTCAGCACTGATTCTAACGATTTCAATCGCCGCTCAAACCGCGCCGGAATTGCCGCGTGAATGGATTGATTCCGAAACCGGACACCGCATCGTTCGTCTGTCGGACGAACCGGGCAGCCAGAGTTTTTATTTTCACCAGAACGGCTATACAGCGAGCGGCGACAAACTCGTTTTTTCGACACGCGAAGGACTTTCGACTTATAATTTTGCGACGAAAAAAATCGAGCAAATCGTTGAAGGACGCACCGGCAGCGTCGTGGTCGGCAAAAAAACGCGCAAGGTTTTTTACATCAAGGACGATACGGTTTATGAAACCGACGTTGATACTAAAACAACCCGCGAAATAGTGAAAAACGCCAAACTGCGAACGGGTTCGGGTTTCGGAATCAACGCCGACGAAACGCTGCTCGGCGGCAGTATGGTCACGGGCGAACTGCCGGAAGAATTTCGCCCGCGCCCGCCGCAGACTCAGCCGACACCGCCGTCGCCGCTGCAGCCCGGCGCGACTCCGCAGAAAGCCAATGATTCTTATCCCGGCAAAGGCGAAATGATGGAACGGCGGCTGGCGGCGAAAGTGCCGATGGCACTCTACACCGTCAACATCAAAAACGGCGAAGTGAAAACTTTTCATCTGGCGACCGACTGGCTCAACCACGTCCAATTTTCGCCGACCGATCCGACGTTAATGATGTTCTGTCACGAAGGACCGTGGCATAAAGTAGATCGCATCTGGACGATTCGCACTGACGGTTCAGAGTTGAAGAAAGTTCACACGCGAACGATGGAGATGGAAATCGCCGGACACGAATTTTTCGGCGCGGACGGCAAACATATTTACTACGATTTACAAACGCCCAAAGGCAAGGTTTTCTGGCTCGCGCAATACGATGTCAAAACCGGCAAGATGGAAAAGTTCGGAATGGAAAAACGCGAGTGGTCGGTGCATTTCAACGTCTCGCCCGACGGCAAGGTTTATTCCGGCGACGGCGGCGGTCCAAACAGCGTGGCAAAGGGCGACAACGGGCAGTATATCTATCTGTTCACGCCGGAAAACGGCAAGTTTAAATCGGAAAAATTGGCGAGTCTGGCGAAACACGATTACAGTTTAGAGCCGAACGCGACATTCACGCCTGACGGAAAATGGCTTGTTTTCCGCTCGAATATGCTTGGCGCGACGCAGATTTACGCCGTCGAAGTTAAGAAGGCGAAATAGAAGCGATCTCAAAAATAATTTCTACCGTTAAGCAAGCGGTTTCTGACCGCGAAACGGTCAGTCAAAACGCGGACAGAGACCGCTTGCTTAACGATGGTTTTATATTTTGAGGACGCATTAGCTTATTGATTGAGCAGGGCGTTTATGTCCTGTTTGATACGCTCAACTTCAAAACTCAACTGGTCAAGTTTCGCCTGCTCGACCGGCAGCTGAATTTCCAAATTGCTCTGTCGTTCCTTCATTTTTTTCTCCCGCTGATCCTGCGCCTCAAGATTTCTTTTGGCTGATTGAATTTGTCGCTCAAAAGTCTGCCTCATTCGGGGATCGGTCGCTTCCTGCAATCGTTCTTCACTGGCTTTAACTACCTCTTCGCCGTTGGCGCGAAACGGGCTGGCGGCAATTAGCTGGCTTTTCAAAGAATCTATTTCCCGGCTCATCGAATCAACCCGGTTTTGCTGAGATTTGTATTGCTCGAAGGTCGTCTGAAAACGAAGCTGGTTGAGATTCGTTTTGGCAAGAGTCGAGCGCAGCGTTTTAAGCTCCGCGAGAATTTCTTTCAGAAGTTGTTCGTTGCTTTGTCCGTTCGGCGTTTTGGGTGTTTCCTGAGCCGTTACCGGCAAAGTCGAAACGACGCACAACAAGAATAAAAGGCTGACGGTCGCAAAAAATACTTTCATAAATTCGGTTACTCCTTCTAATTTTGTTTTTCGATTATCGCATAAAATCAGATGTCGGAAGATGTCGCCGACTGCTTCACTGTGATTTCAATCATTTTCGATCCGAGCCGCGAATGTTTCGCTGTCAGGCGCAGCATTCCGGCTTTTTCGGTTGATTTGACCCAGACCGCGCCGACACCGGCGACGAGCGCGAACGGATTTTCGCCGATGATTTCGCCGTTTTCGATTGAAAAGGAAATCGCGGCGTGAGCGAACGGGCGCACATTGCCGAATTCGTCCGTGACTTTTAACACAACGCGCGTCATATCAATTCCGTCGGCGAATAATTCAGTGTCGTCCGGCGCGACGATAAATTGTTTGTCCACGCCTTTGCCCGACATCTTTTTCTCGATTACTTTACGCCCGCCGATGTAGCCTTCGATTCGTAAATCATCCCAGCCCTTGCCGATGGCATCGTGCAGATTCGCCGCAAACGGCGCGTATTTCAGACTCGGATATGTTTTGCGGTCGGGTTCGACTTCGGCAACAAGGCGGTCGCCGATGTAGTATTTTAATTTTTCACAATTCGAGCAGACGAGCGCGTTGGTAAAAGTCTCGCTTTCATCGCCCCGCGCCCAATCGAACGCCGGTTCAAGCACGATTTCTTCTGACGGTTCGCACTGCGATTTGTAAAATCCGGCGGCGGGTTTCGGGATGCGGAAAATATCCGAAACGCCGTGATAGCAAATCCGGTCGCCGGAGCCGAAATAATCGTGCGTGTTGTAATCAAACGCGCACCAACCCAAACCGCCCGCATATTTGACATCGGAGGCGAGTTGGTCGTGAACGCGGGCGTGACGGTGCGTGTGTTCGCGCACCCGCTCGACGTTATCGCCGCGTTTGGTCGAAAACATATGTCCTGAAAATTCCGTGTTCAAATAAAGCGGATGGTTCGGCGGACGCAGCGGAAAACCGAAATCGTTCATCGTGTAAACATCTTCGAGCCGCTCGGAATTATAGCGAAACCGCACGCCGCCGGTTTGTCTGGAATCATCGAGTTCGTGCGCCAGCGCGTTGGTTTTCGTATAAAATTCGCGGTTATCGCCCGACTCGTTGACGCGCACGCCCCACAGAATTATTGACGGATGATTCCAATCGCGGCGAATCATTTCGTCAACGTGCTTGATTGATAAATTTTGCCAAGCCTGATCGCCGATGTGCTGCCAGCCGGGAATTTCCTCGAAAACCAGCAAACCGTATTCGTCGCAGGCATCAAGAAAATGCGGCGACTGCGGATAATGCGAGGTGCGGACGATGTTGCAATTTAATTCCTTCCGCAAAATCCACGCATCGCGTTTCTGCACTCTGGCGGGCATCGCCTGACCGACAAACGGATAAGTCTGATGGCGATTCAAGCCGCGCAATTTCAAATGTTTGCCGTTTAAATAAAATCCTTCAGGCGTAAATTTCGCTTCACGAAAACCGATGCGCGTGTCGAAATGGTCAATAATTTTTTCGCCATTCGTCAGAGTTACGCGTACGTCGTAAAGTTTCGGTTTGTTTGTTTCCCAAAGTTCGATTGCGCCGAGATTTGATAAATTTATTTCGGAAGTGTCGGACGAAACGGTCTGCGAATTTGAAGCGACGATTTTTTCGCCGTCGCGCAGTTCGGCGGTCAGTTTCAGATTTTTATTCGCCGCCTTTTCCAAATAAATTTTGACATTAACGCGGCGATTTTCCTGCAAAACATCAACGGGCTTGGCAAAGACATTGCCGATAAAAGTCTCATTCACAACGCGCAGAGAAACGTCGCGGTAAATGCCGCCGAACGTCAAATAATCAACCATTCCTCCAAACGGCGGAATGTCTTTGCGCTCGGTCGAATCAACTTCGACCGCCAAAACATTGTCGCCGTCGAAATTTATTTTCCCCGTCAGTTCAAACGAAAAAGGCGTGTAGCCGCCGCGATATTCGCCTAAACTTTGCCCGTTAAGATAAACTTTCGCGGCGGTCATTACACCGCCGAAATCTACGAATACTCTTTGATTACGCAATTCTTTCGGCAGTCGAAAATGACGGCGATAAACGGAAACGAACATATATTCCTTTTCGGCGAAACCGTTCACCGGAAGCATTTTATTGGTGTGCGGAATCGTTACGCGCTGGAAATTTTTATCGTTAAATTTCACGGCGGTCGCGTCAGTCGTTGGCTGGTCGCTGTAAAGCCATCGGTGATTAAGCGGAAAAACGCGCCGCGTCGAAATGCTTTCCGGCAGAACCGGATTTTCAAACGCGAAATTTTCCCGCGTCGAATTGGCAAGCAGTGAAATTCCAGCCGCGCCGACGGCACTCGTTTTTAAAAAATTCCGGCGATTGATTTTCTTTTCGTCAGTTTTCATTTGGTTGTTGTAATTATTTTTGATTTGGTAAAACCGTGAACGCCGAGCCAATCGGCACATCTTTCCGCCCAGGTCGCCAAAATCGGATTGGTCGGCGCGAGTCCGAAACCGTGCGGACCTTGTTCGTATAAATGAAATTCAAACGGCACGCCCGCTTTTCGCAAAGCCGCCGCGAACATCAAACTGTTTTCGACCGGAACCGCCGTGTCGTTCATCGTGTGAACGAGGAAAGTCGGGGGCGTGTCCTTCGTAATTTGCAATTCGTTCGAGTATTTTTTGATCAATTCGGCAGACGGATTTTCGCCCAAAAGATTTTTCTTTGAACCGCCGTGCGTAAATTCGCCCATCGTGATAACCGGATAGATTAGAATCTCCAAATCAGGGCGCGAACTCATCCGTTCGATTTCGTCTTTCGCGTCAGATTTTCCCGCGTCGAAATGCGTTCCGAGCGTTGAGGCGAGATGTCCGCCCGCCGAAAACCCTAAAATTCCGATGCGTTTTTCGTCCAAATTCCATTCTTTAGCGCGGGCGCGAACGGTTCGCAAAGCCCGCGCCGCATCAAGCAGTTGATTCGGCTCGTGATATTTCATACCCAACCGATATTTCAAAACAAACGCCGAAATTCCCAGCGAATTCAACCACTTAGCCACATCGCTGCCTTCCTTGATTTCGGATAAATGCGAATAACCGCCGCCCGGAAGCACGACGATTGCCGCGCCGGTCGCCGTTTCCTTCGGCGCGAGAAACGGCGTGATCGTCGGAACGTCTTCGGGCTGGTTGCCCGACGCATTCGGCGCGCCTTCCGTCCAAAGAACGATTGGCGTTGTCTGCGCGTTCGTTAAATTCACAAATGCTAAAAAAGCCGTAAAAAGTATAATAAACTGAAATAAATCTCGATGTTTCATTTTGGTTATTCGGCAATGCTCGATGTTTGCCCGGACATAAATAATAATGGGCGATGATTCGGTTATTTTTTTCAAACGAAAGATGTCAACGATTTTCCGAATCCGAAAAACTCTGTTTTTATAAATTTATCACATCCTTCAAAAGTCGCTTTCAATCTTTTAAAAGATTGTGTTAATGTAGCAAAAAGATTCGATTAACCGCTTAACCGAAGCATTTTCTGCAACGATAAGCGATAAACGCGAACTTTTCAACTGTCAGATAACAATCAAAAGTTTTTTCGTTGAGAATTATATATTTGAAGTTTGTTTGTATTTTATCCAGAAAAAAACGAATATCAAACTCACGCGAAAATTTTATGCGATCAAACAGGAAAAGATGAAAAGAATACCGCAAATGTGAGGTTTTTTGTTTGGAAACCCAACATTACCCTAATTCGCCGAACCAGCCGCAATTTCCGACGACGGTTTTGAAGTCGAATCAGAAATACGCGCAAACGACGGTTTATAAATTCACCGTTCGGCAAATTTAGAAGTTTAGAAAATATTCCAATGAACAAAACGATTCGTAAAACTATCGCCGTTTCGCTGTTGTTGTCCGTCTTTTTATTAACTGAAACGCCGTTTGCCGCGTTCGCGCAAAAGACGAAACAAAAAACATTAACTTCCGACCCCAAAACTTTCTACAACGTCAGCGATTTCGGCGCGAAAGGCGATGGCAGAACATTGGATACAGCGGCGATTAACAAAGCGATTGACGCGGCGGCGGAACGCGGCGGGACGGTTTTTTTTCCGGCGGGAACTTATCTTTCGTTCTCGATTCATCTGAAAAGCAATATCACTCTGCATCTCGACAACGGCGCGACATTACTCGCGGCTGATCCGGCGATTCACAAAGGCAAATATGACTTGCCCGAACCGAACGAGTTCGATATGTATCAGGATTTCGGGCATACGCACTGGCAAAACTCTTTGATTTGGGGAATCGGTGTCGAAAACGTGGCGATCATCGGGCAGGGAAAAATTGACGGCAAAGGGCTTTCCAAACGCAGTCCGGGACCGCGCCGACCGCGCACCGAAGGCGAAACGCCGACGAGTATGAAAAATAATGTTTCGCCGCTCGGCGAAATGTCGCCGGTAACGGAAATGAACGGACTCGGCACAAAGGCGATTGCGCTGAAACTTTCGCGCAACGTCACGCTCAAGGATTTTACGATTTTTCAGGGCGGACATTTCGCGCTTTTAGCGACCGGCGTTGATAATTTGACGATTGATAATTTGAGAGTTGACACGAACCGCGACGGTTTCGATATTGATGCCTGCCGCAATGTGAGAATTTCAAATTCGTATGTCAATTCGCCGAACGACGACGCGATTGTTTTGAAAAGCAGTTACGCGCTCGGTTTCAATCGGGCAACGGAAAACGTCACGATTACCAATTCGCAGGTTTCCGGCTATGATTTGGGCAGTTTTCTCGACGGGACTTTCAAAGCGACGCAGGAATTTGCGCCCGACAAAGACCGCGTAACCGGACGCATAAAATTCGGCACGGAATCGAACGGCGGTTTCAAAAACATCACGATTTCCAACGTCAATTTCGTGCATTGTCGCGGGCTGGCAATCGAAACGGTTGACGGCGGCTACATCGAAGACGTTTCGATTTCAAATATCACGATGCGCGACATTACGACCGCGCCGATTTTCATTCGATTGGGCAAACGCCAACGCGCGCCCGACGGAACGCCGCTTGCCAAAATTCGCCGTGTAATTATTGATAACGTCATCGTCTCCGACGCGCATCACGAATACGCTTCGATCATCGCCGGACTCGCTGAAAGTCCGATTGAAGACGTGCGCCTGTCAAACATTCGGATTCATTACAAAGGCGGCGGAACCATCGAAGACGCAAACCGCGAACCGCCGGAAAGCGAAAAAAATTACCCGGAACCGAGTATGTTCGGCGTGCTTCCGGCGTATGGTTTTTTCATTCGTCACGCATCCGGCATCACGTTCGATAACGTCGAAGTTTCGTTTGAAAAAGACGAAGCGCGTCCGGCGTTTTGGTTGGACGATGTGAAAGGAATCGAATTTTTTAGAACCAACGCGCAATTATCGAAGGACGCGAAAATGTTCGTGTTAAAAAATGTGGCGAATTTCAATGTTCAGCAAAGTAGAAATGTTTCCAATATGAAATTGGAACAGGTTGAGAAAAAGGAATTTTGACAAACGATTTGGAATGAAAAAATAATTTGGGTGTCCAACGTAATTCTGATTTTGTCGCCAACGGCGACCAACATCATAGCGTAGGGAAAGCGAATGAAATGAGCGCGTCCCTACGTTAGAATGAAAGAAGATTTCCGACGCTGAAAGTGTCTAACAAATCGCGTGATTGTTGCTCACCTTCAGCGAGCGATTTTTCGAGATTAGTTACATAGGGTTGCACTCGCTCGCGCTCATTTCACCCTATGCTATATTGTCGGTCGCCGTTGGCGACGGGCGGCAAAAATTTATTTACTTCGTAAGAGAATTATTGTTATGAACGAATTAATTCGGCGAATTTCTTTTATCATCGCGCTCGGCTTAATTTTAACGATTACACCTAATCTAAAGGCTCAATCGAAAAAACAAACGCTGCGGCAGATGGAAAACTTGAGTCGCGGTGTCGTCGCCGTCAATCAGGGCGACGGCAAAATCTTTGTCGGCTGGCGAATGTTCGGCACGGACGCGGACAATATCGCGTTTAATTTATATCGCGCTGCGGGCGGCGGCAAAGCGGTTAAATTGAATGAAAAACCGATAGCAGACGTGACGAATTTCGTTGACGAAAAAGCCGATTTGACTAAATCGAACGCTTATTTCGTGCGTCCCGTTTTGAATAAAAAAGAGCAGGAAGCGAGCGCGAAATTTATTTTGCCTGCCAATTCGACAGCGCGGCAATATCTTTCGATACCTTTGCAAACGCCGGAAAATTACACGCCGAATGACGCTTCAGTCGGCGATTTGGACGGCGACGGCGAATATGAAATCGTTCTGCATCAGGCAGGGCGCGGACGCGATAATTCGCAGGCGGGAATGACGGATGCGCCGATTTTGCAGGCGTATAAAATGAACGGTACGCTTTTGTGGACGATCAATCTCGGCAAAAATATCCGCGAAGGCGCACATTACACGCAGTTTATCGTTTATGACCTCGACGGCGACGGCAAAGCCGAAATCGCCTGCAAAACCGCCGACGGAACGGTTGACGGCAAAGGCAAAATCATCGGCGACGCGAAAGCCGATTGGCGCGCGCCCGAAGGAACTTTCGTTGATGTCAAAAAGCCGGACGGCGGCGACACTCATCAAAATATCACCGGAAAAATCTTGTCGGGTCCTGAATTTCTCACGATTTTTGACGGGCAAACCGGCGCGGAGTTGGCGACTACCAAATATATTCCGGCGCGGCATCCGACGAAAGAAAATCCGACCGGCGAAGAGTTAAATGCGATTTGGGGTGACGGCTACGGCAATCGCGCCGACCGTTTCTTAGCGGGCGTGGCGTATCTCGACGGCGAACATCCGAGTCTGATTATGGCGCGTGGATATTACACCCGAACGGTTTTGGCGGCTTGGGATTGGCGCGATAAAAAATTGACGAGCCGCTGGGTTTTCGACAGCGACGCGAACGAAGAAAATCGAAAATTTCGCGGGCAGGGAAATCATAATTTGAGCGTCGGCGACGTTGATAATGACGGCAGAGACGAAATCGTTTACGGCGCGATGGTGATTGACGATGACGGTAAAGGTTTGTATTCGACGGGTTTCGGACACGGCGACGCGCTGCATTTATCCGATTTAGACCCGGATCGTCCGGGTTTGGAAGTTTTCGATATTCAGGAACGCTTCGACGACGCGGGCGCACATTTCCGCGATGCGCGAACCGGCGAAAATCTTTGGAAAAAACCTTCGGTCAAAGCGGGCGACGACGGCGAAGGTCCCGGCAGAGGCTTGAGTTTGGATATTGACCCGCGCCACAAAGGTTTTGAATCGTGGGTTTTCGGCGCGGGCATTCGCGGACTTTTCGACGCGAAAGGCGTTAAAATTTCCGACGTTACGCCGCGTTCGTGCAACTTCGGAATTTTCTGGGACGGCGATCTTTTGAGCGAACTGCTCAACCGCAACGTCATTTCAAAGTGGAATTGGGAAAAGGAAATTGACGAACCAATTTTTACTGCGGAAGGCGCGGTGTCGAACAACGGCACGAAATCAACTCCCGCTCTGAGCGCGGATTTATTCGGCGATTGGCGCGAAGAAGTGATGCTGCGTTCGGAAGATAACAAAGAATTACGGATTTACACGACGACGATTCCGACCAAATATCGTTTTTATACGTTTATGCACGACCCGCAATATCGCGTCAGCATCGCGTGGCAAAACGTCGCTTATAACCAGCCTCCGCACACTTCTTTTTACATCGGCGAAGGAATGAAACCGCCGCTGCGTCCGGCAATTACAACGGATATTAAGGGCAGACGTTAGAATGAAAATTAACCTGAGTTTGGAATCAGAATGTCGAATCACGCGGCATCTTTGAATGCCGGACGGAAACGCCAACTATTCACTGTCAACTATCAACTATTCACTATCAAACAGGGAAGATTTTCTCGTTTCACAGCGAATAGTTGATAGTGAATAGTGAACAATTTCCGGCACGTTCAATAGTTTATTTACCTCATACTGACTTTAATTATCGCTTTCAAAAGATGAAATATAAAGCCGAACGAAAACAATTTGAAATCATTCTTTTATATGCCGTGTTAATCAGCACGTTCGGCGGGTTGCTCCCGACCCTCGCGCAGTCGAACTCGACCGTGCAAACAACGCCGCCGCGCAAAACTCTTTCTTTACCGAACGGCGCGAATCCGATTCCGAAAGGTGTATTTGCGCCGAATTGGGAATCAATCAAAAAAAATTACCGAACGCCGCCGTGGTTTCTCGATGCCAAATTCGGGATTATGATGCACTGGGGACTTTACGCCGTTCCCGCGCACCAGAGCGAATGGTATGCGACCCATATGTATAACAATCCTGAAATCATCAAATGGCATCAGGAACATTTTGGATCGCCCGACAAATTCGGCTACAAGGATTTTATTCCGTTGTTCAAAGCCGAAAAATTCGACCCCGACGCTTGGGCGGAGCTTTTTCTAAAATCGGGCGCGAAATACGTCGTTCCGACCGCCGAACATCACGACGGATTTGCGCTTTACGACAGCCGATTAACCGAATGGGACGCGATGGATATGGGACCGAAACGCGACCTGATCGGTGATCTGGCGAAAAGCGTTCGCCGGCGCGGTTTAAAGTTTGGCGTGTCCAATCATCGAATGGAAAACTGGTCGTTTATGTATCCGAAAAATCCCGATGTGAAAACGGATTTGTTCGATCCCGCCTACGCCGATTTTTACGGTCCGCCGCAGCCGCCGAAACCCGGCGAAGATGTGATGTCGGGAAAAGGCGTGCCGCAGAGCAGGGAATTTCTCGAAGAATGGCTGGCTCGCAATCAGGAGTTAATTGATAAATATCAGCCGGATTTACTTTGGTTCGACAACGGAATTAACGACCGAGGGCTTGATTCGATCAAACTGCGGCTCGCCGCTTATTATTACAATCGCGCCGCGCAGTGGAAAAAAGAAGTTTCGCTTTCGACAAAAAGCGACGCTTATTTATACGGCACGATCCGCGATTACGAACGCCAATCCCGTGCGCCGAAGGAAACAACTGATTTTGCGTGGCAGGTGGACGATCCGGTTCTGTATCGTTTCGGCTACACGGAAAATTCGCCGATCACCAACGCCGAGACGGTCATTCACCGCCTCGTCGAAAATGTCAGCAGAAACGGCGCACTGCTTTTGAATATCTCGCCGAAAGCCGACGGCACGATTCCCGACGACCAACGTAAACTTCTTTTAGAAATCGGCGCGTGGCTTGACGTGAACGGTGAAGCGATTTACGCCACGCGCCCCTGGACGCGATTCGGCGAAGGTGCGGTCGAACTGCCGCGCGGTCAGGCGTGGTCGGGACAGGATTTTAGATTTACCAAAAAAGACCGCGCACTTTACGCCGTTGCGCTGGCTTGGACGGGCGATGAAGCGGTAATAAAGTCGCTGGCAAAAAAAGAAATTCCGGCAAATCGAATTAAATCCGTGATGTTGCTCGGACATAAAACTCCGCTGAAATTTACGCAGAATGAAACCGGATTGAAAATCAAAATGCCCGCCGAAAAGACGGGCAAATATGCTTTCGTGTTAAAAATCACGGGCAGTAAAAACTGGTAAGCAGGCAATTTAATTAACCGGCATTTGTCTTAATAACTTTTTCATCTCGTCAACCGTTTTTGCATACTTCGGATCGGCGGCGAGATTTTTCAATTCGAGCGCGTCCTTCGGGTGTTCGTAAAGCATCGCGCCCGACTTTCCTTCGTCCCATTCGACGTAATGCCAACGCGCCGTGCGAACGGATTTTCCGAGTGATTTCTGATATTCCGTCACGCTGTAAGCCGGACGACTCCAATCGGCACGCGGATTTTTCAGCAGCGGCGCTATGCTCTGACCGGAGATATTCGACGGCTTCGGCAAGCCGCACAATTCCGCTAAAGTCGGATAAAGATCAATTAATTCGACGACTTTTTTGCTTGACTCGCCCTGCTTATTCGGCACGGCAATAATCAAAGGAACGCGCAAACCGACTTCGTAAAGCGAATAAGCCTTTGACCATTTTCCTTTTTCGCCGAGGTGATAACCGTGATCGCCCCAGAAAACGATGATCGTGTTGTCCTGCAAACCGTTTGTTTCCAGCGCGTTGATAACGCGCCCGACCTGCGCGTCCCCAAAACTCGTCGAAGCCCAGTAAGCGCGTTTCATCTCGCGCGAAAGTTCGGGCGTTGATTCGCGCCCGATAAACAAATCGGCGTTGCGCGGCGCAATTGAAATTTCCGGCGCACCCGGCAAAGCCTTCGGAGTCGTGCCGAAATCCACCGGCAGCGGGATTTTATTCACGTCATACAGGTCAAAAAACTTTTGCGGCGCGGTCGGCGGCGAGTGTGGTTTGACGAATCCGACGGCGAGGAAAAACGGCTGGCTCTTATATTTTTCGATGAAATTGATCGCTCTGGTCGCCGCTTTGTAATCGCCGTGCTTTTCGCCGTCGCCGTCTAAAACGATAATGCGGTCGGAGTTCGACTGTTTGATATTCGCGCCCTGCGACTGCGTTTTTTCTTCGTCGTCCGGGTCAGATGCTGCCGCCGGTTTCGGTTTATAATTCGGATTGCCGCGTTCGGTGATGTTCGGGTCGGGCGGTTCGCCGCCTTCCGTCCACGAAACCGGATCGTCAATGCCGCCGTGAAAAATCTTGCCGCTTCGCAACGTCGCGTAGCCGTTATTTTTGAAATACTGCGGTAGCGTTACCGTATTCGGGTCAATCCGCCGGAAATAATCGTTGTTGTTTAAAACTTTCGTTTCGGTCGGATAACGTCCGGTCAAAAGCGACGTGCGCGACGGATTGCAAACCGGATATTGGGCGTAAGCGTTATCGAAACGCATTCCGCGAGCTGCGAGTTTATCAATATTCGGCGTTTTGATTCCCGCAACGCCGTAAGCTCCGAGTTCCGGGCGTAAATCGTCGGACGCAATAAACAAAACATTATATTTCAACTTCGGCGCAGGCTTCGGACGCTTTTGCGCGTTAGTGGAAGCCGCGAATAAAAACAGCGGCAGAAACGACGACAGCAAAGCCGACAGACAACTCGACGCGACAAATTTTCGACTTGTGAATTTCATAACATTGGAAGTTGGAAAATCGCTTAACCTTTTATTATCATTCATCATAACCGCTTCAAACGATTTATGGAATTTTCACGACGAAAAATTATTGCCTTGAGATGCAAATTCGCTAAAGTTTTGAGTTCCGCCTTCAGGCGGCTTTTCGCCGCGCTTCGCTGGCGGATGCCGCCTGAAGGCGGAACTCAGAACGCTTCGACAAATTATAGGATGATTATTTGTTTCGCCGTTGCTCTGCTCTCGCTGCAAAGCTGTCAAAAATCAGATTTGCCCGATACGAAGACAGCCGCGCCCGAAAATATGGTTTTGATCAAAGGCGGAACTTTTCAGATGGGAAGCGACGACGGAATGCCTGATGAATCGCCGATTCATACGGTTGACATCAAATCCTTTTACATTGACGAACACGAAGTTACGGTTGAAGAATTTGCCCGGTTTGCCGCCGCGACAAACTATCGAACCGACGCGGAAAAGTTCGGCTGGTCGGGCGTTTTCGATATGAAAACAGGCGAATGGAAACGCGCCGATAATGCAAATTGGCGTTATCCCGAAGGCGAAAAAGTCGCCGCGAATCCGAATGAGCCGGTCGTGCAGATTTCGTGGAACGACGCAAACGAATACGCGAAATGGGCGAAAAAAAGATTGCCGACCGAAGCCGAATACGAATATGCGGCGCGTGGCGGTTTAGTCGGCAAAACGTATTCCTGGGGCGACGAATTAAATCCGAACGGGAAACCGGCGGCGAATTGGTGGCAGGGAACTTTTCCTGATAAAAATACGAACGAAGACGGGTTTATCTCACGCGCCCCGGTCAAAAGTTTCGCGCCGAACGGTTACGGTTTATACGATATGACGGGGAATGTCTGGGAATGGAACGCCGATTGGTATGCCGACGATTTTTATAAAAAATCTCCAAAGGAAAATCCAACCGGCGCAAAAACCGGCGACGAGCGCGTGATTCGCGGCGGTTCGTTTCTGTGCGCCGAAAATTTTTGCAGCAATTACCGCGTCGCCGGTCGCAGTCACGCGACACCCGATTCCGGGTTAAATAATCTCGGCTTTCGCTGTGCGCGAGACGTTCAATAAAGTGAAAGTTATTATTTTGTCACCGTCGGCGATTCGACTCGTTCGCTGTTCGATATTTTCACCGTTTCGCCGTTAGGGATTTGCAGTTTCACATTCCGCATCGTCCAATCTTTCGCGTATTCGATTGCACCGGCAGCCGTTCCCTGCGCCGTGATATTTTCAAACATTACGTTGTTGATCGTTTTTTCGGGCAAACCGCTCGCCGTGAAAATTTGTTTCGCGCCCGTAATTTCGACGTTGCGAATTGTAATATTGCGAAATTCGCAAAAACCTTTTTCGGGCGGCGTAATCGGCGTATTCAAAACGATCCAATATGGCGGAACATCTTTCATTCCCGCCGGAATCGTCGCGTAAGAATAACTCGGATTCCAATTCAAAGTGAACGTGAACGGCAGCGGCACGTTTTCCATTTTCAAGCCGTCAACCAGAACGTCTTCGACATAGCCGCCGCGAGTTTTCGCTGATTTAAAGCGAACGCCTTCCTTCGTGCCGATGCCGCGATTATTGAGAGCGACGACGTAACGAATGCCGCCGGAAGTTTCCGAACCGAACGATAAAACGCCGCCGCCGCGCCGGATTGTATTATCGCGCACGACGACGTATTCGGTCGGGCGATTGACGCGCATTCCGTCGGAATCGCGCCCGGATTTCAGGCAAATATCGTCGTCGTTATTGTCAATGTCGCAGTTTTGCACCAGAACATAACTCGACGAATCAATGTCCACGCCGTCGGTGCTGGGACCTTCGTTGTCGCTGATTTTTATTCGGTCAACGGTAACGTGATCGGAATAAACGACCTGCACCGTCCAGAAACCGGAACGCTTCAGGCTGAGATTTTCAATCGTCACGTCCGACGACTGCCAGATGACCATCAAACGAACGCGCTCGGCATCGTAATCGGAAGCCCAGCGCAAACCTTTCGGCTCGTATTCTTTCCGCAAAGCCCAGTATTTGTCCCACCATTTTTTGCCTTGCCCGTCAATCGTGCCGCCGCCCGAAATCTTGACGTTCTTCGCGTCATTGACGTTTATCAAACCGGCGAGCCAGGGCATTTCGATTCCGGCGACGCGGGTGTTTATTTTCGGATAATCCGCTTCGTCCTGACTGCCGAGCAGACTGACATTTTCATCAACGCGCAAATGAACATTACTTTTGAGAAAAATCGCGCCGGTCAGGTAATTTCCCGGCTTGAAGGCGACGATGCCGCCTTTGACGGCGCAAGCCTCAATCGCTTTGTTTATCGCGGCGGTTGAAACGGTTGCGCCGTCCGATTTTGCGCCGTAGTCGTTCGCCCAAAAGATTTTCGTTTTGGTCGGAGTTTTTCGCGCGCCGACTTTTTTAATCCAGTCGGGTAAGCGGTTTTCCGGGGATTTTGATGCGTTCTGCGCCTTTATGTTGGGGCAGAAAACAAATGCGAACAGCAAAATACATAATGAAATGGCGTTGAATTGGCAGTGCGAAGCGGTGTTTTTCATAATTTCGACTTTATACGCGACGAAAAATGTCTGATTCTATTGGCTTTTTCGACGGTTATGCGGTTAAATAATAACTCAAACAATCGTCTGACAAAAACAAATAAACGATGTATTTTCAGTTTTCCCGCGATTGAATTTTCGCATTTTCCGCTGAATTATGAAAACACCAAACCGCTTCCGATTGATTTTTTCGTCAATACTTTTTCTTCTGAGCGTAAGCCTTTTCTGTTTTTCGACTGCCGCCGCGCAGACGCGAAAAACATCATCTTTCGATAATGATTGGCGATTTCTGAAAGGCGATGCCGCGAACGCTGAAAAATCGAATTTCGATGATGCGGCGTGGCGCGTAACGAATGTGCCGCACGATTGGAGCATCGAAGGTCCGTTTGACGAAAAAAATCCGACCGGCGCGGGCGGCGGCTATTTGCCGTCGGGCGTTTCTTGGTATCGCAAACATTTTGACGTTGCCGACAAAGATAAAGGCAAGCGAGTTTTCATTCAATTCGACGGCGTGATGGAGATGAGCGACGTTTACATCAACGGCGTTCATTTGGGCAAGCGTCCGTCGGGTTACATCAGTTACGAATACGACTTGACCGACCATATTAACTTCGGGAAAGAAAACATTATCGCCGTTCGCGCCGACACTTCCGCGCAGCCCGCTTCGCGCTGGTATACCGGCGCGGGAATTTACCGGCACGTTCGCCTCGTGACGAAAGACGCGGTTCACATTCTTCAATACGGGACGTTTGTCACCACGCCGAAAGTTGATGATAAACAGGCGGTTGTTAAAGTTTCCAGCGAAGTTTTCAATCAATCAAACGCGCCGAAAACGGTTTCTTTGCAAATTGATTTGCTCGATGAACGCGGTAAAAAAGTCGGCACGGCTGAATCGAAATCACAATCCATCGCCGCCGGACAAACAGTTAATCTCGAAGAGGAGCTAACCGTTATAAATCCGAATCGCTGGCACATTGATAATCCGGTTTTGTATCAAGCCGTCGCCAGAATCCGCGAAAATAACAAAGTTCTTGATGATGAAATCGTGCCTTTCGGCATCCGCGAGTTTAAGTTTGAACCGAAAACCGGATTCTGGCTGAACGGTAAAAACTTCAAGGTCAAAGGCGTGTGCATTCACCACGACGGCAGCGCGTTCGGCGCGGCGGTTCCGCTGGCGGTTTGGGAAAGACGATTGAAGGAATTGCAGAGACTCGGCGCGAACGCGATTCGGACGGCGCATAATCCGCCCGCGCCGGAATTTCTTGATTTGGCGGATAAAATGGGTTTTCTCGTGATGGACGAGCTTTTCGATCAGTGGACGGTGGCGAAAAATCCGGCGGATTATCATCTGTATTTTAACGAATGGTCAAAGCGCGACGTGCGCGATACGGTCAGGCGCGACCGCAATCATCCGTCAATAATTTTGTGGAGCGCGGGCAATGAAATCCACGACACGCCGAAGCCTGAAATTGCGATTCCGATTCTAAAAGGCTTGGTCGAAACTTTCCACGAAAATGATCCGACCAGACCCGTAACGCAAGGGCTTTTTCGACCGAACGTGAGCAAGGATTACGACAATGGTTTAGCGGATTTGCTCGATGTCGTCGGGCAGAATTACCGCGAGAAAGAGATTTTAGCAGCGCATAAACAAAAGCCGACGCGCAAAATTATCGGCACGGAAAATACGCACGAGCTTTCGCAATGGCTCGCCGTGCGCGACAATCCCGAATATTCGGGGCATTTCGTCTGGAGCGGCATTGATTATTTAGGTGAAGCGGCGAAATATCCGGCGGTTGCATATAACGCGGGATTACTTTTCAAAACCGCCGTTCCGCGCCCGCTCGCTTTTCAGCGGCAAAGTTGGTGGAGCGAAACACCGATGGTCTATATCGCCCGCCGCGTCGCCCAAACGCCGAAACTGCCGACCGATCCGGGTTACAGTCAAATTGAAGAACGCCGCCCGCAAGTTTTGTTTTCCGATTGGACACCGAAGAACACCGCCGCGCACGAAGAAAACGTCGAGATTTACAGCAACTGCGAAACGGTTGAATTATTTTTAAACGGAAACTCGCTCGGCGCGAAACCGAAACCGGCTGACGATTCGCCGCGCAACTGGAAGGTGAATTACGAAACGGGAACGCTCAAAGCCGTCGGAATGAATAACGGGAAAACCGTCGCCGAATACGAACTGCGGACGGCAGGCAAACCGGCGAAAATCGTTTTGACGGCAGATAAAAATTCACTGAACAACGATTGGAACGATGTCGTTTTTGTGCAGGCGACCGTCACGGATGAAAACGGTGTGATGATACCAAACGCGAGCGATCTCATCACGTTTGAAACCAAAGGCGCGGCGGGCAAAGTGGTCGCCGTTGACAGCGCGGATTATAACAGCCACGAACCGTATCAGGCGACGACCAGAAAAGCGTTTCAGGGCGTTTGTTTTGCTTATCTCAAAGCCGATGCCGACAAAGGAAAAATCAAAATAACGGCGACCGCGCCGAATCTGAAAAGCGCGACCGTTGAAATTAATATTTTATAGGCTGGGAGCGCAGGCAGCCTGTTTGCACTGAGCGATTAGCGCGAAAACCATTGTTGATTGTCAGGGCGGTAAAAGCCGGCGTTATTTTTGCGTCCCACCGGAAAATTGACTTTTAGACAACTGTCAAGAATGTAGTCAGAGCCAATGAAATCGAATTTATCAAGACGTGAATTTATCGGAGCGTTAACCGTCAGCGGCGTGTTGGCGAGCGGGGAAATTCATTCGCAAAAGAAATCAGAAATGATTGACCGCTTCGCGCTCGTTACTCGGCATAATCCGGTTTTGCGAAAGATTGAACCGCTGTCGCCTTTGTCGGTCGGCAACGGTGAATTTGCTTTCACCTGCGACGTAACCGGCTTGCAGACCTTTCCGCAGGAACACGAAAAACAGATGCCGCTCTGCACGATGGCGCAATGGGGCTGGCACACCGCGCCGAATCCGAAAAATTTCAAGGAGACGGATTTGCGGCTCGCCGAATTCGACACTTATGGGCGCAAAGTCGGTTATATGACGAGTTCGGAAGGGCAAAAGGAAATGTTCGATTGGCTGCGGCAAAATCCGCACCGGCTTCATTTGGGACAAATTGGTTTGCGGATTACGAAATTGAACGGCGGCGAAATCAAGTCGAAAGACGTTACAGACATCGAGCAAACATTGGATTTGTGGCAAGGGCAAATCATCAGCCGTTTCAAGGTCGAAGGCGCAAATGTCACGGTCAAAACCGCCGCGCATCCGACGCTCGATACGCTTGCCGTTTCGATAGAATCGGCTTTAATCAGCGAAGGAAAACTGGCGGTTCGTTTCGCTTTTCCTTACGGCTCGCCGGAAATGAACGCGGCTGATTGGAATTCGGCGGACAAACATCAAACGAAGATTACAAATCAAACGAAAAATCGCGCCGAGATTCAACGAACGCTCGACAATGATAATTATTTTGTCAGCGTCGGCTGGTCGGGCGAGGCGAAAATCGAAACTGAAAAGGCTCATCATTTTACACTCAATCCTGCGAAACACACTTCAAAATTGGAATTCGTCGCGGCATTCTCGCAAAACTCGCCGCTTAAATCTGCGCCGAATACGGCGGCGATATTTGATGCAAGCGCAAAGCATTGGGAAAAATTTTGGACGACGGGCGGCGCGATTGAACTTGCCGGAAGCGCGGACAATCGCGCCGTTGAATTGGAAAGGCGCGTTGTTTTGTCACAGTATTTGACCGCCATTAACTGTTCGGGTTCCACACCGCCGCAGGAGACGGGTTTAACAACAAACAGTTGGTATGGAAAATTTCACCTCGAAATGCACTGGTGGCACGCGGCGCATTTTCCGCTGTGGAATCGTCTGCCGATGCTGGAGAAAAGTCTCGGCTGGTATGAAATGGTTTTAGATTCGGCGCGAACGCGGGCGAAACAGCAGGGCTATACCGGAGCGCGTTGGGCGAAAATGACCGCGCCGGACGGACGCGATTCGCCTTCGCCGGTCGGGACGGTTTTGATCTGGCAGCAGCCGCATCCGATTTTTTACAGCGAGCTTTGTTATCTGTCGCGCCCGACGACAGCAACTTTGAAAAAGTATCAGCGCATCGTCGAAGAAACGGCGGAGTTTATGGCTTCTTACGCTTATTTCGAAAAGCAAAATAATCGCTTCGTTTTAGGTCCGCCGGTGATTCCGGCGCAGGAAAATCATCCGGCGCGGGAAACGTGGAATCCGACATTTGAACTCGAATACTGGCTTTACGGTTTGAAAATGGCGAACCGCTGGCGCGAAAAATTAGGGCTTTCACGCAATGCGAAATGGGACGATGTAATCAACAAACTTTCGCCGCTGCCGATCAAGGACGGCGTTTATCTGGCGCACGAAAATTGTCCGCAGACTTACACGACGCGCAACCGCGATCATCCTTCAATGCTCGCCGCTTACGGCGTTTTGACCGGCGAACGGGTTGACCGCGAGGTGATGCGGGCGACGCTCAAAAAAGTGATGAACGAATGGAAATGGGAAGACACCTGGGGCTGGGATTATCCGATGACGGCGATGACCGCCGCGCGTTTGGGCGAAGGGAAAATCGCCGTTGACGCGCTGCTTCTGGAAACGCCGAAAAATGTTTATCTGCCGAACGGTCATAATTATCAGCGTCCGAATCTGCCGCTTTATCTGCCCGGTAACGGCGGGCTTTTATACGCGATTGCGCTGATGGCGGCGGGTTGGAAAAACGCACCGCCGAAAAACGCGCCGGGTTTTCCCGACGACGGAAGCTGGCAGGTGAAAGCCGAAAATTTGAATTTGTCGGTGATTAAACAAATCTGATTTTCCGGCGAGCTAGTCGGAACCGTCTGCGGTAGCGGGCGGTTTTAGATGAACATTTGAGATTTTTGCTTAGTGATTCGAGAGTTTAAGTTCAACCATCCGCTACCGCAGACGGTTCTGACATACGCAAAAGGAGAAATATGAAACACTTAATTGCATTGGCGGTTATCGGTTTTACTTTAATTTTTTCAACCGCTGCCGACGCACAAATCGGCAAGCGTTTTCCTTCGGAGCGCAAGGTCGTCAAAGACCCCGTAACCGGCACGATGCTGACGTTTTTGACCAGCACGCCGAGCGGCGATTCAAAAATCTATCAGACGCATAATCAATGGACTTCGGACGGAAACTGGTTGATTTTTCGTTCGGGCAGAGTTAAAAACGAAGCGATGGCGGTCAACGAAAAAACCGGCGAAATGGTGCAGGTGACGGAAGGCGGATATACAGGAATGCTGAACATCGCCCGCAATTCGATGAAACTGTATTTTATGCGCCGTCCGCCCGGAACCACGTCGCCGAATCAAGTCGGCGGCGCACCGAACAGCGATCCGGCGCAGCGGAGATTTGAGCCGACAACCTTGCAAATCGTCGAAGTTGACCTCGAAAAACTCTTCGCCGACAGCCTTGCCGGAAAAATGAAATCCGCCGATGTGTATCAGCGCGTTTGCGGGACAACGCCCGTCGAACTCGGCGCGGGCGGCGATATGGCTTTGGACGGTGGCGAAGAATGGGCTTACTTTCGCATCGGACGCGAAGAAGCGGCGCGTCGTCTGCCTCCCGGCACGAAATTAAAGGAAAATTTCGGTCCGCGCAATATGGGCGCGGGTCCGTCGGGTATCGCGGCGATGAACGTCAAAACCGGCGAAATCAAGCACGTCGTCGCCGTGCCGTTTCAAGTCGGACATATTCAAACTAATCCGTGGGTTCCGGGGGAAATCGTTTTTTGCTGGGAAACCGGCGGTAAATCACCTCAAAGAACGTGGACGGTGATGTCAGACGGCAGCGGGCTGAGACCTTTGTATCCCGAATCGGAATACGAATGGGTAACGCACGAAGCGGTCATCGGCAAAGACGAAGTGGCGATAGCGATTATGGGACACCGCCAAATTCCCGGCAGCCCGCTCAAAGTTGCCGAAGGAACGGCGGTCGGCGGCGCGAATCCCGGACAGGACGCGGCTTGGGGACTATCCGGCACACGGGAAAAACCGACCGGCTTGGGCATCGTCAATCTGCGAACCAGAGAGATGACGATTGCCGGACAAACGCCGGGCGGCAGCGGTTTATGGCACGTCAGCGGCTCACCCGACGGACGCTGGGCGGTCGGTGACGATTTCGCCCGCAATATCTATCTGATTGACCGGCACACGAAGGAAATGATTCTGCTGTCCGCCGGACACAAAACGACCGCCGCCGACCATCCGCATCCAACGATGAGTCCTGACGGCACGAAAATCCAAATCCAATCGGCGATGCTGTCCGAAGACGGCAAATCAATGAATATCTGTATTATTCCCGTGCCGGAAGCGTGGTTGAAACGGAAGTAATGGTAAGTGGTAAATGGTAAGTGGGAAGTGGGAATCGCCAATTTTGGTTGTCTTCATATTTTCAACCAACTATTTACCATTAACGGTTTTATGCGAATTCTGAAATGGGGATTGATCGGCGCGGGCGATATTGCCAAAAAGCGCATCGCGCCCGCGCTGCGCGATGCGCTGAACTGTGATTTAGTCGCCGTCAATCGTCATCGCGCCGCGCTTGCCGAATCTTTCGCCAAAGAATTCGGGGCGCGAAAATGGTATGCGGATTGGCGCGATTTGATCGCCGACGAAGAAATCGAAGCCGTTTACATCGCCACGCCGGTTTATCTGCACAAAGAACAGACGATTGCGGCGGCGAATGCCGGAAAGCACGTTTTGTGCGAAAAACCGATGGCGTTGAACATCGCCGAATGCGGGGAAATGATTGAGGTTTGCAGAACGAACAACGTCAAACTCGGCATCGCTTATTACCGGCATTTTTACCCGGTCATCGAACGGATTAAACAAATTATCGAAGCGGGCGAAATCGGCAAAGTCGTTTTCGCGCAAATCAACGCTTTTGAATTTTTCGATCCCGCGCCGGATAATCCGCGCCGCTGGCTGATTGAAAAGGAAAAATCGGGCGGCGGTCCGATGATGGATTTCGGCTGTCATCGCCTCGAAGTCTTGATAAATTTGTTCGGCATAATTCGCCGCGTTAAAAGCATTGTCGCCAACGTCGCGTTCGAGCGCGAAGTGGAAGATACCGCAGCCGCAATTTTCCAATTTGAAAGCGGAATCTGCGCTAATCTGACCGTTACCCACGCGGCAATCGAGGCGCAGGACACGCTCGATATTTTCGGCACGAACGGTTCGATTCACGGCGCGGTTTTAAATCAAGGTGAAATTAAAATTAGAACCGCCGACGGCGAGCGCGTCGAAAATCATCCGCCGCATCAAAACGTACATCAGCCGTTAATCGAAGATTTTGTCGAAGCCGTTTTAACTGATCGTGAGCCGCGAGTGAACGGCGAAACCGGTAAAGCCGTCGCGGAAATTGAAGCGGAAATTTATCGTCAAGGACAATAATATCTTGTCAAAACTCATCGTAATAAAGATTATGAAAATCGAAATAAAAATAGTTTTACTCGTCGTCTTACTGCTTTCGCCAGTCATTGCCCGCGCCGACGT
>CAXTKJ010000020.1:31778-53497 GCA_964244835.1 uncultured Pyrinomonadaceae bacterium
GCTGCCGGATGTGATCGGCAGTTCGATGGTTTTGCAGTGCAAACAGGTGATTCCGGTTTGGGGTTGGGCAGAAGCGGGCGAAGCCGTAACCGTTAAATTCGGCAAACAAACCAAAACAGTCGTTGCCGACGCGAATGGAAAATGGCGCGTTAATCTCGATAAGTTAAACGCGAATTTTACGCCGCAGACGCTGACGATTGCCGGTCGCAATAAAATCGAACTCACCGATATTTTAGTCGGCGAAGTCTGGCTCGTCGCCGGACAGTCGAATATGCAGCGGCTCTTACGCGAAACCGACAACGGCGAAGCGGTGCAAGCCGCCGCGAATCATCCGAACATTCGACTGTTCAATGTCAGCCGTCAGGTGGCTTTTAAAAAGCAAACCGGCGCGTTGGGAATTTGGCAGGCGACGACACCCGAATCAATTAAGGAATTTTCCGCTGCCGGATATTATTTCGCGCTCGATTTGCAAAAGGATTTGAAAGTTCCGGTCGGCATCATCAATTCGAGTTACGGCGGTTCGCAAGCCGAAGCGTGGACTCCAGTTGACTATTTAAATGCGAATCCCGATTTGAAAATCACGGTCGAGCGGACGAAAATTTGGGACGAGGAACGTCCGAAAGTGCGAGCCGATTACGACGAAGCGATTGTAAAATGGCGCGAAGAATCGGACAAACAAAAAGCGGCGGGCGCGAAACCGTCGCCGAGTCCGGGCGTTCCCGATGCCTTGCGCGATTACCGCATCGCGTCTTCGATTTACGACGGAATGATCGAACCGCTGATGCCTTTTGCGATCAAAGGCGCGATTTGGTATCAGGGTGAATCGAACGAAGCGCGCGCCGAGCAATACAACATTTTACTGCCGACGATGATCAAAGCTTGGCGGACGCGGTGGAACGCGGGGAATTTTCCGTTCGGCATTATTCAACTGCCGAATTACCGCAAACCGCAGGAGCAGCCGGTTGATGAAGCGTGGAGTTTCATCCGCGAAGCGCAGCGGCAAACGGCTGCCAACACGCCGAACACGGGCTTAATCGTGACGATTGACATCGGCGAGGCGAACGATATTCATCCGAAAAATAAACTCGATGTCGGAAAAAGAATGGCGCGGTGGGCTTTGAAGGATGTTTACGGACGAAAATTGACGAACTCGCCGCTGTTTGAAAAAGCGGAAATTAAAGGCTCGAAAATTATTTTGACGTTTGATGATGTCGGAAGCGGTTTGAAAATGAAAGACGGCGATAAATTGGACGAATTTGCGATTGCGGGCGCGGACAAAAAGTTCGTTTGGGCGGACGCGAAAATCGTTGGGAAAAACAAAGTCGAAGTTTCGTCGGCGAATGTGTCAAAGCCGCTCGCGGCGCGTTACGCCTTTAACAACAACCCGAAACACGCGAATTTAACCAACGATTCCGGCTTGCCCGCCGCGCCGTTTCGCACCGACGACTGGGCTGACCCGACGAGCGGGAAGAGGTAGATTTCAGATTCCAGATTCCAGATTCCAGAAATGAATTTGGAATCTGGAATTAGCAGACTAGCGACATTCAGATTCAAGTTTCTGAGTGTCCTCGATTTCCTCGAAGCGTTCTTCATAATCCTTGGCGTAAAGCGAAATGTTGCGCTTGATTTTACTGAAAACCGGACAGTAAAAACTTTCTTTGCTGAGGCGGTCAAACAGATAAAGCATCGCGTTCGTTTCGCCCCAATACTCGCGGTTTTCCCAAATTGCGACCGGCGTTCCGCCCATTTGTTCGGTCAGTTCAATCAGCTTTCGGTCGTTGATGTTGTAACCGTTTTTGAGCAGGATTTCGTTGTAAACCGGCATCAGTTTGTTTTGCAGTTGAAACAGCTCGCCGTTCATTTTGGCGGTTTGATTGACGTGACCGAATTCGTGCGCGAACTTCGCCGCCGCCAGCAGGTTTTTGTTGATTTTATATTTCGGCTCGTCCGAAGAAAGCGAATTCATCACTGGAAAATAAACCGCGTTCGGCAAGCCCGTGTCCAACTTGTTTCCCAAAGTGATCGTCGCGCCGACGAGCGCACCCGACTCATCCCACTGATAATTTCCGGTTCCCGCGCCCTGACCTTGTTTGTCGCCGAAAGTGATCGTCAAAACAAATTGTTTGTTATTGGAATAATCTTCCCATTGCTGCCGCCCAAATTCGGTAGAGAGCAATTCGTCTTTCCAATTCTGATATTTGACCTGAAATTTAGCCGGAACGATTTCTTTGATGCCGCCGTCCGTCGGCGTTTTGACGACGGTGTATTTATCGGTTTCATTAAACGCCGGATGATAAGCGGACACGGAAAAAGTCGGTCGAGTATTCGGAAGAATTGACTGCTTGAAATCGGCGACGGTAAAAAGTTTCGTGCTGAACGACAGATTCCGCATTTGCGCTTGCAGAACAGCGGGAGGCGTTGCCGAAAACATCAGCACTAACAGAAGAAAAAAAAGAACACGGGAAAGTTTCATCAAACAAACACCTCCGGCTTTAAAGCGGTTAATTTATAAAATTGCGTGTGAATGATTTTATAGCCGAATTTTATTGGAAGTCAATGATTTTCCTGTCAGAACTGTTTCAGGTTCAAGGTTCAAGATTGAAAATCCCAAATAACCAGAAATCAGAAACCAGAAACCAGAAACCTAATCCGACCATGGCGCGGGCTTGCGAATCCAGGCGTGTTTCTTTAATTCTTCGATTAAACTTGCGGGCAAAGCACCTTTATCACTCGCGGCGATGTTGGATTCGACGTTTTTGATTTTTCGCATTCCGGGAATGATCGTTGAAACCGTCGGATGACTTAAAATAAAACGCAGAGCCATTTCCGGCAGCGTCGAATCTTCGGGAACTAACGGCTTCAAAGCGTCGGCGCGTTCGACGCTCGGAATCAGATTTTCGGGGCTGAAAAAATGACTGCGCCAATCGTCTGCGGGAAATTTCGTGTCTTTGGTCATCGTGCCGGTCAGCGTTCCTTCGTCGAACGGAACGCGGGCGATGACGGCGACATTCATTTCTTCGCAAGCCGGAAATAATTGGTCTTCCGGGTTTTGGTCAAAGATATTATAAATCACCTGCACCGCGTCAATTTTCCCGCTCCGCACGGCTTTGACACCGTTCCAGGGTTCCCAGCGGTTCAGCGAAATTCCGCAGGCATCAATCAATCCCTGCCGCTTCAAATCGTCCAACTTATTCGACCAGCTATCATCGTCCGCCCAATCGTCGTTCCAGGTGTGAAGCTGCAATAAATCAAATTTTTCGAGTCCGGCGTTTTTCAAACTTTTGTGCAGAAATTCCTCGATGTGTTCCGGCGGATAACATTCCGCCAGACCGTATTCGGGAAGCGTCGGAAATTTTCCGTTTCGCGGCGGAACTTTCGTCGCCGTGTAAATTTTCTTATCGGGATTGGCGCGAACCAGTTGACCGAGCAGATTTTCGCTCCGACCGTCGCCGTAAACAAATGCCGTATCGAAAAAATTGCAGCCCAAATCTACCGATTTTTGCAGTGATGCGAGCGATTCTTCATCGTCCGAACCCGTCCAGCCGCCCATTCCCCACATTCCGTAACCGATGTCGCTCGTCTGCCAGCCGGTGCGTCCGAATTGCCTGTATTGCATTTTTTTCTTCTCCTTGATTTGCAGCTTATATCTTTGAAACTAACCGTTCAGTTTCGTGAAAACAACCGCCGAACCGAACGATCACCGTTTCTTTGCGGCGTTGACGACGCAGCCGGAAATTTTTTCGATTTTTCGTCCCTTTTCCGAAAGATAGCCGGATAATTTCGGGTTCTTTAACGCCCGCAAATTGCCGACCACGATTTCCGCGTTTAATAACGCGCCCGCCGGTGTGGAATGCGTTCGTTTGTCAGCGAAAAACATCTCGACTTTTTCCGCTCCGAATTTTTCAAATCTCTGTGCGACGGCTTCGTTTAAATTTATATACGCCGCGCCCGAAGCCTCTGCCGCGTTCTCCGTCCATTTCACAAAGGTTTCACTTTCCTTGCGGATGATTTTCCCGTCCTGCCAATCCTTATGCGGAACCATCGAGCAGAAAATCGCGGTCGCGCCTTTCGCTTTGACATCGCTGCCGTATTTTCGCATATACCAGCCGAATGTGTGCAGCGTTTCTTTCGTGCCGTTGAGTTTGGTAACTTCAAGGGTTTCCTCGCCTTCGCCGTGAATTGACGGGCGTTCCTTCGCCGCCGGATCGTCGTATTTGCCGACATCGTTGTGTCCGAATTGGATGATGACGAAATCGCCGGGTTTTATTTCCGCCAAAACTTTATCCCAGCGACCTTCGTTTTGAAACGTGCGGCTGCTGCGTCCGCCGATGGCGCGATTGACGACGTTTATTTTGTTCGGGTCGAAAAATTGCGACATTTCCTGTCCCCAACCGCGCAGCGGAGCGTCGCTTTTTAAGGTTGAATCGCCGACGATATAGAGCGTCGGCAGTTTCGGATTCAACGCTTTATCGGGCGTGGTTTTAGAATCGTCAACCACCGGACGCGCATCCTGCGCCTGTAAAACCGAAACTCCAAACGACGCTCCGATGAGAACCGCCAAAACGTAAATTGTAAATCTGAAAATCATTTCGTTATTCATTGCGCGGGTGTCCAGATTAACCGCGTAAATCGTGCCGGTTTTCGTGTAATAAAACTGCCGCGTTTTTCTGCCGACGACAATCACACCGACTTTTCCGTCAAAGACTTTTTCAATACTTTATCGAGAACTAGATTAAAAACCGATTAAAAAGTCTTTAAAAGCTGTCTCAAAAATCAGGAATTTCTAAACAGTATCCGTAACTCGCCACTCACCGTTCACTACTAAAAATCGTCTTTCTCAAGCAGTTTCGTCGTGCCTTCCGTAACGCTGCCGCGTCGGGTGAAATCGTCGGTGTTCGGGGCTTTCCACGTTCCCGGCGGCGGAACGTAGCTTTGGGCGGGCTGCGAATACTGCGGCGGTAAAGCCGAAGGCTGATGCGTGGCGTGAAGATTGCGAATGTTGTTTGCCGGTAAATTATGGGTCGGCAAATCCAAAGTGCGCGGTTCTTTTTTGAGAATCAAAAACGACGCGAGCATTAAAATAAACGATCCCATCGTGCCGACTATCGCCGACATCGCCACTAATTCTTCGGGCGCACCGGAGATTCCGAAAAACGGCGTTAAAAGCAAAACGAAAATCAGAAACCAAAACAGCGAAAAAATTAAACCATTGCGCCTGGTGAAAAGTTTTTTGCTCTTATAAAGATCGGCGAGCTGCGGCAGAAAACCGCCGTGCGCGAGAATTTCCGAAACCAGACCGAGCGGAAATCCGCACCGCGAACAAAATTTCGTTTCCTCCGAGACCTGCTGTTGACTGCATCGCGGGCAATACATATTTTAATTCTCCAATTTATTTGTCGTTTTCGGTAAAGCTCTCTCACCTACGAATTTTATTCCGTTTAAGTTCAAATTTCAAAAGTCAAAGGCGCGGCAGTTTCGCGTCGGAAAACATCTGGAAAACCGCAAAGGCTCGTCCCTGAAAATGTTCGGCGCGGGAAATTGTTTCGAGAAGAATCTCGAAAATAGTTTTCATCGCGGCGGGCGCGGGCATTTCGCGCCGCAAATCTTCGTCGGATTTAAATAGCGCGAAACCGTCGGCGCGGGTTTGTTCGACTTCTTTCAAATACTCTAAAATCAGTTCGCCCGAAAAAAGTTTTTCCGGCAGAGTCCATTCAAACGGATCGTCCCAAAGTCTGGTCGTAATGCCGCCGAAAGTCTGCTCGACTTTGCCCGCGCTTCGCAAAACGTATTCGCCGACGGAAAACATCGTCATCGTTTTTTCCAAAGGGCGCGGTTTCAAAAACAAATTTTCGTCCGCTGTCAAACCGATCAGTTCAACGGAACGGCGATTTAAATTATCGAATCGCTTGCTGAAAATCTCAATGTAATTGTTCATAAATAGTCGGACGAATTTATTTCGGAGTAAGTGAGAGGTGAAAAGTGAAATGTGATAAGTAAAACGCCGAATGCGACGCTATCACTTATTACTTTTCACCTCTCACTTACTCCGAAAGCTGCCCGTCTTCATTGTGTCTGCTTTCCTGACAAAATCAAAGTCTGATTCGGAACAGTTGAAAGCTGATAATTGATGGCTGATAATCAATACTCAATTATTACGAAAAAATGAACCGCGACCGACTCGCCCGAAAATTAATCGAAGTTTCAAACGCCGAACGCCCGAAAATACTGGCGAAAAATCGTCCTTCGTGCGATGCCGGACTCGCCAAATCTCTGCAAAATCTTTGCTATGAAGTTTGGACGAGTGAGCCGCAAAAAGTTTCTGAAATCGCGGAAATTTTGGATCTACTCATCGAATCGTCCGACGACACGGAAATCAAAGCCTACGCTGAATGGACGCGGGCGATTGAATTTCTCGTCAAAGGCGAACTCCAAAAATGCGTCGCCAAACTCGACGAATCAGAAAAAACTTTTAACGATTTAGGCAAAACTCTGAGCGCGGCAAATACCCAAATCAGCAAACTTTACGCGCTCGCGCTTTTAGGGCGTTATGACGAAGCCGTCAAATGCGGATTGCGGGCGCGGGAAATTTTTCTTGTTCACGACGACGTTTATTCGGTCGGAAAAGTAGAACACAATATCGGCAATCTCTATTGGCGGCGCGATTTCTATCGTGAAGCCGAGCCATATTTGAGTTCGGCGCACGAACGGTTTCAGCAAATAAACGATGTGCGGCAGTTGGCGATGGTTGAAAATTGTCAGGCATTCGTCAAAGCCTTACAAAACGATTTTCGCGCCGCCGAAACGATCTATGAAACAGCCTTAAAGCGCGTCAAAAAAGCGTCTCTGCTCATTACCGAAGCCGAAATCGAAACGGGCTTGAGCAATCTTTATTTGTTTCAGGGAAAATTCAACCGCGCCCTTGAATTTCTGGAAAGCTCGCGCCGCAAATATGAAACGCTCGCAATGCCGCAGCAGACGGCGAACACGGAACTCGAAATCGCCGACATTTATCTGGAAATAAATTTCTTGAACGAAGCCGCCGCGCTTTACGAAACCGCCGCCGATAAATTTTCCGCGCTCGAAATGCAGGCTGAATTAGCCAGATGTCTGTTGAATTATTCACGCGCTTTGTTCGCGCTTGGCGAAACTGAAAATTCGAAAATCGCGCTCGAACGCGCTGAAACGCTTTTTCAAAAAGAAGGCAATCAAATCCAAATCGCCGCCGCGCTTTTGCTGAAAGCGCAAATTTATCTGCGCGGAAACGATTTAGAGAAAGCGAAAAAATTAACGTCTGACGCACTGAAAATTTCCGGCAGCGGCAAGAATCTACGTTACGAACTCGCGGCAAAATGGTTTCTGAGTGAAATCTATTTGCGCGAAAATAATCTGAACGAAAGCCGAAAAATACTACGCGAAACGCTCGACGCGGCGCAGCGCAATCTTTCTCCAATCGAATATCTTTGTTTGATTTCGCTCGGCGTAATCGCCTTTTCGCAAAACGATTTAACCGAAGCCGAAGGATATTTTCGCACAGCGATTGACCTAACCGAAACTTCGCGTACGACGCTCGCGGCGGAAGAATTTCGCGCCGCGTTTGCCGCCGATAAACTTGCGCCGTATCAAAAACTCGTCGAAATAAATCTGCGTCGGAAAGATTTCCGCGCCGCGTTCGATTGGCTCGAACGAATCCGCTCGCGGACGCTTTTCGAGGCGATGAACGCCGATTTTGCCGCGCTGGAAATTTCTTCCGATGCGTTTGAAAACGCGCTTTATGAAAAACAAAATGCGCTGCGCGAAGAATTAAATTGGTTTTACAGCCGCCTGAATCGTCAAAAGTCGAGCGGCTTGGAAGCGCAGAAAAAGAAATCCGATTTGCGCCGTGCGATTACGTCGAGAGAGAAAAAACTATCGGAAATCTCGCGCCGAATTTCGACGAACGGCAATTCGGATTTAAGTTCATTTCAAACTTTGAACGTCGAAGTTTTGCAGGCGAATTTAAACGGCGCGACGCTCGTCGAATTTTTCGCGGTCGAAAATCAAATCGGTGCGTTCGTCATCACCGAAAAGGATTTTACCGTTCACGAAAATATCGCCGATTTAACGGAAGTCGAAAGGGAAGTCAGGCAGTTTCTTTTTCAAATCAAAAGCGGGCGATTTATCGAAAGACTTGATGCAAAAATTAGGGAAATCGCAGTCGAAAGATTTTACTCACACGCGCAGAAACTTTATGATTTGTTGCTCAAACCGCTCGCGTTGAAAACCGCGCGGCTGGCGTTCGTGCCATTCGGACAGCTTCATTATTTGCCGTTTCAAAGTTTGCGCGACGGCGGTAAATATCTCGTCGAACGCTTTGAAATCACGACTGCGCCGAGCGCGGCGATTTTGCAGGCGGCGTTAAATAAAGGGGCGATTCAAACCGAATCCGCGCTGCTCGTCGGTGTTGCCGACCAATACAATCCGGCGGTAAAAACGGAAATCGAAAGGCTCGGCGCGTTGTTTCCGAAAGCGGTAAAATTGATTGACGAAAAGGCGACTTTTTCCAATCTCGCCAAATTTTGCGCGGCGGCTGATGTCGTTCATCTCGCCTGCCACGGAAAATTTCGCGCCGACAATCCGCTGTTTTCCGCGCTCGAACTTTACCGGGAAAATCTGACGGTCGGCGACGTGCGAAAGTTGAATTTGAAAAATAAATTAGTCGTCCTGAGCGCGTGCGAAACCGGCTTGAACCGCGTCGAATCGGGCGAAGAATTATTCGGTCTGACGCGGGGCTTTTTGGCGGCGGGCGCGAGTTCATTGGTGATGAGTTTGTGGACGGTTGATGATGCTTCGACGTTATTTTTAATGAGCGACTTTTATGTAAATCTGCAATCAGGCGAAAATCCGGTAGCGGCTTTGCGGCGAGCGCAGATTAAATTATTGCAGGAAAAACCGCATCCTTATTTTTGGTCGGCGTTTATTTTGAGCGGACAGTTTTAACTTTCCACATTTTCAGCAGATTTCAAGTAGTCAATAATTATTAAAACAGCTTCGGCAACATTATTTACTGTTCTTGCATTTTCACCCCATTGCTCATTCGTCTCAACCATAAAAGGACAAGTTCCGTGAGTAGAATCTAGTTTAATATCTGGCTCAATGTTTGGAAGAGAAAACCACCAAACGCCATCATCATCAGCCGGATGAGTTTGATGGTATTGATAGACTCGGATTTCTGGGAAGTGTTGTTTTACTTGCTCAATAATTAAGTCAATATCTCTGACAATTTTGTTCATTTTAACTCTTTCAGCAGAAATACCTGACAACAGTAATTTCTGAAAGTGAATTTTTAGATGATTAATTGACGCTAACACAAATTTAAGTTGAATGTATTTTTTGCAAAAATCATTGGACTAATAAAACGGGTAGTATTATATTCTTTCTGTCCAACCAAAAGTTTATATGTCGAAATTGCGCCGGATAGTTGCTGAATTTATCGTTTGCGGATTGGCGGTCGCCGCTTTTTTTGCGTTGCCGTCGAATGTCTTCGGACAGGATTCGACACAAAATATCGTGCCGAATGAAATCGTCGTGAAACTGAATCGCGCTTCGGATTTGGCGGCGGTGGCGGCGCAGTATGGCTTGAGCGCGGCTCCGATTGATCAGTTTAGCGGGACGGCGATTTATCGGCTTCAGGTTTTGAATAACGGGAACGTCGCGCAAATCGTGCAGCAGATGCGGAACGATACGAATCGCATCGCGTACGCCGATCCGAATTACGTGGTCGGTACGCCGAATTCGAGCAGCGTTCCGTGGAGTTTGGGCGGCTCCTGGAGCATCGGCGGTTCGTGGAGCATCGGCGGCAGCACGAAAGGTTTTGCCAAGCAATGGATGGGAACGCGCATCAATCTCGCTGCCGCGCACCAGATTTCCAAGGGCGCGAATGTAAAGGTGGCGGTTCTTGATACGGGGATTGATTTGACGCATCCGTTATTTGCCGGAAAATTATTGCCCGGACGCGATTTTGTTGACAACGACAACGACCCTTCGGAAGTCGGAACGCCGAACGTCGGCGCGTATGGACACGGCACGCACGTCGCCGGAATCGTTTTGATGGTCGCGCCGGAAGCGAAGATTATGCCGATTCGCGTTCTCGATTCAAACGGTGTCGGCAATATCTGGCGGCTGGCGCAGGCTCTGAATTATGCGGCGAATCCTGACGGCAATCCGGCGACGAACGACGGCGCGAATATTATCAATTTAAGTCTCGGCACCATTGAGCGCACTAATTTAGTTACGAATCTTTTAGATGCCGTTGGCGCGCCGCCGACAAATCCGCACCGGTTTAGCGGCGAATTTCCGAACATCGAAGACCCGAATATCGTCGTGACGGCGGCGGCGGGAAACACGGGCGATTCGACCCGCATTTATCCGGCGGCGGAAACCGTGCGCGGGCTTTTGGCGGTCGGCGCAAGCACGACTTCCGATACGCTGGCGAGTTTTTCGACGCGCGGTAATTGGATTCAAATCATCGCTCCCGGCGAGCGCATCGTCAGTTCGATTCCAGGCGGACGTTACGGCGTTTGGCGCGGAACTTCGATGTCGTCGCCGATTGTCGCCGGTGTCGCCGCGCTGATCAAATCGAAATATCCGATGCTCGAATCCGACCAGATTATCCAGAGAATCCGCTACGGATCAATCGTCATTCCGAATACGATGATGCGCCGGATTGATGCCGCAAATTGTCTTCAGGCTAATCCTCAGAATCCGTAAATGAAAAAAAATCTTTTTGATTAAGTGTATTTTTCCGTTTCTTTGACTGACTTAACTATCAGAGAAAAAGGAAACGGATAAGTGCGCTTGTCGAATTTAAGAGCATTATTTAAAAAGCTGATTCTCGGAAAATTTCAATTTTTGGAGGGAAATGAATGCAGGAGTTTTATCGAAGCATAAGTTATTTAAAAAGATTTCGCGCACCCGCGCTTGTTTTGGGCGCGATTGCTTTATGGGTCGTGCTGCCGTTTTATCTCGGCGCGGATTCGAGCGTCAGCAGTGCCGCCGAAAGCGTCAGACCGGCTTTGACGACGGTGTTGAGCGGCTCGCCGATCAGCAGCGTTACGCCGCACGGTTCGGCAAGCTATCAGACATTTACGTCGAACACGACGACCACGCGCAGTTTGAGCGTGCAGGTCAGTTCGGTTAATTATGCGGCGGCGACCGTTTTGCAGGTTTCGCTGAACGGCACGAGCATCGGGCAAATCACGCTTAATTCAATTCGCAGCGGCGCGTTGAATCTTTCGACCGCGAACGGCGGAACTGTTCCGACGGTGGTTGCGGGCGATACTCTGACCGTTAAAAACGGGACGACAACGGTTTTGTCCGGCGCATTTGTCGCTCCGGCAACGCCGACTCCTTCGCCGACGCGCACTCCGACCGTAACGCCGACGCGCACGCCGACAGGTTCGCCGTCGCCGACTGTTTTGCCGACACCGCATCCATCGCCGAGTCCGGTAACTCGCACACGCTATTTCGCTCCGCTGACCGGCGCGGCGATTGACGGCGTAGTCCCGCGCGGCATCGGCGAATACGAAGCCGTCGGAACGCGCACCGAGTTTGAAACTTACGTTAATTTCGTTAATCTGCCGGACGATACGGTTCTGGCAATTTCGGTGAACGGCGCGGCGGTTGGAAATATCACTCTGGATAATCATCGCGGCGGCATTCGTCTGAGTTCCGAACGCGGCGATACCGTTCCCGTCGTAACGAGCGGTTCGACGATTACCGTTAAAAACGGCACGACGACCGTTCTGTCAGGAACATTTACCAGCACGTTCCCGACTCCGACCGGCTCGCCGACTCCGAATCCGTCGCCGACGGGTTCGCCGACTCCGCATCCTTCGCCGTCGCCGCACGTTATTCGGGCGTTCTCGTCGAAACTGCGCGGCAGCAGCGTTGTCCCGGCGGTTACGACCGACGGCAGAGGCGCGGGCTTCGTTCGTTTGAACAACGCCGAAACGCAAATCACGGTTAATCTGCGCTACTTCGGATTGTCGAGCGCGGCGACTGCCGTAACGATTAACGGTCCGGCTCTGCCGACTGAAAACGGCGCGGTCGTTTTTACTTTGACCAATTCCGGCGGCACGAGTGGACAAGCCGAACAGCAGACGTTCGACGTTACCGCCGAGCAAATTCAGCAGCTTCGTTCCGGCTTGCTTTATTTCGTCGTTTCGACGACGAATAACGCGGCGGGCGAAATTCGCGGACAGATCAGACCGCTCGGACATCGCGGCGACTTCGACGGCGACGGCGCGAGTGAAATCGCGGTTCTGCGTCAGAATACGACGGGCGATTCGAGTTGGTACATTCTGAACAGCATTGATAATTCGGTTTCCGCCCGCTCGATGGGCAAAGCCGGAGACATCAATGTTCAGGGCGATTACGACGGCGACGGCGTAACCGATGTCGCGGTGTTCACACCGGCAAACGGCAACTGGCAAATCAGCCGCAGCGCGACCGGCGAAACGGTCAACTATCGCTTCGGACAAAATGGCGACGTGCCGATGGTCGGCGATTACGACGGCGACGGACGCAACGACATCGTAGTTTTCCGTCCGTCTTCGGGCAGTTGGTACGTCTGGCGCAGCACCGATAACGGTTTCTACGGAATCCAATTCGGCGCGAGCGGCGACAAACCCGTTGCCGGTGATTTCGACGGCGACGGCATCAACGACTTTGCCGTGTTCCGTCCGTCGAACGGCGGCTGGTATGTTTTCCAAAGTTCGACCAACACGATGTTCGGAATGCTTTGGGGCGCGTCAAGCGACCGACCCGTAACCGGCGATTTCGACGGCGACGGACGTTCGGATGTCGCGGTTTTCCGCCCGTCAAACGGCTACTGGTACATTTATCGCAGCAGTGATCGCGGAATGACGGCTTATCCGTTCGGACAAAACGGCGACATTCCGATTGCCTGCGAATACGACAGCGACAATCGCACGGACATCGCGGTTTTCCGACCGTCGAACGGTTACTGGTACATTCTTCGCAGTTCGGACAACGGCTTGAGCGCGTATCAATTCGGTTTCGGCACGGACACGCCGCTGCAAACCGTCTATGCTCCATAAACTTCGTTTGAAAATTACCGCACGTTTCTGGGATTTGACGCGCGGTAATTTTTCAAACCCTGATGCGAATGTCGAATCGGAAAAATTTTTCCGATTCGACATTCGCAATTTTTTGTTTGTGCGGCAAATAATGTAAAGTTTATTTTCGTCAGCGTTTTCCATACAAAAACTATTTCGCGTTCGATGATTTTCGCCGGTCGAAACGGTGAAAACAACGGCGAAAATTTGTCTGCCGATGGTTAAAATTACGAGCGATTCGCCCGACGAGCAATTAGTTGTCGCCTGCCGCGACGGTAACGAAACGGCTTGGGAGCTAATCGTTTATAAATATCAGAATCTGATTTTTTCCGTTCCGCGCCGCGCCGGTCTCGACCGCGACGCGGCTTCCGACGTTTTGCAGGAAGTTTTTAAAACTTTGTTTGAAAAACTCGACTCTCTGGAACAGCCGCAATTTTTGCGGGCGTGGCTGACGACGACGGCGCGGCACAAAACGATTCATTACATCCAAAAGGAAAAACGCGGAAAAATTCAGCCGTTGTTCGACGAGGAAAACGAGATCAATTACGAAATTCCCGACCGTGCGCCGCTGCCCGACGAAGTTTTAGTGCGACTCGAAAAAGAAAATCAAGTCGAACTTGCGCTCTCGAAAATTGACGACCGCTGCCGCCGTTTGCTGACGATGCTTTATTTCGAAACCGAACAGATTCCGTATCAGCAAATTTCCGAAACTCTGGATTTGCCGTTGGGGAGCATCGGTCCGACGAGAGCGCGATGCTTGAAAAAACTTTTGAAATTTTTGCCGGAATAAATTATTTCGGTATTTTTTCGGCGGTTCGTCCGACTTATATTATGTGAACCGAAACTTTTCGGTTCGGGTGTATTTTATGAAAAAAGCTGCCCGCCATCTCGAATTTGAACGAATCATCAGCATCGCTGAAAACGCGACAGCGAATTTTTCGATTGACGAACAGACGCATCTGGCGAATTGTTCCGAATGTTCCGCGTCGCGCCGTAAATTGACGAATCTTTTTACGCTCGCGCCGAACGATTTTTCCGAAACCGTGCCGCAGGCGGCAACGGCGAATCTGTTGAATATCTATCGAAAACCAGAGGCACAGCCGCAAAAAACTTTGAAGAATCGTTTAGCCGGACTGCTGATTTTCGACGATTGGAAACCGGAATTCGCGCTGAACGAGCGGCTTTCTTTTCAGGACACGCGCCAGCTTCTCTACCGCGCCGGAGATTATAACATTGATTTGCGCGTCAATTTCGCTGACGAAAAATGTCTCGTCAGCGGTCAGATTTTTCCTGAAATCGAAAATGCCGTCGTGAAAATTTACAACGCAAATTTTTCTCTGGAAACGAGTCTGAATGAATACGGCGAATTTAATTTTTCGCCGGTTGAACCGGGAAATTTTAATCTGCAAATCGTTCTGGAAAACGAAACGATTGAAATCAGAGACATTTCAGTTTTATAAATGCCCTGGCAGGCGAAGAAAAAGGCGGAGTTGATGTTCACATCAACTCCGCCTTTTTCTTTCAAAAAATTGCTTTTTATCTGATACGCCGGTCGTCTTCGATCATTCCGAGACCGTAATTTTTTCCGTTCCAGCCGACACCGTTCTGCACTTTGCCTTTCACGCCGATTTTCGCGCCTTTTACGGGAACGTCGCGCTCGGTTACGACCCATATCGAACCCGAACCGTCGTCAACTTTATAAATTCCGCCGCGAATCTGCGTCAGCGGAACATTTATTCCGTAACTGTCGCGCACCGTTCCAGCAATCCCGACTTCCTTATTGTAAAATTTCGACGGGTTCGATTCGATATTCGCAATGCTTTCGCGCTGCGGACACGCCGCCGTCAGCAAACCCGCGCAAACAACCAAACCCAGTAAAATCATTTTCGTGTATTTTTTCATATCATCTCCTATCTTTATTCAGTTAAATTTCGGGAGAGTCGGTAGTTGAGTTTAGAGTTTGAAACGGCGTAAAAGTTTGCCATATTTTTCGTTTTCTGCGATTCTTTTAGGGTTAAATCTCAAATAATTTCCCAAAATATAAAAAATGGCGACGGCAATTCAGGAGACTGTAAAGGAAAAGTTTTCGATTTCTTCGAGCATCGCGGCGGACGTTTGGCACGAGAAGGAAAACTCAAAGGCGTTTGAATGGTGGTATTTCGACGCTTTGAGCGAAGACGGGCGCGATGCGGTCGTGATAATTTTTCTCGACAATTTTATCTTTTCGCCGCGCTATAACGCCGACAACCGCCGCCATTCCAAACTCGCCGACCGCTTTCGCCGGAAGAAAACGGTTGACTGTCAGAAATGTTATCCCGCGCTCGCCTTCACATATTATCGAGACGGCAAACCGAAATATCGCGCCATTAATGAATTTGCGCCGGAAGATTTTTCCGCCGGAAAAGATGTGCCGTTTTGTCGTCTCGGAGAAAACGAATTTCGCGTAGATTCCGCGCCCTACGGTTCGGGTTATATGCTTTCAATTAACGTAAAAATGCGGAATAACCGCACGTTAAAGGCGAATTTTGAATGGCTGTCCATTGAGAGCGATTTTCTGCCGGACAAGCCGGTCAAAGCCGACGAAGCGCACAGCTGGAATTTGGTTGTCGCCCGCGCCGACGTTACCGGCAGAATCATCGTCAGCGATGACTCGAAAAATGCGCTTGACACGATTAATTTTCGCGGCACGGGTTATCACGACCACAATTTAGATAATCGCTGGCTGCCCGAAACCGTCGAAGACTGGCAATGGGGACGCGCCCATTTCGCGGACGCGACCGCCGTGTTTTATCGCTACAAAGAATTCGGCGAAACGAATCCGACGACGAAACTTTTCACCGTTCGCAACAACGAACTGCGAATGCGCGACGCGAGTTACGAGGAAACGAATTTCACCCGCGACAAATTCGGCATCAAATATCCGCAGCGGCTGACGCTCGAAACCGAGGACAAAATGCGCCTGCGCGTGAAGCAAAATAAAATTATTGATTCGAGTTTTTTCTACCTGAGATTTTTGAGTGAAATGACTCTCACTTTACGCGACGGCAAGCCGCGCAAAACCGTCGGCATCACCGAATTCTTAAACCCGAAAGCCTTAAAATATCAATGGCTCGACTGGCTGACCAATATGCGAATCGGGCGCAACGGCAAGGGGTCGTTCCTTCCTTAAAATTATCTAAATCGGTCGTTTGTATTTCTCAGAAGCGGTTTCAAAATCAATAATTCTACATTCTTCATAGATTTCAGGTTCTAAAACAGCGATTCGAGCGTTTTCAGCAAACTGCCCGCTGCTTCGTTGACGCGCTCTTCGACTCTTTGATTTTACCGCGCACTTTGTCACGCGCCTCGCGCTGCTGCATCCGGCTTCGGCTTTCATTGTGCGATAAGATAAACAAAACATAATCTTTCTTTCTCGGTTCGTCGGAACTCATCAAAAATCGGAAATAGTAGGTCGAACAGTCCGTCGAATACGTCCCGATACCCCAAAATATACGTCAGGCGACATATATTTTGGGGTATCGGGACGTATCTGGATACGTCTCCTGACGTATATTTTGGGGTGCGAGACGTATCTGGATACGTCCTTGGACGTATCCGACGAGGTGTTTGACGTATAAATATACGTGTCGGGACGTATCCGATGGGGTTCTTGACGTATCCATATAGGTTCGGGAACGTATGAATATACGTCTCAAGACGTATCGGACGGGCTGTTTGACGTATATTTACCGTTTCAAGACCTCTCCGATTTAATTTTTAGTGATTTGGTTCGTTTAAGATCGGTGTCAACGGTATGTTGACGCTGGTTTCAGCGACGAAATTGATGTTCAAGAAATCTGCGGTCGCCGAATGAACCTGCGAAGACTGCGCGAAGCGATAGCGTTTGGCGAAAACCGAAATCGTGTAAATTTCGCCCGCCGCGACATCGCTGAATGTGTATGAACCACCCGCGCCGGTAGCGACGGTTTGCGTCGTGCCGTCCGCGCTCGTCAAGGTAACGCCGACATTGCGAATGCCCGCGCCGTTCGCCGTCGTAACGCGCCCGCCCAAAGTTACTCCGGCGGCGGTTGGATTCAGATTCAAAGGAGTCCAAAATCCGCTGTTCACCGCGAACGGCGGATTGCTCGTCGTCTGTCCGGCGACCGCCTGCCCGATTGTTCCGGCGACGGCGAAAGTTCCGCCGCTCGAATTCTGACCGCCTCCCGCCGCGATGACCGATTGGGTAATCGTGAAAGTTCCGCCCGACTGTGCCGTTGCCGTCGAAACAACAAGGCAGAATGATAAAATCGTTAAAATCAAAAGCTGTTTCTTCATCTTATTTTTCCTCCGGTCGGCAAACGTCGGCTGACGGACTGCCCGCGCAGGTTAGTTTAATGAGCGCGTCAATCTGCTGCTGTTGGCGTTCGATGGTTTTCTGCTGTGTTTCGATTTGCGATTTTTGCACCTCGACTTGTGTTTGCAGATTTTCGGTTTTTTCGTCGAGGGCTTTGGTCGCCGCCATATTCACGCCCGCTACGTCGAGCAGACCGATTGATTTATCGTCCGTGCCGAGATTAAATGCTTGATAGAAATCTTCGGCAAACGCGCCGATGTGCCGCACGTTTTGCTTTTCGCCGATGTAATTCCACTGCATTACGGGAACGCGGCGCAGACGTGAAAGAATGTCCGTTCCGTTAAGCGGGACGAAATTTTCCTTGACCGATCTGCTCGAAGTGCATTGAAAAACGCCGCTGCCCGCCGGTAAATCACAGCCGGTTGTTAAAGCTGAATTAGTGCGAAAGCGAAAGCCGCCCGCCGCCCGCACGGTGAACTGATTCGGCGCGGTCGCGGTTATGATATTGGAGCTTGAAATATCGCCATACACAAAACTACCGGATTGATTGTTGGTCGAAGCGTAATTTCCCATTACGGTTGAATTATCGCCGCTGGCAGCCGTGCCGTAACCGAGCGCGGTTGAATAATTGCCGTTAGCACTCGTCTGGTAGCCCATCGCAGTTGCATAATCGCCTCCGGCATCCGTGTAGCCGCCAAGCGCGGTTGCGGTATTACCGTTCGCCGTTGTATTGCTTCCCATCGCGGTTGAGTTATCGCCTCCGGCAAGCGCGGACTTTCCAAACGCGGTCGAACTGTCGCCGCTGGCAGCCGTACTGTTTCCCATCGCGGTTGAATAATTGCCGACGTTGTTATCATCCCATCTCATACCTTGCGCGTATCCCGCTCGAAATGCCGCTTTCTTCGGGTAAAACATCATTCGCGTTCCCGCGCCTGTCGCCGGAATCGCGCCCGTGCCGAATGTACCTACCGAAGCAAAACCGCCCGTCGTCCGCATTGTGAATGAATTCGGCGCGACCGCGTTAAAAACATCAGTGGTTGAGTTGTCGCCGTAAATAAAACTGCCCGCCTGGTTGTTGGTTGAAGCATACGCTCCTATCGCGGTTGAATAAATGCTGTTGGCGGTTGTTTCTCTTCCCGTCGCGGTTGAACCGAATCCGCTGGCAGTGGTTCTGATTCCGAGCGCGGTCGAGTAATCGCCGCTGGCTGTCGTGGTAAATCCCAATGCGGTTGAAAAGCCGCCGCTGGCTATCGTATCCTGCCCTAATGCAGTTGATAAGCTGCCGACGTTAGCGTCATCCCATTGACTGCCAAAAACTCTTCCCGCCCTAAAAGCCCCTTTTTTCGGATAAAACATCATTCGCGTTCCCGCGCCGCTTGCCGGAATCACGCCCGTTCCATTGAATGTGCCGCTGGCGACGAAACCGCTGTTAACATTGAAAACTGCCAATCCGCCCGACTGATATAAATCCGCGTTGTTGATGGTTTGATCCATCGTAAAAACATTCGGCGCGTTCGTCCGCGCTATGTTCGAGGCAAGCCGCGCGTCCGGCACTGTTCCCGCCGTGATGCTCGAAGCATTGAGATTGGTTAAGTTCGCGCCGCTGCCGTTCGTTTGCAGATAATTGGCGGCGGGAAATCCGCCCAAACTGTCGGCGTTTTGCGAACTGATGCTCTGCACCGCATACGGCGCACTGGTAATTTGCTGGCGCGGCGCAAGAGTGGTGTAAGGGTTGCCGCTGCCGTTCAAGCGAACGCTGATTTCCAGATAATTGCCCGCCTGATTAAAAAACGCCGTGAAGGTCGGATCAATCGAAACGGTAAATACGCCGTTTGCAACCGGCACGGCGGTTTTCGTGACCGTAATGCCTTTCTGCGTTCCGTTCGCCGCCTGGTCATAGACGCGAAACTGCATATCATAAGAGCCGTTTGCCGCCATCGAGTTGTCGGTCAAGCGTCCCTGATATGTAAATGTCGTGGTCTGCGCGTTGATTGAAATCGCGCCGACGGCGAGCAGGACGCAGAAAGTCAAATTAACGAGTGAATTTTTATAGAATGTTAGTGTCATTGTTGTTCTCCTGTTTGATAATTGATGTTTGATTGAAAATCGCTGACGACGCGAGCGACGCGAGACAGACGAGCAGCAAGCCTTCGTTCGATTCAAACGAATGAATTTCACCGGCTTCGACCAGATGAAAGATGTGGCGCGAAGTCGTCTGCCGCGCTATTGCCGCTTCGTCAACCGAGACGAACGGCGCGTCGGTTTGACACGCCGGACAGAATCTCAGCGACTGCGGCTTGATAAAGCGAATCGTGATGCTGCGCTCACGCTCGATGTTGATTTCTCTTCTGGTAGTAATTTTCACGATATTTTTATACTCGATGTTTTTGAATTTTGGACTTCGCCGGGAAAAACTTTGCCGTCAATAACCGAATTGGTTTAGAATCAGAGTCGTTCTCAATAAAAATTTTCCCGATGCGATAAATCTAGCCTGAAGGCTGTTTTTAAGTCCTTTATCTTTTCTAAATTATTTCCGTATGATTTCTGAAGATGCGGTTCAATCACTAAAACCAACAACTTACACCTTCGGCGAGTTCCGTCTCGAAGCCGAAAATTTGTTGTTGTTGAGAGATTCCAAAGTCGTCCCGCTCGCTCCGAAAGCGTGCGAAGTCCTCTTAACGCTCATCGAATCGGGCGGAAAGCTCATCACCAAGCAGGAAATTTTAGATAAAGTCTGGGCGGAAACCTTTGTCGAAGAAGCCAACCTGACGCATCACATTTCGGCTTTAAGGAAGGCGTTGGGCGAAGATAAAAACGGTAGAAAGTTTATCGAAACGATTCCGCGTCGCGGTTATCGGTTTGTTGCGCCGATTGGTGAACGTGAAAACGGTGCGGCGGAAATTATCATCAGTGAGCGCGTCATTACGCATTTGAGTGAGGAAATCGAAACAGATGCGGGAGCCGATGAGCAGCGGCTTCATCCTTCGATTTCTAGTGCTGTTGAAACTGCGGCAAGCCGTCGGGTCAAAATTTTCCTGCCGGTATTCGGCGCGGCGATTTTGATAATTGTTGCGATAACGGCATTTTATTTTTATTTCAAGGCAAGAAGTAAAACGCATCATCAGGCGGCGTTCCAACTCGTTCCGGTAACGAGCGATGAAGGTCACGAACTCGAATCGGCAATTTCGCCTGACGGGAATTTTATCGCTTATTCAGGAGCGGAATTTGTTTCCGACAACCGTTTTCCGAATGCGCCGCAGATTCTTTCGCCGTTTAATCTTTACGTTAAGCAGACGAGCGGCGAAAAATCTTTAAAACTAACTGACAAACCCGGCAGAGTGATTACTCCGGCGTGGTCGCCTGACGGACAATTTATCGCTTACACTTACAAACCGCGACTCGACCAGCCGGGAAACAGTATTTTGTATATTATTCCGGCACTCGGCGGCACGGAACGGAAAATTTATGAAGCCGAACGGCTGGCTTACGTCGCCTGGTCGCCCAATGGTAAAAGTCTGGTTTTTGCCATTTATCCGGGCGACGCGGCGGCGGGCGCGCTTTATATTCTTGATTTGGAGACGAGAGCGACGCGGCAGATTACTTTTCCGGGCAGCGGCGAAGATATGTATCCGGCGTTCTCGCCCGACGGGAATTTTATTTCCTACTCGCACCGCACCAACAAAACCTTAAATGTTTTCGTCGTGCCGGCGGCGGGCGGCGAACCCGTGCAGATTACCGACGATGAACGCGCAACTTTGGGACACGCCGTTTGGATGCCGGACGGGAGAACTTTGATTTTCGGCTCGAACCGCACGGGCAGCCCGCGTCTCTGGACGACGGCGGCGGACGGAACGGGCGAACCGCAACTACTCGAAAGCGCGGGCGAACCGGCGCACGATCCTTCGATTTCGGCTGACGGCAAACGCCTGACTTATTCCAAACAGGATATTGACTGGAACATTTGGCGCGTTCCGCTCGACAACTTAAAGGCTCTCGGCGAACGGCGCGAACGGATTATTTCTTCGACTCTGTTGGAAAAATGCGCGGCAATCTCGCCGGACGGCGGGCAGATGGCTTTCAATTCAAACCAATCGGGCGCGGCGCGGGAAATCTGGCTTGCCGATCCCGACGGCTCGAATCAGCGGCAATTTACATTCTTCGGCAAGGGCGCGTTAGCCGCGCATCCGGCGTGGTCGCCGAACGACAAACAAATCGCCTTTGACGCTTCGACGAAGTAAGTTTCGGCAATCTATACGCTCGACATTGACGGC
>CAXTKJ010000020.1:53507-75944 GCA_964244835.1 uncultured Pyrinomonadaceae bacterium
GCAGAAATTAACCGACGAAAAAACGGAGACGCTCGCGCCGAGCTGGTCACACGACGGCAAATTTATCTATTTCGGCGCACAGCACGACAAACAGCTCTGGCAGATTTGGCGCATTGCGGCGAGCGGTGAAGGCGAACCCGAACAGATTACAATTAACGGCGGTTATGAAGCGCACGAATCGCCGGACGGGAAATATCTCTATTTCAACAAAGCCGGTTACGGAACCGTCGGCATTTTTCGCCAGCCGATAAATGTCAGCGGCGAAAAAGAATTAATTCGGGAAGAAAAAGTATTGGATTTGCCGCAGGTCGAATCAATCGGCGAATGGATTGTTACCGGAACGGGGATTTTTTATCTCTACCGGCTCGAACCCGACAACCGATTAACAAACGATCCGCGAATTCGTTTTTACGAATTCGCAACCGGGCAAACTTCCGACGTTTTCTCGCTTTCGCTCGCGCCGTTGTCCGATCCGTGTCTGAGTTTATCGCCGGCAAAAGATTGGTTATATTACAGTCAAAACGACAAAACGCAGGTTGACATAATGCTGCTTGAAAGATTCGATTAGCTGAAGATTAATGTTAAAGTCAGTGATTTTATGCAGGAAAATCCCCAAATAAACAAGCAAAACGTCAACCGTTTTTTGTGCGAAAGCTGCGGCGCGAATTTGATGTTCGATCCGAAGTTCGGGCAGTTGGCGTGTCCGTATTGCGGGCATCGGCAGGCGGTCGAGCAATCCGGCGGCGCGGTTGATGAAAATGATTATTACGCGGCACTGCGTCCCGACGCGGCGCGGTTGCAGCCGATGGCGGTCAACGCGATGCAGGTTTCGTGCGAGACGTGCGGCGCGACGGTTACATTCGTGCCGCCGGAAACAGCGCGGAACTGCGATTTTTGCGGCGGGAAAATCGTCGCGCAGCCGAAATCTGCCGACCCTCTGGTTGCGCCCGAAGGCGTGATTCCGTTTTCGGTAACGACCGAAAACGCTTCGACTGCGTTAAAAGGCTGGATCAATTCGCGCTGGTTTGCGCCGTCAAATCTGAAAGTTCTCGCCCAGCCGGACAAAATCGGCAGCGTTTACATTCCATATTGGACGTTCGATGCCGACAGTCATAGTGATTACACGGGCGAGCGCGGCAATTATTATTACGTTACGGAAACTTACGAAGAAAATGGCGAAACGCGCTCGCGGCAGGTGCGGCACACCGATTGGGATTACGCTTCGGGCGCGGTTTCGAGGCATTTTGACGATCTTTATATTCCGGCGACGACTTCGCTTTTGCCCGAATATATCAAACATTTGAACTGGGAATTCGACGCGCTAGTGCCTTACGAACCGGCGTATCTGGCGGGACACAAGGCGCAGACTTATCAAGTTTCGCTCGTTCAGGGCTTTGAATTGTTCAAGCAGGACGCTTACGGGATTATTTATAACGATGTGCGCCACGACATCGGCGGCGACGAACAGCGCGTCTCCAACATCAACACCGAATACTCGAACATCACTTTCAAACATTTGCTTTTACCCGTTTACGCGGGCGCGTATCGCTACAACAACAAAGTTTTCCAAATCGTCGTCAACGGCAGAACCGGCGAAGTGCAGGGCGAACGCCCATACAGCTGGCTGAAAATCGGTTGTCTGGTCGTCGTTATTCTTTTCGTTTTGCTGATTATTCTGGCGATTTTCGGCGCATCGCGGTGAGATTGGAAGAATTTTGTTCGGGTAAAATTACTTTTGATTTTCCGAACACTCCGCTGATGTCCGTTCGGGATCAGCGAATAATTGAACGCGCCGCCGACTATTCCCTATTCACTATCAACTATTCGCTATTAAACAGGGAAGATTTCTCGTTTAATAGTGAACAGTTGATAGTGAATAGGGAATAGTTTCCATATCCTGAACTCAGGTTCTGTCTGCTAAGTCATTTCGTCAATTTCACAAACATTTTGAGAGAATTCCATCGTTCGTCGAGCATATTCCATTGCCGGTCGTGAATATTCTAAACATTTTGAGCATATTCCATTGTCGGTCGTGGATATTCCATCCGGTTTGCGAGAATTCCAACGCCGGTCAAGCATATTCCAACGCCGGTCGAGCATATTCCATTGCCGGTCGTGAAGATTCCAAAGTTTTTGAGAGAATTCCAACGCCGGTCGTCAATATTCCAAACTTTTTGACGATATTCCACTGTCGGTCGCCGGTAGTGCAAAAATACGAAAGCCGCGCTATTACAGCGCGGCTTTCAGCTAAAGACTTTAATCGTTCAATTACTTCTTTTCTTTCAAATACTTCTCAATCGCGCTCGTAACGGCTTCGCTTTCGGGTGTGTCTTTTGATGAAAACCGCGCCACGACTTCGCCTTTGCGGTTGATTAAGAATTTATTGAAGTTCCACGAAATATCGCCCGCGAACTGCGGATTGCTTTCTTTGGCAGTCAGGAAATTGTAAAGCGGATGCTGGTCGTCGCCTTTGACCGAGATTTTGGCGAACATCGGGAAGGTAACTTTATATTTCGATTCGCAAAACTCTTTGATTTCGCTTTCGCTGCCCGGTTCCTGTCCGCCGAAATTGTTGGCGGGAAAGCCGAGAACTTTAAAACCCTGCGAATTATATTTCTCGTAAATCGCTTCCAACCCTTCATACTGCGGCGTGTAACCGCACTTACTCGCCGTGTTGACGATCAGCAAAACGTCGCCTTTATAAGATTTCAGCGCGACTTCTTTGCCGTCAATGTTTTTCATTTTGAAATCCAAAACCGACTTCGCTTTTGCCGTAACAATCGGCGTGGAGTTGGTCAAATAAATTACCGTTCCGATAATGCCGACGCATAATGCGGCGATTGATAGAATTTTTAACATATATATTATTTCTCCCTGAAATTAACTCTCCAATTCACGCGGCGAACGCGGCGGACGCATTTGGTTTTGATTCGGCTGTTCTTTTTTCGTTTCGCCGGTTTCCGCAAAAACTTCTTTGATTGAACCGATGCTCGACAGCATCGCCGACGTTTCCATCGGCATAAAAATCACTTTCGCGTTATTGGTTTTCGTCATATCGCGCAAACTTTCGATGTAGCGCGAAGTTATTAGATATTGTGTCGTGTCTTTCGCGTTGCCGATGGACTGCGCGATCTGCGCGATGGCTTGCGCGTCCGCCGAAGCGGATTTCAGACGCGCCTGCGCCGCGCCTTCGGCTGATAAAATCGCTGATTCTTTATCGCCTTCGGCGCGGGTAATCGCCGCTTGTTTTTCACCTTCGGCGCGGGTGATCGCCGCCTGTCGTTCGCCTTCCGCCTGCAAAACAAGGGCGCGGCGATTTCGTTCGGCGGTCATCTGTTTTTCCATCGTAATGCGGATTTCGTCGGGCGTGGTGATGTTTTTGACATCAATGCGCGTTACTTTTACACCCCATTTATCGGTCGCTTCGTCTAAAATAAGCCGCAGTTCGTCGTTGATTTGAGTGCGCGAAGAAAGCGTGTGATCCAAATCCAGTTTGCCGACGACCGAACGCATTCCCGTAAAAGTTAGCTGCACGAGCGCACCGACTAAATCGGCGACTTCATACGCGCCTTTTACCGCGTCGGTAACTTGCCAGTAAACGACCGAATCAATGCTGATCATCACGTTGTCGCGGGTGATAACGGCTTGCGCGGGCAAATCAATAAACTGCTCGCGCATATCAATCTGCGTCGTTCCCGGTCGAACATTCGACCAATAAACGGCTCTTGGGGCTTCAAAAAACGGGTAAATAATGTTCAATCCGCTGTGCGCGACGCGGTGAAATTTGCCGAGCCGTTCGATCAGCATCACGGTTGACTGCGGCACGATTTTAATCGTCTTCCACGCGACGACCAACAACGCGATGCCGAGAAACAGCAGAAAAATAAATCCAAGCCCGAATAAACCTTCCATTTGAAAAAGCCTCCGTCGAAACAATTTTGCGAATGAAGTTAATATAACCGATTTCCGGTTTAATATAAACAACCAATGCGAATAACATTCAAAAGAAGTGCGGCAAAATCCTTTGAAATTCAAAGCGACTGTTAAATTTTCCGAATACTGTGCGATGCGTCTTCTTGCCGATTCGAGGCTTATCAATTAAAATTTCTAGTTTCAGAGCAATCTGTTGTTTTACGCAATTTTACATATAACAAAATTTAAGAAGAGGAATTTAGCAAAAATTATGAAAAGAGTCGGCATTTTAACGGGACGCGAAGTAACTTTCCCGGAATCAATTATCAGAAGCATCAACGAACGCGGCAACGGCGAAGTCATCGCCGAAATGGTCAAAATCGGCGGCATTCGCCTCGACGAAGAAAAGAAATACGATGTCATTATTGACCGCATTTCGCACGAAGTTCCGTATTATCGCGCCGCTTTGAAACGGTTCGCGCTCGAAGGAACTTACATTATTAACAATCCGTTCTGGTGGTCGGCGGACGATAAATTTTTCAATTTCGCGTTGGCGACGAAACTCGGCGTGGCGATTCCGAAAACGGTTTTGCTGCCGCAGCAGGACTATATCAAAGACATCACGACCGAATCATTGAGAAATTTAGAGTTTCCGCTCGATTGGGAAGGCATCGTCGAACACATCGGCTTTCCGGCATTCCTGAAACCTCACGACGGCGGCGGCTGGAAAAACGTCTCGAAAATCTGGTCATTAGAGCAACTTTGGCACGAATATAATCAGTCGGGAACGCTCTGTATGACGCTGCAAGAGGGAATCGAATACGATCAATTCGTCCGCTGTTACTGCGTCGGGCAGGAAAAAGTTTTGATTATGCCGTATGATCCGTCGCAGCCGTATCTGTCGGGAATGCAGTATGTTAATGTGGACGATTATCTTTCGCCGGAACTGCACGCCCGCGTCGAAAAAGACATTATCACGATTTGCAAGGCGTTGGGCTACGATTTGAACACGGTCGAATTCGCCATCAAAGACGGCATCCCATACGCGATTGATTTTATGAATCCCGCGCCCGATGCCGAAATCGCGTCGGTCGGCGAAACGAATCATAATTGGGTAGTCAACGCGATGACCGATTTCATTTTCAAGAAATTGGAGGAAGGCTTTGAAGCACCGAACTATCAATGGACTTCGATGCTCAATCCGGCGGCGAAAACCGAAGCACCGGCAAAGAAAGCCCCGGCGAAACCGAAAGCGACAGCCGCGAAAAAAGCACCTGCCGAAAAGAAACCGAAAGCTAAAAAAGCCGAGTAAGTTTTGAAGGCAAAAGTAAAAAGGCAAAAGGCGAAAGTGAAGAAATAAATTCCCAACTTTTGCCTTTTTACTTTTGCCTTAACTCACTTCCAGCCGTGTTCGCCGATCAGCGGCACGAACGCGCAGTTGCCGAAGTCTTCCTGTTGAAATCCGTTTTGGTTGCGCGTAACGCGAATCAGTTTTTGCGTCTGCTGATTTTCGCCGACGGGTAAGACCAATTTGCCGCCGATTTTTAGTTGATTTAATAAAGGTTCGGGGATTTTCGGACTGCCTGCCGCGACGAGAATCGCGTCGAACGGCGCGTTTAATCGCCAGCCCAAAGTTCCATCGGCGCAGGTCAGGATTACGTTTCTGACGTTCAATCGGTCGAGCTTTTCCTGTGCTTCCTTCACCAAAATCGGAACTCTTTCAATCGCGTAAATCTTGCCCGCCAACTTCGATAAAATCGCCGTTTGATAACCCGAACCCGCGCCGATTTCCAGAACTTTCGACTGCGAATTTAATTCTAAAAGCTCACTCATCCGCGCCACGATGAACGGCTGCGAAATCGTCTGTTTCGAGGCAATCGGCAAAGCATTATCTTTGTAGGCTTGCGATTTCAGCGCGTCGGGAACGAACAAATGGCGCGGCACTTCTTCCATCGCCCGCAGAACATTTTCGGCGCGGATTTTATATTTTTCGCGCAAAAGCGTCAGCATTCTTTCACGCGGAAATTTATATTCGTCCATAGATAGTTTCTGGTTTCTGGTTTCTGATTTCTGGTCAAAAACTAGAAACCAGGAACCAGAAACCAGAAACCGGCATTTATTTCTCCCAATCTTTCAGCAATTCAATCGCCGCGTAGTTCGTCAAATCCGAGCGCATCGGCGTAACGGAAACGAAGCCTTCGTCAATCGCTTCAAAGTCCGAGCCGCCTTCTTCGTGCGGGTGAAAACCGTATCTTTGCTCGCCGATCCAGTAATAAAATTTCCCGCGCGGATCGGTGTGTTCGGAGATGTGCGGCTTGGCGTTTTTCAAACCTTGTTTCGTAACGCGAACGCCTTTTGGAATGCCTTTCGGGACATTAACATTCAGCAAAGTTCCGTTTGGAATTCCTTCTTCAATCGCTTTGCGCGTTAAATCTCTGGCGACTTTCGCGGCTTCGGTGAAATCGTGATTGCGGTTAGCGACCAGGCTGAACGCGATTCCGGGAACGCCGAGAATCGTCGCTTCCATCGCGCCGGCGACCGTTCCCGAATACGTCGCGTCATCGCCGAGATTCGCGCCGTGATTAATTCCCGAAGCGCAGATGTGCGGCATCTGTTCGGGCGATAAAATTCGATTGATAGCGAATGTAACGCAGTCGGTCGGCGTGCCGTCAACCGTCCAATGGCGTTCGTCAATCTGCCGAATACGAAGCGGACGCGCCAAAGTTAAACTGTGCGACGCGCCGGACATTTCCGATTCGGGCGCGACGACGAAGACATCGCCGATTTCCTTCAAAGCGTTTTCCAACGCCGCAATGCCTTCCGAATGAATGCCGTCGTCGTTGGTGATTAAAATGCGATATTTTTCTGAACTCATTTAAAATAAATTGATGCGCGGAAACGAAATGTGTTTATTAAACTTTTTCGTCTCCGCGCATCGTCTGTGTTTGTCAAAATCGAGTTTAACGATTCTGATTGAAACCCTGGTTTTGTCCTTGTCCCGCATTGTTCATCGGGCGCGGAGCCTGCGTACGGAAACGCTTGCGGTTGCGCTTGCGGGCGTTGACCGATTTCAATTTCGCCTTTTGTCCGGGCGGCACGAAATGCGCGTGTTTTTTCAAATCCTTGATGATTTCTTCCGTGATTACTTTACGCTTAAAACGGCGCAGCGCATTTTCGATTGATTCGTTATTATTTAATGAAATATAAGCCACTTTTTCTGATTCACATCCTTCTTGCCTGTAGATTGTTGTTCACGAAGCAAACTGTAATTAAACACTTTCCCGCGCCTGTTGGCAAGTTTCGGGAATATTTCAAGCGTGGTTTGCTATAATATTTACATCACAAAGAACTTATTTAACTCAAGAAATTTCAAAGCAGTAGAAAAAATATGTCGAAACAAGCCATTTATTGTACGTTTATTTTATTAACCGTTTTCTTACTAAGCAGTTCAATTTCAGCACAGCAAAAATTCGTCGCCAGTTTGTCCGGTTTGCAGCAGGTTCCGCCGAATAATTCGACTGGCAAAGGAAAATGTACTCTGGAATTAAATCAGGCTGAAACCGAAGGTCGGATAAATTGCAGTTACGAAAATTTATCGAGCGCGGCGACCGTTTTGGGTTTTGGTTTCGGCGCACCAATCGGCAGCATCGGTTCATCGGGAATCGGTGCGCTGATTTCCGGCGGCGGACAAAGCGGTTCTCTGACATTTACTATCGGCATCACGCCGCAAAGAGCCGCCGATCTGCGCTCAAACCGCGCCTACGCCTACATCAACACTTCAAATTTTGAACAAGGCGAAATTCGCGGACAGTTTCATCTCGCCAACGGAACTTACAATGATTTCGACGGCGACGGACGCACTGATTTAACTGTCTATCGAACCTTGAACCGCAGTTTTTATTCGCAGTCGAGTTTGAATAATGTTCTATCCGAAAAACAAATCGGCAGCGCGGGCGATTCGGTTTCGCTGACGGTTGACTTCGACGGCGACGGCAAATCCGATTATTCGACCGCCGCTTACAACGGGAATTTCATCTGGCGCGTTTTCCAGTCAACGACGAACACTTTAAAGGAAACCGCGTTCGGCAGTTCCGCTTTCAACGATTTTTTCGCGGCGGCTGATTATGACGGCGACGGCACGTTCGACATCGCGGTTTATCGCGGCGGCGTTTGGTATATCATCGAAAGCTCGACAGGGAATTACCGCTACGAATACTTCGGGCAATCCGGCGACGTTCCCGCGCCGAACGATTACGACAAAGACGGTAAAGCCGATTTAGCCGTCGCCCGCAGCGAAAACGGCGTGCGCGTCTGGTATGTGCGGCGCAGTTCCGACAATCAAAATTACCGCGTCGAATGGGGTTTGAGTTCCGACGCATTTTTCACCGGCAGAAGCGACTTCGACGGCGACGGCGCGGCGGACATTTCCGTCATTCGCAATGAAAACAGTCAGAGAGTTTTCTATATTTTGCGAAGTTCCGACAATCAGCTGCAAACGATTCGCTGGGGCGCGTCGAACGATGTCGTCAAACTCGGCGATTACGACGGCGACGGCAAAACCGACGCGGCGGTTACGCGGGCAATCAACGGCGGCAGAGTCTTTTTCATTCTCCAGAGTTCCAACAATCAGCCGCGCTATGAATACTTCGGATTGGCGGGCGATTTTTAAGCGGTAAAATTATTTCGCCCGAAAGCAACTTACCTAAAAGTCGTCTCATCTACCTAACTGAACGCCGAAAAGGTGTGGAAAACCTTGCAGAAGATAAGCAGTTTATATTTTCTGCAAGGTTTTTTTTGTCTCAAAATAAACATTACATAAATCAAGGAATAAATATGAAAAAATTACTAACGGCATTTTGCTTAACAATTATCACGAGCGTTTGCGCTTTCGCGCAGACGGCTGACGACTATAACAAAAATGAATTTTTCGTCGGCTATTCAAATCAGCAGGTTGATCGCGGAAATTATGATAACTTCAACGGCGCGGAAGGTTCTTACGTCCGCAACGTCAGCCGCTATTTCGGAATCAAAGGCGACGTTTCCGGCTCTTTCCGAAACGATAGTTTTGAAAGTTCAATTCAAATCGGCACCACGACAACGACTTTCAGAGGGGAAAATAAAGATTCTATATACAATTTCCTCGGCGGCGTGCAGGTCAAAGACAATGCTTCAAAGTCCCGTTTCAAACCGTTCGGACACGCGCTGGCGGGTGTCGCGCATTACCGCAGCAAATTTGAAAGTTCGACGAATAATACCAATGTTTTCGGCGGCACTTTCAAAGAAACCGGATTCTCGGCGGCAGTCGGCGGCGGCTTAGATATTAAAATCAACGACCGTTTCGATTTCCGCGCTATCCAAGCCGACTACAACCCGACTCGCGTCAACGGTTACTGGAGCAATAACTTTCGCTTTGGCATCGGTCTCGTTATCAAGTAAAACAAGGCTGAATAAAGAGAAACGGCGGTCAAACCTGATTGGTTTGACCGCCGTCTTTCTTTATATTTTAACGCTTGAAGACGGATTCCGTTCGTCCGCGAACAAACTGCATTCAAGTCCGAATAACATTTATTCGAGTGCGAACATATCATATTCTGACACGAACAAATCAGATTCGCACTCAAATATAAATCGTTCGAGTACGAATCAAACGTATTCGAGTACGAACGGAAAGTATTCAAACGCAGCAAAAACCCGTTCGAGTGCGAACGGGCTTGCGCTGCATATAACCTGAAGTTTATCGTGTGCGAATATCTTTCGACACGGCACGGCGAACGCTTTTATTGCGGGTCGGAAGGTTTCGGTTTTCTGGCTGATTTATTGATACTGCTTCGCAATTTAGCGGCTTGTTTGGCTGCCGGAGTTCCTTTGCCGAGAACGCCCGTTACCGCGTCGAGTTTCGTTGAAGAATTGCTGTAAAGCAGTTTATGCGCGTCTCCCGATATTTTAGTCTGAGCTTTCGCCGCCGCCTGTCTCTCATCCTGCTTCCCGCCTTCAACAACCGCATTATCGCGCTGTCCGGTAATCTCCGTAATCCAATCTTTCACATCCAAACCACTACCCTTTAACAGCGTTGAATTATCCTGCATCAACTGAATAAATTGATTAGCAAACCCTATTTTCTCCGTATTAGAAACTGCCATCGTGAAATCCTCCAGAAAAGTAAATTTTGTGAACTGCGAAGATACAATGCGCCTTTATTTGTTTCGAGTCAAGATGTTTTTTTATTTTATAAATTCAAACAAACATCTCAGCAAAAGTTAAAATGTAAGTTGGGTTGACTATCTTCTCAAATTTTCAAATCGTCAATATCCTTCACACTAACGGAAGAATCAACATTTTGAAAATCATCCCAATCGTCGGTCAGGAGTGCAGCGTTGACGTATTTGGCGGAGGCGAGAATTATCGCGTCGGGAAGTTTTATCTTTTTGGATTTGTTTTTGCGGTAGATGATGGCTTGGTCGGCGATGTCTTGATTTACTTCAATAATTTCGAGATTGGCAAAAATTTCATCGGTAATATCTTTCTCAATCGAATTTTGAAAATCGAACGCATAAACCTCGGCATATGTAATTACCGAAGCATAAAATTCATCGTATCTCGAAAATAATTCGTCAACGTCAATCTTTTCTTTTGAGGCAAAAATGATCGTATTGCTGTCGAGAATAGCTTTAGTCCCACTCATTTCTTAGTTTCCTTTGCCATTCGACCGGATTCTCAATGTCCTGAAAAAGTTTTGCCTTCTGCGCCTTTTTGAAAGCGGCAAGCAGTTTCTCTTTTTTCGATTCGTCCGAAACTTTCGGCTCTTCATCCAAAATCGTCACCAACGCCCGCTGCCGTTTTTTCAGACGAATTTCCGTCAGCAATTCAATCTCGCCGCTTTCGTTCACAACTGCTTCTAATGTCTGAATCATAATGTTGAAATTTTACCACAAAATTTCACGAGTTGCGGAAACATTTTGCGTTGTTCAAAAGCCATTATGGTCAAATACCTTCTTGCTGCCTTTCACAATTTCGAGGTTAGAATTTAGTTAAAGTAAAACAGTAAAACCTTCCTGCTCAAAATGATTATCGTGCGTCAGTATTTTGTGAATGTTGAGAGTTTTCATCGTCAGCATCGAAACGCAATCGGTCAAACTGTAACCTTTGTCCAGACGCTTTTCGTAAAAATCGAGTGCTTCGAGAAATATTTCAGGCGAGTGCGAAATGTATTCAATGTCCAGATCAATTAAAATATCCCGCGCCGTATCAACCACAGCTTGACGCATTTCCGAACCGTATTTCGAATAAAAATTCAGCAGTTCGATCAAAACCGTTTCAGTTGTAACAATTTGAATGTTGGCGAGTTCGGGTTGAATTTCTCTGACGGATAAATACCATTGATCTTTCGGATTGAGCAACGCCGTCCAATAAAATGTGTCGGCAAATATACGTTTCATTTAGCTTTTTTCGGTGAACCGTAAAGGTAATGGTCAAGATTTTCCGCGCCGTCAACAGGAAGTTTTTCCAGCGTTTCATCCGACAATTTGCTTACTCTGTCTTGAATTTTCTCCAACAAACTTTTTCTTTTTTCTTTACCCAAAGTCTGAACAAACTCGACCACCTTCTGCTGTTCTTCAATCGGCAAAACCTGCATCTTTTCCGCCACAATTTGTGCTAAATCATTCGCCATATCTTTTTAACCTCGAAAATAACAACTTCAATTTAGCATTTTGCTATATTTTCGACAACAAAATTAGAGTTTGAATTGACAGTTCAATTGAATCTATTCACCCGACACTTTTCACTGAATTCTTTTCGGCTTTTCACATGTAATACCAAAAAGTGATTTTCGGTAAAACTCAGCTATGCTTTCCCTCCAATTATGGGAAAATAGAATAAACTCATTTGGCTTTGAATCTTTTAACGGAAAATTCCCATCAAGAAAATAACCCAAAATATCAATTTCATCCGAAAATTCAATGTCGGTTCTATCATATATTGCTATTCGGTTTTGAAGATATTCTTTGAAATCATCTTCACTTTCGATAATATCTGCAAAAATCATAAGGTCAAAAATTGATACTATCCAAGTCCATTTAAAATCTTCGCTTAAAACATTTGAGTCTATTAAATATCTTAAATTTGCAGAAATAGTTGCAAAGTGTTCAAAAGTAACTGAGATTTTAAAGATTGAAGTAACCTTTGATTTATCAATAGTTAATGTTTTTCTTGTGCCATCTTCAACATACTCAAATATTGGGCTGATTTGTTCCGAAATATATTTCATAGCCCTATGACATTGATACGAACCTTCGTTTATGGTTTCTTTTAGCCTGTCTTTTAAGCCTTTAATTGCACCTCTGCGATGTTTTGGATTAAGTTCTCCCGCTTTTACTTCAATTATGTAAAGTGTGTCTGAAGAAATGCCGAGAATATCAAGTTCTGTCCGCTTAACCATTTCATCTTCAGTAACTTCATATTCTAATGAATGATAAAATTTAGTGAGAGGCAAAAGTTTCTGAAATAAGTTCTTTGTTTTTAATTCAATAAAATTATCTTTTGAATTAGTATTACTATTTCCCCTAAAAGAATTTTCAAAGTAAACAGCATCGGCAGACCTTATTAAATCCTCAGCAATCTTGAAAATATTTCTAAACGCAAGACTCATTGAAAAATGAAAATATATTCCGTCTTCTTTAATTAAAGGCTTTGTTGTTATCGAAGTTGTATTCATTGGAAAACCTTTGAATTTTGGAGGCTCAAAGAAATCTTTATTATTACTAAATTGAATTGAAAGTGTATCGAAAATGAGTTTTTCTTTTCCGTCTTTTGGAATTACCCAAAAAATTTTGTTATAACCTTCAACTCTATCCAATCTGTGAACGACTATTCCGTTTGGAGCTAATTCATCAAACAAATCAGGATTTGCCTTTGTAAATTGCTGCATAAAATGTTCCCCTGATTTTTCAGTTTCTTCAGCCACAGTTTCGTTAGTCCATTCTACAAAACGCTCATGAGCTAATTTTGCCCCCAAAGCATTTCCAATTTTTGAAAGAACGAGTTTGTCTAATTTTAGAATTGTGTCAAGTAAATCATTTGCGTCAAAACCATAAAACCTTTGGAGGAATTCATTATGTGATTCATAGATTTCACGGTAAATCTCGATAATATGTTGTTGATAGGCGTTTCCTCGAACATTTAAGGTGTCTAAAATAACTGACATTCTAAGCCAAGAATCTGCATCAATTCCGCTTTTATCGGCATTTACCGCAGACATTTCATACATATTGCTATTGAACTTTACTTTTTGGAGTTGTTCATAAATTTCATTGATGTTTTCGAGTGTTGGCAAAATACCTTTGCTTGAATTTACATTTGCGCTTGCAATGCTCATTGCGTATTCAAGCAATACTTCAATTTCGTCGTCTGGGATAGAAGTATCATCTTTGAGTTCTTCCTGCTTACTCTTCTCAATAGTTTCAGAAAAAAAGTCTGCTTGATTACGAGTAGATTTAATCAGTCTTGCTCCAAGTCCGGCAAGAACATATATTTTGTCGAACTTTTCAATTAGATTTATGGCAATTTCAATTTCGTCTTTAATCCAGTTGAAATACCTTTCTCTATCATTACTAGCTTGTTCAAAAGCAAACTTAAAGGCTTCTTTTAAATCTTCTGGCATTTCTTCAAAGTAGGATTTTTCAGTCATGATTTTTCTACACAAACATCTTGCCCGGATTCAAAATACCTTTTAAGTCGAAAACTCGTTTGATTCTTTTTAATTTGAATGCCGGTTTAGCTGATTTCGACGATTTCTTCGCCGCTGTTGAGCAAATCAATCGCTTGCTGCAAAGTTTTTGACAAAATAGTTTTGAGATTCGCGTTTGAAGTGTTGCCGCAAGTCAGCCAGATGATTTTCGGCGGCGAACCGAATCGGTCGAGAAGTGAAACGAAATCGCTGTCTTTGGTCATTACGATTACGGCAGCTTTTTTCGCTTTGTGAAAAATTTCCTCGTCTTCCGCGTCGCGCAATCTCAAATCGCGCAGGGCAGAGGCTTTGACGTTGAAATTACTTTCAATCCAAATTGCAATTGCCGGAGAAAGTTGTGCATCAATCCAAATCGTCATCCGGCAATTAAAACCGCGTGATTCAGTTTGCGCGAAGCGTATTGCAGACACGCCTGCAAATCTTCAAGTTCGAGGTCGGGCATTTCTTCGAGTATTTGCGCCGAATCTAATCCGGCGGCGTATAAATCCAAAACATCCGTTACGCGAATCCGCATTCCGCGAATGCACGGACGACCGCCGCACTGTTTCGGATTAATCGTAATTCGTTCGGAAATTGTTTTATTCATAGTTTTTTTATTGTCGCACAATCTCGCAGATCAAATAAACATTTTGCCCGGATTCAAAATGCCGTGCGGGTCGAAGACTCGTTTGATAGATTTCATTATTTCGAGCGTTGGCGCGTCTATTGCCATATTTAAATACTGCGCTTTGACGTAGCCGATGCCGTGTTCGCCGGAGATTGAGCCGCCTAATTCGACGGACAAAGCGAAGGTTTTTTTGACGCATTGGCGGGCGCGGGCGATTGATTCGGGGTTGTCTTTGTCGCACATAAAATTGACGTGGATGTTGCCGTCGCCGGCGTGTCCGAAGTTGGCGACGAAGGTGTTGTGGTTTTTACCGATTTCTTCGATGCGGCGAATGAGTTCGGGAACTTTGGAGCGCGGGACGACGACATCTTCGTTGAGTTTTAATGTGCCGTATTTCATCAAAGACGGAGAAATGGCGCGGCGCACGTCCCAGAGTTTGTCTTCTTCTTCTTTATTTTTTGAGCGCAGAATGTCGAAGCCGTCATTTTCCTGTAAGATTCTTTCGATCATTTGCGCGTTTCGCATCACTTCTTCCGCGAATCCATCTACGGCGACGATTAAAATCGCGTTCGCGTCTTTTGATAAACCGAAAGCGAAGTTTTCTTCGATTGCGCCGATGCAGTTGCGGTCAACGACTTCCATCGCCATCGGCAACAAGCCTTCGGGCGTGAATTTGGTGAGAACTTTGCAGGCTTCTTCCATTGATTTAAACGAAGCGCGAACCGTCGCCGTCGCTTCGGGCATCGGCAAAAGTTTCAACGTCGCTTCGGTGATGATGCCGAGCATTCCTTCCGAACCGCACATCAAACCCGTCAGATCGAAACCGACGACGTTTTTGACGGTTTTGCCGCCGGTGCGAATGATTTCGCCGGTCGCGGTTACAACTTCCAAACCCAAAACCGAATGTTTTGTTACGCCGTATTTCGGCGTTCGCATTCCGCCCGCGTTTTCGGCGATGTTGCCGCCGATAAACGAATCTTTATAACTCGCCGGATCAGGCGGGAAAAGCAGTCCGTGTTTTTCAACCGCCTGCTGTAATTCGTAAGTCGTCAATCCCGGCTGGCAAACGACATATAAATCATCGGCGGAAATTTCGATAATCTTGTTCATCCGGTCAGTTCCGATGACGATGCCGCCGTCAACCGGCACCGCGCCGCCCGTATAACCGACACCGCCGCCACGCGCCGTTACGGGAAAGATTTCCTGATTGGCGAGTTTCAATATCTCCGCCATTTGCGCCGTCGTTTCAGGAAACACGACCGCTTCCGGCGGAAACTTTTCCTTTACCGCGTCCGCGCCGTAAGGCTCGACTTTTTCCGGCTCGACCAGAACATTTTCCGCGCCGACGATACGTTTTAAGCGTTCGATAACTTCGGGTTTGGAAGCATTCGTCGTGGCGCGTGGTTTTGATTGAAAGTGGATTGATGAATACATAATGTTAGTTATCTCAGGAAATTTCGATTCCGAAAAGAATCGATTATTAAACGTCGGTTCGTAAAGAGAATAGTGAAAGGCGCAAGAATTACGAAGAGTTTAATCATCCACCGGAAACCGAGTAATTCCCATACCAATCTCGGTAAATTATTGGATATTATTTCGTCGAATGTCTGTCCGCTAAAATAAAGTAAAATTCCCATTTGTATTAAAACAGTTGTAATAGAGGAAATTGTGAGTATGAATAATAACTTGGCGAGTGAACATTTATTTGATTTACGGAACAACAAATTGCCGAATGCTGCAGAAATGCTCAGTCCAAGAAATAAACAACCCAGCCCGATAGATTGTTCGGGAGAACCAATAGAAAAACGAGTGCTAGGTAAATCAATTTTTGCCAAAAAATCTTCGATTCCCAATACTGCAAAAACAAAAATTCCGCCTGAAAGACCGTAGGCGATTCCTTCCAAAATTGAGCCAAGCAAGATTTTTGTTTTTAACACACGATTTTTCTCCTAGATTAAAGCAAAATTCAAACACGCCGTAATGTCTTCGCGTTCGAGCGATTGATATTGATTGAGAATTTCTTCTATGCTTTCTCCTGCGTTTAAAAATTCCAGAATAGTCTCCACTGTAATTCTTTTGCCGCGAATCGTCGGTTTGCCGTTACAAATGTTTTCATCTATCGTAATTCTGTCTGAAACAAAAGGCATATTGATGGCTGAGATTATAGCACTTTTATGATTGTCTTCTGAACGTCAATTTTAATCAAAAAAGCCGTCAACGATTCGATTATCATTGACGGCTTAAAGAATCTTACCGAGTAAAGCAAAGGCTTTTACTCTTTTTATTCAGCGGTCATTCGTCTAGCTTTCGCCGGTGCGCCGCCTTTGATTTTCATTTCTTCCAAAATCCAGCCTGCGCCGCCGAGTTTTTCGGTAACGAATAAGACGTAGCGAATGTCAACGGCGATGGTGCGTCCGTAGTTTCCGTCGTAGAAAATGTCGTTGCCGAGACCTTCGTAGTTGCCGTCGAAAACGATGCCGACTTGTTCGCCGTAACCGTTCATAATCGGGCTGCCGGAATTGCCGCCGATGATGTCGGTGGTCGCTAAAAAATTGACGGGAACGCTGTCGCCCAAACCGTATCTGCCGAAATCCTGCGATTTTTGTAAATCTTTTAATGCTTGTGGAACGTCGAACGGTTCGATGCCGCTGTCTTTTTCCAAAACACCTTTGAGCGTCGTGAACGGTTTATAGGTTACGGCTTCGCGCGGGTTGTAGCCTTTGACCGCGCCGTATGTAAAACGCAAAGTAGCGTTCGCGTCAGGATATGGATTGGATTTTTCCATTTCAGCCATTCCTTGCTGATACGTCAGGCGCAGAGCGTCAATCGCGCCGTTGAATTTCGCCGCTCGCGCCGCGATTGCCGTGCGTTCCTGCTGCATCGCGGTTACTAAAGAAACGATATTCGGATATTTTTTCTGCAAATCGGACGACGACATACTGTAAAGTGCAATGACTTTTTGCGGCGTGTTGAAATCTTTTTCGGCGATTGATTCGGCGACGGTTTCTTCCGCCGAGCGGCGTTCTTTGCCCTGAAAGCGGTTGAAAAGACTTTCAATCGGCTGGTAAGTTTGATCGGCGGGCAGTTCGGCGGCGGCTTTGAAAAGGAATTTCAGAACTTCGCGCTCAACGATTGGCTCGCGCGTCTTATAAATCGCTTCGACTTCGGCGACTTTCGTTGGCGGAATCGGTTTTCCCGTTTGGACGGCGACGATTGCGTCATAAACTTCTTTGAAAACCGGCGTTGCTCCGGCGTTCGGGAAGGTTCGCAAAAGCCGGTCGCGCTGTCCGGTGCGATAGTATTCGTCGGAAAGTTTTTGTAAGTCAGCCAAAACATTTCCGTATTTCGACTGGCGCGCCGGATTGCCGGCAACCCACGCCGCGAACTTTCTTTCTTCCGCCTGTTTCTGCGTGATGATGTCGGCACGTTTCATTGCCGTAATGCCGCCTTCAAATGCTTTGACGGTGTTGTTGAAACTGAAAATTTCGCTTTGCAGAGCGATGCGTTTCGCTTCGTCGTCTTCGCCCGCTTTGACTAAACCGTTCGTCCACGCCGAATAAAGCTGGACAATAAAAGGAAAGTTGACGTTTTGCGCGAACTTGACTGCCTGACTTTCCCGGTAGCGCGTCGTGCCGCCCGGATAACCCATCACCATTACGAAATCGTTTTCCTTGATGCCGTTGAGCGAAACCGTCAAAAAGCGTTTCGGCTTAAACGGAATATTTGAGGGCGCATATTCGGCAGATTTGCCGTCGGCTCCGACATAAGCACGTAAAAACGTGAAATCGCCCGTATGCCGCGACCATTCAAAATTGTCCGGGTCGCCGCCGAAAAAGCCGATATTCTTGGGCGGCGCGTAAACCACGCGTACGTCGCGGATCATCATCGTTTCATAGAGATAATAAAAATATCCGCTATTCACAGACTGAACGCGAATCGTCGCGCCGTTCTTTACCTTCGTCTGTTCCTGCGTTTGTAGATCATTGGCGTTTTTTTCGAGCGCGGTTTTCAGCGCGTCGCCGGTCAGATTTTCCGTGCCTTTTTTGACTCTCGCGGTAACGTCTTCGACGCGCGAAGTCATCATTATCGAATAGCCTTTAGCCTGTAATTCGTTCGCCGTCGAATCGGCTTTGTAGCCGTCCTTCGCATAATCGTTTTCCGGCGTGGAAGCCGATACGAGCGCGTCGAAACCGACGTGATGATTAGTCAAAATCAAGCCGTTCGGCGACACGAATTCGCCCGTCCCGAAGCCGCCCGCTTCGCCGATGTTGACGCGCACAATCGCGTCGGAGATGGCTGTGCCGTTCGTGTTGTAAAGCTCCGAAGGTTTGATTTTTAAACCCTTCGCCGCCAAAGGCAGTTTGCCGATCTGGTCGGGCGTGAACATTCCTTCTTCGGGAAACGCGAACGCTACTGATACGGACGACATTAAAACGGCAAACATCAGAACGGATGCCGCAAATTTACTCAAAATAAAACGCATAAAATTATTTCAGATTCCTTGATTTAGTTTAGATTTATTTAACGCTTTGAAATGATTCTACGAAAATCCGTGAAAAAAGTCTGACGAGACTTAAAACAAAATAAAAAAGCGAGTGTTTTATGCTCGCTTTTTTATTCGTTTCAAATTGATTATCAGATTACTCCGCGTTCAACGCTTTGATTTCCGCCGGTTCGGGCGGAAGCAGTCGGCGCGGATTGATCGGTTTGTCGTTCAAGCGCAGTTCGTAATGCAGATGCGGTCCGGTCGAGCGTCCGGTCGAACCGATAAGCCCGATGACTTGTCCGCGCTGAATTGTATCGCCGACCGTAACGTCGCCTCTCGAAAGATGTCCGTAACGAGTCGTCAAACCATTGCCGTGGTCAATCTCAATTAAGTTGCCGTAACCGCCTTCCCAACCGGCTTTGGTTACGATGCCGTTTGCCGGCGCGGTTACGATGTCGCCGCGTTCGCCGTCAATGTCGAGTCCGGCGTGGAATTCGTAGCCGCGTCCGCCGAACGGGTTGCGGCGATAACCGAATTCGTTGTTGATTTTGCCGAGATGCGCCCACATCGTCGGAATAAACGAAGCGTTGCCGGTCGTTTCAATTAAACGAAGCTGTGTTTCCATCGCCGCTTCTTCGGCTTCGGTTTCGTTCTCGGTCAAAGTGTCAACCGGACCGCCGCTGTTCGGGGCGAAATCATCGGAAGATGACGGACGCGAGTAATTGATTGATTTATATTCGGCTTTGGCTTGTTTTAATGTTTGGGAAAGTTGGGTCGGATTAAGTGCTTCTGATTGAACTGATATATTGTCTTTTATAAATAATATTGAAAAAATACCGACGGTTAGAATGATAAATGTAACGCTGCCTTGAAAAATCCTTTTAGAGATTTTCTCCTGGCTGACGTAATTTTTTGTTTTGTTGAAATGCGATAAAAGAAAAGTATAAAACTTGTCGTCTTGGTGCATTATGCTTGTTGCTCCTTTTTGATGATTTTACGCATTATGGGAAAAACTGCTTCCCGAAATGCTTGGAATCACGAAAGCACAGCCATACGGCGACTGACGCGATTGCCTTGTCGAAAGTGATTGATTAAAAAAGCAAACACTCTCTTAGGGGTTCTAAAGATACCAAAATTAACTGTTATTTTTTGGCTTTGGAAATAAAAAAATAACACAGGCAATCGCGGAAAGCAAATTTCCCGACATTTTAGCGATTGCCCGTGCCTCGATGCAGATATAATTTCAAGTCCGGCGGCTTAATTTTTCGACTGCCGGTTCGCCTGCCAAGTACGGAAAACTAAAAATCCGACTCCGGCGAAAACGACGATGAATGCCAGCACAATTACGATTTTGATAGCGAACATCAGGAAACTGACTAACGCCAACAACTGCGCGACCAGCGCGATGATTTGTTTCAAAAACGTAATTACCAAAGCGATAATCGCCAAAATGCTTCCCCAACCGGCGGCTTTATATACGAATGACATAATTTTAGAAATTCCTTACTGCTGAAATCTTTGACCGATTCGGGACGACGCTTTTTATAAACTGACAAAGCCGTCCCTTTTCCATCATACAAAATTTAAGCTCTGTTTTTCCACGTCGGAATGCGGTTTTCGGTTGCAAAATCATCGTTTCCTTCAAAATCGTTCTGCCCGTAATTGTTTTCCGCAAACGCGGCGGCAAAAGTCGGTGTCGTCATTTGCGATTCGTAACTGCCGAAATCAGGCTTTGATTCCTTCGATTTGAAAACGAAATCACGCAAAAGATAGATGCCGAAAACAATCAACCCGACCGGCAAAACTACGCGCAATAAACCGCGCAGATTGAAAAATCCGTTGATAAAAATCGTCGCGCCGAGCGCGGTTAAAACGATTCCCCAAAGTTTCGGATTGCCCGCGAACCGCTGCACGATGAAATCTTCCGCTGCATTCGGTGTAACGCCCGAACGCAGTAAATTTGCCGTCCGATAAGCGTCGAGCGCGGCGAAAAACCACATTCCGATAAACCCGAAAACGAACAAAGGCATTCCGCCGGTCAAAATCGCCATCTGAAAAAGTCCGGCAAAAACGGCGAAATAAACGAGGGCTTTCGTCGTCTGACCGTTATAAGCCGCGCCCAAACCCGGACAAATCATAGACAGAAGCGTGGCAACGAACGGCGAAGTCTGCCTTTTGATGATCGGCGCGTAGGACGACTGATTGTAATTTCGCAAAAGTTCAACGCCCGAAACGATGCAGTCCTGACAATAAGGGAAACCTTTAATGCGGTGATCGCACGACGGACACAAAGGCTTTCCGCATCCGTTACAGTTGACGACCGCCGTGTTTTGATTGTGATAGGCACAATTCATCTTTTATTTGCCCTCGCTGTCCACATAAATTCCCTGAACCGGCTGTTGATTCGATTTTGGCTGTGGTTCGACGTTTTCCGCGCCGAACATCAAATCGGTGCTTTGTTTATAAGTTTGTCCGGCAAGCTCGAAACTTTTCTGATACATTCCGCTGATCGAACCGTCGGCGGAAACCGTCTGGCTGAACAGGAAAAAGGCGAACGTCAGAATCATTACGACCGGCGCGAGCTGCGGAATCGGAATCGGGAAACTGAATCCGCGCAGCCATTCCGACGCTTTTGAAATCCAATTCGGCTGCACGTCTTTTGCTTCTTCCGTGCCAATCGTCGCCTGTAAAATTTTCGCGTGTAAGCCTTTGGGCAACGGCAGTTCTTCGCTTTTATAGGTGTAACAGGCGGCAATCGAGCGGACGACTTCGCCGGGTAAATCGGTACATTGATCGCACAGAACGGCGTGGCGTTCCCAGCGGTGAAAAACCGCCGCCGGCAAAAATCCATCCAAATAATCGGTCAGATGATTTTCAAAATCGGCGCACGCCATCGCGGTTTCCGGCGTGGTCATCGAAATAATTCTGGCTTCGAGATGCGTTAAGGAATGTTTCGGCGCGGCGATTTCGTGGCAAACTTCCACCGCGCTTTTCACTTCATTCAAAAGCGCGTGGCAGAGAGGACAGCGCAGAGCGTGTTCCGCCATCAAGACGCGCGTCGGTTTGTCGAGCGCGTTGTCCAAATAATCAGTCAACAGTTCCTCGAACCGTTCACAGTTGACCGTATTTTCGTTTTCGTACTTCATAACTCAAAAAACTTTCTACATCGGTTTCTTTTACCGCAAAACTGCTTGCAGTATTTGTATTCGCTCGCAATCGGAATACGGTTTTCAGATATTGACGACGCGCATTCGTCTTAAAATCTTCGCCAGTTCGATGCGCCCGCGATTTATCCTCGATTTGACCGTGCCTTCGGGAATCTTCAGCAAATCAACGATTTCCTGATAAGTCAGTTCCTCGATGTCGCGCAGAATCACGCACGTTCGTAAATCCGCTGGTAATTTGTCAATGCCTTCCTGCACCTGCGCCGCAAGTTCGCGGCGTTCGATTTCCTTCTGCGCCGAATTGCCGACTGCCCGCAGATGAAACGTATGATCTTCCACGTCGTCGGCGTAGGTGTTCTGCGGATTGCGCTGGCGATGCCGGTAATCGTCAATGATTAAATTGCGCGCCAGACGCATCAGCCAATTCGACAAATCGCCCTGTTTCGCGTCGTATTGTTCGAGCGTTCGATAAATCCTGACGAAAACTTCCTGCGTCAAATCTTCCGCCGCGTCAACCGATGAC
>CAXTKJ010000020.1:75954-77094 GCA_964244835.1 uncultured Pyrinomonadaceae bacterium
GCCGCCTCGACGCTCGACGTAAAGCGAAAGGCGAGATTGAAAATGCGCCGCGAAAACTGCGACACGATTTCTTCCCACGCCGAACCGTCTCCGGCACGGCATCGCCGTACGAGTTCCGCGCCATTCGTCGCTGTTACTGCCGGAATTGCTTTGACTGCTTCCAACTTTAATAATCTCCGCGAAGATTTCTATTCTTTAATTAAAGCGACAAAACCCGAAAACCGCTTTGTCAAGATTTTGTTACGCTCGCCGAAAAATAAAAGTTCCGATTAAATTTCAGGCGGTTTCGCTACGATTATAAAGTAATATCGCTGTAATTTTCCAAATAAATAATGTATCTTGATTTTTTGGCGGGAAGTCGGACTTTTTATATTTTTTAATTTTTATTCCGCCGTTTATCGGAGCAAGGTTTTGCGAAATTCTCTAAAATTCATCGTTTTATTTTTAGTTGCCGTTTTTATTTTCTGGTTTTTCGGGCGTAATTTGGATTGGCGGGAAGTCAGCGAAAATCTGCGCCGCGCCAACGGTTTTTATCTGTTCGCGGCGTTTGCGATTACCTGTCTCGGCTATCTTCTGCGGTCATACCGCTGGAAGGTTTTGTTCGAGCCGATCACCGAAACGCATCTGAAGGAATTGTTTGCCGCGACGACCATCGGATTTACGGCGGTTCTAATCGTCGGACGCGCCGGCGAATTGATTCGTCCGATGTGGCTTTCGATGCGCGACCGCCGTGTTCGCCCGTCCGCCGCGCTGATGACTTTGGGCGTTGAGCGGATTTTCGATCTGGCTTCGCTGATTTGTTTTTTTTCGGTCAATCTCTTGTGGTTTGACGTTCCCGCCGGACGCGAGAAAGAATTCGGCTACATCAAACTGCTCGGCAATATAATGTTGGCGGGCGTTGTTTGCGGTTTTATCGGGCTGTTCGTTTATCAAAAATACTCGGTCGGGATTATCGGTTGGTTTGAACGAATCACAGATAAGAAGTTCGTGCCGAAAAAACTCAGGCGCGTTTTCCTTAGTCTTTTGAAACAACTTGCCGCGTCCTTAACGATTCTGCGAAGCGTACGCGAAATCGCGCTGGTCGTTTTCTGGACTATGATGTTGTGGTTTTCGATTGCCATTCCGACGTGGCTGGTGATT
>CAXTKJ010000021.1:0-4554 GCA_964244835.1 uncultured Pyrinomonadaceae bacterium
CGGCACGCAGGAAAATCGGCGCATTCCGCTCGAACAGACGGAAATGCCTTTGGGGGTGAACGCGAAGGGCGAAATAGTTTCGGCGGTCGAACAAATCACCGCTCTTTACGCGATTCTGCGAAAAGATTGGAGCGGAATTATCATCGAAGGGCATCGCAGCGGAGCGGTTTTCGTCAACGACGAAGCGATTACGGCGGCGCGTCGTCTGCGAAACGGCGATGTGGTGAGCTTTAACACTTTGCGCCCGAATGATAAAACGCTGCCGTTTTTGAAACTGCACGAACCGAGTTCGCTCGTCGCGCTCGAATCGCTTTTGGAAAACCGAGAGCGCGGCGCGGGCATTCAAAAAAATCTGAACGGCGCGATTCATTTAAGCGAAACCGAAAACGTCGTTGTCGAACCGGACGTGCCATTTTTAGAACGCCGTTTTTTCGGATATTTCAATTTTTTTGAAGTCGTTTCGATGATGATCGGAACTTTAATCGGCGCGGTTTTGATATTTCTGCTGTTGGAGTTTTTCGTCGGCTGAAGTTAAATCAAAAGATAAATTCCAAATTCTATTATGGCGAACTCCACATTCTCCTTCGGTAAAATTTATCAGGAAATCACGAACGGCAATTTTACGAAAACGATTGCGCGGCATTCCGATTTGCTGTTTCCGGTCGGCGTGATGCTCGCCATCGGCACGTTCTTTATCTCGATTCCGACCGCGCTGATTTCGATTCTAATCATTCTCAACCTCGCGCTCGCGTTCGTTATTCTCGGCACTTCACTGTATATTTCCAGCCCGCTTCAACTGACGGCGTACCCGACGATTTTGTTAGTTACGACGCTGTTCCGACTTTGTTTGAGCGTGTCGGTTTCGCGCAGCATTTTAATTCACGGCGACGCGGGCGAAGTGATCGAAGCGTTGGGGAAAACGACGGCGAGCGACAGTTTGATCGTCGGCGCGGTGATGTTTTTGATGATTCTCGTCGTGCAGTTTATCGTCGTCGCCAAAGGCGCGGAGCGCGTCGCCGAAGTTGCGGCGCGATTTACTTTGGACGCGCTTCCGGGCAAGCAGATGTCCATTGATGCCGATATGCGTTCGGGGTTGATTCCGCAGGATCAGGCGCGAAAATTACGCTCGGAATTACAGCGCGAATCGCAGCTTTACGGCGCGATGGACGGCGCGATGAAATTTATCAAAGGCGATTCGATTGCGACGATTGTGATCGCAATGATTAACATCGTCGCCGGTTTAACGTCAGGCGTTCTCGTCCAAAAAATGCAGATCGGTGCGGCGGCGCATAAATACACGATTTTGACGGTCGGCGACGGTTTAGCCGCGCTGATTTCTTCGGTTCTGATTACGTTTTCCGCCGGAATCGTCGTTACCCGCGTGGCGAGTTCGGAAGAAGCGTCAACCGTCGGCACGGACATCGGGCAGCAGCTTTTGGGCAATCCGAAACCGCTTGCCATCGCGTCGGGTTTGCTTTTAGTTTTGGCACTTCTTCCCGGAATGCCTGTGTTGTCGCCGTTGATAATGAGCGGCATCATCGGCGGCGCGGCGTTTTTTGTTTATCGCAAACAAAAGCGCGACGCGGAAGCCGAAGCCGAACGTGCAATGAAGGCGGGAATGGCGGTCGGACAGGATGATTTGCAGCCGACTTTCGCCGTGCCTCTGGCAGTCGTCGTCAGTTCGGGCATCACGCACTTGATTGACAAAAACACCGCGCAGGGAAAACTTTTTCGCTCCGAACTGCCGCAACTTCGGTCGGCGATTTATTACGACTTAGGAGTGATGCTGCCGTCGGTTCACGTCAGCGGCAATGCGCCGTTGGAGGAAACGCAGTATTTTATCGCCGTCAAAGAAGTTCCGATTGTCTATGGCTCACTCAAAAAAGATTCGGTTTACGTCAACGATTCGGCAGAGAATATCGCGGTTTTCGGACTCAATGGCGAAGACGTTCGCAATCCGGCGGATTTACGTCCGGGCTGCTGGATTCCGGCTTGGCAAAAAGAACTCGCCGAACTCGCGGGCTTAAAGGTTTGGGAGCCTTCGGAAGTTATTACGCTGCATCTCTCGCGCATAATGAAGCGTTACGCGCACGAATTTATCGGCATCCAAGAAACGCAGGCGTATATTGATTTCGCGGCTCGCGGCGTTCCGAAGTTAGTCGAAGAGGTCGTCCCGAAAGTCGTCAGTCTCGCGCAGGTCAACGACGTTTTACAAAGATTGGTGCAGGAAGGAATTTCGATCCGCGACATCAAATCAATTCTCGAAGCTCTTTCAGAATGGGGCAGAATCGAAAAAGACCCGACGCAGTTGACCGAATATGTTCGCAGTTCGCTGCGCCGTTATATTTCATTTCGTTACGCCGGTGTGCGCGAAACGCTGTTCGTGAATATGCTCGACCCGGAAATCGAAGATGTCATTCGCGGCGCGATTCGCCGGACTTCGACGGGAACTTATCTGTCGCTCGACCCGAACATCGCCCACGATATTCTCGAAGCGATTCGCCGCGAAGTCGAATCGTTGCCGCCGACCGCGCAGAAACCGATTATCATCACCGACGCGGAAGTGCGCCGCTTCGTACGCAAAATGGTCGAACTCGAATTTCCCGAATTAACCGTGCTGTCGTATCAGGAACTCGCGCCCGAATTAAACATTCAACCCGTCGGCAGAATCACGATGCGCCCGCTCTCCGGCAATCAATACGGCGAAATGGACGCGGAAAATTACTTGCCCGCTTCGTCCGTAATTTAGAATTCAAAGTTTGAAAACTCAAGATTTTTAGCGGATAACCTAAAATCATTTGCCGTCAGCCTAAGATTATTTACTGTCAGCCTAAGATATTTCGGCGAAATATCTTAGGCTGATGACAAAATATCTCGAAATATAGACAAAAATATGCGTTATCAAGCCAACGATTTTACGATTGAAACGCCCGAAGAATGGGAAGACCGTTCTATAATTACGTTCGCCGCGCCGTCTCAAATCGGTGAATTCGCGCCGAACTTAGTGATTACGCGGGAAGCCGTTGATCTGACGATGAGCGTCGAAGAATACGCCTACCGCCAATTCGACATCGCCCAACAGGAAGTCGCCGGACTGCAAATCGTGTCGCAGGAAAACACGATTTTGAACGGCAGACCGGCGGTTGAAATCGTCCAGAGGCTTTCCGCGCACGGCTTAAATCTTCAGCAACTGCAAACTTTTATCCTGCTGCAAGCCGAAATCTGCATTATCACCTGCACGGCGACCGTCGGAAATTTCAATCAATATCTGCCGCGATTCAGAAAAATTCTCGACAGTTTTCAAATCAAACTTTAACCGACCGATCAGCAAAAATATCTACGGAATAATCAGGAAACTTTTTTTCGCCGCCGCCGATAATATAGGCAGGATTTTGTAAATTTTTTAAGGAGGCGCAGAAAAAAAAGTGGGCAGCAACATAGACCGGAACACGACCGTTCAGCCGCAGACCGCGCCGCAAAATCCTGAAACGACAAACGAGCCGATAGTTATAAATCCTGATTGTTCGGGTTACGGCGACGGAAGCGAGAACGGCGGAATTTATTTTGAATTAAACTGGCAAACCGGGCAGGCGCAATATCGCCAGCAAAATTTACTGTCAATTTATTCCGGCGAAAATCCCGGTTACAATTCCGGGGAACCTGTTGTTTTTGACGAACCCGTTATCGAGCCGAATTTTCACGGCTTTTACGGAAGTTCGCATTCGCCGGAATCTAACGGTTACGGCGGAAACCATTACGGCTACGACAATAGTCCGAACGGGACGTTGCCATACGAAAACGGCGGCAATGCGACTTATCCTGATTATTACGGCGCAAGTCCGAACGAGACGGAAACACTGTCCCCTTTGGAATATCTCACGGAAAATTCAGAACCGCTTTCCTGGAAAGATTTTATAAATTTGATTAAGGGCAACGACGATTTCTCGAATTTTACAAATCAGCCGCCTGATTTCTGGCGCGAAGTGCGGCAGCTTTCCGAAACTCCAATCGTTCAAAATCAGGACGGCACCGAACCGGAAATCGTTTCAAAATATGAAAAGTTGCTGAACGAGATGCAGTCGGAAAAACTTCCGCTCGACGAATTCGTTAAAACTTTGCCGCCGAACGAAAGGGAAGTTTTCAGAGCGCGTTTTCAAATTGACGAAACTTTCGGCGCGGACATTTTTGAGTCCGACGGCGTAACTTTAAACGAAACGGGACAACTCCGCGCCCGCCAGGTGGCTATTGAAACCGATCAAATCGAATTGTTGCCGCCAACTATCCGGCAGGAATTGCGCGAAGGAAAATTTGTTCCCGTCAACGACAGCAGCGAGTCAGTTGCCGCGCGTCAGGAAATCAGCGGCGACGCGGAAAACTCCATCTTGTTTAGTGAAAATGCTCCGGCGAATCGAATTGTTTTAGAGAAAATCGAATCGGGTGAATTGAAATCGCCGGACAAATCAATGCCAATCGCCATCGGTAATAACGCCGGTTCGATTCTGACCGACAACGGCACGACGCGCATCGTTAACCACACTGCGACGGACACTTCAT
>CAXTKJ010000021.1:4564-13952 GCA_964244835.1 uncultured Pyrinomonadaceae bacterium
CCCGATGGTGGTCGTTCACGGTGAAGCCTCGGCCGAAACCACTCGCGTGCTGCAACAGTACCTCCGCGACGGCGGCACGGTTCTGGGCGGCGCGTTAATCAGCGGTTCATTCGCTTCGGTCGAAAATTTCAAAAATTCGGAAAATAAAGGAATCGGCAATGCCGGTTCGACTTCCAATGCTAACTTCGGCGGCGGAAACGGTTTTGCGGCGGGCGCGACGGGTGCGATGATGAGCGCGGCAATCGGCAGTTTAGTTCCGGGTTCCGATGCCGTCATCAGCGGTGTCGTCGGCTTTATTTCCGGGGTCGTCATCGGTGTCGAAGCCGATCAGGGACTGCGTTGGTTGAGCGGCGACCGACCGACGGCAATCGCTTCAACCGGCGGTGTTAATCTGCTCGAAGAAAATTCGTTTGCGCCCTCGCTTCAGTCAGTTTTAGTTTAATTTTTCAGAGAATTTATGAATTACAACAGATTGGAGCGCAAGTATCTTGCTTGCGCTCCAATCTGTTTCAGCTTTTTTCTAAAAACTTGCCGTTTCAAATGAATTCGGGCAAACTTTGAATATCGTTAAATTTATTTCCGCAGGAGTTTGAAAAGATGAACGAATATATTCAAATCGCCAGCGACGCGCTGTGGCTGGTCATCTGGCTTTCGCTGCTTCCGCTGCTGGTCAGTTTGATCGTCGGGTTGCTCATCAGTTTTTTTCAGGCTCTGACGCAGATTCAGGAACAAACCTTAACTTTCGTGCCGAAAATTATCGCCACGATTCTCACGATTTTAATCACCGCGCCTTTTATGATGAAGCAATTAGAATCGTTCAGCTACCGCGTTTTTGAACTGATGATTAAGGCGAGCCAGCAAGGTTAAAAATAAACCGAACGGATGGAAGAATTTCTAAAATTATTGGAAACGGTTTTGCGGGTTTTCGAGATTTCCCAAAGCCCGCAGACTTTTCTGGTTCTGGTCGGATTGAGCTTTGCGCGGCTCGTTTCCTTTTTTTTGATCGTGCCGTTTTTCGGCGGCGCGGCGGTTCCGTCGCGGGTCAAAGTGGCGACGGCGATGTCGCTCGTCGTGATTCTTTACCCGTCTTTGGAAGCGACCGTTCCGGCAGGGCAAACGCTCGGTTTCGGACCAATCGGTTTTATTGCGCTGCTGGCGAAAGAAGTTTTCGTCGGCTTTACGCTCGGATTCGTCGCGTCCCTGTTTTTTGAAGCCGTGCAGGTCGCGGGCAGAATCGTTGATTTTCAGCGCGGTTCGACGATGGGCGAACTTTACGCGCCGCAACTGCAATCGCAGGTTTCGGAGATCGGACAATTCAAACTCCAACTCGCCATCGTGTTGTTCATTCTGATCGGCGCACACCGGCTTTTTATCAGCGCACTTCTGCAAAGTTACGATTTTATTCCCGCTCTGAGTTTTCCGAAATTCGGCGCGGGTTGGTCGCCTGCCGCCGAACTGATTACGACGATGACGGCGAGCGTGCTTTCCATCGGCTTGCAACTTGCCGCGCCCGCTTTGATCGCTCTGCTTTTGACCGATTTATTTTTCGGAATTATCAATCGCGTCGCGCCGCAGGTGAACGTCTTTTTCCTGAGTATGCCGGTTAAAATGCTCGTCGGCGTGATGGCGATTTTAATCGTTCTGCCGCTGTTGGCGGCGCGAATGCAATACTTTTTCGGCGAAGCCTATAAAGCCTTTGAATACGCTATTCGACTCGGCGGAACGGGAAGCTGAAAAGCGCGAAAAAATGCCGAAACCGGAAAAATACAATCTACAAAGACTGCTCGAAGTTAGGGAACGAGCGCGGGAAAACGCCGTCGAATTTCTGGCGCAAAAACGCGCTCAACTCGCCGAAGCGGAAAGGGAATTAGCGGCGCGAAAAAAAGCCGTCGCCGATTGCCGCCAAGCGCAGCGGATGGCGGAAACCGCGATGATGGAAAAATCGCGCGGCGGAATGAAAAACAGCGAAATCATCGTTCATCGTCAGCATTTATTTGACTTGCGCGAGATTGAAAAGGAACTGATCAAATCCGTCGAACTGCAAAAAATAATCGTCGAACGCGCCGCTGCGGAAGTCGAAAAAGCTCTGCAACTGCTGACCGAAGCGACGAAGGAATTACAGGCAATCGAAAAACACCGCGAAAATTGGCGGCGCGAAAAAAAAATCGAAGCGAACCGCAGGGAACAAAAAACCGGCGACGAGATCGGCGCGATTCTTCACGAACGGCGGAAATTCGAGTAAAATTTTTTGTAGAGGAAAATGGCAATCGAACAGACAAATCTGACCGAACAATGGCTCGAAGGGCAAATCTCACTCGGCGCGGCGGCGGAATGGAATAAGGACGAGATTCGCATTATTTCGGAAATCGCTTATTCGCTTGCGCAGCAGGGACGTTACAGCGAAGCCGTCGTGATTTTCGAGGGGCTGCTGGCAATTGCGCCCGCGACCGCTTATTTTCAATCTGCACTCGGTGCGCTGAATCTGCGTTTGAAAAATTATCCGAAAGCGATTGAACATCTCGATTCCGCGCTGCGAATCGAAGGAAACGATGTCGTCTCGCTGGTTAATCGCGGCGAAGCGTATTTGTTAATCGGAGAAGTCGAAAAGGCACGGAAAGATTTGGGAAAAGCTCTACAAATCGCCGCCCGAAAACCGAAAAACGAAACCGATATCAACAACGAAACGACTTTAGCCGTCAAACGCGCCCGCACATTATTGCAGGTTCACAAAGTTTAATTTTCTTCCGGTTTATCGGCGGTTTGCGCGAGCAATGCTTTTTCAAAAACTCGCAGCTGCGTTTCCAGTCTGGCATCAATCGTTCCCGACGCACTTTCAATCAGGCAGCCGCCTTCTTTAATTGATTGATCGGCGACGAAATCGAGAAATCGCGCCCGCCCGAACGCATCAATCCGTTCACGCATTTTTTCGACCAGCGGCAAGTCGGCGTGGTTGACGCGCACGGTCATCATTTCCTGCTGTCTCGCCTGACGCAAAGCCGTTATAATAATTTCGCCGCGCACATTTTCGTCCGTTTCGATTTCACGCCCGATGATTTTCTCGGCGATTTTCACCGACAATTTTAAAACGTCGCGCTCGACGGAATTCAAAGCCTGCGACCGCTGTTCTTTTGCCGCCAGGATATTTTCCAGAAATTCCTGCGAGGCTTCTTCGCGCCCGCTTTCATAAGCCTCAGTGCGAATCGCTTCGGCTTCAGTCAGCGCGTCGAGGATGTGATTTTCGGCTCGTTCATTCGCTTCGCGCACGATGTTTCGCGCCGCTTCTTCGGCGTTTAAAATCTGATGTTTTAAGATTCTGCCGAAAAATATCGAATCAACCTGCGCGTCGCCGCGTTTGATGACGTTCAGGTTGGATTTTTCTATAAGTAAAATATCTTCGTTCATAAAATCTCATCTGCTTTATTCAGGATTTCGTCAGCTTCCTGCCGCTCGGACTGCGGTAAATCGTCTGCGCCGTTTGTTCGATTTCCGCGCTGATTTCCCCACGCAAATTTTCCGGCGTTTCGACACGCTGTTCGGCGATCATTTCCGGCAGCTGCGCCGAAACTTCGAGCGGCATTTTTTGATTCGTATAAGCGACGCGCTCCGGCGAACTCTCGCAAAGCGCGGCGGCGGTCAAATGAATGCCGAGCAAATCGAGCATCGCTGACGGATCGGGTTCGGCTTCGATCATCGTCTGCACGAGATTCTGAGCGAAATCCAGACGCTCTTCGGACATTTTCGGCAGCGTGTTCAACTGTGCGGCGATGGCTTGCGTGTCTTCCGCCGAAAACCGCCGCAGAAACGCGGCGACCAGTTCGACGGCTTCGATTTGCAGACAGGCGAGCGCGACTTCACGAATGCCGGTCAAACGAATCAGCCGCGCCAACTGCGCTCCGTTCAGACGGTCGAACGCCGTCGGTCTCGGCAAATCGCGCAGTGCGACGAATTGTTTGGAGAAAGTGCGGCGAATCGTTTTATGAAGCGCGGTTTGTTTCGACTTTCGATAATTTTCCTTTGTTCTGCCCGCCGAAAATGTGATCGTTTTGCGGTGTTCGGACGGCAGAAAATCGAAGATGATTTTTTGGACGGCAGTCGTTTCGTTTCGCAACGCTTCGCCGACGTAAGACCAGTGAACCGCGTCGTCAATCAACTGCTCGTCCGTGCCGATTTTCTGCAAAATCGCCGAACGCCATTCGGCTTTTTCCTCAGCAGATTTAGTTTGATAATTGGCTTGCAGTTTCCTGAATTTCTCCGATTCCTTCTCGGACAAATAATTAAAAATTGCCGGTAAATCTTCGTTCGCCAGTGCTTCTGAAACAATTTCGTCAGACGTTTCTTTGATATTTTGCGCGGAAATGTTTTGTTTCGCGCCGGATTTAAGTGCGAGCGCGAGAAAAATTTCCAATCGTTCAGGCGAATGATTTTGCATTTTGAATCAACTTTGGCAAAATTTGAAATCTCAAATTCTGGCGACAATTACTACAATGCATCTCGAATTGTAAATTCTCAATGCTTCATTTTTTTGCATAAAATTTAGAATGAAAAATGCAGCATTTAAAATTCCTGATTCTTAAGACAGCTAATCAGACAAGTAAAAGTTTCGTTCGATTTTGCTTTTCGTTCTGAGTCCCGCCTAAAGGCGGGACTCAGAACGAAACTTTTACTTGTCTGATTACTAATATCCATCTTCATCAGCGGCGTTCAAAGCGTGTTGTTCGTTTGCTTCGAGTTCATTGACACCGCCTTCGGTCAACTGCGCGATTTCCGTTGCGACCTTTTGTTTTTTACGCCGTTTGACGATGAACCAGATCACGCCGAGCGCGGCGGCGAGCAGGGCAATCAATCCGCCGCCGAGCGCGAGCAGCATATTACTGCGCCGCTGCGCGTTCAGTCTTTCGAGCGGAATTTCGCGCAAAATCTGCTGCGAAACGCCGACATTGACGTTTTCCGGTTTCAGGTTCGTTACGCTGCCCGCGACGAGACTCTGCACATTTGGAATCGTAAATTTCGCTTCGGCTTCGGTCTGCACAATCGAGACGGTCGCGGTCGGCGGCGTTTTCTGCAAATCGAGAATATCGTTTTCCGGCTGGGCGATAATTACGCTCACGCGAATCACGCCGGGAAGCGTGTAAAGGTGATTTTCAATCTGCATTTCCTTTTCGCGGTTCTGCCGTTTTTTGATTTCTTCGGGCGTTTCCATACCGTAGGCATTCGTCGTTACCGGCAACGCCGTTTTCGTGCGCGGCAGCCCGTGATCGTTGAGAATCTGCATAGCGACCGAGGCTTCTTCTTCGCCGAACCAGCCTTCGTCAATGATGATTTGCCACGACGGTTTTTCGCCGCCTTTCTGAACTTTTTCGACGTGCAGACGGCTCGTGTACAAAATGTCGTGCATCAAATTGGCTTCGGCTTCGCTGTCGGTTTCGGCGACGGGAATTTTACCGCACGCCGTTAGTAAAACGACTGTCAATAATAGAAGAATTGATGAGGGGAAACGCCGCCGCTGATTTTTTCGCATACCGTTAAAATGTTCAAAAACTTTATCAAAGCATAAAATTATATTAAGATAAATACAAAGAAAAGCTGAAACTATTTTCCTGCAGCGTTCCCAAAAACGATGACAAATGATTGGTTAAGGGAAAAAAAACAAGCCGAGCGCGACTGGCTGATTGAGAAGCACAAGCCTCTGGTTTTGCATCTGGCGAAGAAGATTGCCAATAGTCTGCCGTTCGCGCCGGAATTTGAAGATTTGGTCGCTTACGGTCAGCTCGGTTTAATCGAAGCCAGCGAGCGTTTCGATTCGACGCGCGGCAACAGCTTCGGAACTTTTGCGTTCTACCGCATCAAAGGCGCGATCTACGACGGATTGCGCGAAATGGGTGCGATTTCGCGTTCGCGCCAGTTTCGATTCGCCGCCAACGCCAACGAAATGCTGATGACCGAAGTCGACGACGCGATTCACGAAACGGGCGCGGCGACGGTGAACGACGAAGTGCAGTCAATCGAAAAACTGGTTGACAATTTGATTCCGATTTATTTTTTATCGCTCGATGCCGAAGGCGCGATGGAAGTGAAAGACGATGCGGCTTTCAAACACGCCGATTACGAACAGCGCGATTTGCTCGCGGCGATCAAACGGGTTTTAGACGAAATCGAGCCGGAAGAAAGCGAACTTCTGAAAAAGATTTATTTCAAAAATCTTTCCATGACCGAGTTAGCCGTGCAGATGGGCGTTACGAAATCCTGGGTTTCGCGCCTGCACGCCCGCGCCGTCAAGCATCTGCAAACGGCTCTGAAAAAACGCGGCATCTTAGATTCAGGCTAAAATCATCATATTGCGCGGTCAAATGAATAAAAGAATTTTACTTAAGGAGAATTTACGATTTGACAAATTCACCGAATCCCGACGAAAAACCAGATGAATCGCGGCTGATTCCGTTCACCGTCGCCGGTATTATCTGTTTCGGTGCGGCATTGATTTTAGGCGTTGGCGGTTGGTATATGTTTGGTACGAATCACCGTCTCACGCCGGAAAAAGATTCGATTGCCGTGCAGATCAGTAATCAAAATTCGACAGTCGAAAATTCTAACTTAAACAATAATTCGACCGCGCCAACGCCTGTTTCGGTTGCTGCGCCGGAAGTCGTCAAAGCTCCGGCAGGTGAAATTCGGGTTGACGGCGGGGAAGTAACGCTGGGCGGCGGCGATACGAAATTGCCGGTGCGCCGCGTAGCGGTCGCGCCGTTTTACATTGGCGAAACCGAAGTTACCAACGCGCAATACGGTGAATTCGTCGAAGAAACCAAACGCAAAGCTCCGACTGAATGGAAGGACGGCAAGTTTCCGAGCGGCGGCGCGTCCGAGCCGGTCGTCGGCGTAACGTGGGCGGACGCGAACGATTACTGCGAATGGCTGTCCAAAAAAATCGGCGCGACGGTGCGTTTGCCAAGCGAAGCCGAATGGGAATTGGCGGCTCGCGGCAGCGGTGGTTTCGTTTATCCCTGGGGCAATGAATGGAATGACGAAGCGGCGGAAAGTCTGGAATCGAAGGGGAAAATTCGTCCCGTGAAAAGTTTTCCGAAAGGGCGTACCGCGTCGGGCATTTATGATTTAGTTGGCAATGTCTATGAATGGACGAGCGATCAATATGTTGACGAATTCGGCAAGCCTATTTTATACGAAAAATCGAATCAGCGCGTCATCAAAAGCGGTTCGTCCGACGTGAAGCGCGATTTATTGACGATTAAACTGAGGCTGCCGCGACCGGAAGACCGCGCCTCGAAACTGCTCGGATTTCGCTATATCGTCGTGCGTAAGTAACATTCACGCACCAATAATTTTATCGAAAAGGGAGATTTACAAATTTATGTTTGAACGATACTTAAAATTACCGGTATTGCTTTTTGCAATCTTTTTAACGCTCGGCGGAACCGTTTATGGGCAAAGCATCAATGACGACTTGAAGCCGGAAACTAAACCCGCGAAGCCTAAAACGGAAACGAAATCTCCGGTTAAAAAGACGGAAAAGGCGGCGAAAAAAGTCAATCGGCAGCCGAAACAATATCCGGCAAAATCGAATGTTCCGGCGGTCAAATCAAACAGAAGTTACGAGAGTTCCAATTCCAATTCGGAAACGCCCGACCAGATTATCAATCGTTTTATGAGTTTTCAGCAGTCATCCGGCGTAACCGTGCAGGACTGGAAAAGCGTCGTCGCGCAGACGGCGAGAACCTTGCAGGGAAATCCGAATCATTCGACTGCCAAAGCCCAGTCGCTGATCGCGCAGGGACAAATCGCCTATAACCAGCGCAGTTACCCGGCGGCGATTTCTTATTTCAAATCGGCTTTGCAGATTTTGCCGACATCTTCCTTGCCGCAATATAGTCTGGGAAAAGTTTATCTGGCGAACGGTCAGGCGAAAGCGGCGGAACAGGCTTTCAGGGAAGCGATTGACCAGAACGAGGATTTCGCGCTCGCCTATAAAGGAATGGGCGATGCTTTAGTCGCGCAGGGCGAAAGCAAAAAGGCGACCAAGTATTTCAAAAAAGCGACTGAATCAAGCGTTCGCAAAGGTTCTCTGCCGTAAATTTCGGCGCGACTTTTTTTTCAGCGGAGGTTTTTGAGATGAAAATCAATACGAACTACTGGAAGGACAACTCCGACGATAACAAAAACGACCGCCGCGCCGATTGGGTTGCCCAGGCGCGGCGGCAAGCCGTCAAAAATGAGGAAAGCGCGGCGTTAAAACACCGGCAAACCGAATCGCCGTTCAAGGAAGAAACGAAATTCAGCGGCATTTTAGAATCGGCGACGACTCCGCAAAAAACTAAGCAGGCGAACGACGACGCTGGCGAACAGCGGCGCGAAGACGAAAAAAAAGACCGGAAAAGTAATGCCGCCCGCGATAAAGATTCCGCCGATAACGCGGCGGTTGACCACCGAATCGAAAGAAACGGCTCGCAATTCGGCGGCAGTTTCGGCGGCGGCGGTTTTGGCAGCGACATCAATCACACCGCGCACCTGAGCGAAAATTTCGCGGCACGTTCGATTCTTCACATCGCCGATTTGGAACGAATGATTTCCGCCGTCAGAAAATTAACCAAACTCGACGGCAAACGCGAAATTACGCTCGAACTAAAGCGTTCGGTGATGGAAGGTTTGAAAGTCAAAATCACGACCGGCGATGCTTCCCAAGTCCAAATCGAATTTCTCGCCGCCAACGAAAAAGTCCGGTCGCAGATCGAAAATCATTCGGAAGAACTGGCAAACATCCTGCGCGGTCGCGGCGTTAATCTGCAATTTTTGCGAGTGTCGCTCGATGGTAGTTCGGCAAACGATGCGGAGACTTTCAGTTTGGACAAATCTGCAAATCAATTTGATAACGACACTCTAACCGCCAACAATACTTTTGAAGGCGGAGAGAAAAAAGAAATCTGAAAGCAAAAAAAGATTTTAGATAAAAAAGTTTCCGAGAAAATATTTTTTCGGAAACTTTTTTCTACGCTCGCCGATAACTTTAACAAAAGCGGAAATGTTCTTAGTTTTGACGGAATATTTGCAGAAATTAAAAACTTAAATTCAAAGGAGAAAAAAATATGGCAGGCATAGATTTACCAACCAAACCACAACCAACGGGTCTCTACAAAGGAGACGGGTCAGTTGACCAGGAAGCAATGTTAAAATATCAGCAGCAAATGGCTGACTATAATTTTGTTCTTCAAATGAAGCAGCAGATGCAGAATGAAGAACAGGCGACGCGCACGAATATGGCGAAATCGAGCCACGACGCGATGATGGCGGTTATTACCAATATGAAAGCGTAAGTCGGGATTTAGAAAGTTAGGGAAAAAAAGCCGGATTGAAAATTTTCAATCCGGCTTTTTATTTT
>CAXTKJ010000021.1:13962-74683 GCA_964244835.1 uncultured Pyrinomonadaceae bacterium
TTTTTAACCTTAAAATCTAGCTTTTTGCCCGACCGACGATTTGCGTCGGGTAGTTGCCGATTTCAACGTATTTCTGCGCCGCAATCGTCGGGAAATATCGTGCCGCCGCCTGTCCGAGCGGTGAAGACGTACCGCCGATCTTCAGATTTTCCCAATTCGAGGCGTAGTTTCTGGCGTAACGCACGACATCCGCGCCGACTAAACCTTCCGACCGCGCCTTCGCCACACCGACGCGATGAGCGTTGCCCATCGCCAGCGCGACCGTTCCCTCCCCACCGTTATAAGCCGCCAAAACGAATTTCCAGAATTCCGTGCCGCCCGGTTGCCCGTATTTGGAAAAGGCGATTTCGCCCAACCGTTTGGCTTTGATGTTTAAAAGCCGCGCCGATGCCGGAATCGCTTTGTCAGGATTTAATCTTTCGTCTGATGCGCTGCCCGCAATGCCGACGTTCAAACCGACTTCCCGCGCCGCCGTTCTGCCGAACTGTGCGATGCCCGCGTAACCGTAACTGTTAATGACTTTAGGACGGAAATTCGATTCCTGCGCCAGCAGACTTTTCAAAACGTGCGGCGAAAGTCCCGGACACCATTCGACCGAACGTGCAATCACGTCGTCATAAAGATTATTGGAAACACCGCTGATCGGCAGATTTTTGACTTTAGAATTCGCCGCACCGACGAATGCCGCTTCGATTGCCTGTTTGCCTTTGATTTCGCCCGATTCGAGATTTGCGCCCAGAATATTTCCGACTTCGTTCAGCGTCGGATGAACGAGCAGTGCGCTGATCGAATTCCATTCGTCGAGCATCTCCGGCTGATTCGCCAGCGATTTCCCAATCATTTCAGGATGTCTGGCGTAGAAAATTACATCGGTTAATTTGAACGGATCGGTTTCACCGGTCTGGACGGCGCGAACCAGAGTTTTTAATTCTTCAAAAGTCTGCTGTCTGGAAGCGTCGTCGCTCCACAAATCACGCGCCGGTTTCTGTTTGTCGGGCGCGGTTTTCAGATTCTGATTTAACGCGCTGAAAGTTTCGCGGGTTTGACTGCGCTGCGTTTCGGTTTGACGCGGCTCGTTATTGGTTTCGACCGGGCGCGGAAATAAATCTATTCTGTTGACAGCCATTTTTCTTGCGAACCTCCGAAAATCAATTAAACATTCGTATTCAGAATCGTTTTCACGCCGCCGGTCATCTGGTCAACGACTTTGCTCAGAACGTCTATGTGCTGCGAAACCTGATAAAGTCTGGCTTGCAAACCGAGCAGTTCGCCCTGCGAAAGATTTTTATCGGAACGCATAATCGAGTCGAGCTGTTTGAATTCGTTTTCGACATCGGTAAATTTTCCGACCATATCCTTGCTTTGATTTTTATTTAAGCCGCTGTTGAGCGCGTCGTTCAAAATCTTTTTGAAACCGACCATACTCGTTTTCGTATCGAGAAATTCCGGGAACACCGCCGACACCGACGGTGCGCCGGACGGCAGATTGTTATAGCGGTTGATCAAATCGAGCCGCATTCCGTCGAGCTTTTTATCATTGGTGATATTCGGCGCGGTTTGACTGCCCTGCGTTTCCGCCGACTGCTGGCTGCTGTTTTGTAAAATGTTTTCAAACGAACGTCCCGTCTGCGTCTGCTGAGACTGTTGGTTCTGCATTCCCGATGCGTTTGAACTCAACTGTTTTTGAACGATTCCCGAAACTGCGTCTGACATAAAATTTTGCACTCCCAAAATAAATTTTTAAGCATTATTCATTAGCTGTTATCGGCACATCAACAAAAAAGTTTCTTTATAAAATAAAAAAAATGAAAATTTCAGGAAACTTTTTTTTCGACCCGCCGATAATCATAAAACAACAAGCACGATTGGACGCGCTCGGAAGGTATTTTCTAAAAAGAGATTTAATCGAAGCCGAACAGATTTTTTTAAACATTTAAGACGCGGTTGGAAAAATCAATTTTTCTAAATCGGCGCACAGTTTTTACAGGCAGCTTTGACAAATTGGGTCGAGTCAATCGGGTTAAAAGGGGAATTCGATTGATGTTGATCCAATTCGTCAAATCTGCCTGTAAGCCGTTTAAAAGTACTTTCTTGAGATTTTCCGTTTTCCCGGTCTCCAAATCACAAACATTAAAAATCATCGGCGATTCATTATCCGGCGGCGAAAATTGTATAATACGGATTATAAATTTTATCGAAAATCGCCAGCCGGAACTTTTTAACGCCACGAAACGATTAAACGGCTGCCGTGAAAATTAAAAATTGTCCGTATGAATTCGCCGCCGGCAAAAGAAAAAAACGCGCTGAAAAGTGAAGCCGAAAAAACTTCCGCCGATCCGTTTGCCTCGGATATTTTCGCCGCCGCACGGCTCGAAGAAAATCTTGAGATAGAGATTGCGCCGTCGCTCGAAGACGAAAAACCGGCGTGGGTTTGGCGTTTGCCGAAAGTTTCGCGGCAGGCGGTTGACTGGAACGCGCTGCGGAGCAATCTGCCCGCCGACTTTTCCGCTGAATTACCGCGCCGACTCGCCGATGCTTTGGCGCGAATGTTGGATTTCGGCACGGAACATCCGATTGAGTTTTTATTTTTGACCGAACGCGAGACGAATGAAATCGCCGCGACTGAGGACGATTCCTGGTGGCTGAATTGCGGTTTTGAAACGAGCGAAGCCGTTTTTGCCGTCGAGATTGACGATGTTTTCGCCGTCTGGCTGGTGGACGCGATGCTCGGTGAAAAAAAATCCGACCGGGCAAAAGTCAGAGAATTAACGCCGAGTGAAATTGCCGTTCTCGAATTTCTTGCCGTCAATTTGACGCACGAAGCAAACGAAATCATCAATGCGCCGCTGTTCAAATTTCGCGGTCTCAGCCGCAAAACTCCGGCTCTGGCGAATCGTCTGAAAAACACCGACGCGGAAAATTCGCTGCTCGTCGCCAACTGGCAGACGGTTCACGGGTTCCTCAACAGCATCGTTAAAATCTACGCCGCGCCGGAAACTTTCGCCGCCCTCGACGCGAATCAAAATGAACTTTTAAGTACCGCGCCGCGCCGTCGAACGATTTGGAATTCACTGCGTAATCGCGTCAAAGAAGTGCGGGCGCGACTGTTTTTGGGCGAAGCGCAAATGACGCTCGCCGATGTCGCCGGACTGGAAACGGGCGATGTCGTGCTGACGGAAAAACATAACTTTTCGATTGACGGCGGCGAGTTAAAAGGAAGCGCGGAGATATTTTTAAGTGAAGGCGAACACATCAAAATTGTCGGCACAATTATTCCGTTTGAAAATAAATCGCCCGATGAATTTGAAGAAACGGTCGGCGGCAACGACGGTGGAACTTTGTTGCGCCGAGTCAAATCGAATCAACCGCTGCGCGTCGCCGTCGAGCGTTTTGACGAAGCGGACGATCCGCAATTTTTGGGAAAATCTATGTCGAATGAAGAAACTGAAACAAACGGACTCGGCAGCGGCGAAACGGCGGGCGAAGAATTCGGCGCGGGCGGCGGCATCGCGCTGGAAAATCTCGCCGTAACTTTGCGCGTCGAACTCGAAGCCAGACGACTTAGTTTGGAAGAAGTCGGAAATTTACGAATCAATCAAATTATCGAACTCGGCGCGTCGGCTGCCGATCCGGTTAATCTATTGATCGAAAATAAAATCGTCGCTCGCGGCGAACTGGTCGAAGTCGAAAACCGGCTCGGCGTGCGAATCATTCAGATATTGCGTTAAAAAGTGATTGATATAAATTACAATTTCGCATTTTTACTCTGGCAGACGACGGAAATTACGCCGTCGGTCGGTCTGCTCGATGTGCTTTGGATGCTTTTGCAGACGGCGTTCGCGCTCGCGCTGGTGTGCGGTCTGGCGGTTTTGATTTTTCGATATATTCTGCCGAAACTGAACGGCGTTTCTTTTAATAGAAGCATCGTCCGCGTCGTTGACGGCGCATCGCTCGAAGCCAGAAAGCGTTTGATGGTCGTCGAGGTGGCAGGCAAATATCTTCTGCTCGCCGTCTCGGAAAGCGGCGTTCAGCTAATCACCGAACTCGACGGCGGAGAGGTCGAAGAGGCGGTCGCCAAACTCGAAGCGGCGAAGAGTGAAATGAATCCGCAATTTAAAAAAGCGGGCGAATCGTTCAATCAAATTATGGAAAGCGTTTGGAAAAAAAAGAAATAGTTTTATGTGGTTAATAAATAAATTTCAACTGAAAAATCCGTTCCCATCAAAGACGGCGCGGCAGATTTGTTTGAGCGTTTTTATTTTACTTTTTACGACGTTCGTCAGTTTTGCCCAGAAATCAGACGCGCCGCCCGCGAACGACGGTACGGCGAATCCGGCGGTTTTGATTATCGTGATGGGCTTTCTCGCGCTCGCTCCGTTCGCAATGATTATGCTGACCTCATTCGTCAAAATCTCGGTCGTGCTTTCGATTTTGCGAAACGCGCTCGGCACGCAGCAGATTCCGCCGAATCAGGTTATTACCGGCTTGTCATTGATTTTGACGATTTTCATAATGACTCCGGTCGTCGAAAAAATGTACGCGCAGGCGGGCGACATCGGCAAATCGGACGCGATTTTTTCCGAGATGTCGGTCAGGGAAATTTTTGAAGCCTCGAAACGCGGGCGCGAACCGCTGCGCGAATTTCTTCTGCGCCACGTTCACAAGGAAGATTTAGGATTATTTTTCGGCTGGGCGCAGAAAATCGCCCAGCGCAACGGCAACGACCCGAACGAAATTCAGCCGACCGAATTCCGCGTCATCATCCCGGCATTCGTCACGAGCGAACTCGCCGAAGCCTTCGTCATCGGCTTTCTTTTATTCGTCCCGTTTCTGGTGATTGATTTAGTCGTCGCCAATATCTTACAGGCGATGGGAATGTTTATGCTGTCGCCGACAATTATTTCGCTGCCGTTCAAATTACTTTTATTCGTTCTGATTGACGGCTGGATTTTGCTCGTTAAGGCGTTGGTTTTAGGCTACACATAAATTTTAAGGAAAAAGGCAAAAGGCAAAAGTTCGGAATTTATTTCTTCACTTTTGCCTTTCACCTTTTGCCTTTTGCCTTCCGTACTACGGACGGCGACCAACATCGAACCGTTTGCGAACGCCGTCAAATTTTCCGTCCGCCAAATCCGCGACCCAGCGTTTAATAACCGACGGATCGGCGTTGATGTGAACGTGCGCTCCGGTCGAGTTTCCGGTCGAACCCTGTCCGCCGAGCTTCTGCCCATAGACGATGTTTTGACCGCGCTTGACGCTGATCGAATTCAGATGCCCGATCAAAACGACCTGCCCGGTTTTGAAATCTTTGACGACGACTTTGTTGCCGTAACCGTCGTTTTCATTGCCCGCGTACAGAACTTTTCCTTTGATTGGCGACGGCACTGCCTGACCGAAATTGCTTTGTCCGGGGCGCGTTAGAACGATGTCGCGTTTCAGCAAATTATGATTCAAGGTCAAACCGCGCATTACATAATTCGTCGTCTGTCCGGCGGGACCGTGATGCGGCTGTAAATCTTCCCAGCCGTCAGCCTGCCGGTTCGCTCCGTCGCCGGTGCTGATGACATTCCAACGCTTGTAAGTCGGGGCTTTGCCGTTGGTTGGCGACGGCTGACTGCTGCGCGGCGGTTTGGCTCGCAAAATCGCGCTGAAGGTTTTCGTGTCAACGATGCCGGTCGCTTTCAAATCGTGTTTCGCCTGAAATTTTTCGACGGCTTTTTCCGTGCGCGGTCCGAAAATTCCAGGTCCCGTATTGACCTGGGCGCGGGTCATATATTTAAGCTGAATAAGTTTCGATTGAACTTGTCTGACGATTCTGTTTTCCGCGCCGCGTCTTATTTTGCCGTCGAAAATCTTTTCCATCGCCGCCCGCGTCGCCGCGCCGTACTGCCCGTTCGGTTTGATGCCGACGCTGCGCTGAAAACTTTTTAAAGCGCGCTCAGTGCGCGGTCCGAAAATTCCCAGTCCGGTGCTTTGCTGCGCTTTGGACATCGTGCCGAGTTTGATCAAACGGTCTTGTAAAACTTCAACGGCGTGTCCTCGATTGCCGCGCTTCAAAGTTTTCGGCGCAGTCGGCGTGGTTGGATTCGTCGGATTGGTCGGATTAGTCGGCGCGGTCGGGTTTTTTTGATAATGTTTTAACGCTTTGGCATAGACGCTTCGCAGGGAACTCAAACTTTTCGCGCCCTGACCGCCGTAAAAACTGCCGCCGTTCGCGGTCGGCAAACTCGCCCATTCCGGCGCGCCTTTATGGATTGCCCCGTTGAAATCTCCGCGCAATAAAGGCGCGATCATTCCGCGACTCTGCATTAATTTGATCGCCGCCAAATCCTGCGAACGCGGCGAAAAATCCTTCATTCCGAGACCGCGCCACGTCGTATTCAAAAACTGATACCGTCCGGCGGCACTGCTTCGCAATCCGGGCGCGACCTGCACGAGCAGATTCGGATGACGGCGCAAATCGCTGACCAGCACGTTGCGTTTCCCGACGAGCGAGCGATCATACGGCAGATTCGGATTCGCCGGACCGATGACCGTGCCATAAACGACGCGCTTGTAATCGCCGTTGCCGCGTGTTCCTTCGGCAAAAGCGATGGTGTCGAGCAGAGCGCGAACGCGCGGGTTTTTCAGTAATTCGGCGGGCGAAGATGTCGCGGTAACTTTCTCGGTTTTCGCTTTGGTGGGAGCGGCGTATTTATAATTCAACGCCACTTGCCGGTATTTGCCCGCGTCCAAACCGGCTTTTTCAAGAAAAGCCGTCGGACTGTCGGCGTGTTTGCCGATTAAAATCACCGCATCGGCGTTTTTGGAAGTTTTAGCCGGATGAAATTTCCCCCCGTTTTCGATTAACGAATAATTTTTGACGGCGGTTTCGCTGACTTTGCCCACGAGATTTTCTCCTTAAAATGATTTCGGTTTTTGGAACTTTCAATCACGTTATCGGAGAAAATCTCGAAAAGTTTCTTGTTTGCCGTTATTTCGCCGTCATCCAATTCTCGCCCGCGCCGATTTCGACAGTCAGCGGCACGTCCAATTCGACCACCGATTCCATTTCGCGTTTGACGATTGCCATTGCGCGTTCGACTTCATCGTCCGGCGATTCCAGGAGCAGTTCGTCGTGAACCTGCATCACAATTCGCGTTTTCAGGTTTTCACGCTTTAAAGCGTCATCAACTTTGAGCATCGCCATTTTGACAATATCGGAAGCCGTTCCTTGAATCGGCATATTGATCGCCTCGCGTTCGGCGCGGTGGCGCAGATTGAAATTGCGGTCTTTGATTGCCGGAACGTATCGGCGGCGACCGTAAATCGAAGAAACGTAGCCTTGTTCGCGGGCGACTTCGGGCGTTTCGTCCATAAATTTTTTCACGCCTTTGTAAGTTTCGTAGTAATCTTCGATAACTTTTTTGGCTTCGACGCGCGAGATTCCGACGCGCTGGGAAAGCCCGTAGGCTTCGACCGCGTAGGCGATGGCGAAATTCGTGATTTTGGCGTTGCGGCGGGCAATTTTTAATTCCGCCGGAGTTTTCGCCCCGAAAACCAATTCAGCGGTTTGCGCGTGAATGTCTTCACCGTTCTGAAATGCGTCGAGCATTCGTTCGTCGCGGGTGATGTAAGCTAAAAGCCTCAATTCCAACTGCGAATAGTCGGCGGAAATTAATTTGCAGCCTGCTTCAGGAATAAACGCCTTGCGGATTTGCTGACCGAGTTCAGTGCGAATTGGGATATTTTGCAGATTCGGGTCGGTTGAACTCAATCGTCCCGTAACCGCAACCGTTTGATTTAAATTGCCGTGAATTCTGCCGTCTGCGCCGAGCAGTTTCGGCAGCGCGTCGGCGTAAGTGGCGCGGAGTTTGTCGAGTTCGCGGAAATCTAAAATCAGGCGCGGCAGCTCATACATTTCGGCAAGTTCGAGCATCACGTCTTTGCTCGTGGACATCTGCCCGGTTGCCGTTTTTTTGTTCGATCCGATATTTAATTCCGCCAAAACTTCCCCGACCTGTTTTGGCGAACCGATGTTAAATTCGCGCTCGGCGAGTTTGTAAATTTTCTCCGTCAGCACGTCGGTTTCGGTCGAAATGAAATCCGACAAACCTTTCAGAACTGTCGTATCAACTTTTAAACCCGACATTTCCATCTGATAAAGCAGCGGCACAAGCGGCAATTCGATGTCGGTGTAAATTTGTTCTAATCCGTCTTCCTGCAATTTTTTCCGCAAACCGTGCGCGATCTGCAATGCGAAATCGGCGCGTTCGGCGGTGCGATACTGCGCTTCCGTCCAGCCTTCGGGAATTTCCGTCGCGGCATCTTCGCTCAAATTCTGCATTGCCAAAATCTCGATGGCGTAACTCGGACGACTCGAATCGAGCAGATAAGCGGCGAGCATCGTGTCGTCTTCGACGGCTTCGGGTTCGATGCCGATGGTTTTCAAAATCGCCAGATTGCGCTTCCAATCGTGCGTCGCTTTCGACAGAAAGCCGTTCGACAAAATATCTTTGAGCGGCGCAATCGCTTCGGCTTGTCCGCCTTCAAAATTTTTCAAATCAATGTAATACGACGCGCCCGCGCCCGTAGCGATTGCCACGCCGCACGGTTCTTTGCGCTGGTAAGCACCGGCGTTTTTCGGCGAATTTTCGTCGTCGGCATCGAACGTCCAATGCTCGATTTCCCAGAGCTGGCGAATCAGTTTATCCAAATCTTCGCGCGTGTTTATGATTTGATAACGGCGTTCAGTCTTGACGAGCGGCGCGTTGCCGCTATCGTCCAAACCGGCAAACAGCGGCGCGGAATCGGCAAATTCGCGGGTCAGAGTATTGAATTCCAACTCGCGGAAAAGTTGATAAGCAAGTTGGCGGTTCGGTGCGTCATACTTGAATGAATCGAGGTCGAGTTCGACCGGAACGCCGATGTGAATCGTGGCGAGTTCGACGGATTGGCGAATGATTTCCTGATTGTTCTGCAAACTTTCGCGGTAAGTTTTGTGCGTCATCTCTCCGGCGCGTTTCATCGCTTCTTCCGCCGAACCGAACTGCTGAATAATTTTCGTCGCGCCTTTTTCGCCGATTCCCGGCGCGCCCGGAATTCCGTCAATCGCATCGCCCATCAAACCGAGAAGATCAATAATCTGCAAAGGCGTAACGCCGAATTTATTCTGCACCCAAGCCTCGTCGCACCATTCAATCGGCGGCACGGCGACTTTGCGTTTCACATTCTGCGAATTCTGCCGCATACAAACAATCAACGGATCGCGCACGATCTGGCACATATCTTTGTCGTTGGAAACGATGACCGCCTGCATATTTTTCGCGGCGACTTTGTGCGCGAGCGTTCCGATAATATCATCGGCTTCAAATCCGTCCGACTTTAACATCGGGATATTAAACGCCTCGCAAACCCTTTTGATATAAGGCATCTGCGATTTCAAATCGTCCGGCATATCGGCGCGGTTGGCTTTATATGCGGCGAAATTATCGTGGCGAAAAGTCGGCGTTGCCGAATCGAAAATGGCGACGACGTAATCGGGATTTTCGTCTTTGAGCAGTTTCCGCAGCATATTCGTAAACACGAAAACGGCTTGCGTAACCTGCCCTTTCGAGTTGCGTAAAGGCTCCTGCCGCATTCCCATCGGCGCGAAAAAGGCGCGGAAAATATGCGACATCGTATCAATCAAAAATACTCGTTTCGGTTTTTGTTCGGTCATTATTTTATTGTTTTCTTCTTTTGTTCGATGATATTGAATGTCGAAAACGGACACAAGTCAGCGGCTTCAAAAGTTGTCGAAACGGGCGTTTAAGGCGATAATGTGGCGAACGTAAAAATCAACTTTAATTGTGGCAAAAACCCTAACCGCCGAATCGCTGAATCTGCTGCTCGCCGAGTTTTCCGAAGACAAGCGGGAAGCCGCTGCCGTTTATACGAATCTGCGCGATTCGCTCGTCAGATTTTTTGCGTTAAAAGGCGATTCCGAACCGGAAGCGGCGGCGGACGCAACGCTCGACCGGACGGCGGTCAAAGTCGCGCAGCAGACACCGATTGACGATATAAAAAAATACAGTTTCGGCGTGGCGCGGCTGATTTTCCTCGAACGATTACGCCTTTCGCAAAAGGAAAAAAATGCTGCCGAAGATTTTCATCACGAGACAAACAAGTTGTCGAATGATGTCGTAACTGACGATTTTCAATTTTTCCGCGAATGTTTTAAGAGCTTGCCGGCAAAGGACAAAATTTTTCTGCAAGGTTATTTTACCGACGCTCCATACGAAAAATTAACCGAACTGCGCCGCCGTCTGACCGAAGAGGTCGGCGTTTCCGTCGAACAAATGCGCGTGAAAATTTTTCGTCTGCGAAAGCGTCTGGAAAACTGTGTGCGGTCGAAACGCGAAAATAATTAAATTGGGAAATGAAACTTCTCATTGTTTTTCAGACACTAAAGAACAGAGATAATTTGTAAATGGCAATCGTTACCGACCAAAAATTAAAATCATATTTTCTCGGTGAACTCGCCGTTGATGAAGCCGAACGTCTGGAAGAAGAATTAGCGATAGCCGCCGACTTGACCGAACAGGCACAAATGGTCGAATCAGAACTTGCTGACGAATATTTGCGCGAGAGTCTTTCCGCTAATGAGCATCGCCTTTTTGAAGAAAATTATCTGACGACCGAAGCGCGGCGGGAAAAATTACGCTCGGCGGAAATGTTATGGAAAGTCGCCACCGAAAATCAAAAGAAAACAGAAACAGCCGCACCGTCATTATGGCAAAACATCGTGGCTAATTATCGAATGCTGACTTTCGGCGGTTTGGCGGCGATTGTTTTATTCGGCGGATTCGCTTTACTTTGGCTGAATTCAAATAAAAATTTCGAAATTGCCCGACAGGTAAATAACAATCAAACACCAAATTACAACGCGCCGAACCAAACCGTCGAAACAAATCAAAACGCTAACGCCGCCGAGCAAAATACCAATCTCGATCCGGCAAACCGTAATTCTCAAAAAAATGAAAACGCCGCTTTACCGAAACCAACCGCGACACCCGAAATAAAACCAACGCCGAAACCGCCCGCGCCGCCTGCGCCGACACTCGCAACCTTTGTTTTATTACCCGGAATGCTGCGAAGCGAAGGCGAACAATTTATAAAAATCGCGCCGAATACTAACCAAATCAATCTTCGCTTAACTTTGCCGAAAGACGCGGCAAAATACCAAACTTACCGCGCCACTTTTAAAACCGCCGACGGCGAAACCGTTTTCACCGCGTCTAATCTCAAATCTCTCAACCTTTTTCTTTCTGCCCGAAAGCTCGAAAATCAAACGTATCTCATTCTGCTCGAAGGTCAAAACCCGCCAAATCAAACTGCCGAATCCGTCGCTGAATATACCTTCCGCGTCAAACGTCAATAATTTTCCAAATATTCAAACAGTTTTATGTTTCGTTTAATTAGCTGCGAAATATGTCCTTCGGGAGCCTGTCGAAAAATATTGTTAAAAAAATGTATAAGATTTCGCCAAAGAAAAACATACATAAGTGAGAGTTAAAATATTGCGACAAAATCGGTTTGAAAAGTCCTAGAGCAAATCCGAGGTTGGTGGATGGGACAGAAACCCGCGCGTCAGCAAGGGTGCTAATGGTTTAAGTTAAGGCACCCTTGCTGACGCGCGGGTTTCTGCCTTTTAAACCATACACTTATTCAAAATCTGCTCTAAAAACTACCAAGCGAAAAAAAATAAAAACAAATTTTTTCGCCATCTGTAATTTTCCGCCATTTTTTGACACTTAGTTTTGAAAGACAAAATTTTTCGGCTCAAAAAGCCTAAGAAAGAGGAGAAAATAATGACACAACTTTGGTCGGAAAGACTCAAAAATTTAGTTAATGCCGGTCGCACGATTTCGCACCAGTACGATCCGCACGAATCGGTGATCAAACTTTTGGAAAATCAAACAATCTATTTCAAATCGGATATGTCCACCGATGCCGACGGTTCGCCGCGAGCAACACAGATTGACCCTGACGGACAACTTGAAACTTCTTTACACCGGCAAAACGGCTGGACGGGTGAAGGGGAATTTGTGAATGCCGAAAAGATTCCCTATTTCGTTCTGCCTTTAAATTTTAAGGAAGTAACGAATGTTTCCTGCAAACTTGGCGATATGGCTTTAATCCGTTACCGAGGCATAGAAGTTTTCGCAATTTATGTGGATCAAGGTCCGCGCAGACTTTTGGGCGAAGGTTCGGTCAAATTAGTTGAATCGCTTGGTGCAAATCCTTGGAACCACGATAAAACAAAAGTTATTTCGGGTATCGGATTCGGCGTTGATTATTTGGTATTCCCGCATTCGTCCGAAACATTCGGTATTCCGGCAGCCTTTGATGAAATTCAAACGGTTGGGCGCAGGGTTTTTGAAGCAGCATTCGGAAACGGCGGTTCTTCACAACCAAACACCTATTCAATGACTTCCGAAGAAATGCAGACGAAATGGCGCGAAGGCGACATTTCGGTTAACGATGTATCGGATGCGCCCGAATTCAAAACCAAAACGACTTTGAATTTAAGAAATGGAATCGGCACCGAACATACCGCCGTTTTAGCCGCTATTCCAACTGAAACAATCGTTAAAACCGCCGTTGTAACCACGCCCGAAATTATCAAAAATGTCGGCGCAACCGAAAAAGGCTTGTGGCTGATGGTGAATTACAACGGGCAAAAAGGCTTTGTCCGCGCCAAGGAAGAGTATTTGTTGCCGTGGTATCAAAGTGAAGTCTAAAAAAAAATAGTTGGAAAAGTAACAAAATCAGATTACAGAGGAGAAAAATTATGCCGAACAATGTAGAAAAATATCGTGTAACAGCAAATTCTTTGAATGTCCGTAACACGCCTTCGATGAGCGATGACAACAATATTATCGGACATCTGGAAATAAACAGCACCGTCGAATTGATCGAAAAATCGCCAAATCTTTATTGGTTCAAGATTAAAAAAGGCAATCTCGTCGGTTGGGCTTCACATCGTTTTCTTGAATTAGTTGTGCCGAATTCAAATGAAGAATTTCCGTGGATGCCGATTGCGCTGGCGGAAATCGGGGTCAAAGAAGTGCCGGAAGAGGGCGATAATCCGCGAATCGTTCAATATTTGCGGACAACCGATTTAGATAATCGAGAGGCTTCAAACGATGAAACGGCGTGGTGTTCGGCGTTTGCCAATTTTTGCGTCGAACGCGCCGGTTATGAAGGTACTGATTCGGCTTCCGCCAGAAGTTGGCTGAATTGGGGACAGAGACTCGACACTCCGCGTCGCGGCTGCATCGTGGTTTTTAAGCGTGATCCTGACCCGAACGCCGGTCACGTCAGTTTTTATATCAGCGAAAATGCTGCCGATATTCAAGTTTTCGGCGGTAATCAAGACGACGAAGTGAAAATTAAGGATTACCCGAAAGCACGGCTTTTGGGCTATCGGATTCCACGCTAAACAACAATAGTTTTTGAAATAAGGAGATTCTAAAAATGAAAAACAAATTAGTGAAAATTCTGACCATCGGGTTTTGTATTTTTATCGGCATCGGAACGGCGCAAGCCCAAACTGTCAGCCGCGAAGAGATGAAAAATCTCGTTCTGGTCGCCGGTTATACAGGTGTCGGCACGTTTCCGGCGGTGGTCGTGGCGAGACCGAAAGATGCTGCCGTTAAAGACAACAAACTAGTCGAGAAAGTTTATTTGCTCACCGCTTCGTCTAACGGCTGGCACAAAAGAGAAGTTGCTTGTGCGCGTGGGTTGGCAATGTCAACTAATGGCAAACAGGTTTGGTTAATTACCAACGCACCTTCTGAAAGCGGGTGTTTTTTAGCATATGATTTGAGTCTCAGCGTTGATGGCGGAAAAACCTGGAAGGTTTCGAGAAGTGACGGATTCAGTCCCTCAGCTCCCGCCGGAGACAGATTTGAATTTTTGGACATAGACGCACGAGGGAACGGTTGGTTGATGATTTGGGCAGATATTACCGATGATTCAAGAGGAAGATTTTTCGCTCCGAAAGTTTCAAATTTTATTGATTTAACTCCGGCAAGAACTGCGAGCGAAACTTTGCCGTCGCCGAGTCGCGGCAACATCGCCCAAATCACGCTCAACAATTTTGCCAGCGACAACGCCAACACGCTTGAGAGCAAAAAAACGTGGCTTGAGAAATTAGCCAAAACCAAAGAAGCAAAACGGCGCGAAATGCCGCAATAACCATTTTGACCAAATGAGTGGCGGAGATGTTCGCCGCTCATTTGGCTGCAAACATTTCAAATCATCTTTTCAAAACACAGGAGAAACTTTATGATCCCCCAAAACTTAACGATTCTTTTATCGTCGTCGAACTTTTTCCGCGCGGCGATTTTATTTTGCGCTTTTTTAGCGGCAACTAATATAAAAGCGGCGGATGGCGACCTCGACACAACTTTCGGCACAGGTGGCATCGTTACAAATGCAACGCTCGCAAATAATTTGAACAATCTTGCCCCAAAATCATTGGTGCGCCAACCGGATGGGAAGATTCTTGTCGGCGACGGTGTGCGCCCTTTTCTATCAATTGCAAACACTGATTTTGCCGTTGCTCGTTTCAGTAGCGAGGGTTCACTGGACATTAGCTTTGGAACAAACGGAATTGCGTTCGCTAATTTGGGAGATAACATTGAAGTAGTCTCAAAACTAATACTGCAACCGGACGGCAAAATTATTGCGACCGGCTTTAGTGCCTTCAAATACGCCGCCGCCCGTTTTAACAGTAATGGAACTTTGGATACGACATTTGGAACGAATGGGAGCATTGTTACTTCCTTTAATGTTGACACTTTACCCGTTCCTTCTTCCGGTGCCGCACTTCAACCCGACGGCAAAATTCTTCTTTATGGAGATAACTGCGCCTGCACGACCAAGGATTTTGTTGTGATTCGGCTAAATTCAAACGGAACGGTTGACACTTCATTTGGAACAAACGGGCGAGTGATAACCGATTTTAATAATGTCAATAATAATGCGCGTTCTATTGCAATCCAAAGTGATGGAAAGATTTTAGTCGGTGGCGGGATGATTGTTGGAAGCAATGCATATGCCCCGATTTTGGTTCGCTACAACACTAACGGAACGCTCGATACAACTTTCGCAACTTCGGGTAAGTTGGAAGTATCAATCTTTACAGGTGCAAGCAGTCAGGCGGGATTTTATGCTTTGGCTATTCGCCCATCCGGTAAAATAGTTGCGGTTGGAATTGCCTTGGGCGGTTCGACGGGAACACGCGACAATATTGCCATTGCTCAAATAAACCCGGACGGAACATTTGACACCACCTTTGGAACAAACGGAACCGTGCTTAAGCAAATTAATCCTTCAACAAACAGTATTGATTCACCGGTTTTTGCTGCTCTCCAAACTGACGGAAAAATTGTTGTCGGCTTAATGCACACTCGAGAAATATTTCTAAGCAGAATTTTTGGAACTGCTCGATTTAATTCCAACGGAACGGTTGACAACACCTTTGGCACAAACGGCTTCACTCTGACCAACATTGACGGCACTACGAATCAATATGTTCTGTCAGGTCTGATGCAGTCGGACGGAAAAATAATTTTGGCAGGCGGCACTTCAAGCAACCTTTTTGTTTTGGCTCGCTATCTAGCTACTTCTAATCCCCGAAGCCGGTTTGATTTCGACGGCGACGGGAAAGCAGATGTCTCGGTTTTTCGTCCAAGTAACGGCACTTGGTATCTGCAACAGTCGTCTGCCGGATTTACGGGTGCGGCGTTCGGTTTCGGGACTGATAAATTGGTTTCTGCCGATTATGACGGCGACGGCAAAACCGACATTGCGGTTTATCGCTCAGGCACCTGGTATTTACAGCGCAGTCAGTTAGGATTTACCGGCATAGCGTTCGGCGACGGCAACGACATTCCCGTTCCGGCTGACTACGACGGCGATGGTAAAGCTGATGTCGCGGTTTTCCGTCCGTCAAACGGAACGTGGTATTTACTGCAATCAGCCGCCGGATTTACCGGCGTGGCGTTCGGTATTTCGACAGACAAGCCGGTCGCAGCGGATTACGACGGCGACGGCAAAGCCGACATTGCCGTTAATCGCAGCGGAACTTGGTATATTCAACGCAGTCAACTCGGCTTCACCGGCTTACAGTTCGGCGATTCAAACGACAAACTCGTACCAGCCGACTATGACGGCGACGGTAAAACTGATATTGCGGTTTTCCGTCCGTCGAACGGCGTTTGGTATTTTCTGCAATCAACGGCGGGATTTACCGGCATTGCGTTCGGATTCGGAACGGACGTGCCTGCTCCGGCGGATTATGACGGCGACGGGAAAGCCGATGTCGCGGTGTTTAGAAACGGAACGTGGTATCTGAACCGCACGACGCAGGGTTTTACAGGCGTGGCGTTCGGCGTGTCAACCGACGTGCCGATTCCGAATGTTTATGTTCGCTGACCGTTTCTTCGAGTTGTTTGTCAAAACCGAAGGCTGCACTCTGATTTAGAGTGCAGCCTTCGGTTTTTTATTGAGATGTATGTTTATTTAGGCGTATTTCTTTCGTCTCAAAAAACATCTATTTCTGCGAGCGAAAGTTGAAAATACACGCCTGCAAGGTTGGGTAAAAAATGAAATCTCGCAAATAGTTTGTGGTAAAATAGCGGACGAGGTGAAATTTATGACATCGGAAGAAGTTTTGCTGCAAACATTTAAGATATTGCCGACTAGCCGCCAGCAGGAATTGTTAGATTTTGCTGAATTTTTGGCATCAAAAAAGAAATCTAATCAGCCGCGTGTTTCATTGAAAGGAATATGGGCGGATTTGAATGTAAATATTACGGAAGAAGATATAAGAGAAGCCCGAAATGAAATGTGGCGCGGTTACACCAAAGATACTGAAAACGAGAAATAAGCGATGAGTGATATTTTGATAGATACTCACACAGCGATTTGGTATTTTGCCAACGCTCCTGAAATTTCGGTTTTGGCAGCTCAAACGATTGATGATGCCGTCGCCAAAGGAGAGATGGTTATTATCGCCACGATTTCAATCGTTGAAATCGTTTATTTGATTGATAAATCGAAACTTATTCCGCCAACGCTTTCGCGGTTAATGCAGTATTTGAAACTTCCTAACAACGGCTTTATTTCGCAAGATTTGACTGAAGAGATCGCCCAAACTTTAGCACAAATTCCACGTTCGACTGTCCCCGATATGCCCGACCGAATTATTTCGGCAACTGATTTGCATTTGAAAATTCCGCTTATTACCAAAGACCATAAAATTCAACAATTACGATCAATTCAAACGATTTGGTAATTTTAACTATCGCCACTCGCCCGTCAGCACAAAACCCGCCCAATAACGCGGATGCGAAAAACGCGGAATGCGCCGCAGTTCGTTCTGCGCGGTGCGGAGCGCGGTCGAAGGCGTTTGATTTTCGATGAGCATTGCGCGGTAGAAGCGTTTCATCAGTTCGGCGGTCGCGGCATCTTCGACTTTCCACAGACTCGACACGACGCTGGATGCGCCCGCGAACATAAAGCCGCGTGTCAAGCCGACGATTCCTTCGCCGTCAACTTCTTTGCCTAAGCCGGTTTGACACGCGCTTAACACGACTAAATCAGCAGTTAATTTCAGCGAATATAAATCTATCACGCGCAGAAAACCGTTTTGCGATTGGCGTTTTTCGTCGTAGAGCGACAGCACCAAGCCGGATAAATCGGGATTGCGCTGATTCAAAAAACCGTGTGTGGCGAAGTGCAGAATTTTATAGGAGTTGTAATCGCCGTTCAGAAATCGGCGGCGGGAAGCGTCTGCGCCGAGAGCTAAAACGGTTTGCTGCGGCGCGTATTTGGCAATTTCTCTGGCTTCGATGCCGGTGAACGGCAGCCGCGCCAGCCGCTCGATTCCAAAATCGCGCAGGGTTTGTGATAATTTCGCCGACTCATCGCCCGAATTTACCGGAAGTTTCGTCGTTTTGACTTTCGCCAGACGCTCGTCGTCCGATTGAAAAATCGGATCGGCGAAAATCGTCAGCAGCTTATCGGGCGCGGTCTGTCGCTTAAATTTGTTTTCGCGCAAATAAACGAGAGTTGAAAAAGACGGCGCGCTGACGATTTCCAGAGTCGCCGTCAGCGGCTGCAAACCGGCATCGGGCGCGAGCGTGAGCGCGGAAAAGGGAACTAACTGCAAAGAACCGTCGGCGACCACGATCAGGCGTTTCACTTTCGCAATCTCGGCGGCGAACGGCTGTAAAATCATATTGCTCAACCGTCGGTTTTTTTCGATTGCGACCGTTTCGTTTTTCGCGTCCCGGTCGGTCAGCGTAGTGTAGAATTCGTGGGCGTTTTCGTTAATTACACGGCGCGGCGGAAGTTGAGCAAACTTAATGGAACTTTTAGAAATCAGCCAAACATAGCTTTGCTTTTCGCCGAGCGAAAACTCCAGAAACGCCGTGTTTTCGTCTAAAAGATGCTGCGCGTTCCTGAAGGAATAATCGTGCGGCTGGCTGACGGCGGAAAAGCGCGGATTGCGCCGCCTCACGGTTTCCTGCCAAATTTGATAATCCTCGAAGGCTTTTTGCAGATGCGTCTCGGCGGCTCTTCGCGCGTCGGAGTTTTTCGTTTTCGGCGTATCATCGCGTTGTGCTGCGGCATCGGCAATCGTCCGCAAAAGTTTCTGTTCTTCGGCGAAAAATTCCGGCGGCGCAATTTCGTTCAAACTCAGACCGCTTTCGATAAAGTTTTCAAACAAACTTCGGGCGCGGATTTTCTCCTGATTCTGCCAAGCCTTTTCTAAAAATCGCTCGTCCGAAAATTTTTCGTAGAGTTTGACGTGCAGTTCGATCTGCATCTCGTAGTAGCGTTTCAAAATTTGCAGATACGAAGTGCGCTGGTTTTTCCCCAAAAGCTCGGCGCGAAGAACCTCCGAAAGATTGATCGCCTGATTGATGTTCTGTTGCGCCGCCTCCAAATTTCCGGCGGTTTTTTCGACGTTCGCCAGATTGTAAAGTGTTTCGGCTTCTGCGTAAGGGTCTCGGTTTTGGCGCGTCACCAATAATGCTTCGGAAAATGTCTCGCGGGCTTTTTCCGTTTGTCCGAGAGCCAGATAGCTTTTTCCGGCGGAATTGAGCGCGACCTGTCGTTTGTGCGGCGCGTAAAGTCGGTAAAGTTCGAGAGCTTTTGCGGCGTATTCCGACGCTTTGGCGGGTTGTTCGGTCAGTAAAAAATTTTCGCTCAACTGTGCCAAATAATAGGCGGCGTAGAGCGGACGATTGACCGCTCTACTGACGGCGACGGCTTCGAGATAAAATGGCGCGGCTTCGGCGTATTTTTTCTGAAGACTTAAAACTACTCCGATATTGCCTTTCACATTCGCCGCCCGAATCGGGCTGAGAAAATCGCCGACCAGCGAAATTCTTTGCAGAGATTTTTGATAATTCATTAAAGAGTTTTCAAAATCGCCGGTGTTTTCGTATAAGGCAGCGAGATTGGAAAAAGCTGTATAGTCGGTCAACGGGTCGGAGTTCCGACCGAGCCGCAGAGATTCGCGGCACGTTTCAAACCCCTTCTGAAAATTACCTTTGTTGTTATACCAGCGGCACAAAAACGACAAAGTTATGGCTTCGTCCGGCGCATCGTTCAACTTTTTGTTCAGGGCGAGAGCTTCCGTTAAATACCGGAAACTTTTTTCATAGTCGCCGCCGTCCCGAATTTCATTGGCGGCATAAGTTAAAATTACTGCTGTACCTGCATCATCATCAATTTTTCTGCAAATTTCCAGAGCCTTTTCATAAATTTCAGCGGCTTCGCGGTCTTTGCCGTATTCGTTGGCGGTGATGAAAGCGATATGAAACAGCGTATGCTCCTGATTTTGGAAATCGTTTAATTTTTCAAATGAAACGAGAGCCGTGCGGAGTTTCGCCATCGCTTCGGCAGCTTTTTCGACGCGGTTTTCCGAACCTTGCAAAATTTCTCGCGCTTCGCCTAATAGTTTCATCGCGGCGGCGCGTTCTGAATCATTTTCTTTTGCCGGTCGGCGATTTAGCAAAGTGATTGTGTATTCGCCCGTCAAATTTCCCGGTCTTTTGGAAATAACTTCGATTTGATATTTGCCGGACTTATCGGCGATGAAAAACAAAGTTTCGCGTCCGACGAAACCGTTCGGGGCATTGGAGACGGAAATTTTTTTGTTGTCCGGCGCAAAAACCGTCAGCCCGATGTCAATGCCTTTTTTGTCGGCGACGATTTCTAATGCTTCGCCGTTTTTTGCCTCGACTGAAAACCGATGTCGTTTGTTGCTTTGGAATTCGCGCTTAACAGGAACATTTAACGAAAGCGGAAAATCATCTGAAATACCAGCGGCAAAAACTACTCTAACCGCGCTGCCAATCAAGAGAATCATTAAAAAAACCGGGCGGAAATGGTATTGCATAGATTTTCAAAAGCCGAAAGGTTTGAATTTTATGGAATTTAACACTTGGAAAATACCACCTTTATCGCCCAATCACAAGAATTTGACGCTTTTAATTTTCGCTAAATTGAATGGAGAAATATAACCGGCAGGTTTGACAGGCTAAAGGCTTTAAGTTAATCTAACTGTTCGTTTTTCGTTAATGAGAAGCGGGATGTTTGCTAGTAAAAAGTTTTGTCAAAGAATTCTGCAAAAAGAATTTCAAGCCACAATCTGCTTTTGTGGTCGGTTCGTCTAGGGGTCTAGGACACCGCCCTTTCACGGCGGCGACACGGGTTCAAATCCCGTACCGACTACCATCTTTTTTTCAATCATCGGCATCATATTCGTCAAATGTTCGCTTTTAACCGGGCGAACATTTTTTATTTATAAGGGAAATTATTTTGAGCGGACGGAAGATTTATTTAAATCTTTTTTCGTTTGCTGACGTTAGATAAATTTATGCGAAAAATTCTGCTGCCGATTCTACTGTTATCAATCGCTTTCGTTTCTGCCGCCAAAGCGCAGACAAACGGCGATACGGTGATGATTTTGCCTTTTGAAAACGATTCGAGAAAAGCGGAATTTAACTGGGTCGGCGAAAGTTTTGCCGACGCGCTTTCGGATTTGTTGAAAGTTCCGACGCTGAATGTCGTTTCTAATGACGAGCGCAAAACGATTCAGCAGAAACTGCGCGTTCCTTTAACGACTCTGCCGAGTTTGGCGACTTCTTTGAAATTGGCGCGAGAAGGTAAAGCGACGCTGCTTATCGGCGGCAAATATAACATCGTTCCGGCACAGGGCGACACGGCGGCGACGGTTTCCGTTACAGCGAAAATTATCCGCGTCAACGAAGGCAGATTTTTGAGCGAAGAATTTCCTGACGGCAGACGCATTACACGCGATATTATTCTGAACGACGCGCTGGCGAATTTACAGACGATTCAGGGACAAGTCGCTTATCAAATTCTTTATCAGCGCGACAAGGCTTTGCCGTTTTCGCAGAATCAATTCGTTGAATCGGCAAATAAAGTTCCGTCGCGGGCGTTCGAGGCTTACATCAAAGGCTTGCTGACATCGGAAGCAGATGTACAGACGCGCGAAAATTATTTCAAAAACGCGATGCGGATTTATGCCGACGACGAGCGCACGAAAGGCGGAACTTACGCCGATGTTGCGCTCGAATTGGGACATTTGTTTTTGAATCAGAAGAAATATAACGAAGCGGTTGATTATTTTTCGCGTGTTCCCGTCGAAAGTTCGCAGTATGCCGAAGCCGCATTTTATACGGGTTTGATTCAGTGGCAGCAGAAGAATTACGAGCAGGCTTTGGCGGTTCTGCGACCGCTCGCCGACGATTTGAAATTGACGAGCGTTTATAACACGCTCGGCGCAATCGCCGTTCAAGCCTCGCTCGCCGAAAAGAAAAATAAGGGTAACGCCGATAAACTTTTGCAGGAAGGAACGGACTTTCTCAAAAAAGCGTCGGAATCCGCGCCGGATGACGCGAACACGCGGTTCAATTACGCTTTTGCGCTTTTCTCGAATGGCGGCTATAAAGAATCGGCTGATATTTTGAGTCAGGTTCTCGCGGCAAATCCGCGCGACGGCGAATCTTTTTTTCTATTAGCCAAAGCATTTGAAAAAACGGGCGATGCACGAGCCGCCGACATTGACAATCAGGCGCGAAGATTTTTGATCGCTAAACCGAACGATTACGCCAAACTGGAAACCGAATGGAAGGCAGGGAAATCTGACAGCATCAATCTGCGGGTCGAACAGCCGGCACGAAAAGATTTCGTCAGCGTCGTTTTAGTCAAAAAACAGTCAACGCCGACGACCGCGCCGGTTAGCGAAACCGAAACTTTGCTGGCGCAGGCACGGACTTTATACACCGGCGGCAACGACGATGAAGCGATGGCGGTGTTACGGAAGATTCTGGCAAGCGAACCGATGAGCGCGGAAGCGTATCTTTTGCTCGGCAATATTCATCTGCGGCGCGGCGATTTGGATCAGGCGGTGAGCAGTTTGAAAACGGCTTTGTTCTGGGATAACAAATTGATTTCGGCGCACGTCGGACTCGGCAAAATTTTTCTCGACCGCAAAGATTGTTTGCAGGCGAAAAATTATACGATGTCGGCTTTGGCGATTGATGCCGAAAGTCAGGAGGCTCTCGGATTACAGCGGCAGGTCGAGCGGTGTTCCAAATAATTCCAGTAATTTTTACGCAAAACGGCGATTGATTTAACAGAATGGAACTTGCCGCTTCCAAATAGTGTAACTTCCGGTTCAAAATTCGGGATTAAAGAGTCGAATTTGTAAATAATTTAGAATCAAACGGCAAGTCTGAAATTTATTTTCGTCGTTGTTTTATAAGGTTTTTGAACTTAATAAAGTTCACTTTGAAAATTTACCCCTACCTGTGGCACACGATGTGCTAATAGAGAAAGCGGCTAGCTTGATAAAAACGAAAGTTTGAAACAAGACCCCGCCGCCAACTCTTCTCCGAGCGCAGTTTGCTATTGCGCTTGACCACCTTCCGAGCGTTCCTTCAGTTTGCCTTCCTACTTATGAGCCTAACCAGAAATGGTTAGGCTCTCCTGCTTTTAAACCCGTATTTATTGAGCAGTTCAACAAAATCATCGGTTTCATTCAATATGCGGCGGACAAGCAAATAGCCGTGCGCGTAAAAGTTTCAAATTGACTTAATAAAAGGCTTTATCGAAGACGACTGACAAATTTCGTCATCCGGCTGTGACAAAATTTGCGGAAGCCATCACGCTGACCGTTCAGCCTGATTGAAATTCTCTCAAATTGAAATGCGAACCGTTTGTTTTTTGCCTCGCCGCTTTTTTGTTAAACTGTCCGTTATGAAGTTTTTCTTCTCAAAAGTAAAATTGCCTTTCGCCGTCAGCATCCTTCTCACCGTTTTATCGGCAATTCTGCTCGTTCTCGCTTTCCCGAATTTCGATTTATGGTTTCTCGCGTGGTTCGCGCTCGTGCCGCTTTTTTTGGCGATTGAACGTGAAAAGGAATCAATCGTCAAATCGTCAATCTTAGGCTGGATTTTCGGAACGCTTTTCTTCGCCGGTTCGTGCTGGTGGCTGACGTTTGCTTTCACGCATTACGGCGGCATTCCGATTTGGCTTTCCTACGTTTTACTTTTGATGATTACCGGAATTGTCGGAATCTTTCCGGCGATTTTCGCGGCGGCTTTTTCGATAATTTTGAAACGCTTCGGAACTTACGGCATTTTAGCCGCGCCGTTTTTATGGACGGCGCAGGAATTTCTGCGGTCCACTCTGGCGGATACGAGTTGGAACGCGATTGGATATTCGCAGGTTTTTGATCACTTGTTTCTACCTTGGGCTAGATTTGGAGGAGTTTTTCTCGTTGGTTTTCTTTGTGTCATTTGTAACGCTTGTTACGCGACTGTATTTGTAAGTTGGAAAACCGATAGAAAAAGAAACAGTGCTTGGTTCGCAATAGTTCCGCAAATACTAATTGTTATTTGTCTGTTCGTCAACTTTTCATTACAGCCAGATTCATCTAAGAAAATAGAAGCAAATGTCGTCGTCGTTCAAGCCAATGTGCCGATGAGCGGTTTGAACGAAGAAAAATGGTTGCGTCTTCGCCAACGCCACGTCGAACTCGCCGAAGACGCTTTGCAAAAACTCAACGGACAACGGACAACGGACAAAGGACAAACACTCGTTATCTTTCCCGAATCGCCGATGAATTTCTCGTATGGCGGCGACCCGGAACTTCGCACGTTCGTTGGCGATTTCGCTCGCAAGCATCACGCTTCGGTTTTGTTCAATTCCGCCGAGCCGAATCCGAACGGCGAGAATTATTTCAACTCGGCGATAATGATAAATGAGCAGGGCGCGAAAATCGGGCAGTATGATAAAATTCATCTCGTCCCGTTCGGAGAATTTGCGCCCGTGCCTGCGCCAATCAAGCCTTTGATTCCGACGCTGGTCGGCAGTTTTGAGTTGGGCGAAAATTATAATCTGTTTCCAATCGGCGACGCGCAGGCGGGAATTATGATTTGCTACGAATCGCATTTTCCGTCGCTTTCCAGAGAATTTGCAAGGCGCGGCGCGGACGTTTTGATTGAAATGACGAACGACGGTTATCTGGGCGACACCGGAGTTTTGCGGCAGCATTTAGCGGGCGCGATCTTCCGCGCCGTCGAAACGAATCGTCCGGTTTTACGCGCCACAAACGTCGGTATTACGGCATACATCAACGAACGCGGCGAAGTTTCCGACGCGGCTGACGTTTACAGTGAAGCGACGCGCATTTGGACGGTTTCCAAGTCGGACGGCAATCAAACTTTTTATGTGCGATTCGGCGACTGGTTTGCGTGGCTTTGTTCGGTGGTTTCGGTTGGATTATTGATTTTCGGTTTTATAAAGAAGAGAGACGAAAGAACTGAGTTGTGAAAAAAAGGAGAGCAATCTTTATTAGCGGCTTAGTCGGAACTTTAATAATTTTCGGCGGCTTATTTATTTATATAAATTTCTTTTTCGGTAAATATCTAAATGAAACCGTTATGGAAGATAGCTTTCTGCTAGCGTCTGAATGGAAGGAAATTGACATCCAAGATTTGGTAAAAATTGAAAAAGAAATTAACTACATATCAATTCTCTTAGAGCCGCCTTACAAAGCTATCACGGAAGGCGGACGAAGAGGAATCAAAGTTCCCGGCGGTGAAATAATAAATCCTGAAATCAAAATCATAGATGAAGACGGAAAAGAATATTTGTTAACTTATGGAGGCTCTCGTTATTCTGGCTACGACGAATATGCTAATTATCGTTATCAAACCAATCTGCCGACAAATACCAAATACAAAAAAGTTTTGGTAAGAAGTAATATTCCAATAAAAGCGCAAAAAATAATTTGGATTAGTTACAATGCACGAGACTTACCGTAGTCGTCAGAGATCATAATCAAAATATAAAAAAATGGAATTAAACGATTTACAAACAAAATACGAAGAAATAAAAGTTAAAGTTACCCAACTTGGGAGGTTTCTTTGACGCTGATTCAAAGCGCGAGGAACTGGACAAATTAGAAGCGAAAATTTCCGCGCCGGATTTTTGGAATGATTCGGAGAAGGCGCAGAAAGTTGTGCAGCAGCGCAGCCGAATCGAAAAGGCTCTGGCGCAGCAGGAAAATTTTGAAAGCGGCATCTCCGATGCCGAAGTGCTGTTTGAATTTGCCGAATCGGACGAAAGTTCGTTGAATGAATTGAATGATTTGATCGTCAAACTCGAAACGGAGACGGGCGATGCCGAAACGCAGAGTTTGCTTTCGGGCGAAACCGATGCGAACAACGCGATTTGTTCGATTCAGTCGGGCGCGGGCGGCACGGACGCGCAGGATTTCGCGCAGATGCTGTTGCGGATGTATCTGCGCTGGGCGGAGCGCAAAGGCTTTAAAGCCGAAGTTATTGACGAGCAATCGGGCAGTGAAGCGGGCATCAAATCGGCGACTTTCCGCGTCGAAGGCGATTATGCTTACGGGCTTTTGTCGTGCGAAGCGGGCGTTCATCGCCTTGTCAGAATTTCGCCGTTTAATTCGGGCGGCAGCCGTGAAACTTCGTTCGCTTCGATGTTCGTTTCGCCGGAAATTGATGAAAATATAGAAGTCGTCATCGAAGACAAGGATTTGCGGATTGATACTTATCGCTCAAGCGGCGCGGGCGGTCAGCACGTCAATGTCACCGATTCGGCGGTTCGGATTACGCATTTGCCGACGAACACGGTCGTTACTTGTCAGAATCAGCGGTCGCAGCTTCAAAATCGCGTCGTCGCAATGAATGTTCTGCGCTCGAAACTTTACGAACTCGAACTTGAAAAACGCCGCGCCGACGCTGCCGAACACGAAGCGACAAAACAGGATATTTCATTCGGTTCGCAGATTCGCAATTACGTTTTGCATCCGTATCGGCTGGCGAAGGACACGCGCACGAAATACGAAAAATCCGATGTCGAAGCGGTTCTGGACGGCGACATTGACGAATTTATCAAGGAATTTTTATTGTTCAGGAAAGGGAAATAATTTCAGATTCCAGATTCCAGATTCCAAATTAAAATTTGGAATCTGGAATCTGGAATCTGGAATCTGGAAAATGGCAATCAATATAAAAGAAAAATTAGCTCCAAAAACTCATTCGCGCAGCGGCGAGATCGTCGCCATCGGTTTGGCTGCGCTCGCGGTTTTGATTTTCTTATGTCTCGTCAGTTATTCGGCGAACGATTGGTCTTTGAACTCGACCGGCTTGGGGAAAACTCAAAACTGGATCGGAATGGTCGGCGCGGTCGTTTCGGATTTGCTGTTTCAGACGGTCGGTTTGACCGCTTATTTTTTGCCGTTTCTGCTCGGACTAATCGCGTGGCGGGTTTTTCGTTCGGAAGAAATTACGGTGTCGGTCGGGCGCGTCATCGGTTACATTTTTTTCGTCGGCGCGGCGGCGAGTCTGTTCGTGATTTTCGGAATGCAGGGCGGCATTTTAGGCGCATTTTTCGCTAATAATCTGACGTGGCTTTTGAGTAAAATCGGCGCGGGAATTTTGCTGACGGCGGTTTTGGCGACGGCGATTTTATTGATTACCAATCTTTCATTTGCCGCTTTCTTCGGCGATTTTTCATTCTTTTGGAGCAATTTTCAAATGCGCCTCGAAGAATGGTTCAGCGGCTATCGCGTCTGGCGCGAAGAACGCCGACAAGCGGCGCAAATGCGGCTTGAAAACCGCCGTGAAACGTCGAAAATTAAACCCAGCAAAGACGCGCCGACCATTTCGCTCGGCGATGCGTTCAAAACTAATCCGAAGGAAACGAAAAAGGAAAAAGCGAACGCCCTGAAAACCAGCGAAGAAAATAACAGTTCGGTCGGCGAAAAACTTTCTTCGATCTTCAAAAAACTCGGCGACGCGGCGAAACCTTCGAGCAAAGAAGCGACGGAGAAAATTGGAGAAACTGCCAAAGCCGAAGATGAATTGCCGATACCGACGATTTCCGTTTCCGACGAATTTGCCGAAACGGAAAAAGCGAACGCGCCGATTCCGATTTCTAATAATCTCAATGACGAAGCGGTAACTTTCACGCCGGTTGCGCCAACCGGCGAATTAGACGCGGAAATTTTAGACGACGAACTGAACGCCGATGCAATCACCGACGATTTGCCGAAACTACCGCCGAAGCCGCAAAATTTCGACGATTACGTTTTGCCGAAAACCGATTTCTTAAATCCGCCGCCGCCGCGTGTGCAAATCCGCGAAGACGAAGCCCGCGCTTTAGCCAAAGAACTCGAAGAAAAAACCAAAGAATTTAACGCGACCGGCAGAGTCGTCAACATTTGTCCCGGTCCGGTCGTTACAACTTACGAATTCAAACCCGATCCGGGCGTGAAATACTCGCGCATCACGAATTTGTCCGACGATTTGTGCCTCGCGCTCGAAGCCGAATCAATCCGCATTGACCGCATTCCGGGCAAAGCCTTCGTCGGCATCGAAGTTCCGAACAACGAACGCGACACGATTCATCTGCGCGAAGTCATCGAATCGAAAAAATTTGAAGGCTCGAAATCGCTGCTGACGCTGGCACTTGGCAAGACGATTGACGGTCTGAATTACGCCGCCGATTTAGCGAAAATGCCGCATTTATTGATTGCGGGCGCGACCGGCGCGGGCAAATCCGTCGGTGTCAACACGCTCGTCGTTTCGATTCTTTATAAGGCGCGACCGGACGAAGTAAAGTTCATAATGGTTGACCCGAAACAGGTCGAACTCGGCATTTACGCCGACATTCCGCATCTGGCGACACCGATTATCACCGACCCGAAACGCGCCGCGAACTCCTTAAAATGGGCGGTTTCGCAGATGGAAAAACGCTACAAAGATTTAGCCGGCTGGGGCGTTCGCAACATTGACGGCTACAACGCCGAAGTCGAAAAACGCAACGCCGTCGAAGAGTTAAACGACGAAGGTGAAGCGTGGAAAAAATTGCCGTATATCGTCATCATCATTGACGAACTCGCCGATTTGATGATGGTCGCGGGCAAGGAAGTCGAAGAATCAATCACGCGATTGGCGCAGATGGCGCGTGCTGTCGGAATTCATCTCGTTTTAGCGACACAGAGACCGTCGGTTGATGTCATCACCGGCTTAATTAAAGCGAATTTTCCGTCGCGTATCTCGTTTCGCGTGTCGTCGAAAGTTGATTCACGCACGATTATTGATTCCAACGGCGCGGAAAGCCTTTTGGGCAAAGGCGATATGCTGTTTCTGCCGCCGGGAACATCGCAAATTATCCGCGTTCACGGCGCGTTCGTTGACGAAAAGGAAATCGCCAAAATCGTCGAACACATCAAAGCGCAGGGCAGACCCGAATACGACACGACGATTACGAAAACCGAAGACGAATTGGTTGACGTGGACGATATGCCCGGAAGACGCGACCCGCTTTTCGCCGACGCTCTGCGAACCGTCGTTACCAATAAGAGTGCGTCAACTTCACTGCTTCAGCGGCATTTACGAATCGGTTACGGACGCGCCGCCGCCATTCTCGACGCGATGGTGCGCGAAGGCTATATCGGCGAAATGGACGGCAGCAAACGCGCCCGCCCGATTTTGCAAAAGGCGTTCGACGATCTTCAGGAAGCCGCCGAAGGCAGAGAATTATAAAGGCAAAAGCTAAAAGGCAAAAGGTAAAAAGTTTTCCACAGAAACTGTGTACGCCTCTGTGGTATCTGAAAGCATCTGTGTCGGCGTTGGCGTTGGACGCACGAGCCGCAGGTTCGTAGCTTTTTTCATTGTCAAATCTCCTCAACATTAAGATTTCAGCATTTAGGAAAGAATCGGGCGGGAAGTGCTGAGTACTTCCGTCGCGTTCCAGATATTTGCAAGTTCCCCGAAACGTCTAGCCCAATCTACCAACAAATCTAAAACACGCGCCGACGCGAAGCAAGCCGCCGCGCACGTCCGTCAAAATTACCGTTCGCCTATTGTTCACATTGCCAAATAAAAACGCCCGACGAATCGGGCGTTTTTTTTCGCGGACAAGCTGCGAATCATCGAATCAACTGCGGCTTGTTGTTAACCGACAACCGTCGCGGAGACGACCGCCGAAGTAGGTCCGACTAATCCGTTGCGGTTTGCCCAGCGGAACAGATAATGCACCATCGCGCCACTTTGCGCCGCGTCGAAAGTGTTGACGTATGGCGTTGCCGTGTCCATCGCAACAAACGTGCAATCGTTGATGCTCGACGGCGGCACAGCACCGATTTTCATATAGATTTCACAGCCAAGAACTCCGGCAGGTTTTGCCTTGCTGTTCGGCGTGTATTCGTCTTTGAAAGAAAGCGTGTGTTGCAGACGTTGCGAAGTATCAACGTAACCGACTGGCGCGGAACTCGGCGCGGAAACCGCCGTCGGCGTGGTATCGCGGACAGTCAAACCGAGCGAGGTTAATTCCGTTGGTGTCGTGCCGGGAAACGCCTGAATCTGTCGCGCCTGTTGACGGAGCAGCGCGACGAGTTCGGCGCGGCGCAAATCCTTCGTTTGCCGCGCCGTCAGCGAAGCGTTTTGCGCCGCCGTCAAAGCCGTCAGAGCCGCCAGAAAATTAACAGCCGCAGAATTTACCAACGATTTGTCGTCCGCGCCGATGCCGAGCGTCAGAAAGTCGGTAGTTACGATGTCGCCGAAATTGTCCGCAAAAGTCGCCAACGAAGCGTCGTCGGCGGGAATGTAATCAGTAGCCATAAAAATCAATCTCCAAGAAAATTTGATGTAACTCGTGCCACGTTTAATTTTAAACGTGCTACGAATCCGCAGAGATGTTATCTTTGTTCCCGCGCAACAAGCAAGCCGAATCAGCGCGAAAATATGGACAGAAAGGACATCTGGGAAATCGTCGTGGAAATACTCCAATATCTTTTGCGCGAATTCCGAGCGTCCCGCAGCTTCATATTTTCTCAGCGGAAACCCGTTGAATCTGCAAAGAATTCACGGAACGGTTTGCCGAAACGCAGAAAACAGAGAGGTGAAACCAATGCCAACTTCCATCGGCGGCGACGAAACAAAAGACGAAAAGTTTAAAAGAAGCGACGCATCGAAAGCGTTATTAGGCTTCCTCTCCACTTTGTCTATTGCCGTTGCCACCAAGTTAATAACGATGATTTTCGCATCGCAGACAGTCGCCGACGCGCTGATTTATCTGAGCGATAATTATTCGTTTTGGTTTAGTGTAATTTCAGCGTCTGCAAGCGCAGCTTTCTTTGCCTTGAAATGGACGCACGGAGAAAAGAAATGAAGAACTTTCAACAACTTTCGATAATGGATTATCGAATAAAATATCGGTCGTTTCTGATCGGAATCATCGCCGCGCTGATGATCATCATTTACGCGGCAGCAGCTTTCGGTCAGACGGTCGAAGGAAACGCCGTTACCTGGTTCGACGGCGATACGATTACCGTTCGCCAGAACAGCGGCAAATATCTGCGAGTCAGATTGAGCGGCATTGATTCGCCGGAGACGCGGCAGACGCACGGCATCGAATGCAAGGCGTTAATCAAAAGCGTGACGGAACGCAGGAAACTAGAACTGGATATTTTAGGCAAGGACATTTACAAAAGGTCTTTGGCGCGAATCTACGTTCGCAGTAATTCGACGGAAGAACCCGACATCGGCGATTTGTCGCTGTTTATGATTCAGCACGGTTGCGGATGGGAATACGGTTCCGCGCTCGACGTAAAAGACGACTACCAAGATGCCGAACAAATTGCCCGCGCCGCGCACGTCGGTTTGTGGTTCGAGTCGAACCCGATGCCGCCCGTGCAGTTTCGCACCGGAGGAACTTGCCCGTAAATTTATTCGAGGTAAAAAAACTATGGAACAATTTCTTATCGGTTCGGCAATCGCCACGATCTTATTATGTGTCCGCGAGGAAAGACTTCGCCGAAAATTCAAAAGCGGACTGCTGAAAGTTCGTAACGCCATCAACGCCGCCTTTCCGAGCGAATGAGTTTGTCGGAAATTCCGGTTTATAAAAGTTTCATCGGAAACGATGAAACTTCCATTGTTCACGGCGAAACGTCTCGCAGTCTGCCGACCTTGTGCCATCGCTGAAAAGTCAGCCCAACCTAGCCGCCGCCGCTCGAAAGCCGCCAAACCGAACGCATTCGCCGAGAAACGTGCTTGTAACATCGCCTATGAGCGCGTTTTTGTTTGTTCGGCTTGCCGAGATATGCGCCGAGTCGTTCACTAATTGTTCGCACGGAAATAGGTCTAAAAAGTTTCCGGTTTATTTTGCGTTTGTGCCGTCAACGCGCTGAACGCTTCGCGCCGCCGCCATTATGCGTCATCTGATAAACAGAAATTATGTAATCGGCAAAACGTAGCGGAAACGCCGAAAACATAATTCTATTTATCAAACGCCGAAACGAGTAGCTCGTTTGGACAGGCAGATTTTTTTTATCCGCTTCGCTGTGGCAATGCGTCGCAGCTTCGGCAATGCGTCGTGCGCCGCGCCGAAAACTTTCCGTCTGGTTTGTTCGTCCCACCCGCCTCTCGCTTCGCTCGCCCTTCTGCGCCGCAAGCGGCGTTTACTGTTTGTGCGTGGTTGCCGCGTCGCCCGTCGCCCAACCTCTGCGGCGATGCGCCGCTTCGCGCCTTCGGCGGGACGGCAATCGGAAATTTTATTTATTTTTCTGATTCGCTTCGCGTAGTCAAAACTGCAATCGCTCTCTGCGCCGATTGTTTTCGCCGTTCGCGTCTCCGCAAAGCTCCGACAAAAACAAAGGCATTGCTCACTCTGAAAACCGCCTCCGTTCGCTTCCTGCGCTTTGTCGGGTTCGTGCCGTGCCGATGTCCCTGACGTAACTTGTTGGTTGCTTATCACGGCGGCGTTCGATTATGCGCCTGCGGTCAAGACCTTTCATTCGCAAAGCCTCATTACAGCGAGAAAATTTTCAGAGCAAAATTTTGTCTTGACTCTTCGGCTTGCGTCGTGGTGTCGCCGTGATAAGCGACACATTAAATTGCTGAGGTAAAAAACAATGAAATTACAATTTGAAACTGACAGCTTTACAAGAGCGTCGGAAAAAGCCAATCGTTTACAGCCGAAAATTCGGGTTCGCGCATCGCGTTGGCGAAATAGTTGGGACGTTCGGGTTCTCGGTTCGGGCGCGGTTTGGTATTCGGTCGAAATCTATCCGTCAGTTGTCGGCGGTCTCAATTCGGTGTGTTCGTGCGCGGCAGGTCGTAAAGGTCTGAATTGCTATCACGTCGCGGCGGCGTGGGAAATGTATCTGTTTTTTGCGGCAAACGGCATTCGTCCGACTTTCCATTAACATTTCGCTTCGGGCGCGGCTCTCGTCGCGCCTTTTTTTGTGTTCACGCATTGGAAAGAAATTACTGCGCTTTGTCGGATTCGCGCCCGACGTTGAGCGCGTTGCGTCGCCGTGCGGCGTGATTCCGCTTGCGCCAACGGTCAAAGATTGCGAAGTTATTCGGCGCGGCGCGGTTCAGCAATTTTCATTTGTGAAAATTCAGGCACACAACGAAAGAATCACGCGCCGAAACTCTCAGCCTGAAAAAAGCCGAATCGGATAAAAATTTTGCGCCGTCGAAAATCACGCCGACGGCGCAAAACGAGAAAAAAAATCGCCGACGGCGTGAATCAAAAATCACGCCGTCGGCGAACGGCGATTTTTCAGAGTTTCGCCGAAATAGATAACACCTAAATCGTAATTTAGATGCTATCCGAATCGTAATTTAGGTGCTGTTAAATCGCTGTTTTCAGCCGACGTTTCGCGCATCTCAGGTGCGCCATTTTTCGCCACGCTAGATTTAGATAGGAAAAAATCGCTTTAAAAGTTTCCGAATTCTGCGAGCGATGATTCGCACATTTAAATAAATATATGTGTGTGTGTCGGCGTGAAATTTATCGTTGCCGTTTCGACCGAATCTTTCCCGCGTCCGTCTCGACGAGCGACGCTTTCCGCGCCGTGTGCTTCAACAGATACCGTTTAACGGTTTCCGTCGAAACGTCCAACTCGAAAGCCGCTTCTTTCAAAATCGTGTTCCGCGAAACTTCGCCGCCGTCGTCTCTAATTAAATCGTGAACGAATTCCAAAAACCTTTCTTCGGCAAGCCCGTTGAAAGCGGTTTTGTCGAATTCTTTCAGATTTTTCATTTCGCGTTTTTCCGCGTCGGAGATTTGGCGAACCGTCAGAGATTCAAGCGGCGAAATGTCGCCGAGCGTGGTAAAGCCGTTGCCGTTCGTATTTGCCATAGACGGAAACTAAATTATCACGCCGCCGCTCGTGAGAACGAACCGGCAAAAGTAGCGATTGAAGTTGCGTCTCCGGCACTTCAATCGCTACTTTCGCCGGTTTCGTCTGACGAGCGGCGAATCTCCGCGAGATAATCGTCAAGAAATTTTTTGCTTTTGAGTCGCCTGGCATTATGCCCGGTCGCTTTGACTCGTGTGCAAATTGTCGCCGACACATATTTTCCAGCATAAACTCGCGGTTCGTCCCATCCTTTCGACTTACAGCGAGCGCAGGACTTCGGCAGTTTTCTACGGTAGATGTCCCAGCCATAGCCACAGCGGTCGCACGTCAACCGCCAACAATCACCGACTTTTTCTTTCATATTTCACCCTCAATTAAAACGAAAAAGAATCAGCAAATTCCCGCGCCGATTCGAGCGAATAATCGGCAATGAATCGCCGACAGCCTGAAAAAGTTGGAAACTTGACGGTATCGCGCTGAAACCATTGGTCGCCGTCAGACGGAAAATGCCAAGCCGTAATCTCTACGCAGTCATAGCCTTCTTCGTCGCGGTAAATAGTCAAAAGCACTTCTTGGCAACACTCCAAATTTACTGCAATTATTTTGTTAATCATTTTTCACCTCTCTAAAAAATCCGATTCAGATAATCCGAATCGTCGTATAAACTTCGTTGTTCCGTCTGCGCTCGTTCCGTCTGCGCCGCACAGTAAGCGCAAATCAAAAAGATGTCCAGTTCCGTTTGCTTCAAAACTTCCAACTGCCTGTAATCTCGCAGACAGCAAAAGCATTGCCATTTGCCTGCAGGCGCGATGAACTTAAACGCCGCGCCGCGCTCGATTGAATTTTCATATTGTTCTTTAGTCATCGTAATTTTCACCTCTCTTATTTTTGTTTTGAAGGAAAAGTGTAAAAAAGCCGTCTAAAACTGGTAGACACTTTAAACAGATATATGTGTGTGTGTGTTTACTTAATTTCACGATGAATTTTACTTCTAATCTTGCCTGTGTCGGTTTCGTAGAGAGTCGCTTTTCGTGCCGTATGTTTAAGCAAATAGCGTTTGACGGTTTCGGTTGAAATGTTCAGTTCAAACGCCGCTTCTTTCAAAATCGTAGTCTTGGAAACTTCACCGCCGTCGTCTCTAATCAATTCGTGAACGAATTCTAAAAACCTTTCTTCGGCAAGAGTGTTGAAAGCCGTTCTATCGAATTCTTTCAAATTCGTTAATTCGCGCCTTTCCGTCTTTGCCCTTTGTTCTTTCGCCAGTGCCTCGAGCGGCGAAATCCCGCCGACCAGATTAAGCACATTGTTATTTTTGTTGTTCATATTTTCTCCGTATATAGATTTTCAAAGACCAAATAATCAGATCGAAAGTTACGACGCTTCGGACGGTTCGACATTCGCGGCGCACGATGCAGACGCAAAACTAAAGACTGATAAAAAAGAAAACGGTTAAAAGCACAAAGCCGCCGCAAATGATTGACGAGCGTCCTTTTCGCCCAATGCTTTTCGTGAACCGAGCCACACACGAAATCAATAAACTGCGGACGGTCAAAATCCTTGATTCGCAAAAAGGAAAAAGCCTTGGCGGAATCAAAATAAAGTTGAATAGTCTTGTCAGCAAAACCATCAGTCATTTTGCCAGTCAAAAAAACCTGAAAAAGGGATGTAAGTGCTTCGCAGTTCGGAAATATTCTGTGGAATTTTTCGGAAGTATTCTGTGGTAAATCTCTCATTTTAGCTGAACTCCTTAAATTTGGATTAGGAATTACAGCTAAATTGGAAGGCTTAAAGTTTTCCACAGAAACTGTGGAAAACGGCTGTGTAAAAGTGCCTTTTCACACGGTCAAACAGTTGATTTCTAGTAACTTCTAGCATTTTGCCCATCGTGGTAGCATTAGTTTTGCAAATGTTTCTGATAAAAAAATGCGAAACTGTAAATCGAATTATTTCAATGCTTACAAAATCTCATATCAACTTCTGCTTCTGCTAATTTGTTGTTTTTTATTGGCTTGCAACAGGCAAAATGACGCAAAACAAGTTTTACCCGCCGAAAATAAATTACTATCGGTCTCGCCTGTGATAAATATCAATAAGGCTTCTATTTCCGACCTCGAAAAACTGCCGCACATCGGTCAGCAAACAGCGCGGGAAATCGTTGAATATCGTGAACGATTCGGCAAATTTCGCAAGCCGGAGCATCTGCTTTTGATTCACGGAATCAGCGATAAAAAATACCGTGAAATTAGAAATTTAATCGTCGCCGAATGATTGTGTGATATGCTCTCTTGTATTTTTCTTGAGCAAATCTTTCGGCTGTGATTTCTGAAAATCTTTCGTCAAAAAACTTCACGCTTTATCCGCTTTTCTGGTTGGCGGTGTGTTTTGCGTCCGGCATCATCGCGGCAAATTTTCTTTCATTCGGCTGGCTGATTTATTCTGCAATCAGCTTGCTTTCGGCGATTCTCGCCTTCGGTTTTATCAAACAAACATTCGCGCCGGTTTTTCTTTTCATTGCGTTTGCCGCGTTGGGCGCATTATATTTTCAAATCGGAAATCAGATGATTCCGGCGAATCGCGTCGCTGGAATTTACGATGAAAAGCGGATTAATTCCGGCGATCCGGTAGAAATCGAAGGCGTTTTGCAGAGTGCGCCGGAACTCGCGGTCGGCGGTTTTTTCCTGACTTTGAAAACTGAAAAAGCGATTTACAAAGAATCGGAAACGGCAATTTCCGGCAGCGTCAGACTTTTCGCCGCCGTGCCGGACGAACAAATAAAAAATGAATACGAATGGCTGAATTTGAATTACGGCTCGCGGATTCGTGTCGCCTGCAATCTGCGGCGCGGCGACAGTTTTTTGAATGCGGGCGTAATTTCGCAGACGGAAATTCTCGACGCGCAGGGAATTGACGCGACAGGAATTATCAAAAGTCCTTTGCTCGTCGAAAAAATCGGCGAAGCGGAAACTTTTATACCGCTGCGCTGGATTTACGACTTCCGCCAAAAATTGACCATTGATTTTCGGGACAACTTTAACGTCTCGACAGCGGGCGTTTTGATCGCTTCCTTACTCGGCAACGACAACTTTTTGGACAAGCGCACGGCGGACGTTTTCCGGGACGGCGGTACGTTTCACGTTCTCGTTATTTCTGGCTTACACATTACGTTTATCGGTGGTCTGACGCTGCTTTTCGTACAGCTTTTTACTAATCGAAGATTTTGGCAGTTCGTCATTGCGACCGTGTTTTTATGGTCGTATTCAATCGCCGTTGGCGCGAACGTTCCCGTTATCAGGGCGACGATAATGTTCACGATCCTGCTTTTTTCGCAGGTCGTTTATCGTAATGGGACGCTGCTCAATGCGCTTGGGCTTTGCGGTTTGATACTGCTCGCGTGGCGACCGAACGACATTTTTACGTCATCGTTTCAACTGACTTTTGCCAGCGTCGGCGCGATTGTTCTGGCGGCGTTTCCGCTCGTTGAAAAACTGCGCTCAATCGGCAGTTGGTCTCCTTCGATTGAAAATCCGTTTCCACCGAAAGTTCCAATTTGGCTGAAGCGGTTTTGCGAGATGCTTTACTGGCGCGAGGCGGTTTGGGAAGTCGAAGTTTCGCGTCAGCTTTGGACGGTCGTACTTTTTAAATCGCCATATCTGAAATGGCTCGAAGCGAAAAACTGGCAAACCGTTTTTCGCTATTTCGTCGAAGCGGTCATCGTCTCGCTGATCGTGCAGATGTGCCTTTTGCCGTTTTCGATAATCTATTTTCACCGCCTTTCGGTGCTGTCTGTTTTTCTCAATATCTGGGTCGGTATCGTCATCGCGCTCGAAAGTTTCGCGGCGATTTTTGCGGTTGCGCTCGCCAATATCAGCGGTGCGTTGGCATTGCCATTCGTCAAAATAACGGAAATGTTGAATTGGCTGCTCGTCGCCGTGCCGGATTTTTTCACCGAAAACAGTTGGGCAGCGATGCGAATTCCGCATTATTCGGGAGCGTTCGGCGTAGTTTATTTTTTGTATTTTATTCCGCTGATTATTTTGACGATTGCTTTAAATCTTTGGAATCCGTTCGCGTTAAAGAACGGTGCGAAAAACGATTTCAAATTTCAAATTTCAAATTTCAAATTTTTTTCGCCGTCTAAACTTCGATCTACGTTCATTTGCTTTTTAATTTTCTTCGCCGTCATCATCTTTCATCCGTTCAGCGCACCGTTCGCCGACGGCAGACTGCACATTGATTTTCTTGATGTCGGGCAGGGTGATTCGGCTTTGCTGACATTTCCGAACGGCGAAACTTTGCTGGTTGACGGCGGAGGGAAAGCGAATTTTAACCGGCTTTCCGTGCAGAGCGAATATGCGGACGAGCCGGAAATTTTTGAGCCGGACGCGCCCGACATCGGTGAAATGGTCGTGTCGAATTTTTTATGGGCAAAAGGTTATTCGCAGGTTGACTATATTTTGGCGACGCACGCCGATGCCGATCATATTCAGGGTTTGACGGATGTCGCCCGTAACTTTCGAGTTCGGGCGGCGATTTTCGGGCGCACGCCTTTAAAGAATGCTGAGTTTGCTAATCTTGATAGGATTTTGCAAAAACGCGGTATCGAATCTGTAACGCTTTCTCGCGGTGATGTTTTGACTTTCGGCGATGTGAGAATGGAAGTTTTATCGCCTGAAAAAACGGCAGATACGGAAGCGGTTTCCGACAATAATCATTCGGTTGTTCTGCGCGTGGTTTTTGGCGAGCGAAAGTTTTTGCTGACGGGCGACATCGAAAAAGAAGCGGAAAGAGCGTTACTGAATTCACCGGAATTCTTGCCAACCGACGTGATCAAAGTCGCCCATCACGGCAGTCGAACTTCTTCGACCGCCGAGTTTATCAACGCTTCAAAAGCTAAACTGGCAATCGTTTCGGTCGGTGTCAGTTCGCCGTTCGGACATCCGCATCGGGAAGTGGTTGAAAGATGGAAAAATTCGGGCGCGAAAGTTTTGACGACCGGCGAGAACGGGACGATTTCGCTTTCGACCGACGGGCGAGATTTGCAGTTGAAAACTTTCGACAGGCAGAAAATCTATCGCTGAAAAAACAGAACGGACACGCTTTCTTAAAAAAAGAAAACCGTCCGAGCGTTCCAACACAAAATTTATAACTTCATTCTACCTTCTCAAATCGAAAAGTCAACAACTTTTTCAGATTTAAATTATCCGCGCACGAGCCGGAACATTTGATCGTCTTCTTCCACGCCGACGACCTGCATATAAAGTTCGTTTTCGAGGCGGTTGACGAACGGGAAATGGATTTTGCCGAACATAAACAGCGACGGGTGCCATCGATCTTTTTTGAAAGAATGAATGTTCTTGAGATTGTCGTTTTCGTCAATGTGCCAGACGGCGGCGACGTTTTCGGTTTGGCTCGGCGCGTTTTCGGCGGTCGTCGTGAAAAATAAATCCGCGCCCATTTTTATCGAATGAAAAACCGTGCCGTTGACATCGCCGAGAGATTTTCGTTCGAGCGTTCGGCGATTTACTTTGTAAATATGATTCGTCCGATATTCCGCGTCCATTCCGTAATAAAACGAATCTTCCTTAAATTGAACGCTGACTGCCCGCCACGTTTCGTCGCCTGCACCGACTCTTTCAATCGTTTTAAAACCATCGAACGAACGCCAGAAACAGCATTCGTCATCAACATCGCCGGTCAGACAAAAAAGCGATTTTGTATAAACATCAAAATAAATTCCGTGAATATGGCGAATCGTTTTCGGCGCGAAAGTGTAGGCGACTTCGAGCGCGTCCGCGCCTTGCGTGTAACGATAAATTTGCATCGCGCCGCGCTCGGCATTGTCAATATATTCGCCGAAATAAACGTCGCCGTTGTTATCAATTCCGCAGGCGGAACGCAGAATTCGACACGGACGCGCCAGATTTTTTAAGGTTTGATATTTGCCGTTACGGACAACGCCGACCGATTTGTCGAAGGCGACGAACAGATCGCCGTTTCTCATCAAAACTACGTTGGTAACGGCGTATCGCAGAAGTCTCTGCGCGAGACGAACGCGGCTGGCGACTGATTTCCAAGCGGGCGCGTCAGCCGTTCCGATTTTTTCAAACGGCGGTTTTAGGGAAGTTCCGTGAAAGATTTCATCACGGCGCGATAAATAGAAATTTCCCGGTTCAGCCCATTCGACCGTGTAGCCGCGCAATTCTGGAATATTTTCGACCGTCCATTTCATTAGAATTTTTTAATCGGCGACTTCTTTTTTGCAGTAGAAAGAACCTATAACCAAAACATCCATTCGCGTTCGCAGATAACATTCGATTGCCTGCGAAGGTTCGCAAACGACCGGCTCGTTTTCGTTGAAGCTCGTATTTAAAATGACGGGAATGCCGGTTTTCGATTCAAACTTTTCAATCAAATCGTAATAAAGCGGATTTTCGTCGCGGGCGACGGTTTGCAGTCTGCCGGTGTCGTCAACGTGATTGACGGCGGACAGCCGTTCGCGCCATTCGGGTTTGATTTTATAGACGTGCAGCATAAACGGCGACGGATAATCCTGCTCGAAAATCTCCGCTTGACGCTCGACTTTGACCGACGGCGCAAACGGGCGAAACGCTTCGCGGTGCTTGATGCGGGCGTTCAAGATGTCTTTCATATTCGGAAATCCGGGATGCGCGAGAATCGAACGATTGCCCAACGCTCGCGGTCCCCATTCCATTCGTCCCTGAAACCAGCCGACGACGTTGCCGTTTTTTATTTCTTCCGAAGTCGTTTCAAGAAGCTGTTCGCGGTCAAGTTTTTTGTAGGGAACTTTGTATTTTTCTAACTCTTTTTCGATAAATTCGTCCGAGTATCCGTCGCCGAGATACGAATGTTTCATTACCCAGCGTTTGCCTTCCTTCAAAATCGAATTGCTGACGTAAAGTGCCGCGCCGAGCGCGAGTCCGTCGTCGCCCGCCGCCGGTTGAATGCAGTGTTCGGTGAATTTGGTTTCGAGCAGAGCCTTACCATTTGCTACGCTATTTAATGCACAGCCGCCCGCCATCGAAAGGCGATTCGTTTGAACCTTTTCGCCTAGCAGATTGAGCGTGTGCATATAGTATTTCTCAAAAATTCTCTGCAAACCGAATGAAATATCCGCGTCGCGCTGTTCGATTGCGCCGTGCCGGTCGCGCGGTTCGCCTAATTCTTTGAGGAATAAATCCGAATAAAGCCGATGGACGATCATCTCGCCCGCGTCGTTGATTTCCATTCCCTGATTCGCGCCGAACGGCAGGAAATAATCGGAACTGAGTTCAAAACCTTTGCTCGTCGGTTTTATCATTCGTTCAAAGAAATCGTGATAAACGTCCGTGCCGAGCGGCGCGAGTCCCATCACTTTGCCTTCGTCGCCATATTTGCCGTAGCCGATAAACTGGCAAACCGCCGTGTAAAGCGTCCCCAAAGAATGCGGCACGAAAATTCTTTGCAGCGGTTTGATTTCATCGCCGACGCATTCGGACAGCATACACGCGACGAAATCGCCCGAACCGTCAACCGTAATTCCGGCGGAATGTTCCCAGGGTGAGGCGAAATACGCGCTTGCCGTGTGCGCCAAATGATGTTCGACATTGTAAGGTTTGAATCGCAGTTTCGCCTGGTCAACGCCGCATTCATTAGAAATCAAAGTTTTCAAATCATCGAAAGTTTTGCCTTTACTGCGAATCCGAGCGAGATTGAGAAGTTTGCCCGGATTGCGAATGGCGAATTCGAGTTTTTTATGCAGATTGGCGGAAGAATCGCGCCCGACGGCAACCGCGTCAATGTCCGAATAATCCAATCCGGCGATTTCCAGACAGCGGGCGACGGCGAGTTTCGGAAATCCGGCGAAGTATTTGAAGCGGTTTAATCTTTCTTCGGCGAGGGCGGCAATCGGCTGCCCGTTAACCAGCAGCGCGGCGGACGCGCCCGCGTGAAATGTGTTGATTCCTAAAATTATGCTCATTTATAATGTGTCGAATTTGTTTGATTTGAAAACCGAGCGGCGAGCAAAAAATAACGTCGTTAACTTAATAATAAACATTCGGAATAAGTGAAAAGTGAGAGGTGATAAGTGAAAAGTTATTCGAACATTTACCTGTCACTTATTCCTTATCACTTTTCACTTATTCCGAAGTCATATTTTTCAGGAGCATTACTTTTATTCACCGTCGAAAACTGTAAATTTACTATAACGACGGCGGCTTTGACAATCGAGTTTAATGTTTGAAATGCCGCGCGCCGGTAAAGACCATCGCCAACTCGTGTTCGTTAGCCGCTTCGATGACTTCCGCGTCTTTGACCGAACCACCAGGTTGAATGATCGCGGCGATGCCGAATTTGGCGGCTTCATCTACGTTGTCGCGGAATGGGAAAAATGCGTCCGACGCAAGCACCGAATTTTCCAGCGGCAGTTCAAATCTTTCCGCCCGCATCGCCGCGATTCTGACCGAATCAACGCGGTTCATCTGTCCCGCACCGACTCCGACGGTGTTTGTCTCAACGGCAAAAACAATCGCGTTCGATTTAACGTGCTTACAAACCTTCCAAGCGAACAGCATCGCCTGAATTTCTTTTTCGGTCGGCTGGCGTTTCGAGACGACTTTCAAATCGTTTGCCGTAATAATCAAATTATCGCGGTTCTGCACGAGCATTCCGCCGGAAATTTGTTTGTATTCGAGATTTTCGGCGTTCTCGACTTTCTGCACTTTCAGAACACGCAGATTCTTTTTCGATTTAAGAACTTCGAGCGCATCCGCATCGAAATCCGGCGCAAGAACGACTTCGGTAAAAATTTCGCTAACGGCTTGGGCGGTTGATACGTCAACTTTTGAATTGAAAGCGACGATGCCGCCGAACGCCGAGACCGGATCGGTCGCCAGAGCGCGTTTGTAGGCTTCCAAGTTCGTCGCGCCGATTCCAACGCCTGACGGATTTGTATGTTTAATAATCGCGCAGGCAGTTTGTTCAAATTCACAAATCAAATTCCAAGCCGCGTCCGCGTCAACATAATTGTTGAACGACATTTCCTTGCCGTGAAGCTGTTCGGCTTCGGCGATGCCGCCGTCTTCGACGAAAGATTTATACAGTGCGGCTTTCTGGTGCGGATTTTCACCGTAACGAAGGTCGCCGATTTTTTCTAATTCTAATGTGTCGTCAAACGGAAATTCTTCTTCCGCTTCCGCTTCCGCTTCATCTTCAATCGAATGATGCCCGTTTTGGCTGAAATCTTTGCCGGAATCATCAGTCAAATCTTCATTTTCATCGTCGAAAAGTTTTGCCGTCTCTTCGTAAATCTTGAACATCGGATCGTCGGCGAGCGGGTGAAATTCTTCGACCAGATCAAATTCTTCGTCGGAAAGCTGTTCGACCAGATAATCGGAAATTACCGAATCGTAATGTGCTGTGTTGGTAAAGGCAAGCGCAGCAAAAGTGCGGCGTGTTTCCAGCGAAATCGCCCCGTCATTCGCCGTCAATTCTTCCGTAACTTTACCGTAAAGCCGTGCATCGGTAACGACGGCGACATCGCGCCAGTTTTTCGACGCGGAACGAATCATCGCCGGACCGCCGATGTCAATTTGCTCGATGGCTTCTTCGACGGTTACGTCCGAATTTTCAATCGTCTGTTCGAACGGGTAAAGGTTGACGACGACCAGATCAATCGGCGTGATCGAATGCGTTCGCATCGCTTCGAGATGCGTTTCGTTGTCGCGCAAACCGAGAAACGCGCCGTGAATTTTCGGGTGCAGAGTCTTCACGCGCCCGTCCATCATTTCAGGAAAATCGGTGATGGCGGAAACGTCCGTTACCGTCAAATTCGCTTCGCGCAAAACCTTTGCCGTGCCGCCGGTCGAGATGATTTCCACGCCGAATTCGTTTAATTTTTTCGCCAATTCGACGATGCCGTCTTTATCCGAAACGCTGATTAAAGCGCGTTTGATTTTTCGCAGTTCGCTCATAAAAATAAAAAGATAAAAATAATAAACGGTTCTAAAATAAAAACAGCGGTCAAATTTTGACCGCTAATTTTGCTGTAAAATTTTTCCAAAAATAACTTTTCGCCAAAGTCTTCGGCGTTAAAAAAAGAAACGTCCGAAAAACAGAAGGCTCAACAAAAACGCCAAGGTGTAAATGACTATTTTGATAATGCTCATAAATTTTTTATCCTGTAACGAGAGCCTGATAACGCCGTAAATTAAAGAGTTATTTTAATTCCGCACACGATTCGATGTCAATTAACAAGCAAAGGTTTTCGTTCGCCGCCTTGATTTTCGCTGAAATCATTCTTTCGGCGTTAATAATTGCCGCGCAAAATTTGCAGGTGAACGTCAAAATCAATCCGGTTGCGCCGTCCGTCGCGCAGGTTTCGGGCAAACTGCCGAAGCCGTCGGATAAAAACTGGTTCTTCTTGAAAGCAGTCGCCAACGCGGATAATTTGGGTGGGAGAATTTCAAATTTTGAATTGTTTGACGAACAAAACCGCGCCATCGCCGCTAAAAAACTGATTGACGGCGAATATCTGGCGGACGCGGAAGCCGTAAGTTTTCAATATCAAATTAATCTCGCGCCCGCGCCGAACGCGGCGACCAAGGCGCACGTTTCGTGGATTTCTGGCGAGGAACAGGGAATTTTAATGCTCGACGATTTGCTGCCGCAATTTTATGAAAACAGTCTGACGGCTGCTCGAATCAAATTTGATTTACCGGACGGCTGGAAAACAATCTCCGCTGAAAAACTTTCAGGCGAAAATACTTTTGAAGTGAAAAACGTCGCCAAAGCCGTTTTCATCGTCGGGAAAAACTGGCGCGAAACGAAAACCGCCGATTTGAATCTGGTGATTTCCGGCGAATGGCGATTTTCCGACGCGGAAGCGGTGCAAATGGCGGGTGAGATTTTTGAGAAATATCGTAAATTATTCGGCGAAGCGAACGGCGAAAAAGCAAATATCGTCCTCGCGCATTTGCCGAAAGACGCGAAATTCGGACGCTGGGAAGCCGAAACTCGCGGACGAACGACGACGATTACGTCCGCCGACAAACCTTTTGAGGCGCAGTCAATTCAGCTTTTGCACGAGCAGTTGCGGCACGAACTTTTTCATTTCTGGATTCCGAATAAATTAAATCTGACGGGGAATTATGATTGGTTTTACGAAGGTTTTACGGTTTATCAGGCGTTGCGGACGGGCTTGCAGATGAATCAAATTCGGTTTGAAGATTTCTTAGCGACGCTCGGTGAAGCGTACAATCTCGACAGTTTTCAGACGAATAAAGTTTCATTGATTGAGTCGTCAAAAAATCGCTGGAACGGCGCGAATCCGCAAGTTTATGCGCGGGGAATGATCGTCGCTTTTTTATGCGACGCGGCGATTTTGAAGGAAAGCAGAGGCAGGCGTTCAGTCGAAAACTTGTTTCAGGAAATTTATCAAAAGCACAAATTCCCGAACGAAAAGGCAGACGGCAATGCGGCGATTTTGAATGTTCTGAAGCGCGATAAATCGCTCGATTTAGTCGTTAAAAAATACGTCGAGGGCGCGGAAAAGATTGATTGGGAAACCGATTTACAAACATTCGGCATCGAAACGACGATGGAAAATTCCTTCGTCAAGCTGAACGTCAAAGCAAAATTGAGCGGCAGACAAAAGGATTTATTAGACGAGTTGGGTTATAATAACTGGCGGAAAATTTCACGAAAATCAAAATGACGACAATGAAATTATTTTTAATATTGACGCTTTTATTCGTCGGTTTGGCGGCGAGCGGCTGCGGCGTGGTAACGAGGGCGGTGGACAACGTAACGGGCTTGGTCGGTTTGAACGAAACCGGCACGGTCATCGCCAATCGAGCGCAGATTCGCAGTTCTTACGCGGTCGTGGCGGCTGACCTTTTGGAAGTCAAACGCGGCGACGCGCTGGAAGTTTTGGACGAGGTTGATTTTGAAAAAGTGCATTGGTATCGCGTTCGCGCCAATGACGAGGACAAAACCGAAGGCTGGATCGAAGCGCAGAATTTGATTACCAGTGCGCTGCTCGAAAAATCGAAAAAAATCGCCGAAGAAGATAAGGATTACCAGCCGCAGGCGACCGGACAAATCCGCGCCGCGACCAATCTTCGCACCACGCCCGAACAGCGCGACGATAATATCTTAGTCAAACTCGACAATCTTTCGACTTTTGAAATTGTTTCGTGGCGTTTCGTCCCGAAAGCGCAGAATGCCGCCGATGTGGACAATGCCAAAAAAGGCGAGCAGAAAACCGCGAAAGGCAAAACGAAAAACGCGGAAATCGAAGCCGCGAAGGAAGACAACGAGCCGGAAAAGCTCGACGAGAAATACGATATTTGGTATAAAGTTCGGCTTGACCGTTCGGTGTCGCCCGCGCCCGCCGGTTGGATTTTCGGCAGACAAGTCGAACTGCAAGTGCCGAATGACATCGCTTTTTATCAAAGCAACAACAAAAAATTCGTCACCTGGCAAAGAATTGACAACATTGACACGAGCGACAAATCAACCGGCAAAGACACCGATGTCAAAACTTCCAAACCGGGAAGCTGGGTGATTTTATCGAGAAGCAACGTCGTCAAAGCGCAGGACGGCGTGGAAGCCGATTACGACGGAATTTTGGTTCTCGCCTACGATAAATATAACGAGGAGCATTACACCGCTTATCGCAGCGGCGACGTTTGGGGAACTCTGCCGCTGAAAATCGAAGGCACGGGCGACAACAAAACCTTCGTTCTGAAACTTCGCAACGCCGCCGGACAGATAGAGGAAAAAAGATTTGTAACCTTCAAAGATCAGAAAGGACGCTTGAAAGTTACCGTGCCGGACGGCGTAGCGGGGAAATGATGTTAGTGGTGAGTGGTGAACGGTGAGTGATGAGTGAAAACAAATTCTTCAACTCATCGCTCACCACTATTTTTATATGATTGAAGATTTAGAAAATCCGTTTCCCGAACCGTTCGAGTTGGAAATTACCGACTCGATTGATCTGCACGCCTTCGCGCCGCGTGATGTGAAAGCGGTCGTCGAAGCATATTTAGTTGAAGCCAGAAATAAAAATTTCAAGCTCGTCAGAATCATTCACGGCAAGGGAATCGGCGTACAGAGAAATACGGTCAGGGAAATTCTGGCGGCAACGGAATTCGTCAAATCATACAAAAATGCGCCGGAGTTTTCGGGAAACTCCGGCGCGACTATCGTTGAATTTAAATAAAGTTGGAAACCGGAAAATTATTACAATCAAATTATGCAAACGCTTGAGTCAGTTTCAACTATTAGTTTAACAAAAACGGCGGACGGCACGATTCGCATCGGCAAAACGCGGGTTGCTTTGGAATCAATCGTTCATCATTTTTCTCTGGGCGCGACGGCGGAAGAGATAGCTCAAAAATTTCCGTCTCTGAAACTTGCCGAAGTCTATGGAGCGATTTCGTATTTTTTAGAGAATCACGAAACCGTTGCAGAGTATGTTCTTCAACAGGAAACGGAAAGCGATGAAGTCGGAAAGGAATTTGAGTCGAACTTTCAATCGGCTAATGCGGAATTGCGGGAAAGAATTTTGACCCGCTGGAAACACCGGCAGATAACTTTGCAGCCGTAAATGCTGAGAATTCTTATTGACCAGGACTTTGACCACGATATTCTGCGCGGGTTGATTCGCCGTTTGCCGAAACTCGATTTTGTAACGGCTTTTGAGGTTGGTTTAAGCGAAGTTGAAGACCCGAAAATTCTAATTTGGGCGGCTGCCGAAAAACGTATTTTGCTGACGCACGACCGCAAAACGATGCCGGGACATTTTGCGGCTCTTTTATTGAAAAATGAGAATCTGTCGGGCGTTTTTATTGTGCCGCGCCGGTTGCCAATCGGTCAGGCGATTGATGAACTCGAAATAATGATTACTTGCAGTAGGCTCGAAGAGTGGGAAAATATTATTAAGATACTGCCGTTGTAGAAAAAGAATTTTATTATTCAGAGGATTTATCTGTCTTCAATCACATCCGCCCAAACTTCTTCCGCTTCCGGTTCGTCAAAAAAAGATTCGAGCAGTTCGTTTTGTTCGCTGATTTGTTTTTCGGCTTCGTTGATGCGGCGCGAAAGATATTTCGTATGGCGTTCGAGTTCGTAGATGCGCTTTTTCTGCTCTCGACTAATTTTTTCCAGATAAATCATATAGAAAAACTGCAAGCCGGCAACGCCGGACAGCGAAAGCGAAAGACCGATTAAGACGTACCACATCATAACTTTGGAGGGATGAAGGATGAAGGATGAAGGATGAATAAAACAAACAGCGTTTAATTTTTATTCATCCTTCATCCTTCATCCTTCATCCTTGCTTTTTAGCGATTATACCTTTACAAACCGCAAAGGAAAAGCCAAAATTTTACTATCAAACAACAAGGGAGAAAAAAAATGAAAGAAGAAAAGGATAAATCATCCGCGTCGCCGACGTTTTTAGACCGGCGCGAGTTTTTGGTAACTTCGATTTTAGCCGCCGGATCTTTCGCCACTGCCGTAATGCCGATTCAGGCGCAGACGCGCATCATCACCGACGCGAACGGCTTGACCGTCGGCGAAGTGAAAATTCCGGTCAAAGACGGTCAGATTCCGGCATATCGAGCGATGCCCGAAAAGAAAGGGAAATATCCGGTCGTGCTGGTCGTCCACGAAATTTTCGGCGTTCACGAATGGATTCAGGATGTCTGCCGCCGTTTCGCCAAATTGGGTTATATGGCAATCGCGCCCGCGCTTTACGCACGCGAAGGCGAAGTGGCGACGATTCAAACTTCCGGCGAATTGAACCGCCAGATTTTCTCGAAAATTCCCGATACGCAATCTATGTCCGATTTGGATTCGACCGTCGCGTGGGCAAAAAACAACGGCGGCAACACGAACAAACTTTCGATCACGGGATTTTGCTGGGGCGGCAGAATCGTCTGGCTGTATGCGGCGCACAACAAAAATGTTGACGCGGGCGCGGCGTGGTACGGCAGAGTCGTGCCAACTGCGAATTCTCCGAAGAACGAAATTCAGCCGACGACTCCTATTGATTACGCCAAAGATTTGAAGGTTCCGGTCATCGGATTTTACGGCGGTTTGGATAAAGGCATTCCGGTTGATGGTGTGCAGAAAATGCAGGACGAATTGAAGAAGGGAAAATCGAAATCGGAAATCATCGTTTTTCCGAACGCCGATCACGGTTTTCACGCTGATTATCGTCCGAGCTTTAACAAGGAATCTTCGGAAGATGCGTGGAAAAAATTGCAGGATTGGTTTAAGAAAAACGGCGCGATCTAAAAATTAAAACCAAAATAAAAAGGCGCGATTGTGAAAGTCAGACGGCATTGCTCCTTTTTGTTTTTATAAAGAATATCGCAGTCAAGGCAGAAGCCCGCGCGTCAGCAAGGGCGCAAAGTTGCGAGATCGTGCGCCCTTGCTGACGCGCGGGCTTCTGCCTTCAAAAAAAATGATGGAAACAGAAAATCTAAAACTCGTCTATACTCTTCTGTGCGACGATGTGCGGATTGAGATGGGCAATAAAATCTCGATGATGGGCGTTTTTCAAAACATAATGGTCGAAAAACTGCCGGTTTCCCTGATAAAATTTGCCGTCGTCAACCACTGGCGCGGCGGCGGCAATCATCAAACCGAAGTCCGCATCATCGCGCCCGACAAAAACAACTTGGTCGTTTCCTCGCAGCCGACGCGCCTCGAACTCGCTCCGGGCGGCTTCACCGATAACGTCAGTTTTTTTATCAACGTCGTTTTCCCAACCGCCGGAACTTACTGGGTGCAGACTTTGGCGGATACGGTTTTATTGGAAGAATTTCCGCTGATTGTTACAGATGCGGGAACGGTCGCCGGAATGCAGCCGGCGGATGAGATTTCGGAAACGGTGAATTAGGAAATCAAAGGGCGGAATCTTAAATTTAAGATTCCGCCCTTTGATTTCCTAATCATTCAGTAAATTATTTCGACTCTAAATTAAGCGCGAGACGGTAAATCGCCGCGATGTCAACTTCGACATCTTTACTCGCCGACAATCCTTTGACGGTCGCCGTAATGCGATATTTTGCCGTGCCTTCGGGAAGTCTGAATACAAAATCTCCGCGAGCCGGATTTTCACCGCCTTGAATGCCCGGATCGCTGCCTAAACTCGAGTAAGTAGATTTAATTTTTTTAGTCGAACCGTCGCTCAAAACCTTTTCGATCACAACATCCGCTCCGCCAATGCTTCTGCCGTCCGGCGCGAAAACGCTCCCGCGAATGATGACGAGCGTTCCCTGGTCAACATTCAAAATAAGCCGGTCGCCCAAATCGCGGATGCCTTTTTTCTTGACTTCGACGTTATACATCACGCCCGAACTGTAACCACTTTTGCTGAAAACCAAATTATAATTGCCGGGTTTTAAGTTTTCCAAAACGAAATTTCCGTCCTCGTCGGCAGTCGTCGTTTTGACATCTTCGCCGTTCTGCCGAAGGGTAACGGTTGCCGAAGCGATGCCGCCGCCTTTCGTCGAGCGAACTTTTCCCTTCAGTCCGCTAGTGTTTTGGGCGAGCGCGGCGTAGTTAGCGACGGCTAAAATCAAAGTTAAAAAGATTAATTTTTTGAACGATTTCATAAACGATTTTAAGCGTTGGCGGTTTCGGCTTTTAATTCGTCCTGAAACTGCCGCGCTACGTCATTGATGATTCCATCGAGCGTTCTGGTTGGCTGATAGCCGATTAAACGCTTGGCTTTTTCAAGGCTCGGAACGCGGCGGCGCATATCTTCAAAGCCTTCGCCGTAGGCTTCTTCGTAGGGAATATACTTGATTTCGCTTTTGCTTCCGGTTAGTGCAATCGCTTTTTCGGCAAGTTGTTTGATGGTAACTTCTTCGGCGTTGCCGATATTGACGACCTGCCCGAAACACGCAGGCGTTTCGATAACTTTCGTCAAACCTTCGACGACATCGAGAACGTGACCGAAGCAGCGCGACTGTCCGCCGTCGCCGTGAACGATAAGCGGTTCGTTTCTGACCGCTGCTTTGACGAAATTCGGGACGACCATTCCGTATTGTCCGGTTTGGCGCGGTCCGACTGTATTAAACAGACGCACGACGGCAACCGGCAGACGGGTTTCCTTAAAATGCGCGAGTGCGAGAAACTCGTCCAACTCTTTGGCGCAGGCGTAAGCCCAACGATGTTTCGAGGTCGAACCTTTCAAAATATCGTTGTCTTCGGCGAACGGAACCTCCGAACTTTTGCCGTAGACTTCCGAAGTCGAAGGAATCAAAACGCGCTTGCGGAATTTGGCGCAGCTTCCCAGAACGACATCCGTGCCGCGAAAAATCGTTTCGATGGTTTTGACCGGATGCTCCATAATCAATTTCACGCCGACCGCGCTCGCCATATGGAAAACCCTGTCCGATTCGCGGATCAATTCTTCCATCAAAGTTTCGTTCAAAACCGTGTCAATTATCAGCCGAAAGCGTTCCTGCCCTTCGAGGTGCGCGACGTTTTGATAACGTCCGGTTGATAAATCGTCAATAACGGTAATGTCGTTTCCTTCGGAATGCAGTTTGTCAGCGAGATGCGAACCGACGAATCCGGCTCCGCCCGTAATTAGAATTTTCATATATTTATTTCCTTGATTTTTATAAAAACTTTGACTATTGTCTTACGCTTTAATTTTTTCCGCAAAGTAAGCGACGGTTTTCTGCAAACCTTCGGCAAGCGGCACGGTCGGCGACCAACCCAAAAGATTTTTGGCGCGTTCGATGTTCGGCTGCCTTTGTTTCGGGTCGTCCTGCGGCAGCGGCATATTTTTAATTTTCACTTCTTTGCCGATGGCGATGCCGACTTCACGCGCCAATTCATTCATCGTAAATTCACCCGGATTGCCGATATTGACCGGTAAGTGAATATCATCGCCCTCAGTGTTCATCAGGCGAATAAAGCCTTCGACCAGATCGTCAACGTAACAAAAAGAGCGCGTCTGTTCGCCCGTCCCGTAAATCGTTAAATCTTCGCCGCGCAACGCCTGAACGATAAAATTCGACACGACGCGCCCATCGTCCGCCCGCATTTTCGGTCCGTAGGTATTGAAAATACGAACGATGCGCGTGTCAACATTATTCTGCCGGTGATAATCCATAAACAGCGTTTCGGCAACGCGCTTTCCTTCGTCGTAACAGCTACGCAAACCAACCGGATTGACGTTGCCGTAATAATCCTCCGTTTGCGGATGCACGAGCGGGTCACCATAAACTTCCGAAGTCGAAGCCTGAAAAATTCTGGCACGGACGCGCTTTGCCAAGCCCAACATATTAATTGCGCCCATCACACTCGTCTTAACGGTTTTGACCGGATTGTATTGATAATGAATCGGCGAAGCTGGACACGCGAGATTGTAGATTTGCTCGACTTCCAAAAGGATCGGTTCGGTTACATCGTGCCGGATCAATTCAAATTGGTGATTGTCGAGCAGGTGCGCGATATTTTCGCGTCTGCCGGTAAAAAAATTGTCGAGCGCGATGACTTCGTTGCCTTCGTTCAGAAGCCTTTCGCACAAATGCGAGCCGATAAAGCCCGCGCCGCCGGTAACAAGAATTCTCATAATATAAAAAGTAGAGAGTAAAGAGTAGAGAGTAGAGAGTCAAGAGTGGAGAGTCGAGAGAAGTTTTTCTCAACTCTCCACTCTTGACTCTCTACTCATTTCAAATGCTTTTCAAAAAACGTCAAAATCCGTTCGTATTCGTCCGTCCAACTCGTCGGTCTTTGAAAACCGTGATTTTCCGCCGGATAAAACATCGCTTCAAAGTATTCGGTTTTTTCGAGCCGCATCAGTTTTTCGATCAACTGCACCGAATCCTGCGCCGGAACATTGTCGTCAACCATTCCGTGCAGAATCAGCAGCGGTTTTTGTAATTTATCAGCATAGGAAATCGGCGACGAGCGTTTGTAGGCTTCGGGATTACGTTCGGGAAAACCCAATCTTTCCGTCGTATAAACCGGCGACGACGCGAAATAATTTTTCCAGTCGAAAACCGGGCGCAACGCGGCGGCGGCGGCGATTTTTTCCGGCGCGCGCATCACCAGCATTCCCGCCATAAATCCGCCGTAACTGCCGCCGTACACACCGACCCGTTTTTCATCAACCGCGTAATTTTTCACCGCGAAATCAATCGCGTCCAGATGGTCTTCGTAATCTTTGCCGCCCAAAAAATCATAAACATCCGTCCGCCAATCGCGCCCGTAACCCGCCGAACCGCGATAATCAATATCAAGTACGACATAACCTTTCTGTGTCAAAAGCTGGTTGAACATAAACTCGCGGTAATAATTGTTCCAGCCGTTAATCGTATTTTGCAGATAACCCGCGCCGTGAACGAAAATCACCATCGGATATTTTTTCGATTTATCAAAATCGGCGGGCGTGTAAATTTTAGATTTGATAACTTTGCCATCTCGCGCCGGTATATCAATAAACTTTGGTTCACTCCATTTTCTTTGCAGAAAAGTATCAGGCGTTGTTTTGGTGAGTTTGTAAGTGTAGTGAGTTCCAGGACCAGAACCATTTAAATCAGTTGTAACAAATAATTCACTTGGAATATTCCATTTTGAAACTTCATACAAAAGCACTCCGCGCTCCATTTGAGGGGTTGTTTTCATACTTGAACCGGTATCGTTCTCCAAACTGCGAAGCATTTGAGAACTGAAAGGAAATTCATCAGCATCATCGTTCTTAATTTGAACTGAAGAAAAAGTTCTTTCTGATGTCCCTTTTTCAGTTGATAAATAAACAACATCGTTTCCTTTAAAGTTCCATTTCGCCCAGTCAACTTCAAAATTGCCTTTTATTAATTGCTTGATTTCGACTTTACCGGAAAATCCTGCGTTCGACGGATTTTCCTGTCTGATTGCGCCCGTCGGATTCGGTTCAATTTTGGCGCGTTCCAAAGTCGCCAGATATAAATGATTGAAACCGTCTTTTTCCGACGCAAATAAAATCTGTGAATTGTCTCTCGGATTCGGTTCGACGATGCGCGAAAGGCTGCCGATCCATTTTTCGTCGGTTTCTTCCGTCAATAAAATAATCTGCTCGTCTTTGCCTCCGACATTGTAGATATAAAAAAGCTGCCGCCGTTTCGTGTCTTTGTCAACGCGGTCAACGATTAAACTGCGATTGTCCGCCGCCCAATCGAGACTTCGCAGATAACTTGCGCCCTCGGCTTTCGGGATTTTTATTTCAAAAGGCTTTTCCAAACTGCCATCGGTTTTCACGACAACGACTTTCTGTTCGGTAAATCCACGCCGGAAAGTCGGAGCCTGCACGAATTCGTCCAGATAGTTCGGCACAAACAACGCCCTTTGCTTTGAACTGTCCGAAGCGATATACGCCAGCAAAGCCGCATCTTCAGTCGGCGCGGCGGACGAAACGGAAACGAAAGTCTGCGGATTGGCTTCTTTGCTCAACTGCACGAGCGATGTTTTATCAATATTCAGCGCGTAGAAATTGCCGACCGATTGATAAAGAATCGTCGAATCATCAAGCCACCGCGCTGCAAACTCCGCGCCCTGCGTTCTCGTTATTCGTCGCGGATTTGGGCTAAATTTCTGTAACGCATAATTGTAGTCAACTTTTTCAACACTGATTCGATTCTCTACGCCGGCGGCTTCATCCAACATCTTCAAAAAAGTTTCATTTGAACTCATTTTCGGATTTTTTTCCGTCAGTTGCCTCAATAACTCCACAGAAGCCAGAAGATTTTTGGTGGACTGCAAAACAGTTTGTTTTTGTTGTTCGGTCTTCTTTTCATTCGCGCCTTGTGGTGGCTGCATCATCGCATTTAGAAGATTTGAACGTGCATCAGCAATCTGACCGTAAGTATCAGTCCATTGAACGCCCGATGCTTGTGCGGATTTAATTAAGTTAGGGATTAAATCCGCAAGGCGTTGAGAATTTGCCTCAAATCTTGTCCAACTTCTTTCCAAATTTTCAATTTGCTGATTGTTTGATTGCAACTCTAAATCCAAAACGTAAATATCCGAATTCTGCGTGAACAAAAGCCGTTTCGAGTTCGGCGAAAACTCCGCGCCGCCGAGATTTTTTTCACGCGCCTTAGTGAAATCATCACGGACGATGACACCGTAATTCAATTTGCTTTCCGGCGCGGGCGTTCGCAGTTCGTAATTTTTTTCCGCGTCCACGAGAATTTTCGGTTCGCCGCCGCCGGTTGAAACGATGTAGAAATTACGCGGCTCTTTGCCTTCGGCGTTCCACGAAAAAACGACGGTTTTGCCGTCAGGCGAAAGCCTTTCCGAATCGGGACGCATTCCGGCAAGCGAAGGCTCGCGCATAATGTCGCGGACGGTCAGCGTTTGCGCGAGAGCGACGCAGCAAAAGATAAAAGAGAAAAGACAAATCTTGAAAGCGTTTGAAATCATTGATTTTTGCCCAAGGCGATTGAAATGGAACGGAAAAATTCATATTATATGTTGTTCTCTACTTTCATCAATAGTAAACACACAACTAAATTCAATAAAATTTATGAGTACCCTAAATCTTACGGACGAACCGCAAAGTCCTTTACAGGAATACGAAAAAAACAATCAGGTGAAAAACGGTGCAAACTGGTTTTACTGGATTGCCGCGCTCTCGATGATTAATTCGGCAATTTTCATCTTCGGCGGAAATTGGAATTTTTTCGCCGGACTCGCCGTTACCCAGATCGCCGACTCGCTGATGGTTGCTATCAGCCGCAGTGATGGTTTTTCAGTGGCGAAAATTATCGCGCTGGCGATGGATTTTATAATCGCTGGGATTTTCGTGATGTGCGGAATTTTCGCCGGCAGACTTCAAAGTTGGGCATTTGTTATCGGAATGATTTTGTATGCGCTGGACGGCGTGTTAGCGTTGCTTCTCGGCGCGTTTTTGTCAGCCGGTTTTCACGCTTTCGCCCTGTTTATGATTTACAAAGGCTTCGCCGCGTCGCGGCATTTGACTGCGAACAAAGCGTCTGGATAATATTTATGCCGGAGTGCCGAAACCAAATTTTTTGGCTTTTCGACTCTCCGCAAATTCCCCAAAATATTAATTTGTAGTTGGTTCGAGCCGTTTTCATCAATCGCTCATTACGGCAATTCCAGAGCGTTCGCACGTTTTTCCGCTTTTTGCGCTTCGGTCAAACGCTGGTATTCGTAAATCGCACTTTCCCAATCGCCATACATCGCGTTCGGCAAAACGATAAAGCGCGAGCCGAATTCTGATTTGGTTTTATCAACTTCGGCGAAACGGTCGGCGATTGATTTTCTTTCAAAAACATTCGATAAATCGTTGAGATTGTCGCCCATCAAAATAGCGATGCGATACTTTTGCGAGATTGTCTGGCGGCGCGGTTCTTTGGTTGATTCTTTGTCGCGCAGCAAAACATTTTCGGCGGAGACATCTTGAAAACCCGCGCTTTTTAGATTATCAATCGTCGCCTGTTTCTGCGCTTCGTCGCGGTTCGAGACGTAGAAAACTTTTACGCCTTTCGAGACGGCGTAATTCAAAAACTCGACCGCGCCGGGAATCGCTTTTGCCTTTCGCATTTCGCCCCACGCATACCAGTTTTTAAGATCGAACGCCGCCCGATTTTTGACGTTCGCGGCTTGCGCGGGCGAATTGTCGAGAACGGTTTCGTCAATGTCCACGACGACGGCACGCGGTTTTTTGCGCTCGACTTTCGGCAGTTTCTTTTTATTTTTCTCGTCCGCGTCGAGCGTAATTTTCGCCCAATTAAAAGCCTGATAACATAAAGCGCGATATTCCGCCGCCTTCTGCATAAACAAAATTCCGCTGACCTGATATTCGTTGTCAACGACGGTTTGCGGCGCAGTTGCTTGCTGCGCGGTCGAAACGGTCGCAAAATAAGTCGTAAAAATCGAAGACGCGATTAACCCACAGGTTAAAAGAAAATTTTTTGATTTCATAGATTTGATTTGGTGTAAATTTTTGAATTGATTATAAATGATTTATGCCCGAAAAGACGAAACAGAACGAAGCAGATGAACCGGAAAAAACGTCGCCCGAAAAATGCGAAAACGAAGCCGATGGAAACTGGAGCCGAGACCAGCGCGAAAAAAGTTATTATTACGACGATTCTTACGGCTACGAAGTTTATAATCCTGACGACGATGACGACGATGATGGTGATGAAAATTGTTGACTAATTTCCGAAATTCGAGCAAGCTATCTGAAATCTTCTCCCGTCCGAAAATTTTATGATTTTTAGATTTCCTAATCGTTCGACGGTTTTGGCGGCTTTCGTATTGTGGTTGGCGGCAATTTCGTCATTCGCGCAAACGCCGCCGAATCAATCGCTCGCTTTAAATCAAACAATCGAACAAACGATCAAAGGCGGTGAAAAGCATTTTTATATCGTGAACATCGGCGCGAACCAGACGGCTCGCGTCGAAATCGAGCAGAAAGGCGTTGATGTTTCGCTGGCGGCGCATCAACCGGACGGCGAAAGATACATCGAAACTGAATCGCCGAGCGGTATTTTGGGCAGCGATTTGATTCTGGTAACGGCGATTGAAGCGGGCGAATATAAAATCGAAATTAGTCCCGCCGACCCGAAAGCCGGTGCGGGAAAATACACCATCAGGTTCGCCGAAACTCGTCCGACCGTGCCGCAGGATCACGAAATCAACGCGGCGGCGAAACTTATCACCAAAGTTGCCGACGAAACGAATGTTTTGCGGCAGAAAGGCACGGTCGAAGGGCGACGACAGGCGTTGGAAAAGTTTCAGGAAGTCGTCGCTTTATCGAAAATAAAACGGGATAAAGTTTGGGAAATCGTCGCCGTTATTTCGAGCGGTTTGATTTGCGACCAACTCGGCGAAATGCAGAAATCGCTCGACTTTTATCTGCGCGGATTGCAGCTTTCGCGTGAATCCGGCAACCGCGAATACGAAGGTGCTTCGCTGAATAATCTGGGCAACGGTTACAAAACGCTCGGCGAATATCAGCAGGCGATTTTTTATCTCGAACAGGCGTTGCGGATAGACCGCGAAATCGGCGACCGGCAAGGCGAAGGCATCGTTTTGAACAATCTCGGCAGTTGTCATCTGCTGCTGCGAAATCTGCCCGAAGCCGAAAGTTTTTTCCGCCAATCGCTGCCGATCAGAAGCGAAATTAAAGACCGGCGCGGCACGGGCAACACGCTCAACAATCTCGGACTGGTTTTTCTGCAAAGCGGCGACACGGCGAAGGCGGTTGATTTTTTACAGCAGGCTTTGATCGTACGGCGCGAAATCGGCGACAAGGCGGGCGAAGCGACCACTCTGCGAAATTTGGGCAGAAGTTTTTGGGACGCGGGCGACAAACCGAAAGCCGCCGAGAAATTTGAACAGACCAACGCGCTGGCGAAACAACTCGGCGACCGGCGCATCGAAGCCGACAGTTTTTACTGGCTGGCGCGGGTCGAACGCGACAAAAACAATCTGCCGAAAGCGATTGAAAACATCGAAAACGGTTTGCAGATTATCGAACGGATTCGCGGTGAACTCGTCAACCCGGATTTACGCACCGCCTATTTCTCGACCGTTCAGCAGTTCTACGAATTTTACACGGATTTGCTCGTGGCGCGTTACGAAAAATCGAAGGACGCGAATGACATCGCGCTCACTCTGCAAATCAGCGAACGCGCCCGGACGCGCAGTTTGATCGAACTTTTACAGGAAGCCAACATCAATATCCGGCAGGGCGTTGACCAAAAAACGCTCGAACAGGCGCAGGATTTGCAGAATTCCGTGAACGCCAAATACCGACAGCGAACGCAGGCTGTCAGCCGCAAAGGATCGGATGAACAAATCGCTAAAATCACGAACGAAATAAATTTGCTGGCGACCGAACTCGAAAACGTGCAGGTCAAAATCCGCCGCGAAAATCCGCGCTACGCCGATTTGACGCAAGGCACGACGCTTTCCGGCGCAGAAATCCAAAATTTGCTCGACGACGAAACCGTTCTGCTCGAATACAAGCTCGGCGCGACGCGCTCGTTTTTGTGGCTGGTAACGAAAAATTCGACGGAAATACACACGCTTCCGGCGCGAACGGAAATCGAAACGGCGGCGAAGGATTTTTACAATTCAATCGTTTCACGCGACCGAACCAAAGAGGCGCAAACGACGGAATTATCAAATAAATTAAGCGAAATTTTACTCGCGCCAATCGCTGGCAAAATCCAAAACAAACGACTGGCAATCGTCGCCGACGGCGTTCTGCATCTCGTTCCGTTTTCGGCGTTGCCAAAAGTTGAAACAAATGAAATCGTCGTGCTGCCGTCGGCGGGAGTTTTAGCCGAACTCCGGCGCAACGGAAACGAACGCCCGATGCCCGAAAAAACGCTCGCCGTTTTCGCCGATCCGATTTTTGAAGCGAACGATCCGCGACTCAAAAATTTGTCAGAACCGCCTGCGACAGCGGGCGGGTTAAATGCGCGGCGAAACCCGCCCGCTGACGCAGGCGGTTCTGACTTAAGGAAAGTTCTGCGCGATTTTAATCTCGGCGAAAATCTGCCGCGCCTGCTTTCGTCGCGTGAAGAAGCCAGAAATATCTCGAATCTACTGCCGAAAACGCAAACCGAAATGAAGGTTGATTTCGAGGCGAACCGGGAAAATGTGTTGAACGGAACGCTCGCCGGCTATCGAATTCTGCATTTTGCGACGCACGGACTGCTCGACACCGCGCATCCCGAATCTTCGGGTTTGGTGTTTTCGCTCTATGACAAAAACGGCAAGTTGCAGGACGGATTTTTGCGGCTCAATCAAATCTACAACTTAAATTTGACGAGCGATCTGGTCGTGCTGTCGGCGTGTCAAACCGCGCTCGGCAAAGACGTGCGCGGCGAAGGTTTGATCGGGCTGACACGCGGTTTTATGTTCGCGGGCGCAAAGCGCATCGCGGCGAGTTTGTGGAAGGTTGACGACGCGGCGACCGCCGAATTTATGCGGCGTTTTTATCAAAATCTATTGCAGAAAAAACTCGCGCCGGCTTCTGCCTTAAAACAAGCGCAAACGGAGATGAAGAAAATTCCACGCTTCAAGTCGCCGTATTTCTGGGCGGGGTTTACGCTGCAAGGCGACTGGCAATAAAGGCAAAAGTAAAAAGGCAAAAGGCAAAAGTAGTGAGGAACAAACGCTTACTTTTGCCTTTTGCCTTTTTACTTTTGCCTTATTTCCTCTACACTTACCTTGTTTTTTATCAAATAGTTCGCTTCCGCGAAAAAGTCATTGGCAAACGTCTTAACGCAAACAGGATTCGATCAACTTCTGGCGACGCTCGACGCTGACCGCGAACGGGCGGGCGCGAAGTATGAATCTCTGCGCGTTCGTTTGATTAGATTTTTCGAGTGGCGCAACTGCGAAATGCCCGACGAATTAACCGACACGGTTTTCGACCGCGTTATCAAAAAAATTTCCGAAGGCGAGCAAATCCAAAACGTCGCGGCGTATTCGGCAACCGTCGCGCAGTTCGTTTTTAAAGAAGACTGCCGCAAACGGTCGCGCCGCACACAGTCAATCGAAGACACCGAAGAAATAGAAAATCTGGCGGAAACGAACAGAATAATTGAAGAAACCGATGATGCGCCGATGAATTGTCTGGAAAAATGTCTGGCGGAATTACCCGTCGAAAATCGCCGTTTGATCGTCGCTTATTACGATACGGACGAGCGGACGATGATGGCGGCGCGCAGGCTTTTGGCGGATTCGCTCGACGTTTCGCTGAATGTTCTGCGGATTCGCGTCTGCCGTCTGAAATCGAAACTGGAAGACTGCACGCTGGATTGCTGTCGCAAAATTTGAAATGTTTCGGCGATTTTTCACACTATTAGCGGGAAAAGAAATAAAGTGATTGAAGAAAACTTGCACAATGAGATTAACTCTCGACGGTTTTTGCTCGGCGAAATGCCGGAA
>CAXTKJ010000021.1:74693-76623 GCA_964244835.1 uncultured Pyrinomonadaceae bacterium
AGCGAACTGCGTTTGAAGAAAAATTCATCGCCGACGAAGATACGTTTGAACAAATGCGCGTCGTCGAAGATGAACTGATCGAATCTTATACTCGCGGAACGCTTTCCAGCACCGAGAAAGAAAAATTCGAGCGAAGTTTTTTAACCACCGAACGCCGCCGTCAAAAAGTCGCTTTCACGCGCACGATGCTCGACAAATTAGCCGGACAAAAAGAAATCGCCGCCGCTAAAAATGTTGAAACGGCGAAAGAAAATCCGTCTGTTTGGAATTCGATAACGAGTTTTTTCAAAACCCCGAAACTTGTCTTCGCTTCGGTTTTCGCACTTTTAATTCTGGCTTTCGGCTTTTGGTTCATACTTTTCAAATCTCCGAAAAATGACTTGGAAATCGTCCGGCAAACTACGCCGACACCGACGATTCAAGCAGTCGAGGCGAATCAAAGTTCATCGAGCGATCAAAATGTTCAGGTCAATTCAACGGCGAACGTCACGGAAGAAAATTCCGCCAATAAAAACGCCTCGCCGAACGTGAACCGGGAAACGCCGAATAAAAATCAAAACTCGAACTCCTCGAAACAGCAAGCAATCGCGCCTTCGCCGGTGCTGGCGTTGTTCGCGGGAATGGTTCGGGACAGCGGTAAAATGCCGGAACTGAATTTATCGAAAAACGCTGCGGGCGCGAATCTGCAATTAAATATGGAAAGCCAGGATTACAAAATCTACCGCGCCGAAATCGTTGACGCGGACGGTGTATTGATTTTGAAAAACAATAATCTCGCTGCCCGAAATTCAAAAGTGAATCTGTTCATTCCCGCCGCCAAACTTCCGCGAGGCGATTATCTCGTTAAACTCTCCGCGCTCAATCCAAACAACGAAACGGAATCGGTCGCCGATTATTCGTTCCGCGTCAACCGCCGCTAAATGCTCTGTCATTCTTTTGTTTTGAGTTTACGCTTCAGCGTATATCCGCCGCGCTTTGCTGGCGGAAAAACACGCTGAAGCGTGAACTCAAAACTTTAAAACACGCCTGGAAATTCCGTCTATTTTCGCGGATAAAAACTTTCCTGAAATGTTTTTTCGCTTCCCGACACTATTACCGAAAGTAATTTTTTGTTCGGGAGAAAACTGTGAATAAACAAATCCACGCAGCTAATCGAATCATCGTTCTATCAATCGCTTTTCTACTGCTCGCCGGCACGGCGCAGGCAGCAATCTTTACGGTCAATTCGACGAACGACGGCGCAGATGCGAATGTCGGCGACAATGTTTGCCAAACGGCGACGCTCGGCGAATGCACTTTGCGGGCGGCGATTGGCGAGGCGAATTTTGCCGCCGGAATTGACACGATTAACTTTAGTATTCCGGGCGCGGGCGTGAAAACCATTGCGCCGAATTCGATTCTGCCGGACATTACACAGCCTTTGACGATTGACGGTTATTCGCAGTCCGGCGCGAGCGTGAACACTGCGATTACGACCGACAACGCCGTAATTTTAATCGAAATTGACGGCACGAATGCGGGCGCGGGCGCGAACGGATTCGTGCTGACCGGAACGGCTTCCGGTTCGACGTTGCGCGGTTTGGCGATCAACCGTTTCGGGCGCGTCGGGATTTCGCTTTTGGAAGGCGACAACAATATTATTAGCGGAAATTTCATCGGCACGGACGCGACCGGATTGATTGATGCGGGCAACGGTTCGGTCGGAATTTATTCGGAATTCGGCGCGTTTTCCGACGGAAACCTGATCGGCGGCACGACTCCGGCGGCGCGAAATATTATTTCCGGCAACGGCAACGCGGGCATCGCTTTCGAGTTTCGCAGTTCAAATAATTTCGTGCAGGGCAACTTCATCGGACTCGCCGCCGACGGCGCGAGCGTTTTGAGCAATAACAATTACGGTGTCGGTTTCGGTTCGTTCACCGGCGGAACT
>CAXTKJ010000022.1:0-21998 GCA_964244835.1 uncultured Pyrinomonadaceae bacterium
CGAGCCTATTTGTCGAATCCGCGTTATTTGCTCTTTCCAACTGCGTAAGTTCTAACTCTTTTATTTCACGTTACAAGAAAGTTTTATGATTCCACTAACTCAGAATGAGAGACTCCTATCAACCATTAATGCTTGGAAAAGCAAACTACTTGACATCTCAAAACGCAATCGCGCTTTGAATTTTAAGATAAACAAAGTTTCGACCGTAACCGTCATTGACGAATTGCCGACCGAGATTTTTCGTCTTCTTTGTCGTGAAAAAAAATCGCTTAAATTTAATCCGGGCGATGCACCGGAAATAACCCAAGATAAAGAAACCGTTGAAACCGATGCGCTGTTTGGTGAAACTGAGACTCCGGCGCAAACGTCCGAAAATCAAATGTCGCTCTTCGCGCCGTATCAAACAGAAACTTTGTCCACTAATTTCACGGACGACGTTTTGCAGACGAACTCTTCGGCGGAAAATTTGGACAAATCTTTGCGGCGCATCGAAGAACAAGCCCGCACAATCGTTGAAGAACAAGGCGTGAACTCGCTTTTTCTCGCGCTCGGAATGCTGCATTACAAGGAAAGCAAAGATTCCGAAATCGTTTTCAAAGCACCGTTGATTCTCGTTCCGGTCGAACTTGCACGTCGTTCCGCCCGCGAAGGTTTTACGGTTAAAATGACCGACGAAGAAATCATCGTCAATCCGTCTTTGATCGAGTATTTACAGCGCAATTACGCGATTGCTCTGCCGGAAATTTCCGATGACGAAAATTACGACTTGCAGAATTTTTTCCGAAACGTCAGCGAAGCAATCGCCGCGCAGACGGACTGGAAAATCACCAACGAAATTTATCTCGCGCTCTTTTCGTTTCAGAAATTGGTGATGTATAAAGACCTCGAAAAAAATTTCGGGAAGGTCGCCGCGCACAAGATTTTTCAACAAATTATTAATAAACAAGGCGATACTTTTATCGGTTTACCAAGCGAAATCCGCGAGCTTTCACTGGACAAATATTTCGCGCCGGAGCAATGTCTGCAAGTCGTTGATGCGGATTCGAGTCAACTTCGCGCGATTGCGACCGTTTCGCAAAATTACGACTTGGTTCTGGAAGGTCCGCCGGGAACGGGAAAATCGCAGACGATTACCAACCTGATCGCGCAGGCACTTTCGACCGGCAAAAGTGTTTTGTTCGTCGCCGAAAAAATGGCGGCGTTGGAAGTCGTTTATCGCCGTTTGTGCGAAGTCGGTTTGGGCGAATTTTGTTTGGAACTTCACTCGACTAAAGCTAACAAACGCAGTGTGATGCAGGATTTGAAAACCACGCTCGACGCTTCGCTGCAAAGCATTACGACAACGCAAACCGCGACCGAACGACTTCCGGTTGTGCGCGAACTTTTGACGAATTACACAAACGCCGTTCATCAGCCTTACGGCACTTTGAATATTTCGCCGTATCGCGCTTACGGCGATTTGGACAGAATTCTCAACGCGCCGAAAATGCTTTTTCAGGCTGATATTTTCAATGCGGCACAGACGGATTTAACCGACGTTTTGCGCGAGATTGATGATTTGGTCACAGCGGCTGAGTTCGTCGGCTCTCCCGCCAAACATCCGTGGCGCGAAACGACGAAAACCTTTTATTCGGAAAACAATCTGGACGAAATAAAATTCACAGGAACGCAGATTCTCGAAAAGTTGAAAGCATTTTCCGTCGAAGCGGAAAAACTGGAAAGTGTTTTAGGTTTGCCTCAGTTAAAAACTTTCGCAGACATCGAAACTGCGAGTATTGCCGCTTCAATAATTTCGCGTTCCCCCGGTGCGCCATTTGAAGTTTTAAGCAGTGAAGCGTGGAACGATGCTGCGCCGCCCGAATCATTAGAAATTATTGAAAAAGGAAAAAGTTTGGTTAAATTACGAAAGCAAGCCTCTTTTGCACAAATTTTGAGTGACGAGTCTTATGAAAATCTTTCTTCAGAATCTCAAAAACTAATTGCATTAGGGCGAAAAATAAATAATTTGCGCGAGGTGTTTTTAAAGATACAGGTTTTAAGCAATGAAATTTATGTAACTTTTTCACATCAGGCGCGACGATTAATCGAAAAAGGGAAAAAGATTGTCAACTTGCGTGAAAAAGTAGCGAAAAATTTCATTGCGAGTGTTTTAAAACAAGATTTGGCTGACGATATTGCTCACATTGAGCAAAAATCATCTGGCTTTTTCAGTTTTTTGGCTTTTTTGGACAGTCGTTATCGCACTATAAAGAAACAATGGCTTTCTTATCGATTGTCGACTTATCAAGCCAGTCTTGTCGAACAAATTGCCGATATGAAAACCGCTGCTGAGTTATGGCGCGAACAAAGAGAATTTGAAACGCAATCCGCGCTTGGACAAAAACTTTTCGGTTCATTGTGGCAAGACGAAGAATCTAATTGGAGCGCGTTGGAAAGATACACGGCTTGGGTTTCTTCCTTTCAAAATTTGTGTTCTGAAAAACAGCACCTTTCGAATATCGCTGATGTTCAAACGATTGAGAAAGAAGCTGACGAAATTCGATTTACTTTGGATAGTCATCAACGGACAAATAACTTACCGCACAGTTATTTGTCTTCGTGGGAAATGATGAAAGAAGACCTCGAATCTGCGAACGCCTATTTTCGTGAACGACATAATTTCAAAGAACAGGAATCAGTCGGCGCGGCGATTTTCGGCTCACTTTGGGAAGGCGAAAATTCAAATTGGAATGCGCTTGAGAAATACGCCGTTTGGATGATTAGTTTCCGTGAGTTGTGCAGCGAAAGTAATTTGAAAACACCAAATCTGACAAAAACAAATAATCTTACCGAAAGTCTTGATGATTTATCTTCACTTGAAAAGAAAGCGTTTGAAATGCGTTCAGCTTTGGTTGAGTATCAGCAAAATAAAGGTTTACCGCAAAATTATTTAACTTTGTGGGAAACGATAGAAAAAGATTTGTTAGCGGTTGGCGAGTATTTACGCGAGAAACAAAATTTGGAGACACAAAATTCACAGGCTGTGCAAATGTTCGGATCACATTGGCAGTGCGAAATGTCTGATTGGAGTGCGCTTGAAAATTATGTTTCGTGGGTTTTAGAGTTCAGGCAGATTTTTAGACAACTCGGTTTGAAAGGAAATGCGGTTGTTACTGCAACCAATTCCGCGCCGGATGTCGGTTTCGTGCAGTCGCTTCGGCAGAATGTTTTGGAAATTAACGAGTTACTGAAAAAGTTTTGCGAGTTGGTCGGCTGGCGTGAAAATTATTTTGCGAACGCCGAAATTGAAAGGATTTTCGGTCGCGTTGAGGAAATCGTAAATAATCTTTCACACGCTAATCGTTGGGCTTCGTTTGAATCGGTGCGGCAAAAACTTGAACGGAGTTTTGCCAAGGAAGTTTTAGATTGGGTTTGGAGCGGACAGATTTCTTTCGCTGATTTGTCAGTCGTTTTTCGCCGCGCGTTTTATCAAAAATGGCTGACGCAGGTTATTCAGGAGCGTCCCGAATTGCGCGAGTTCCATACGCTCACTCACGAACAGCGCGTCAAAGAATTTCGTGATTTGGACGAGAAGGTTTTGCGGCAGAACCGATCAAACTTAGTCGGGCAAATGCGCGGGCGTTTGCAGGCGAATTTGCAGCAGTCGTTGATCCGCGAGCAAATGTTGACGCTTCGTTCGCAATTAAATCGTCAGCGCGGTTTGATGCCGCTTCGTTTGACGATGAAAAAATGTCTGAACGCGGTTCACGCCATCAAACCGTGTTTTATGATGTCGCCGCAAACCGTCGCGCAACTGCTCGACGCGGACACAGCGAAGTTCGATTTGATTTTGTTCGATGAAGCCTCGCAACTGCCGACTGAAGATGCCGTCGGCGCGATTATTCGCGGCAAACAACTCGTCGTGGTCGGCGATCCGAAACAGCTTCCGCCGACGAATTTCTTTGCTGTGGCAAGCGGACAAGTCAACGTCGAAAAAGACGAAGACGGATTACCTTTATTTGATGATTCGCAAAGTATTTTGGAAGAAGTGATGAGCAGCGGCGTGCCTAGCAGCCGTCTAAAATGGCATTACCGGAGCGCACACGAATCGCTAATTACTTTCTCGAACGTCAGTTTTTACGATTCGGATTTATACACTTTTCCGAGTGTTGAAACCGATTCTTACGATTCGGGTTTGCACTTTGAATTTGTCGCGGAAGGTGTTTATGAAGGCAAAGGTTTGAACATCGCGGAAGCTAGGCGAGTTGCCGATGCGGTTGTCGAACACGCGAAGAAAAACCCGCAAGTTTCGCTCGGTGTCGGAACTTTCAATATGCGTCAGCAGCTTGCAATTCAGGACGAACTCGAACAACGCCGCCGCGAAGACCCAACGCTCGAATCATTTTTCGACCGCAGCAAACGCGAACCGTTTTTCGTCAAAAATCTCGAAAATATTCAAGGCGACGAGCGCGACGTGATTTTTTTGAGCGTGACATACGCCAAAGCGCACGACGGCAAACTGCGCTACAATTTTGGACCTTTGAACGGCGAAAACGGCTGGCGGCGAATGAATGTTTTAGTGACCCGTTCAAAAAAGTTGATGCGCGTTTTTTCGTCAATCAAAGCCGAAGACATCAATCTCGCAGCGACGGCTTCGCGCGGCGCAAAACTGCTTCGGGATTTTTTGATGTATGCCGAACACAAACGGCTCGACAGCCCGATTGTTTCAGCAATCAACGAAACCGAATCGCCGTTCGAGCGCGAAGTTTTCGAGGAATTATCGAAACGCGGATTGTCTTTGATTCCGCAGGTCGGCGCGTCCGGTTATCGCATTGATTTCGGCGTAACCGATAACGAAGCAAAGGGCAAATTTATCTGCGGAATCGAATGCGACGGCGTTTCGTATCATTCGTCGGAAACCGCCCGCGACCGTGACCGCTTGCGTCAACAGGTTTTGGAAGGACGCGGTTGGGAAATCCATCGCGTCTGGTCAACCGATTGGTTCAAAGACCGCAGCGGACAAATTGAACGACTGCTCACATTAATTGAACAATCACGGATGCGCGCCAAACGAGAAAGCGAACAGGAAGCCGAACGTCAAACCTTTGCCGAATCCGAAGCCGAACAGCAGGCGCGGGAATTTTTAGGCGATTTAAATGAAATCGAAATCGGCAATATCTTTGAAGATCTCGAACAAAAAAATTACGTTCGCCCGATTGCCGAGCCTTATCGAATGGCGCAAATTGACATCGGATTCAGCTTTCAAACGCTTCTTGACTCAAGCGACCAACAAATCGCCAAAGTCTTAATGACAATCATCGAAACGGAAGCACCGATTCACGTTAAGGAAATTTTCACACGCACGGCTTCGGTTTGGCAGACGACCGCCGGTTCGAGAATTCAGGCGCGAATAATTGATGTTTTGCGTTTGATGGAACGCGCCAAACTAATTGAGATTCGCGGCGAATTCGTCTGGAAAATTGACGGAGAAGTAAAAATCCGCTCACGCAACGGCACAAACATTCCCGCCGAACGCATCGCGCCCGAAGAAATTCGTGAACTGACTCTATTAATTTTGCGCGACGGTCATAAATTCAACAAACAATCCTTGATAAACGAAGTTCGCACAGCCTTCGGGTTCAACCGCACCGGCGCGAGTTTGCAGCAAGCGATTGAGCGCGTGATTGACGATTTATTACACGAAGGAGTTGTCGGCGAAGCAAGTGCAGGCATCGGATTACGACAGTAAAATTTTAGCAGATAAATATGGATGAATTAATTGGACTATTCGAGCAGATGTTGCTCAAACTTGATGATATTTCGGATAAACTTGGAAGTATTTCGGACAAACTCAACAATATTGACGGAGCATATAGCTTAGATGAGATTGCATCGAAACTGGATGACGTAATTTCGGCAGTAGATAATGCAACAGATAAAATTACAGGCTCTACAGGATATGACTTAACTGATATACACGGCGTTCTGACTTCCATCGAAATGAAAGATTGAAATTGCCAATAAAATTTCAAGAAATTATTTAAGTAAATATGCAATTTCCAAATATCGCGGCATTGGCATCCGCATCGAAGACGATGTTTTAGTTACCGAAAGCGGCAACATCAACCTGACGGCGAAATGCCCCAAGCACGGGGAGGAAATCGAAGAAATTATCGCTAAAGGAAAGAAATAATCTATGAAGTTTTTAAATATCACGCTCTCAATTTTAATTTTCGGCGGCGCGTTCGGCGCGTCTGCTCAAACCGCGCCGACTCCGACACCGTTGCCGGCTCCGGGCGATTATCTTCGGGAAACCGGTTTGAGAACGAAGAATATGTCCGTTGGAATGGTCTCGCCAAAAGTGCAGAAAGATTTGGAGGCGGCGGCGAAACTTATGAAAGACGGTAATCACGAAGCCTCGGTTGCAGCGTGGACGAACATCATCAAGACAAATCCCAAAATGGCGATTGCTTATAACAATCGCGGATTTTCCTATATGAGTTTGGGAAAGCTCGATTTGGCGATTCAGGATTATGACACGGCGATTACGCTTTCACCGTTGGCGGTAACTTACACCAATCGCGGAATGGCTTTTTCCAAGAAAGGAGAATTTGAGAAAAGTCTGGCGGATCAGACAAAAGCTATCAAATTGAATCCGAAAGACCCGCTCTTCTACAACAACCGCGCTGATGCCTATCTTTCGATGAACAAAATTGAAGAGGCTTTGGAAGACCAAAATAAAGCTATTTTGCTGAATCCCAAAGAATTTATGTTTCTTTCAAACCGCTGTCTGACCAGAGTGAAAATGAAAATGTTCGAGGCGGCAGTCGAAGACTGTAATCAGGCAATCGGGCTGCACACGAAATCAGCACTGCCTTTCATCAATCGGGCTTACGCTTATCTCGGACTTTCGAGTTTTGAAGCGGCTTTAGATGATTTCGACACCGCTCTAAAAATCAGCGATAAATATCCTCAGGCACAGCTTGATCGAGGTTATGTTTTGCTTCAGTTAAGCCGTTTTGAGGAAGCCGCCGAAAGCCTCGGCAAATACATAAGTATTTATCCGCAGACGGCGGCAGCTTACGTTCACCGGGCAACGGCGCACGACCGATTAAACAAGACTGCGCTGGCATTGGCTGATTACGACAAAGCCATCGAAATCGAACCGAACAACGCCGTTCTCTATAACAATCGCGCGATTCATTTTGTTAATACGGGCGAAAAACTCGCCGCGCTCAGTGATTTCAAAAAGGCTCTCGAACTAAATCCGAAATTGATGATTGCTTACCGAAATCGAGCGTATCTCTACAAAATGACCGGCGAAGCCGAAAAAGCGCAGGCTGACGAAAAAATTGCGGATTCGCTTGAAAAAATGCCGTTAAATTAAATTTCTACAATCGGGAAGGCGTGAAATTTTAAGTCCGGCGGTTGACCTGACGGAAAATAATTTCGTATAATCTACATTTTTCGACACGGCACGAAAAGACTGCCTGTGTGAAGGAGATAATAAACAAATGAGTTACACGATTATCAGAACAGGCGGCAAACAATTCGCAGTCGAATCGGGGCAGAAATTGCGTGTTCCGACGATAGATAAAAAAGCGGGCGAGACGGTCGAACTCGAAGCTCTTTCGAGCGGCGACGGCGCGGATATGAAGTTCGCTGCGGCGACTTTGAACGCAACGGTCGTCAGCCACGGACGCGGCGATAAAGTCATCGTTTTCAAAAAGAAACGTCGCAAACAATACAAACGCAAACAAGGTCACCGGCAAGGTTATACGGAAATTAAAATTGATTAGTTAAGGAGAATTGGTTTCTGGTTTCTGGTTTCCGGTTTCTAGTTGTGTTGTGCAGATTAGAAACCAGAAACCAGAAACCAGAAACCAGAAACTGAATTATGGCTCATAAGAAAGGTGTAGGTTCATCCAGAAACGGACGCGATTCAAACGCGCAGCGACTTGGTTTAAAGAAATTCGGCGGCGAACACGTTCTCGGCGGCAACATTCTGGCGCGTCAGCGCGGCACGAAATGGAAACCCGGCAAGAACGTCGGACGCGGCAAAGACGATACTTTATTTTCTTTGATCGAAGGCTTCGTGAAATTTGAAAACAAAGGTCAGAAAGGCAAATTCATCAGCGTTTACGCCGAAGGCGCAGCGGAACTCGCGCCGAAAGAAGTTGCGGTAGCCGCCTAAAATTGGCGAATTTCAATTTGCGATTGGCGAATGTTTGTTCGCTGAAATTTGCATATAAAATAGCGCGACTCGCTAATCTTTAAAGTTTGGCGGGCGCGTTTTATTTTGTTTGAAAATATAAATTATTGATTTTGCAGATGGATTTGAAAATCCAAAATCCAAAATCTAAAATCCAAAATCAGAAGATGTTTATAGACCGCGTAAAAATTAAAATAGCTTCGGGCAAAGGCGGCGACGGCGTAACGGCTTTCCGGCGCGAGAAATTCGTGCCGCGCGGCGGACCTTCGGGCGGCGACGGCGGCAAGGGCGGCGATGTCTGGATGGAAGCGGACGAAGGCTTGAACACGCTGCTGCATTTGCGCTACAACCCCGAACACAAAGCCGAACGCGGCAGACACGGCGAAGGCTCGAACCGGCACGGCAAGGACAGTCCTGACATCATTATCAAAGTTCCGGTCGGAACGCAGGTTTTCGACGCGGAATCGGAAGATTTGCTGTTCGATTTCACCGAAGCCGGACAGCGATTTCTGGCGGCGAAAGGCGGCAAAGGCGGCTGGGGAAATCAGCATTTCGCCACTTCGACCAACCGCGCCCCGAAATACCATTACACGGGCAGGGAAGGCGAGGAAAAGGAATTACAGCTCGAATTAAAGCTCATCGCCGATGTCGGTTTGGTCGGTTTCCCGAACGCCGGAAAATCAACTTTGATTTCGGTGATTTCCGCCGCCAAACCGAAAATCGCCGATTATCCGTTCACAACTTTAGAGCCGAATTTGGGTGTCGTTGATCTGGGCGAATACAAAACTTTCGTCGTCGCCGATATTCCCGGTTTGATCGAAGGCGCGTCCGAAGGCGCAGGTCTAGGCGATAGATTTCTGCGGCACGTCGAGCGCACGAAGCTGATTTTGCATTTGGTTGACGTTTCTTCGATTTCCGGGCGCGATTCGGATGAAGATTATGAAATTATCAACCGCGAACTGGCGAATTACGACCAAAATCTGGCGACGCGCCCGCAGATCGTCGTGGCGACGAAACTCGACGCGCTCGACGAGCCGGAACGACTGGAAAGTTTGCGGAAATTGGCGGAAGCAGACGGCAAACCGTTTTTGCAGATTTCCGCCGTTACTAATCTCGGAACGAAGGAGTTAGTCAACGCGGTCGCGCAAAGATTAGATGAAATGAAGCGCGAGCAAATCGAACGCGAACGAACTGAAATCGAATTTGCCGAAACGGATGTCGTATAAACTGTTCGATTTCAGAATGCACGACGGCTCGCGCAATTTCGCAGATTTGCCGGAAATAATTTTCTTTGATAAGTTGCGCGAAATTACCAAACACCTCGAAGGTGCGACGGAAACGGGTTTCTTAACCGATTGGGTAACTGAGGTTTGGCTCGATTTCGAGTTTCGCGGGCAGAAGTTTTCGATTAACAATCAGAACGGCGATTACTGGTTTTTCGTGGAAAACCCGAACTGCACGGACGACATTTTGCTTGAAGTAATCGAACATTTTCAGAAATTTTAAGACGAGAAAATTTGATTGCGTTTCAGGCGGAATTAAACGATTATTAAGAAACGAAACTTTTTTCGCACGAATAAACTGTGAGAGGCGGTGAGTTTATGAATCGTTTATATATCGTTTTTTGCTGGCTTTTCCTTTCGATTGGACTCGCGGCGGCGCAGGATGTTCTGACCGCCGAACAATATCTGGCACACGGTCAGCAGCAGTACAACGAGGGCGAAATTGAAAATGCGATAGCGGATTTCAGTCGGGCGATTGAAATGAAAGCGGATTTCGCCCAGGCTTATCTAGCTCGCGGAATGGCTTACGGAATCATCCGCGCCCGCGAAAAAGCCGTCGCCGATTATACGTCCGCCCTCGAACGCAACCCGCGAGAAGTCAATGCCTATCTGCTTCGCGCCGACATCAAATTGTCTCTTAAAGATTACGACGGCGCGGTTGCCGACATCTCGAAAGTCATCGAAATCGAACGGCAGAATCAGAACGCTTACCTGATCCGTTCGACTTTTTTCAAACGGCAGAACAGACTTTCCGAAGCCGTCGCCGACGTTGAAAAAGCAGCGGCGATTAACCCGAACACGCCGCCGGGACGCATCGCGCAGAAAATTCTGCGGCTCGTCAAAGGCGAAACGAAGGATTTTACGACCGTCGAAGATTACGACGCGATGCTGCGTGAAATACCCGCATACGCGCCGGAAATCTATCTTTCACGCGCCCAACTGCACCAGCGAAACGGGAATTTAGACGAGGCTTTTAACGACTACTCGAAAGCTATCGAACTCGACCCGAAAAATCCGATGATTTACTTGAATCGGGGAATCGTTTATTCGGAAAAAGAACAGTTCACGATGGCGATAGAGGATTTCAGCAAAGCGGTCAGTTTGAAATCCGATTTGGCTTTGGCATATCTGAATCGCGGATTTGCTTACACCGCGCTCGGCAATGAAGCGCAGGCGCAGAAAGACTTTGACGAAGCCCTGAAACTCGAACCGACCTACAAAAAGGGATTGAAGAAAACCGTCGAAGCGATCAAGTCGAAACGCGACGGCAGGAAATAAACGGCGGGAGACGAATTTATGCGAAGACTTTCATTCTTTCTGGTTGTATCGGCGATTTGTTTTTTCGGCGCGGGCAGTCGGGCAATCGGGCAGGCGCAGACAATCAAGACTGCCGTTCAGTCGCCCGTGTCGCTAAACGAATACGAGGGAAGATTTGAATTCAATCCGGTTCGGATCAATAACTTTATCGTTGATTTAAATGCCGACGGCGCGACGCTGAAAATGAAACTGTCGCATCGTCAGGAACGAACATTTAATTTTGAAAGCACGGATAAATTCGCCGATTCCGAATTTGAGAAAATCAAGCTCAATTTTATTCGAGATGCCGAAGGGAAAATCAAAGGAATTACGCTCGAAAATTTTCGGATAGATTATTATTTCGACGATAAAAATAATGTTTTCAGTCAGTTGAAAGCCGGCACGGGGACGATTAACGCGAAAAAAATAGAATTGCCTGCGCCCTCGGTCGCCGGAAATACGGAATTTAAAATTAAAGGTTTCCCAAACGCCAAAATCGTCGCGCTTGCCGGTTCGTTTAATAATTGGAATCAATCGAAAAATATCTGCGCTCAGGAAGGCGAAATTTGGACGTGCCGCGTTGATTTGAATCCGGGCAGATATACTTATAAATTCATCGTTGACGGCGCGTGGATGGTTGATCCGGCGAACAGGGAATTTGAAGACGACGAGTTCGGCAATCGAAACTCCGTGATAGTCGTCAAAACCGATAAATAATGAAGCGCATCGCATTCTACGGCGGTTCGTTCGATCCGCCGCACACCGGGCATCTGACGATTGCACGAAAACTGACCGGACTGTTCTCCCTCGATGAATTCGTTTTCGTTCCCGCTTTTCACGCGCCGCATAAATTAAATCGCCAGCCGACACCGGCTTTTCACCGTTACGCAATGCTTTGTCTAGTGACGCAAAACGATTTGAAATTAAAAGTTTCAACCGTCGAACTCGACGCGCCGGAAAAACCTTTTACGGTCGAAACACAGGCGAAATTGAAAAATGAATTGCCCGACGCGGAAATTTTCTTCGTCATCGGCGCGGATTCGTGGATGGAAATAACGACCTGGCGGAGTTGGGAAACGGTTTTGACGCAGACGAATATCATCGTCGTTACGCGCCCTGATTACGAAATCGAATTCGCGCACGTTGCGGACGCAATTCGGGCGCGAATAGTTGATTTGCGAGGGCAGGATTCAGGAGAGAAACCAGAAACCAGAAACCAGAAACCAGAAACCAAAATTTACATCACCGATGCCATTCAGATAGACGTTTCGGCGACGGAAATCCGTCAAAAAATTCACGACAAGCAAACCGATTGGCGCGAACTCGTGCCGTCAGAGGTTGCAAATTACGTCGAAAAATACGAACTTTACATTTAGCAGTGAACATTTAACATTCATCATTTATCAAGAAGCCTCTTGATAAATGATGAATGTTAAATGTTAAATGAATTATGGAAGCAACACAGGAAAAAACTTTACAGCACACGACGGAAACGATTGAGATCGTGCAGGCGACGACCGCGTACGCCGATTTGGACGACGAAGTAAAACTGGCGATAGAAAGCGCGAACGAGAAAAAAGCGTTCGATTTGACGGCGATTGATTTGCGCGAAGTGGCGAGTTTTACGGAATTTTTCATTATTTGCAGCGGCTCGAATACGCGGCAAGTGCAGGCGATTGCCGATGAAATCAATGAAAAGCTCAAGGAAAAATTAAACTCGCGCGTCGTCCGCATCGAAGGCTACACGGCGGGCGAATGGATTTTGCTCGACTACGGCGATTTTATCGTCCACATTTTCGAGCAGAAAGCGCGTGCATTTTACGACTTGGAACGACTTTGGCGCGACGCGAAAAAAGTCGAAATACCTAAAGAAAGTGAATCGTGAATCGTAGATCGTGAATCGAAGAAAGAAATTCACGATTTACGATTCACGATTCACGATTCACGATTCTATGAAATTTCGATTCGTTTGGGTCGGCAAAACCAAAGATAAAAACTGGCAGGCGTTGCAGGCGGAATATCTGCAACGCCTGTCGCATTTCGTGAAATACGAAATCACGGAACTGCGCGACGAAACGAAAAAACTTGAAGGCGAACGAATCTTGGAAAAAGTGAATCAAAGCCAATTCGTCTGTTTGTTGGACGTTAAGGGAAGCGCAATTTCTTCGCACGAATTAGCCGGAAAGATTGAAAACTGGCAAAATCGCGGGTTAAAGGAAATCGCTTTCGTCATCGGCGGCGCGGAAGGAGTCGCGTCTGAGGTTGTCGAAAAGGCTGACTTTAGTTTATCCTTATCGTTTCTAACTTTCACGCACGAAACAGCGCGTGTAATTTTAGCAGAACAGCTTTATCGCGCATTTACAATAATCAAAGGGTTTCCATATCAGAAATGAGTAATTTGAAATTAGATGAAATTAAAGAAAGACTGCTCGCCGAGCGCGACGTTCTTTTGTCGAAATTAAGCGGCAACGATCTTTCGGTGGACGATGCCGAAACGCCCGATCCGGTGGATTTGGCGGTTAGAAATTATTCCAAAAACGTAATGCTGGCGGTTTCCGAAAACGAGAGCAAACAACTGGTTTTAATCAACGAGGCGTTGACGCGCATCGCCGACGATGAATACGGCATTTGCCAGAACTGCGAAAAAGAAATTAACCCGAAGCGGCTCGATGCCGTTCCCTGGGCGCGTTACTGTCTGGATTGCCAGCAATTAGTCGAACAGGGTTTGCTCGACGAAGAAGATTAAATGAAGCCGATCAATTTTGAAATCTTGTAGAATTGTGTCGGATATTTGCACATTTCAGATTCGACTTTTTTGAGATTGATTTTGAAATTCAGATAAAAAAGATTGTCGTTTGGTTGAGCATTCAACCAAACGACAATCTTTTTTTGTTGGTGATTTAGACGTGCAAAGATTTTCGGGTAAAATCAGAACAAACAGTTGACGATAAAAATTTACCAAGCAGAAATCTTTTAAGAAAGATAAAAAGGAGTTTTATGGAATCAGCAAAAACACAACAAAATCCGCTTAAACAACTTGCCGAATACGGGCAGTCGCCGTGGCTCGATTATATTCGCCGCGATCTTTTTACGACGGGCGAACTTAAAAAATTGATTGACGAAGACGGGTTAAAGGGAATGACTTCAAATCCCGCGATTTTCGAGAAAGCCATCGGCAGCGAATTTTATAAAGATTCGATTGCCGAACTCGCGCTCGAAAAAGGTTTGAGCGCGACCGATATTTACGAGCGAGTCGCTATCGAAGACATTCGGACGGCGACGGATGCTCTGCGCGTGGTTTATGACGCAACGAAAATGCGCGACGGTTACGTTTCTTTGGAAGTTTCGCCCGCGCTCGCCGACGATGCCAACGGAACGCTCGAAGAAGCGAGACGTTTGTGGAAAGCTGTTGACCGCCCGAATTTGATGGTCAAAGTTCCGGCAACCGCCGTCGGTTTCGACACGATCAAGCAGCTTATTTCCGAAGGCATCAACATCAACGTAACGCTGCTTTTCGCGCAGGACGCTTACGCCAAAGTCGCCGAAGCCTACGTCGCCGGACTCGAAAAACGTGCAGCGGACGGCGGCGAACTTTCAAACATCGCGTCAGTCGCCAGCTTTTTCGTGTCGAGAATTGATTCGCTGATTGATTCGGAAATCGAAGAGAAATTAAAAGACGCGAGCGGCGAAGATAAAGAATTGCTGGAAAATCTGCGCGGCAAAGTCGCCATTGCGAACGCGAAACTGGCTTATCAGAAATACGAAGAAATTTTTTCCGGCGACCGCTGGGGTAAATTAGCAGAAAAAGGAGCGCAAACGCAGAGAGTTTTGTGGGCTTCGACGGGAACGAAAAATAAGGAATACAGCGATGTTTTGTATATCGAAGAATTGATCGGCAAAGACACCGTAAACACGATTCCGCCCGCGACTTGGGACGCTTTCCGCGATCACGGGAAATTGCGCGAAAGTCTGACCGAGAACGTCGAAGAAGCGAAGGAAACGCTGGCAAATCTGGAAAAAGCCGGAATTTCGCTCGAAGAGGCGACTGATAAATTATTGATTGATGCCGTGCGTTTATTTGTCGAGCCATTCGACAAAATGATCGCAGCGGTCGGCAAAGCTATTGAGGAAAGTAAAAGCTGAAATTAGGCACGGTTGATAAATCATCAGGGGAATAAAAAATCGGCTTGCCGATATATCTGAATTGTCAGTTCAATTTTAGGTATATCGGCGAGCCGATTTTTTATGAGGAAAAAAATGAAATCAATCGTTCTGTTGTCAGCGGCTTTTTTAATTTGTCTGAGCGCAAATATATTTGCTCAGGATTCGATGCAGAAAACGGTAAAACTCGGTGACACCGCGCCGGATTTTACTTTAACCGACCAAAACGGCGGCAAAGTTACGCTTTCCGAAGCAGTCAAAAAATCGCCGGTCGTGCTGGTTTTCTATCGCGGTTACTGGTGTCCGTTCTGTGCGCGGCAACTGGCGGATTTGCGCGGATTATTGAAGGAAAACGAAACAACGCAGCTTTACGCCGTCAGTATTGACCCGGCGGAAAAGAGTCGGACGCTGATCGAAAAAATCGAAAAAGACGGCAAAGGCAAAATGAATTACCGGCTTTTGTCCGATCCGAACGCGCAGACGATTGACGCTTACGGTTTGCGCGACGCTCGTTATAAAACCGAAAAAGTTGACGGCATTCCGCTGCCGACCGTCTATATCATCGGTTCCGACCGCAAAATCGTCTGGGCGAAAATCGAACAGGATTATAAACTTCGTCCGACAAACGAAGACATTCGCGCCGAACTCGACAAAGTGAAAAAATAATCAATCGAGCGCAGATGAATAAAGCAAAGGCGATTACGAAAGTAGTCGCCTTTTTATTTTGCCATCAGAAATCCCGGATTTTATATTCTGCCGTTCAACGACAACGCCGCGCACGGTTTATAATAAACGTCAATGGCAGCCAGGGAATTTACAGCAACCGAAAACCTCTCCGAATTACAGCGCGTCCGCGTCGTCAGCCTTTTTCCGAACGTCGTTACGGCAGACTCGGCAATCGAAAAAATTTATCAACTTATTAAAACCGGAAACGGCGGCTACGTCTGTTTTTCGACCGTCCATATGGTGATGGAATCGCACGACAATCCCGAATACGGCGAACGGGTGAACGGCGCGAATTTAATAATCCCTGACGGAATGCCGCTCGTCTGGATGCAGAAACGGCAGGGCGCGAGCGACGCAAACCGCGTTCGAGCCAACGATTTAATGATATTGCTGTGCGCGTTCGCCGAAAAAAACGATTTGACCGTCGGCTTTTACGGCGGACAGCAAACGGTGATTGACGCGATTCTGGAACGCGCCGGAAAAGATTTTCCGAAACTGAAAATCGTCTATGCTTTTTCGCCGCCGTTTCGACCTTTGACCGACGCGGAAGACTTGGAAATTACAGCGAAAATCAATGAAAAAAATCCCGACATTTTATTTATGGGTTTAGGCTGTCCGAAGCAGGAAAATTGGATGTGGGCGCACAGAGACAAAGTAAAATCCGTGATGCTCGGTGTCGGCGCGTCGTTCGATTTTTTCGCCGGAAACGTCAGAGAATCGCCCGAATGGTTGGGAAAGTTAGGTTTGGAATGGCTGTTTCGTTTAATGCAGGAGCCGAAGCGTTTGTGGCGCAGATATTTGATTTTGAATCCGCGTTTTATGTGGCTCGCCGCACGTCAACTGCTTAAATCACGAAAGTAAATAATTACCGGCGAGTTCGTTAAAAATTTCGATTTGCTCATCAATCCAATTCTTATCTTTCCCCAATTCACGCGCCAAAATTTCCGCTGTGCGCGGCGCGATTTGAGTCGCCGCTTTTGCGTCCAAAAACAAAATTCTGAGTCGCCGCGCTAAAACGTCTTCAACGGTTCGCGCCATCTCAAAATGAACCGCGTGGACGATTTCCGCCGCGCAGTAAGGCAAATCTTCGTAAAGTTTTTCCGCTAAAGCTGGATTTTCTTTGATTATTTCACGGATTTTTTCCGCGTCCGTGCCGTAAATCGCCAAATCGCCGAAGCATTCCGCGTCTTCGCAAAAGCCGTGAATTTTCAGATTTTCGGTTTGACATTTCCTTTTCGACAAATCATTTTTTTCGATTGCCTGATTGATTGCGTCTTCTGCCATTCGCCGGTAAGTCGTCCATTTGCCGCCCGTGATCGTCAGCAGATTTGCATCGTTAATTTCAATCGTATGATCGCGTGAAAGCGCGGCGGTGTTTGATTTGCCGGAAGATTTGACGAGCGGGCGAATACCGACGAAAACGCTGAGAACGTCTTCACGCTTTGGCGGTTTCGCTAAATAATTCGCGGCGGTTTCTAAAATAAACTCGATTTCTTTTTCGAGCGGTTCCGGCTCCAGTTCAGTTGTTTCGACCGGCGTGTCAGTCGTCCCGATTAAAGTTTTGCCGTGCCAGGGAATCGCAAACAGAACGCGCCCGTCGCTTGTCTTCGGAATCATTAAAGCGTTTTCCGAAAGCAGAAAACTTTCATCGAAAACCAAGTGAATTCCCTGACTCGGCGCGATGATTTTTTCCGCTTTTTCGTCGGCTAAACGGCGCACGTTATCGCAAAACGCGCCGGTCGCATTGATGACGGTTTTGGACTGAACGGTAATTTTCTCTCCGCTTTCCGAATCCTGAAATTTTACGCCGTTAATTTTTCCGTCGGATTTTTTGGTAAATTCGACGACTTTCGCATAGTTCAAAACCGTCGCGCCCTGTTCGACGGCGGTTTTCGTCAAATCAATCAGCAATCGCGCATCGTCAAATTGCCCGTCGAAATAAATCACGCCGCCGCGCAGCTTTTCGCGTTTGATGTTCGGAAGTTTTTCGAGCGTTTCCGCTTTCGAGAGAATACGCGATTTGCCGAAATTGTATTTGCCCGACAGTAAATTATAAGTTTTCAAACCCGCGCCGTAGAAAAACTTACTCCAAAGACTGTAACAGGGAACGATGAAAGATTGAGTTTTGACGAGATGCGGCGCGTTTTTTTTCAAAATCCCGCGTTCCTTCAACGCTTCGCGGACAAGCGCGAGATTGCCCTGCGCGAGATAACGAACGCCGCCGTGAACCAGTTTCGTCGAGCGGCTCGAAGTTCCTTTGCCGAAGTCGCTCTGCTCCAAAAGCAAAACTTCAAATCCGCGCGAAGCCGCGTCAACCGCACAGCCAACGCCCGTCGCGCCGCCGCCGATAATGACGAAATCCCAAACCTTTTCGCGCTCTTTGACGCGATTGAGCATTGCTGCGCGATTCATAAATCTTTAAAAGGCAAAAGTAAAAAGGTAAAAGGCAAAAGTGTGGAATTTTATTTCTTTACTTTTACCTTTTACCTTTTTACTTTTGCCTTGTGAAATCAAAGATTTCACTGTTCTCCGCGTTCCTGTTCGACTTCGGTTTCGAGTTTTACGCCGAGACGTTTCGATCCGGGTTGGTCGAAGGTTTCGATCCAGCGCAGCGATTCGTCCAACACCCGCAGCTGATACTGCTTCCAGTTCGGTTTGCCGGCGACGCTGCCGAATTCGCCTTCATAATAAGCCGTGCGCGGCGGGCGCACCAAATCGGTTGCGGCGCGGTCAACCGACAGCATTATCGTCGGCACATTTGCCATTTCCAGAGCGCGGGCGACGATGCCGAGCGTTTGATGGCAAAGGCGCGATGCGGGAATTAAAAGCGCGGCTTGGACTTCGTAGCGGGCGACGCGCTCGGCAATGCGCGGCGCGAGTTCTTCGGCGACGAGTTCGGCATTCGGAATCCAGCCGTTCAAACTCCACCAAACCTGATTTAACTGCCCGATTACGCCGTTTTCCTGATATTCAAACAATCGTTCGACGGGAATCTGCGCGTTGCGGTCTTCCCGAACCGCCGTCATATCGTATCCGCGTCCGGCATACTGCAAATCGGCGGCTTCGACTTCAATCGGGATTTCGCGGAACGTCGCGTCGCCGCCTCTCGAAGTCGTGTCGAACGCTTCCGTGCCGTCAATATAAGCTCCGGCAGATGAAATCAACGCCAGATTGAGCATCGGCAGAGCGCGGCGCATCGCCGTGAACGGGACGTTTTTGTTTTCGACGAACGGGTAATTCGCCAGCGTTTCATTCGCCCGCCAGCCTTTGTAACGACCGGCAATCGTGCCGATATTTTCGACCAGAGCGCGTTCCGTAACCGGCAATTCGCGGGCGATTCCGAGTCGGCGTTCGATGTTTTCTCTAATTGTATTCAACATTTGTTTTCGTTTGATTTTCCTGATTTCGGGCGCGTCGGGCGATTAAGAAAAAGGCGAGCAGAGCGCAAATCATCGCCGCGCCTAAAACCTGTACCGACTGCGCGTGTAAATCGTTAAAGGCGACTCGCAAAGGATCATCGAGCGCAAGTTCATCCATCGGTCGCCCGATTTCGGCGCGTAGATTTTGCAGTTTGATGCCGACGACGAACTGCCCGAAAGCGCAGGCGGCGGTTGTTACGAGCAGTAAAATTCGTTCGATCCAGATTAGCACGCGGCTGTAATTCCAGCGCGGCAGATAGGAACTCGCCAACAGAATCAAACCGATGACGATGCCGCTGTAATTGATGATTAAAAGCGTTCGGTTGACGACCGCGCCCGCCGCTTCACGCGACTCCAGAACGGCAAATGCGCTCGGCGCGACCGCGAAACTGAAAAAACACGCCGCGCCCAGCCACAGTCCCAACAACAGAATTCTAAAATCTGAAAGCAATCGCATAACGCCCGAAACGAATTTTTATTATGAAGTTTTTCGCGGAAAAGGGCAAAACTTCAGTTTGGTAATCTTGCCGCTGACAGAAAATTTCTTGCATTTTCGTCAGAAATTATTGCATAATCTAAGCGGCAAACAATGTTTGCCGTCGCCTAAAGCAATTTACCCGCATTTACCCTTCTTCCACCGCGAATTTACTCTAATTATGACAAACAGCAGATTTAAGAACATCAAAACGGCTTTGCTGATTTCGCTCGTCGTCGCCGTTTTCGTTTCCGTCGTCGGGCGATTTTGGATTCCCATTTTCGCCGGTTTTCGGTCGTTGGTCGCGCCGCCGACCGCAATTTTTGATTGGTGGAAAATATTCGTTTTAATTGCGGTGAGCGCGGCAACCGCATTGCTCACCGAAAAACTCTGCCCGAAAAAGGTGTTTCGATACGCCGTATATTTTTTGGGCGCGTGGCTGATTGCCAGCGTCGTCGCGGCGCAGATTTTTGAAGTCAGTTTGATGTTTATTCCGCTCGCGCTGACGATTGCGCTGACGATTCTTTTTATCCATCTGAAAACTTTGTGGATGATTGACAGTGCTTTGACGGATAGTTTGGTAACGCTGGCTTCGGCGGGTTATCTGCTCGAAGGCAAATCGGCTGACTTGCGAATCGAAAACGGTTTGCGGCTTCTGGAGACGATTCTGCCGCTGTCCGAAGCGATAGTTTTTCAGCGCACGGCGGAAGGCGAACTAAATCCGGTAGCGCGTTCGCGCAGCAGCAAGGCAACCGATTCGCTGATCGAAAGGCAGTCGGTGTGGCGCGAAAACGTCGAATTGTGCGAAGTGGCGTTGAGCGAGCGAAAGACGATTCTACAAACCGCCGGAAACGGCGAATCGGCGGCGCGAATCGCCCTGCCGCTGACTTATCTCGGCGAAGCGGTCGGCGTTTTGTTCGTTCAGATCAATCAAAACTTCGAGCGCGAAGATCAAAATCTGCTCGAAGCGTTCAGCGAACAGTTAGCCAGAAATTTTCAGCGCAAGGAACTGCGCGGTCGGATTTTGCCGCACGATTCGTGGGAAAGTTCATTTTCGAGCGAATCGTCGGAAAATCGTCTCAATATCACCCAGCTCATTCACACGAATATCAAGGAACAGTCGTTCAGCACGTTGGCGAGTTCGTATCTGAACGAAGCCTACGCGGTCGCATATCTCGACGGAACGCTCGCTTATCTGAACCGCCAGATGCGTAGTTTCGCGCAGTTGGATTCAAAGGAATTTTACGAAATTGATTTGTTCGGGCTGCTCGACCGCTTTAAGACGGATGTTTTTAACGAGCCGAGTTTGGCGATTCGCCGCGTTATGCAGACGGGCGATGTTTTCCGCAGCGATCTTTTTTTCGCGGAAACGAATAAAACGCTCGATATGAAAATCTCGCTCGTGAAAGTTCCGTTCGACGACAAACAGATTCACGAAACGAACGTGCCGATGAAGCCGGCGTGTTTTCTGATTACCTTCCGCGACATTTCCGCCGTCAAGGAAAATGAAAAACTCCGCAGCGATATGGCGAGTTTAATGTCGCACGAGCTTCGCACGCCGATCACTTCGATCAACGGTTTCGCCGAACTGCTTCTCGCCGACGAAACGATTCCCGAAGAATCGCGCGAATTTCTGGCAATCATTTCCAACGAATCGCAAAGGCTTTCAAAAATGCTGACGACGTTTCTGTCGGTTTCCAATCTCGAACAATCCGACAAAAAAGAATTCATCAAATCGCCGGTCAAACTCGATTCGGTCGTCAGCGAAGTCGTCGGCGATTTGCAGGACAACGCGAAACGCAAACGCATTCGCCTCGTCGAACAGGCGAACAATCACCTGCCGCCGGTCGCCGCCGATAAAGGTTTGATTACCCGCGCCATCGCGCATCTGGTTGACAACGCAATTCGTTACAGCCCGGAACGCACGAGCGTCATCATCTCGACGATTCTCGAAGCCGACTTTCTGCGCGTCGTCGTCGAAGATCGCGGCTACGGCATTCCGACGGGCGAGCAGGACAAAATCTGGCAGAAATTCTATCGCGTCGCCCGCGACGGACACGATAAGGAAGAAGAATCAACCGGCTTGGGATTGTCTTTGGTGAAAGAAATTATTGAGCAGCACGGCGGCGCAGTCGAAGTAAAATCGGAAATCGGCGCGGGTTCAAAGTTCAGCTTCACGCTGCCGCGCCTTTAAGAAGATTAGCCACGAAAAAACACGAAAATTTTGAATTTTATTTCGTGTTTTTTCGTGGCTGGAAACTTATAATTTCAAAGTTTTCAGATATTCTCGGAACTCGCCGCCCAAATCTTCGCGCTTTAAAGCGAATTCGACGGTGGCGATTAAGAATCCGAGTTTGTCTCCCGCATCGTGGCGCGCGCCGTCGAGTTTCACGGCGTAGAAAGGTTTTCCTTCTTTGAGCATTAAACGCATCGCGTCGGTGATTTGG
>CAXTKJ010000022.1:22008-66784 GCA_964244835.1 uncultured Pyrinomonadaceae bacterium
CGACGACCGGGAGGTGGCGCACGCGGCGGTTGGTCATCTGCGCCATGGCGTCGGTAAGCTGGATTTCGCCGCCTGCGCCTTTTTCGGTGCGTTCGATGGCATCAAAAACGTCGGGCGTTAAAATGTATCTGCCGATGATCGCCAAATCCGAAGGCGCGTCGGCAAACTTCGGTTTTTCGACCATATCTTTTATTTTATAGACGTTCGGCGCAACTTCTTCGGCATCAATTACGCCGAACCGCGAAATCGCTTCGCCTTCGATCTGCATCGTGGCGATGACGGGCGCATTATATTCTTCAAAGACTTCGATCATCTGCTTGAGCGCGGGCTTTTCCGCGTCAACCACATCGTCGGCGAGCAGAACGGCAAAACCTTCTTCGTTTTCGGCAAAATCCTTCGCCTGATAAATCGCGTGTCCTAAACCGAGAGCCTGACGCTGGCGCGTGTAGCTGATTTTGGCGAGTTCGGAAATGGCGCGAACCTGCTCGAAAAACTCGGTTTTGCCTTTTTCCTGCAAAAGCTGTTCGAGTTCGTAGGAAATATCGAAATGATTTTCAATCGCCGATTTGTCGCGTCCGGTAACGATCAAGATGGATTCGATGCCCGAAGCGACGGCTTCTTCAATCGAATACTGAATAAGCGGCTTATCAACCAGCGGCAGCATCTCTTTCGGCGAGGCTTTGGTCGCGGGCAGAAATCTCGTTCCCAATCCGGCGGCGGGAAAAACGGCTTTGCGAATTTTTTGTTTCATACGAATACTGATAAATTATGATTTTGTCCCAAGCAGACGAAACTAAAATTGTAGAGAAAAAATGGCTGAGAAACAAACCTTCGAGACGACGCTGGAAAAACACGAAAATATGGATGCGACAGGCATCACGATTCCGTTTGATGTCGAAGCGGTTTTCGGCGCAAAGCGCGTTCCCGTCAAGGTTTCGATCAACGGCGCGGAACATCTTTCGACCATCGTACGAATGGGCGGGAAATATATGATTGGCATACCGAAAATTTTCCGCGAAGCCGCCCGCATTAAAGCCGGAGATTTAATTAAAGTTTCGCTGGAAAAGGACATTGAAAAGCGCACAGTCGAAGTGCCGCCGGATTTCGCCGAAGCGTTAGAGAAAGCTAATCTGACCGAAGCGTTTTCAAAAATGAGTTATACGCATCGAAAGGAATACGCGAACGCGATTACCGAAGCGAAACGAGAAGAAACGCGCATCAGCAGAATTGCGAAAGCCGTCGAAAAAATCGGCGCGAAAAAGTAGAATTATTACGACGCTCAGGAATTATCAAAATGAAAAAACCAATAATTGCACTCATTCTGACGATTTTAATTTTCAATGTTTCGACGGCGCAGGCGCAGGTCGCGCAATGCACCGGCTTCAAAACGACGACGCTGCCGTTGTCGGGCGAATACGGCGGTTTCGGGCAATTTACCGTAACGCGCCAGACGATTCCGAATCCCGACCCGAACGCACCCGCGCCGGTTTCGGTTTTCATACCGAACAACGCGACCGCGCAAAACAAAGTTCCAGTCGTCTTTTTCGCGCACGGTTTTGGCGGAGTCAGTTACCAATTCTACGAAACTCTAATGCGCCAGTTGGCGAGCAACGGTTACATCGTCGTTTTCGCGCCGTACACCTCGAATTTATTTGCGACGCACCCGACGCGCTACAATCAAATCTGGAACGGATTCATCGCCGCCGCGACGCAGAACGCGCCGATTATGGACACGACCAAGGTCGGTTTCGCCGGACATTCCTACGGCGCGGGCGCAACGCCGGAAATGGCGCGTCGCGCCGTCGCGCAGGGCTGGGGCGCAAACGGATTGTTTATGTTCATAATGGCTCCGTGGTATAACTGGGGCGCGAATATGGAGCAGATTCCGGCAAGCGCAAAAATGATCGTGCAGGTTTATTGGGACGACGAAACCAATCAACATCTGATCGGACAAAATGATATTTGGAGCAGACTGCCGCAAATCACCGAACGAAAATGGCAGGTCATTCGCGCTTCGCAAACTTACTGTTCGCTGAACGCCGGACATTCACTTCCCGTAACCGACGGTTTGGGGCAGACGGTGGCGACGACCGACGGTTATGATGCGTGGGGCGTTTGGCGCAGACTGCACGCGCTCGCCGATTATACTTTTGCCGGAAATCAAGCGGCGAAAAACGTCGCGTTCGGCGTTGATTCAAAGATGGGCAAATGGCGCGGCATTTTTGGTGTCCGTCAGATCGCACCGCTCGAATCAACCGACACGCCGGTCGTTAATTCGCAAAGTTCGCCGTCGTTTCTGTGGAGTCAGAAATGCACTTACGCGCTCGGTTCGCCGTGTCCATAAAATGCGCGTAATTTTTTAGAGGACAATCGCGGCGGTCTTTGACCGCCGTTTTATTGTCAGAACCGTCTCGCGTCAGCGGGCAGTTTAAATGTCAGCAATCAGATTTAACTGCGATAAACTAATATTATTGCAAAGGTTCAACCGCCCGCTCACGCGAGACGGTTCTGACCTTGAGACAAACGAAGAAATACAAAAATATGCTCGATTTACATTACGTCAGAGAAAATTTAGACGCGGTGAAAACCGCTTTGCAAAATAGAAATTTCGCCACGACGAGTCTGGAAACATTCGCCGCGCTCGACGCGGAACGTCGCCGCGTCATCAGCGAAGCCGACGCGCTCAACCAAACGCGCAACTCGTCGAGCAAGGAAATCGGGGCGTTAATGCAAGCCGGAAAGCGCGATGAAGCCGAAGCGAAAAAATTGGAGGTCGCCGGATTAAAAACCAGGCAAACAGAACTCGAAACAAAACGCGATGAAGCCGAAAATGAAATGCGCGAACTGCTTTCCGGCTTGCCGAACATTCCGGCAAGCGATGTTCCCGTCGGCGCGGACGAAGCGGCGAACGTCGAAGTTCGCAAATGGGGCGAGCCAAAAACTTTCGATTTTGAAGTAAAAGATCACGTTGATTTAGGCGAAGCATTAGGTATTTTAGATTTGGAACGCGCCGTGAAAATCACGGGTTCGCGCTTTGCGATTCTGAACGGCGCGGGCGCGAGATTAAGCCGCGCTTTGGTTAATTTTATGCTCGACGTTCACACGACCGAGCATAATTACACCGAAACTTTGCCGCCGTTTCTGGTCAATAGAAAATCGCTTTTCGGCACGAATCAACTGCCGAAATTCGAGGAAGATTTGTTTCACATCAAAGACGAACGCGAATTCGCGCTGATTCCGACCGCCGAAGTTCCGGTTACGAATTACCACGCGGAAGAAATTCTCGACGCAAAGGATTTGCCGAAATACTACACGGCTTACACGCCCTGTTTTCGTTCCGAAGCCGGAAGCTACGGGCGCGACACGCGCGGTTTGATTCGCCAGCATCAGTTTGAAAAAGTCGAGTTGGTGAAATTATCTATGCCGGAAAATTCCGTCGAGGAACACGAAAAATTGACGGCAAATGCCGAACGGATTTTGCAGCTTCTCGGTTTGCCGTATCGCACGGTCGTTTTATCAACCGGCGATATGGGATTCGGCGCGGTGAAAACTTATGACATCGAAGTCTGGCTGCCGTCGCAGCAAACTTACCGTGAAATTTCAAGCTGTTCCAACTGCGGCGATTTTCAGGCGCGTCGAATGAACTTGCGTTTCCGACGAGCGGGCGGCGCGAAACCGGAATTTGTTCACACGCTCAATGGTTCCGGCTTGGCGGTCGGGCGAACGTGGATTGCGATTCTGGAAAATTATCAGCAATCCGACGGGTCAATTTTGATCCCTGAAATTCTTCAGCCGTATATGAACAATCTGGGGAAAATCGGATAAAAAAATGCGCGAACGATTAAAAAATCATTCGCGCATTTTAACTTCAAAACCTATTTTGCCGCCGTCTGACTTTTAACTTCTTCGGCGATTACCTGCCGCGCTTCGCCGACCGCCTCTTTGACCGAACCGATTGCTTCCTGTGCCGAAGCCTGCACCTTATCAATAATTTTGTCGCGGACTTCGCCGAAATATTGATTTTCGGTTTTGGTTAAAGGTATCGCATAACCGATCACCGCACCGACCGCCACGGCGACTGCGCCGACTGCCAAAGGATTTTCCTCGATATAATGTTTGTAGTTTTTCATTGCTTCTTCTCCCAAATCACCGGCTTTTTCGTAAGCGTAACCGGACGCTTTGCCGACCGTTTCGTATGTTTTGCCCGCCGCACTGCTGATGCCCTGATATGCTGAACCGGCGGCACTGCTCACGCCGGAAAAAGTCGAACTCGCCGATTTTTCTTCTTCCTGCGGGGTGTTCGCTCGTTGAAGAATTTTGCTCGGCTTGCCTTCGGGCTTTTGATAATCGAAATCGCTGCCCGCGTCCGCCGTAAATGTCTGGCGCGTTTGCGGAACGTCGAAATCTTTACGATGCTTGGAAACTTTTCTTTTCGATTTTTGACCGCTGCTTAATGCGCCAACCAAAATCGCGCCGATGCCCATTCCGACAACGGAAAAAATCCACGGATTTTTCTGCGCTTTCTTGACCAAATCCGATTTGCCGATTTGCGCGAAACTTTTGCCGATTGTTTTGGCGACCGCGTTTGCCTTGCCGTAAACAGCGTCTTTGGCGGTTTCGACCGCGCCGCTGAGTTGTTCCGCCACCTGATCTTTGACCTGCTCGGTCAGATTGGCGACGCTCAATTTCTCCTGAATCGCGTCAATCGTTTCGCTCATCTGCGAGCGCGTTTCTTCGATCTGTCCGCGAATCTGGGTCGCGTCGTCCGTCTCTGTCGTTTCCGCAAGCGCGGCATCGGCATCGAACTCGTCCGTCATTTGCAGACTTTGATTTCGTTCGGGAACTTCCAGTAAATTCTCGTTTCCGTCCGTTTCAAACTTTTCTAACTCACTTGATTTTTCAGCCATTCTGCATCCTCCTTCAATGATTTAACCGTTTCGTGCGGCGTTAAGTCTGTTTGCTTTAAAGATTTCAACGCCGATGAAATCAGCAGAAAAGCGACGATTCCGACGACTGCGCCGACGATTAAAGCCGCCGCCCAAGCCGGAACGAAACCCGCTAAACCGATCACCGCCGCCGCGAGAACCGCAAGCAAAGCCGCGTAACCGACCGCGCCGCCGACCACCAGAAAGCCGACGTTCTTGCCGACGCTGGTCGCCTTCTGCGTCAATTCGGTTTGCGCCAAAGCGACTTCCTGCCGCACGAGCGTACTGGTTTCGGCGGCAAGTTCGGAAAACAAATCGCCCAGCGAGCGTTCTTCCGTCGCAGTTTTTTGTTGTGCCATAAAATATCTCCCTACTTATCTGCGCTCGTTTATGATGCCTGCACAGCCGCCGTTTCGGACGATGTTTTTTTCTCGGAAACCTTTAATTGCCGATGTCCGTTCGCCCGACCTGAACTCTTAAAAATTCGAGCCGTCAAAAGTCCCAAAGCGAACGCGCCGCCGACAAACACAGCCGGATTGCGTCGTGCAAACTGTTCGGCATCACGCGCAATTTCCCGAAAATCTTTGCCTTCGACGTAATGCGAAACCTTTTCGATTTGGTCGGCTAACGAACTGCCGTACTGACCGGCAAATGCCGCCACCTGATTTTTCTCGCCGCCGTTTTGTAAATCCTCGCCGATGTGCCGCACGCTTTCGGCAATCGTATTGATGCCCGCCGCCAAATTAGTCTTTTGGTCGCCGAGCAGTTCCGACGCTTTTTCCTGCGCTTTTCCGGCAACCTGGCTCACCGCTTGTCCGGCAGTATCTTTGACTTTATTCAAAGTTTCCTTGACCGAATCGCTATTTTCCGCGCCGGCTTTCGTCGCCGCGTTTTTGTCAGGCGATGTGTTTTGCCCGTTTGCCGCCGTGTTTTTTACTTCTGAATTTGGTTTATTTTCCGTCATAATTCCTAACCCTTTTTAGTTTTTATTTTTCTTTTATACCAAAATCAGCGTTCGGTCTTTGTCGTTTGGGAAACAAAGCGAAGCGAGATTTTGTATTGCCATCATCATAATTTTATGTAACGGGCGTTTGACAGCAACATTTATTCCGCTTTGAAAAACGGTTGTTTGTTAAGGTTTTATCAATCCAACGAAACTGCGTCTTCGGCGATGCGTCGAATTCGTATGAATTCACGACACAGTTTCTTAATCCGAAAAGACCGTGCATAATTAAAATGTTTTTTATTTATGCTGATCTCCGAATTCAATTATGAACTGCCCGACGAGCTAATCGCGCAAAACCCTCTGGAAAAACGCGAAATTTCGCGGATGCTCGTCGTCAATCGCCGCGCCGCCGATTTTCACGACGAGCATTTTTACAATCTGCCGCAGTTTTTGAAAAAGGGCGACGTATTGGTTCTCAACAACACGAAGGTTTTTCCCGCAAGGCTGTTCGGCGAAACGGAAACCGGCGCGAAAGTCGAACTTTTTCTGGTGCGCGAAATTGAAAATGAAACGTGGGAAACGCTGGCGAAACCGGCGCGGCGATTGAAATCGGGAAAGCGAATCGTGTTTGACGAAAATCTTTCCGCCGAAGTTTTGGACAGAACGGAAGAAAATCGCATCATCGTCAAATTTACGACGGAAAGGAATTTTGAAGAGATTTTAGAGCGCGTCGGCAACACGCCTTTGCCGCCGTATATCAAACGCGAGGACGGCGTTTTGGACGCGGACAAAAGCCGTTACCAAACCGTTTTCGCCAAACAGCGCGGCGCGATTGCCGCGCCGACCGCCGGACTGCATTTCACGCCGGAAATTTTATCGGAAATCGAATCGCACGGCGTGGAAATCGCCGAAATCACTCTGCACGTCGGCTACGGAACTTTCGAGCCGGTGCGCGTTTCAGATTTGGCGGAACATCGAGTAATGGCGGAACACGGCGAAATTCCGATTGAAACCGCCGACATCATCAACCGCGCCAAAAGTGAAAATCGCCGCGTCATTGCCGTCGGCACGACGACGACGAGAGCCTTAGAATCGAGCGGTCAAACAGGAAAAATCGAAGCCGGAAATTTTACGGCGAATTTAACCATCACACCCGATTACAAATTCAAAATGATTGACGGACTTTTGACGAATTTTCATCTGCCGCAATCTTCTTTGCTGGTTCTGGTTGCGACTTTCGCCGGTTACGATTTAACAATGAACGCTTATCGCCGCGCCGTTCAATCCGGTTATCGTTTTTACAGTTACGGCGATTGTATGCTGATTGTCTGATTAAAAAGCATCACGGATTATGCAAATCAAGAGTAGAAAATTTGCATTTGTTTAACTCTTTTACTTTGCGCCTTTGCGCCTTGGCGGGAAAAAACAAAAGTGGTTTCCCGCAGAGGCGCAAAGGCGCAAAGTAAGACCAAGAGAAGATTTAACATTTTGATTTTCTACTCTTGATTCACATAGATTATGAAAACCGACGCACGAAAAAACTTGATCCGTATTCTGCAAAACGCCCACGCGGGCGAACTCGCCGCCGCTTACGCTTATCGCGGGCATTGGAAATCTTTAAAACCTTCGGCGGAACGCGAACGAATAAAGTTGATCGAAGCCGAAGAATGGTCGCACCGCGAAAATGTCGCACGATGGCTCGAAAAGCTCGGCGCGCAGCCGAATCGCCTGCGCGAGAAAATTTTTTGGACGATTGGCAGAAGTTTAGGCGTTAGCTGTTACGTTTCGGGCTGGTTTTTTCCGATGTATTTTGCCGGCAGACTGGAAAGTCAAAACGTGCAGGAATATGTTGACGCGGCGGAATACGCCAAAGAATTAGAAATGCCGGACTGTTTTGAAGAGATGATGGAAATGTCGCGGATCGAAGGCGAACACGAAATTTTTTTTAGAGGAACGGTCGCCGGACACCGGCTTTTGCCGCTGACGAAAAGATTTTTTCGCTGGAGTTAGTTTCAAGTAAATGCCGAAAAAACGCAGTAATTTACAAAACAAATCGGAACTGCTCGCCGTGCGCTCTTTTCTGGGCGCGGTCGGCGCACTGCCGCTCGAAACCTCGATGAAGTTCGGCAAATCTTTGGGCAAATTTATCGGTGCGCGTTTTCCGAAATTGACCCGAACAGCCAGACGCAATCTCGAAATCGCGTTTCCCGCAATGAGCGAAACGGAGCGCGAAAAAATTATTCGCGGCACGTTTGAAAGTCTCGGCAGACATCTCGGATTCGTTTCGCATTTCCGAAAATTCCGGCACGAAGACATTCGCAATTTGGTCGAAGTCGTCGGACGTGAAAATCTGGATCGCGCGGTCGAAACGGGCAAGGGCGTTTTGTTTTTTACGGGACATTTCGGCAGTTGGGAAGTTTTTAACCTTTTGCCGCCCGCGTTCGGGTTCGGGATGAACATTCTCGTCCGCCGCCTCGACAATCCGCTCATCGAAAACTTCGTGGATAATTTTCGGACGCAGTTCGGCTCGGTAACTCTGGATAAAACAAAATCGGCGCGAACGATGTTTCGCGTTCTCGAAAAAGGCGAAATTTTAGGAATTTTAGCCGACTTGAATGTGCAGGAACGCGAGGGAGCTTTCGTTGATTTTTTCGGCGTTCCGGCTTCGACGACGACGAGCATCGCCAAGCTCGCGCTCAAAACCGATGCGACGGTGCTGCCCGCATTCGCCGTCTGGAACGAAGCGAAAGCGAAATACGTCGTTCATCTCGAACCGCCGGTCGAGTATCGTGCGGGCGATAATTCCGACGAAAATGTGCGCGTTTTGACGCAGGATATTACGACGGTCGTCGAACGCTATGTTCGCCAGTATCCCGAACAATGGCTGTGGATTCACAAACGCTGGAACACGCGCCCGCCGGGTGAAAAACCGCTTTATTGAACGGTCAAAAATAACGCTTGCATTTTACCGCCGCAATTTTCTATAATCTTTTTCAGGGGGTGGTAAATATATGATAGATAAACACAAAACCACTTCAAACGGTAACGGATAATCTCCTAAACTTTTTGAAGTCATTATAAATAAAATAAAAAAAGAGGCATTTATTAAATGCCTCTTTTTCATTTTCAAGTCGGAGAATTTTAGTTCGTTTTGGCGATCAGATTATTTGTCGTCGCAGGATTCGCCGGTGTTTTGCGAACCGCTTTTAACGACTGCACGGCGGCTCTTAACTGCGCGGCAGAATCTTCCGCTTTGACTGTTTTCGTTTCGATTTTCGCCGGTTCGACGGCGGCGGTTTCGGTGGCGACCGATTCTTTCGCCGGTTCAGTTTCGGCGACCGGAGCGGTTTCCGCAACGACCGGCTGGTTAAGATTCGTCATCAAAATATCTTCGGTCGGCGTTACCGGCGCATCGAGTTTCGCCAGCAGTTCGTCTTCCTTGCGAACTTCAAAAATCTGGACGGTTTTGGCAATTTCCCCGGCGACCGATGTTAAAACTTTACCGAGCAAACTTTGCGGCGCGACTTTCACTTCGCCGTTCTGCCCGTAAACTAACGCTTCCTGCTGTCCGCTCGCCGAGGTCTTAAGGACGATCATTTTCAAAAACGAATCGTTTTCAAAAACGCGGCTTTCCGTTTTGTTGCCGAATGCGTCATACATCGTTTGGATAATCGAATTGCCGCTTCCCATCTGCGCTACTTCCTGCCGCCCTTCAACGGTCGTGCGAATCGGCTGGCGGGCGAGTTCGGCGAGTTCGGCGGTTAAGGTTTGTGCGTAAGTCAGTTTTCTCTTTGCGGCTTTGACGGATGAAACGAAGTTTGTGTGGCTGCCCGCGCAACCGTTGAGGCAGATGAAAAAAATGACCGCGCAAGTTAAAAAGCTAAGATATTTCATAATAATTTCCTGAATGATTTCGATGACCGTGGAAGTGTCAGTTCGGATCGGGACGATTGTCCGCACGGCTACTTTAGCAACAGGCGTTCCAAAAATCGGAAAATTAATTGGAAATTATTTGCCCCTGTGAATACGGGCGTTTGGCGAGATTTGAAATCAGGGGCGGTCGAAGGGCGATGATAAAAAGATTGAAAAGTAGGGAAAATAGGGCGGGAAGAAAAACAGGTGTGAGGAAAAATGCCCCTGCTTTATTTAACTACTGCTCGAAAATTATTTCTCGCCGACGCTGACGACGACCGTGTTGAAATTGTCCGAGCCGAACAAAAGATTGCTGGCGTTATAGACGATTTTGCCAACCGTGCCGCCCGTGATGTCGTATTTCGGCGGCAGGAAACCGGCGGCGGTGTTACCAACCTGGTAAGGCGCGACGACCAGATTTCCGTTTAAGGAACTGTTGCCGCCGCCGGTTTTTCTCACGCCATCGGCTCCGGTTGCCAGTATCGTTCCTTTGAAATTGAATGCGCCGCCGAGCGTCAGTTTTCCGGTAACGATCAAAATGCCGCCGCCCGCGCCGCTCAAGACCGTATCGCCGTCAACGAACGTGATTCCCGTGCCGTTAAAATTGTTGCCGAAATCAGAATCGGTCGGTGGATTAGCGTTTGTGAAATATCGCCCCGAAGCCTTGGCGATTTCCCGGTATTCGTTGATGCTTGCGTCTAGATTGGCGGCTGATTTCAGAAAATCGGGTGTTTCTTCTGTCGAAATATCAGCCGGATTTCCATTGATGGTGCAGTTGGCGCAAAGACCGCTGGTTAAACTTCCGAGCAAGCCCGTCAACAATCCGCCGCCGCCGCTGCCGCCAATCGTGGCAATCGGCGGAATTTTGGCGTTACTGGCTGATTCGTTGCCGGAATAAATAATTTCATTGGGAATAGACGGGGTGCTGGATTTGAAAAGCGAACCCGTTACCGAACCAACCAGAGTAACGGTCGCCGGAATCAAGCCGTCGAAATTGTCTCTTTTAACAATCGCTTCAAAAACTTTTCGCGCGCCGCGCGGTCCGTAACCGACCGACCGAATGACCAGGCGACGCGGCTGCGACAGCGTAATTGTTACGCCCAAATCCGTTTTACCGCTGTTGACGTTCGGCGCATTAGGCGTAATTTCGCCAACCGGTAAGGTAATGATACTTCCCAGAAGACTGTAAACGGGTGAATCGAAAACGATCTTAACCGTCCCGACCGAGTTGCCGGTAATCGCGCCCGCTGTTCCCGCCTTAATCGTTCCGCGCAATTTAACCACGGCAGGTAGCGGCGCGGTCATTTTGACGGTGATGGTGAAAGGCGTGTCGGTAATCGGCGTTCCGCTGCCGACTCCATATCTTCTGATGATAAAAGTTCCAAGGCTGGCGTTTGCCTCGCGTGTCGTGATATTGACGTTGCCGGTCGAAGCGGAACTATATTCGATGGTCGTGAAATTGCCGAGACCGTAAAATGGTTTTGAACTGCCGCCGCCGTCAATGCTCGCGCTCGTCGTCAGAGCAATAATCGAAGTCGGATTGTCCGGGTCGCGGACGGTTACGCTGAACGCGCTGAGGCTGGTCGAATCGCAGCCTTCATTGCCTATCGAAGCGCGGTCGGGCGCGGTTGCGCCGGGTGAAGTGCAGTTGTAGTTTATCCAGCGCGAAAGTCTGGCATCGGTGCTTGGGTCGTCAGGCGCGTTCGAGGTTTCGAGATTGACGGCGCGGGCGTAATCAATTTTATTGTTTGAATGATTGGTCGGCTGGGTCGAATCCATCAAAGGACTCGGTGCGTTATTTCTTCTGAGGACGTTAATCGCCGTCTGAATTCCGCTTTCGGCGGCGTTATAGGCTTGCTGTTCGGCAACCGCGTCGGTTACGTTCGCCGTCAAAAGAGACGCGCCCGCCAGCAGTGCGATGCAGCCCGTCAAAAGCAGAGCCATCATCAGCAGAACCGTTACCAGTGCCGCGCCTTTTTCGTTTTTCCCATTCAAAAATTCAGTTTTCATTACTGCTTTCCTTAATACTGATTCGATATATATCTGGAATTCCGCAAAGTTACGTCCGAAGTGTAGGTGATTTCCTGATTGTCGGGCTGTCCCTGCACCGGTTCGAGTTTGACCGTGACGGAAATCCTGATGCGCGCCGTGTTCGCGCTCGGTGTGCTGTTGGAAGTCGTATTTCCCGCAACGCCCGTATAATCCCAATACTGAAACGACAAATTACCGACTCGATCAACCACGGTCGAGGTGTTTGGATTATCAAAACGGTCGTAACGGACTAACGCTTTGGAAGTCGAATCGAGAAAATAAGTTAAATCCTCGCCCGCATCATTCGTCGTCGTATTCTCATTTTGGATATTCGAGCGAAAATGCAGTCTCTGCTGATTGGAATCGGTGATGACGAGTCCGTTGTCGGTCAGACCGTAACCGGAATTAGCGACTTCACGCGAAATCAAATTCAGAGCCGTCTGCGCGGCGACAATCGCCTGAGTTCGGCGCGTTTCTCTTTCCCTCGTGCCAATCGAATGACTGAAAATCGCGCCCGCCATCGCCATTAAAACGAGCGTAATGGTCATCGCAATAACCAATTCCAGAAGAGAAAATCCGGCGGCGTTTCGGGGGGCGAATTTTTTCATAGATTCTTTAATTACTCCTCACCCGCCGCAGCGTAACCTTCGACGGAATTCCCGCCCAACCCTGTGCCTGGTTTTCGCTCGTTACCGTGATGGAAATTTCCTTTAAAGTTTTGCTCGGATCCGTCTGTACGCCGTCGGTAAACGGGTCGTCGTCAACGTTCACCTGAATTTGAAAGCTGTTGCCGCCTTCGATAGGCGTAACGGTTTTGGCATCTTTAATGCCGCCGGACAGACGCGGGTCGCAGAGCGTCGGCGTAAATTTCGCGCTTCTTAACTGTTCGATTTCCTGCTGCAAAACCGCCAGCGACTGAAGCCGCAGATTATTTCCGGCGTTGTATCTGACGACCGAAGTGTAGGTAAGCGAAACTCCCAGGAGACCGACGAGCAGGATAACCATCGCAATCGTTACTTCCACCAGTGAAAAACCTGCTTCGCCTTTTTTTTTTGAGTTTCCGTTTTTCATAATCTATCTAAAAGTTTCGACGGCGATTGCATTTGATTGAGGATTTTGGAAACAATTTAATTACCGACCTGCGCCATCGGATTAACTTTCGAGCCGGTGCCGACGGCGGTTACATCGGGAATTAGCCGGTCGAAAAAAACTTCGCCTTTTTTCACCAAAGCGACCGTGCCGGTCGGCGAAATCGAAAGCGTGTCGGAATTTTTCTCGTCGGCGTTGGCGTAGGTACAATCTTTTCCGCAAACGGTCAGCGTCGGCGTGATTTCGTTGTTCGAGCCGTTCACCGCTCTGACTCGCCCGCGCCGGTCGAAGGTGATCGTGATCGGGAAAGCCAGATTATTGCCGACGATTTTGACATCGCCGCTGCCGGAAAATTTCGTCAAACGAGTTTCGCTCGATTCAATCGCACCGTTGTTGTTAAAGTCGAGAACCGTCGAGAACGAAGTTTGATTGTGAATGATGATCTTCGCCATCTCGTCGAAAGTTTCGGCGTTGCGTTTGATCGAATCGAACCGCGCCCGCTCAAAATAATTTTTCAACTGCCTGGTGAAATTCTGCCGCTGAAAATGCCCGTCCGCCTGCGTAAAACTCGGAATGGCGAGTGCCGCCAAAACGCCGACGATGACGACCACCACGAGCAGTTCAACCAACGAAAATCCTTTTTGATTTTTATTTACGAAGCGGGTTCTGGAAAGCATTGTTTTTGACGTTTGCGGAAAACCGGACTGGCGCGAAGATAAATTTTCGCACCGACGCTTTGGCAACCGCCGTTCCCAAAGTCAGGCAAACCCGGCAAACGGATTTTATTGCTGTAAATAAAAGTCTTGCGTGTGAAATACAAGCCGGGAAACTCGCTTTAGAGTTTGAGCGCAGATTAAAAAATGCGGCAGATTGGACAGGAGTATTCGCCCAGGTGTGGAGATATGTAACACTGCGAATCGTTAAATGAAGGCGAATTTGGACGTTCAATTCGCCTTCAAATTTTTTGACTGAGGCTTTTACAGGCTCACCGTTCGCGCAAATGATTTTATAGCCGACCCGAATTCAAGACCTTTTAATTTGACGCGACGGTTTGTGAAACGGCGATGCCGTATTGTCTGGAAAATTTAGCCAGCAGTTTTTCTCTATATTCTTTGAATGTTATTTTCGTCGTCGGTTTTTCAGCCGCTTCGTCCGTTTTCTTCTCTTGTTCGATAACCGGAGTTTCTTCGACCTTTTCAACCGCCTGACTTTCCGTTTCGGAAATTGTTTCAACCTGCGGCGTAGATTCCGATTCTTCCGTGTTTATCTCTTCCGCCGCTGTTGCCGCTTCTGATTCTTCGGTTGTAGATTCTTCCGTGTAATCGGTTTTCGCGTCGTTCGGTTCGGACACCGCATCGTCATATTCGCTGATGATCTCGTAAAGGTTTTCATCTTCCAGAAAATTGCCGATGACGCGCATCAGATAGACGTTGCGGCGCGGATTTGAATCATCTGCGTTTTGGAGAAAACCGAACGAAGACATCGCCAGAGAATTTTTGTCCCAACGCCCGACGACATTCGTAAAGCGATAATCGGGATAAATTTCTTCTTCGGCATCGCCGCGATTTATTTTCAGCAAATCTTCACCGAGCAGGTTGAGAAATTCGTTCGAGAGCCGATGTTTTTGCGAATCAGTCAAAAGTTCGGCGATCTCAGGCGTATTGGCGGCGCGAAAATTTTTGTCTAAAACAATTGGCGTTTTAATCGTCACCGCTTTTTCTTCGTTTGCTTCTTCATCTGCTTCGTCTTCGCGTTTACTATCCAAAGCCTCGAAACTGTCGTTTAAATCAAGCAGTCCTTCACCGCGCGTTAAAGAGGATTCGACGATCCTCACCAGCCATTCGGTGAGCTTGGGAATCTGATTTTTCTTCGTCGCCGCAATACGGTTCAATTCCTCGATGCGTTTCGCATAAACGTCCAAACCGGCGGCATCAAGCGGCTTCACGCCCGAACTGTAATCGGCGAGTCCGTAAGAACCGTCTTCATCGTTTTTAACCAGAAAAAACAGAGCCTCGTCGCCCGCGCTCAACCCGTAACGATTATTTTCTTCATTGTTTTCTTCGGATTTTGCGGATTTAAATTCCGACACGACGAACGCGGCTGAATCCGTCTGGAGACCTTTCAGCGTTTTGGAAACGCGCAGATTTATTTCCGTGTCGAAATAATAACCGTAATCGTACTCGTTAGTTTTCTTCAAAAATTTCCCGCTCGCCATCGAACCGCGCACGATCAAATCGCTCTTCACATAAAGCGTCAGCAAACTGTCGGGAATCCGCACCGGACACCGCTTTCGAGCCGCCGAAACAGGCTGTGAAACGATTAAAAACAGCAAAACAAAAACGACTAAAGCGGAAGCTGAAAAGCGTCGAGAATTTTTCATACGAACTGAAACTCCTTTTGATTAGATTTCTCCCAAGCAGATATTTCCTTCGAGAAAGCGAGTCGGTAAATGGTTGCTTTAACGAACGGATAAAATTTTCGTTTTCTTAGACACCGGCAAATCGTAAAAGTTCCGGCTTGCTCGGCGAAAAATAATTTCCGAGGGACTTTTCGGTATTTATCGAACGACTTTAAACGACAAATGATTGACGGCGGTCGAATCGCTGCCGATCCAAACGTCGAAAGTTTCCGCTTCCTGCACCCAACTTTTCGTCGCCGAACTCCAGTATTCGAGTTCCTTTTTGCCGAGCTTAAAACGAACGGTTTTCGTCTGACCCGGCGCGAGAGCGACGCGCTCGAATCCCTTCAGTTCCCGCACAGGGCGCGACGCGCTGCCCGCTTGCTGATGAATATAAAGCTGCACGACTTCATCGCCGGCGCGACTTCCCGTATTTTTAACATCAATCGAAACTTCGATAGTCTCGCCGACTTTCATTGCCGGTTTACTGATTTTCACATTTGAAAACGCGAACGTCGTATAACTCAAACCGTAGCCGAACGGATAAAGCGGCACGCTTTCTTCGTTCCAGTATCGTTCGCCCTGTTTCGATGGGTCTTGCGTCGTGTTGTGCGAATAATAAATCGGGATTTGTCCGGCGTTTCGCATCCACGTTACGGGCAGTTTGCCGCCCGGATTCGCGTCGCCGAACAATAAATTAGCGACCGCTTCGCCGCCGCGAGTTCCGGGATACCAAATTTCTAAAATTGACGCGACGTTGTTTTGCTCCGCCCAGGCGATGTCGAGCGGTCTGCCGTTCATCAAAACCAACACGACGGGCTTTCCGGTTTTCGCCACCTCTTCCAATAATTCCTGCTGTCGTCCGGGCAATTCGAGCGTCGAACGCGATGCGGCTTCGCCCGACATATCCTGACTTTCGCCGAGAACCAAAACAGCGACATCGGAATTTTTGGCGAGTTTGACTGCTTTTTTTATCTCGTCGTCTGCTTGATCTTTTGACCACGGATCGGCGCGTTTTACTCCGAAAAGCGCGTCGAAAAAAGATGGGAATTTCCGGCGGAATTGAACGCCTTCGGCAAATTCAATCTTGGCTTTCGAGCCGATTTTTGATTTGATGCCTTCCAAAATCGTGATGGTCTCATCCGTGTTCTGCTGAAAAACCCACGAGCCGAGCGTGTCGCGTTTGGAATCGGCGAGCGTTCCGATGACGGCGATTTTCCGGTCGGCGTTTACATCGAGCGGCAAAAGATTATTTTGATTTTTCAGCAAAACCGCCGAGCGTTCCGCCGCGATTCGCGCCGCCTCGCGGTGCTGCTTATCGCCGAGAATTTCATTAACTTTCGCTTCGTCAACGTATGGATTTTCAAACAAACCGAGCTTTATTTTTGCTTCCAAAAGCGGACGAACCATCTCGTCAATCTGCTTTTCCGTAACGAGTTTACTCTTCACCGCGCCGTTCAAATTTTTCAGATAAGTCTGCGCGTCCAAACTCATTTCCAGATTGATTCCGGCGTTCAGCCCCTTAACCGCCGCGTCCTGCGCGTCGCGGGCGTAACCGTGCGTCGTCAAATTTTTCACTGCATCGGCATCGCTGACGACAAATCCTTTGAAATTCCAATCCTTTCGTAAAACGTCCTGCAAAAGCCATTGATTGCCCGTCGCCGGAACGTCGTTCAAATCCATATACGCGCTCATCACGCTGCCGACGTTGGCATCAATCGCGGCTTTGAACGGCGGCAGATAAACATTCCGCATCTGCGATTCGGAAATGTTCGCCGCGTCGTAATCGCGCCCGCCTTCCGCCGCGCCGTAACCGGCAAAATGCTTGACGCACGCCAAAATATGTTCGGAACTGCCGATTGTTTCGCCCTGAAATCCGCGCACCTGCGCCCGCGCCATCGCCGCGCCGAGAAACGCATCTTCGCCCGCGCCTTCGACGATTCTGCCCCAGCGCGGATCGCGCCCAATATCAACCATCGGCGCAAACGTCCAATTTATCCCGACCGCCCGCGCTTCACGCGCCGCAATCGTCTGACCTCTTTCCACCAATTTCGGATCAAACGAAGTCGCCATCGCCAGCGGCACGGGAAAAATCGTCCGAAAACCGTGAATCACATCAAAGCCGAAAATCAAAGGGATTTTCAAACGCGATTCCGTCACCGCGATTTTCTGAAAACGATTAATCGCCGCTGGATCGGTTACGAACAGCAGCGAACCGATTTCACCTTTACGAATCTGTTCGTTTATTGAATCCGGCTTCTGAAACTGGCTGAAAAAGAAAAGCTGATTCATCTGCCCGATCTTTTCCTCAAGCGTCATCTTCGCCAGCAGCGCGTCGGCGCGCTGCCGCACACGCACGTCATCGCCGGAAGATTTCACCACCGCAGTTTTATTTCCCTGTGCGAAAACCGGCGAAACGGCGGCGAAAATAATCGTCAAAAACAGCCAACTCGCCAAAACGCGGCGCGGCTTTGCGGAAAACGAGACGTTTAGCATAGACAATCCTCCAAAGGACAAAGATTTTACGAAAAACTTTAAAGTAAATGCTGCTTTGAGTTTTCTAATTCTGCATCGAAAAAACTAACCCGTCAAACCGCCGATAATTACCCGATATTCTTTTCGACAAATCCGAAACATCGTCAACAATCACCCAGCCGACACGCGCCGCCTAAACTTTAATTCGTCCTTCCGACTCGCGGACAATCCCGATGCGGAACCTTTTTGAAAGATGCTATAATCGGCGCGAGGTATTTTTATGACCCAAACCTTAAGCGTAAATGACATCTCGATTCAAACCATCATCAAACACGCCAAAAACGGCGACGAAATCGTCCTTGAAGAAAATGGCAAACCGATTGCCAAAATCACCCCAATTACCGAAGCGGAAGAAGTCGCGCCCAAACAAAGAATTTTAGGTTTAGGCAGAGGCGAAGGATATTTTATGAGCGACGATTTTGACGACGAATTGCCCGACGATTTTTGGGGTTTCGATAAAGAACTATGAATATACTGCTTGATTCTCACGCCTTCGTGTGGATGCACGAAGAACCGCACAAACTTTCAGTTAACGTCGCCTTTGAAATTCTCAATCCGGCGAATCAATTATTTCTGAGCGTCGCCACCGCTTGGGAACTTCAAATCAAAATCGCGCTCGGCAAATTCAGTTTCAGCGACACGCTCGAAAAAGTCATTCTGCAACAACAGCAAACAAATAATCTGCAAATCCTGCCCGTCAAACTTTCACACGCTTTGTATATTGAAAATTTGCCGTTACATCACAAAGACCCGTTCGACCGATTGCTGATTTCGCAGGCGATTGTCGAGAATATGACTTTAGTCAGCGCGGACGCAAATTTTGCCGATTATCAAGTGAATTTATTGTGGTAAAATTTCATTGAAATAACACTAATTATAATGAGTTCGTCAAGTTCCACTATTAAAATTTGTAACCTTTGTAAAGAGCGCGAAGCAATAACTGATTCCAGAATATATATTGGCGAAAGTGTTTCAAATTACGTCATTGTCGCAGCAACTATCACAAAGCACTATCTCTCAATTCCCACTTGTGAAATTTGCAATAAAGAATTCTCCCGACTAGCGATCTACCGAACATTAAGCGGCATTCTTGCGGTGCTTTCTGGTATTTATGCTCCAGTCATCTTGATTGCGGAATTAAGTAAATTAAAAGATGAGCAAAGTATTGATTACAAAACATTGCTTGTGGGTTTAGCGTTTCTGACTTGTGCAATTATTTTTATATATGCGTATCAAAAAACAAAAAAGAAAATTAGATTCCTTATTGCAGAAACTAAAATTTCTCAAACTCCAACTCAAACAAATCAATCTTCTAATAAAATCCAAATTACTTCGGCAAGTATTGTTTGGATAGAGAAGGAATTACTAAAGTTAAATCAGGAAATTACGGGCGAAGACCGACCGGAACATAACTCAAATTTTTTACAGAGCATCCCTGAAGTCATTTTAACGAAAGACATTTTAACTCCAAGTGACGTAGCCGAAGCGGTTGCCGATTTAGTAAGGCAAACCCGCGAAAGAATCGGCAAAGACAAAAGAGATAAATTGGATATTCCGTTTAGAAAACCAAGAGTAGAATTTACAAAAAACTTACCTAATGAAGAACCTGGGCATATAGAATTTGGTCGGGAAGAAACAGTAATTCGGATTCATCCTGAATATATTGACAATCCTTTTGCTCTTACTTCAATCCTCTGTCACGAACTTGCCCACTTCATACTTGACCAAAACGGATTACGAAAAAATGACCGACTCGAAAACGAAAAACTAACAGACTTTTTTGTGTTCAGATGTGGACAAGGACTTATTTATCTTCAAGGAATTTATGATGTGGAAAGTCAAAATGGGCAAATAGTCGAAAGCAAATTAGGCTATCTTTCTTTAGAAGAAATGGCATACGCTCATATACGATGTGCCTCCCAACACGGAATTTCAAGTTTAAAGATTATTCCTGATTATTTCTCCGGTGAAGCATTCAAGCGAGTGAAAAATGCTTTACATTTTTTGCAAATCAAAAATGAAAACGAGTCATCAAGGCAAATTGCAGAAGTTATACTGTGTCCAAATAATCATATTCTACGTCTTACGCCTGAGAAAAAATCACACTTTATCCGTTGCCCTAAATGCGGATGGAAAAAGGAAATTTGGTTGCATAGAAAAGAACATCTTGAACACCTGATAACTCGCGGAAAACAGAATTTTGAAGGTGGAAATCTAAATCAAGCATTAGAATATTTTAGAGAAGCACAAAATGTTAATAAAATATATTCGATAGCTTATTGTTGGGCATCTCGTTGTTTGAAAAAACAGGGAAACCATCAGGCATCCATATAAAGAATTACGAAAGATACTTATTATTTGTCCCGATGATGAAATAGCTCAAAATGAGATGAAAATTTTACTGTATAGCTGAACTATAAATATCTAAAACGGCGACGGCTTGCTCGCGCGTTACCGGCGGAAAGCCTTCGAGAAAATCATCCAAACTTTCGCCGACTTCGAGATAATCAAACAGATTTTTTATCGGAACGCGAGTTCCCGCGAAAACAGCCGCGTCGCTGACTTTATTTGCATTCACTTCGATAACGTCGTTTTTCATAAATGTTAGTACAAATTTAACCGGACAATTTTCGATAAATGCTCGCCAGTCTTTCAAGCAAATTTAAAACGTCGTCAATGATCGTATAGCCGCATCGCCGTATGAAATTTTCAACCTCGACCTGTGATTTCGTCGAATGCCTGCCAAATTTCCTGCCATTTATCGTCTGAAATTTTGCCAATTTTAGTTTCGAGAGATTTTTTGTCGAGCGCGGTCAGTTGGAAAACGAGCGCGACTGATTTGCTCGGCAGATTGTTTTGCGAATCGGGTTCGATTAAAACCGTGCCTTGAAAACGCAGAGCGTCTTGCTGAGTGGTCAGCGGCACAAGCAAAATTGTCGGCAAAGACATATCGGTTTGCATCACAATCGCCGGTCTTTTGCCGAATTGTTCGCGTCCGCCGCGTGAAGCAATCTTAGTCCAATAAATTTCGCCGATTTTCATTTCGTTTCAAAGGCGAAATCATTCCAAACTTCGCCGCCGGCTTCTTGCCATTCGGCGATTTCCTGTTTCAATTCGTCGGTCATCGGCGCATTATGCAGGGGAACAAGTAAAATTCCTTCGTTAGTTTCAATTAGACGAACTGGCGTTTGATGCTCGAATCCGTAACGCTTCAGGGATTCTCGCGGCAATCTGATGGTTCCGTTGGCTTCAAGTAAAATCGCGGTCATAATGCGCTCAGTTTAGCATTTCAGCTTGTCAGCCGTCTATAAATATTCGACATCTGCTGGCGAAGCAGTTCGCGGCGCAGAAGCGGATTGACATTTTCGTCCATCAAATAACGAATTTCGGTCATTATTCAGGCGGCAATCCGTTGATTTTTTTCGGCTTTCAATTTTCGCAGACGCGACACAATCGGCGACGGATTTCTTGCCTGTTCGTCGCGCATTTTACGACTGAAATTCAGCCAATCTAGCAGATATTTTTCGGTGCTTTCACGATTGCTGAGATAATACAAAATTGTCGCGTAAATCTGTTCGGATGTCAGGCTTGGGAAGTGTCCGGCAATCTCTTCCGCCGATTTATTACGATGAATATACTCGTAAAGCACGGATTCGATGCCGATACGCGAACCTTTGATGCGAATGTCGTCATCAGCGAGAAAATCGAGATAGCTTTCCAGTTTCATAACGGAAAAATTATAGCAGATTTCACCTTGTTTTAACTCGTCAAACGCCGATAAATATTCGGCATTCGCTCTGGCAAAGAAAGCACATCATCAATAATCGTATAGCCGACATCGCCGTATAAATCTTTTAATTCGTATTCCGATTCGCGGTCAACGGTGATGCAGAACGGCGTGATGCCGCTGGTTTTGGCTTCGGTCAAGGCTTCGCGCACGTCTTCGCGGGCGTAGCGGGCATCGCCGTAATCGTGATCGTAGGGTCTGCCGTCGGTGAGGATGATTAAGAGTTTGGTGCGCGAGTCTTGACGCAACAATTTGGCGGCAGCGTGGCGAATCGCCGCGCCTAATCGCGTGTTGTTTTGAAACGTGATGCCGCCGATGCGTTTTTCGATTTCGTCGGAGTATTTTTCGTCGAAATCTTTGACGACGTAGAATTTCACGTTGCGCCGACCTTCGGAGGTGAAACCGTTGATCGAATAAACGTCGCCGACGGCTTCGAGGGCTTCGCTCATTAAAACCAAGCCTTCTTTTTCGATTTCGATAATTCTGCGTCCCGGATGCGTGTATGGTTGCAAAGGATTTCTCGTAATCGTACGCGCCGTCGAAGAAGATTGGTCGAGCAGCAGGGAAACCGCGACATCGCGCTGTTTCCGAAGGCGTTTTGTATAAATTCTTTCCGACTGCTGACCGTCGGCTTTTTTGTCAATTACATAATCAACCAGCGCGTTTAAATCGTAATCTTCGCCGTCTAATTCGCGGTTTATTTTCGTCAAGTTTTCCGGCTTCATCAGTTGAAATTGGTGGCGAATCGAAGAAATTACGCCGCGATAGCGCGAACGCGCCAGCTCGACGAAATTTCTGTCACCTTGTCTGACTTTCTTTTCGATGACGCGACACCAATCGGTGCGGAAATCCGCCAAATCTTTGTCCCATTCGTCGTAAGCAAAAGCCGTGTCGCCCGACTCCAACGGCTGTTCGGGCATTTCGTTGTGCGCCCACGCTTCCGCGCCCTGAAGGTCTTCGGGTTCGCCGTCATCGTCGTCTGAGTTCCAGGCGTTGAATAAATCGCGCACGTCCTGTTTTTTCTTCGGTTTGTTTTCGCGCCGCACTTCGGATTCCAAAACCGATTCCGCCGCGTTTTTGTCTTCGTAGGCGTATTCGCGCTCGTCTTCGTTGTTTTCTTCCGACTCTGATTGCGCCTGCTGTTCCGCCGTGATGTTTTGGAAAAGGTTATAAACGCGGCTCGTCGCCATCACCGAATCGGCGACGGTCGCGTCTTTGATAATGAGATACTTTTCGATGGTCGTTTCGATTTCCGAAACGATTTGCCCGTAAAATTTTTTCGCGTCGTCGGTTGCGCCGCCGCATAAAGTTATCTGAAAAAGCAATTCGGACGGAACTTGGTAAATCGGCAAATCGAAAATGAACGGACGTTTTTCGCGCAGGAGTTTCTGCATTAAATCGAGGTCTTTGCGAAGCCCGCGATACGTTTGGCGCAGGCGATTGTCAATCCGTGCGTTTTCCATCGTGCCGAAAATTTTCTTGGCTAAACTCGGTTCGGGGAAAACGCCCAAAACCGCTTTGTAATCGGAATGTTTCGGCAATTTCTTTTTCGCTTTTTTTAATTCTTTCGCGGTTTCCTCTTCCGACAAAGCGCGTTCGCCTTTCTGCACGTCTTCGATGTAACCGGCAAGGGAAAATGCGTCGGTTTGGTCGGCGGTCGCTTCGTAAAGCGCGGAAAGTTCGGCGAAAGCGGCGCGTAATCCAAGCGAATCTTTTTCGTAAGTTCCGAATTCGATTTGTCCCGCGCCGTGTGCTGCCAAGACTTTATAAAGCCGAAAATCCGCGTCGTCGTCGCCGAATTCGTTGACGCTCGACGGCAGGGAAATCGTTTTGCCGTCGCCGATGCGCGATTCCTGGGGCATCGCGGCGAGCGGCGCGATTTCGACTTCGATGCCGGTCAAGCCTTCGATGTAAATTCTTAAAACGGTCTGCACCGATTCGAGCGGCAAACCCGTCTGCGCTTCCTGCAAAAGCTGGTTGCTGTTGCGCGTTTCGAGAGCGAAATAACTGCGCCGCGCCTTGGCGTTTTCGTCTTTATTTTTCTCCAATCCGGTCGCAATCCATTCTTCAAACTGCGCTAACGATACTTTTTTCAAAGCCTGTGCGCTCGAACGAAACGCGGCGAGCGCGGATTCGGCATCGGTTTCGGCGATTTCTTTGACGAGCTGCAAAACTCTTCGCGCCGTCTCGACGGTTGCCGCGCTTTTTTGCAAAGCAGCAATCTGCGCGAAAAATTTCGGGCTGGAACGGATAAACGAAATCAAAATCGCGTTGCCGCTTTTCGCTATTTTCGTCAGAACTTCGCGCCAGTCTTCAAACGCGCCGCCGACGCGCCGCAGTACTTCACCGCCCGCGCTCGTAAAATGCAAGGTTACGCTGCCGCCGAATTCTAAAAACTCCGACGCTTTTGCCGTTAATTCAATGGCTTGTTCCGCCGTCAATTTATCCAGAGCGTCCGGCAAAATCTGCCACAAATCCGCCGTCATTCCGCCGGTTCGATTAGCAAACTGCGCGGCGAGCGCGACGATTGAATCGGCAACTGCTGCTTTTTTATCGCCAAATGTTTTTAAAGATTCCGCGACCTTCGGCGTTTTCTGCAGAAAATCCGTGCTGTGTTTGGCGGAACGGTTGGCGATTTCCGAAGCGAGTTTTAAGATGTTGGCGAAAAGTTTATCGTCGCCGATTTCCTTCGCTAAAGTCGGGATCAGACGAAAAGTTTCGAGCGCAATCGAACTCGATAAAACGAGTTGGCGCGTGCAGATTTGAAAAACCAAAGGTCGCGCCCGTTCGGGAACTTTTTTCAAATCGTTCACGCCGTCGGCGAAAAATTTCGTTCCCGTGTCGGCACTGCCCATCGCCAGTCGTCTGCCCATTTCCGCCCAATTTTTAATGTCGTCCGCGCTCAAAATCTTCGCCGCCTTCGGCACGGCTTCGACGAATTCGCGGCTGACGCGCAGGGAAACACCCGCCAGAGCCGCGCTCATTTCAAGCGCAATAATTTTTTTATCGTTCGGCAATTTGCCGAGCCGCCGCGCCAGTCCGGTGAAGGTTTGTTTTTTCGAGTTCGCTGTTTCGTTTTCCGCCATACGTTAAGTTTAATTCCTGCGGGCGCGGAGAGTCCAGAGAGTCGGCAAATTTGGTGTCGGTCGGAAGAAGTTTCGGCGGTCGGCGAATCTTTTTTCGACCCGCTGAAAAATTAACATTCACGAAACCTGCTTTTAACAGTTTCTTCAACCGCCGCTGATAAATTTCAACATTCAGCTTTCAGATACGGCGATAAGTTCAGCAGTCAGAATTCGGCAATCTGAAAGTCTGTTCGTAAATCTTTTATTTAACGCAAACAATCCGAAAAAACAACATTTATGATGAAATTTAAAAATTCGTCTTTGAAAAGTGGTTTCTTAATTTTGGCATTAACTTTACTATTCGTCATTCGTGCGGCGGCGCAGTTTGAAACGGCGACGGTTTTGGGAACGGTGGCGGACGCAAACGGCGCGGCGGTCAGCGGCGCACCGGTTTCCTTGAAAAACATCGCTACCGAAATCACGCAAACGACGACGACCGACGGCAGCGGCGATTATCAATTCGTCAACGTCAAAATCGGCGTTTATCAGGTGGTCGTCGAAGCAGAGGGATTTAATCGAACCGTCGCCGATCAAGTTGAAGTAACGGTCAACGCCCGCCAGCGCGTGGATTTGAATTTGGCGGTGGCGACGGCGACCGAAACCGTCGTCGTTACCGACGCGGCAAATCCTCTGCAAACCGATTCGAGTGAACTCGGTCAAGTCGTGCAGAGACGGCAAATCATCGCTCTGCCTCTGAACGGTCGCAGTTATGCGAATCTCGCGCTGCTCGCTCCCGGCGTACGCGAATCTTCGACGAACAGTTCCATCGGCGGCGGCGGGCGCGAAGCGGCGTTCAACGTCAACGGTCTGCGGGCGACGTTTAATAATTTTCTGCTCGACGGCGTGGACAATAACGCTTACGGCACGAGCAACCAGAGTTTTTCGTCGCAGGTCGTGCAGGTTTCACCGGATGCGATTGCCGAATTCAAAATTCAGACGAACACCTACAGCGCGGAATTCGGACGTTCGGGCGGCGCGGTCATTAACGCTTCCTATCGTTCGGGAACGAATGAATTTCACGGCGCGGCTTGGGAATTTCACCGCAACACGGTTTTGAATGCCGTCGGATTTTTCAAGCCGGTCGGCGGAGTCAAGCCGCCGCTGATTCGCAATCAATTCGGATTCACGTTCGGCGGTCCGATTATCAAAGACCGGACGTTTTTCTTCGGCGATTACGAAGGTTTTCGGCAGATTCAGAAGAATGTGCAGTTTTCCACCGTGCCGACATTGGCGCAGCGACAGGGGATTTTAGGCGTGGCGGTTCGCAATCCTCTGACCGGACAGGAATACGCGGCGGGAACGCCGATTCCGCTGACGGCTTTCGCCCGCAAGGTTTTGAATGATTTGCCCGCGCCGAATGTTACCGGACTGGCGACCGTCGCCGGAGTTCAAGCCAGCAATTATCAGGAGTTGGTTTTGAATCGCAATTTCAGCGACAAATACAATGTCCGCGTTGACCATAAATTTAACGACACATTCAGTATTTTCGGACGTTGGAGTTATCGCAAACTCGATGCTTTTGAGGCTCCGAATATTCCGGGCGCGTCGGGCAGTAATCAAAACGGTTTCGTCAACGCTTTGAATAAACAATTAACGCTCGGCGGAACTTACGTTTTCGGCAACGCTTCGGTGCTGGATGCGCGTTATGCTTTCTCGAAAATTGACGCGGGCAAACGTCCGCCGCTGATCGGCGGCGCGAGTGTGCAGACGCTTTACGGCATTACCGGTTTGCCGGACGATCCGTTGGTCAACGGCGGTTTGACGACGCAGACCATCGGCGGTTTTTCCCAACTCGGACGACAAGCGACCAACCCGCAATTTCAAAATCCGACGAATAATGATTTTCGCCTCAGTTATGCTTTCACGCTCGGCAATCACAGTTTGAAAGCCGGTTACGAATACTTAACGATCAATACCGCCGTTCAGGATACGAATCCTTTGCTCGGACTCGACACTTACAGCGGACAGTTCAGTCGCCCGTTTCTGCCTTCGCCGCCCAATCCGCCATTTACTCAGGTAGCGGCAAATAACATTTACAACCTCGCCGATTTCTTTTTCGGCTTGCGAAATCAATACGAACTCGCCAATCTGACCGTCGCGCAGATGCGGCAGAAATTTCACTTCGCTTATTTACAGGACGACTTTAAGGTTAATCGAAAATTAACGCTCAATTTGGGTTTGCGTTACGAATTCGGCACGCCGTATTACGAAAAAGACAACAAATTATCGAATTTCGACCCGACCACAAACTCGATTATTCTGGCTAAAAGCGGTTCGCTTTATGATCGCGGTCTGGTTGATCCTGATTACAATAATTTCGGTCCGCGACTCGGTTTCGCTTACAATATTTTCGATAAAACCGTCATTCGCGGCGGTTACGGTTTGGGCTACGTTTTCCTCAATCGTCTGGGCAGCGCGAATATTCTCGGAACGAATTTTCCGTTTATCACCCGCGCCGCCGTTTCGCAGAGTCCGACGGCTAATGTCGCCGGCGTTCCGACACCGCTGCCGATCTGCACGGGCGGAACTTACGCGAACAACTGTTTTCGTCCGACGCAGGAAGGTTATCCGACGAACGGTTTGCCGAACAACGTAACGCTTTATATTCCGCGTGATACGCCGACTTCTTCGATTCAGAATTATCAGGTTTCGATACAACGCGAACTTCCTTTGAATTTCGTGATTGATGTCGCTTACGTCGGCAATCGGGCGAAAGATTTGGTTTTGCTCGCCGACATCAACCAGGCGCGTGTTCCGCTGCCGGGTGAAAACGTCGCGGGAACTTTGCAGGCGCGTCGCCCGATTCCGAATTTCGGTTCGATTTCCGGCGTGATTCCCGAAGGATTTTCCGAATATAACGCCTTGCAAGTCAAACTCGAACGCCGTTTCAGCAAAGGTTTGTATTTACTCAATTCGTTCACTTTTTCCAAAGTTCTCGACAACGGTTCGCAGGTTTTGGAAGAGCCGAACGGCAACACCGGAACGCCGCAGAATTTTTATGACATCGCGGCGGACAGAGGCATCGGAGCTTACGATCAGCCGTTCAACAACACGACGAGTTTTGTCTTTGAACTGCCTGTCGGACGCGGACGCGGGTTAGGCAAAAACTTAAATCCAATAGTTGACGGCTTTATCGGCGGCTGGACGCTGACCGGAATTCACACGGCGACGAGCGGGCAGCCGATCAATTTCCGCGCTTCCGTCGCATCGCCGGTTACGAACAATCTGCCGTCGTTTCTTGGCGGCGTGGCTTTGCGCCCGAACATTATCTGCGATCCGATTAACCGCGCCGACCGACCGAATCCGATTGTCGGCTACTTTAACGCGGCGTGTTTTCAGCAGGTAACAAACACCGCGCCCTTCGGCAACGCCGGACGAAACATCGCCCGCAGCGACAATTATTTCAACTTCGATCTAGCGTTGCAGAAACAGTTTCGCATTCCGATCAACGAAGAAACGCGCCTTGAGTTACGCGCCGAATTTTTTAATTTGTTCAATCGGACAAATTTTCAGGCGGCGAACGGCACGTTCGGAAATGCGGCTTTTGGGACGATTACCAGCGCATTTCCGGCACGGCAAATTCAGGTCGCCGCGAAATTTTATTTTTAACCTAAGTTCGGGATAAAGATGTCGAATCACCAGACATTCTTGAACGACGGACGATTCGCCGACTGTTCACTGTCAACTATCAACTATTCACTATTAAACGAGAAAATCTTCACTGTTTAATAGTGAATAGTTGATAGTTGACAGTGAACAGTTTTCGGCACGTTCAATTATTCGCGGATTCCGAACTGATTTTGATTTTTAGGAAATCGCTGCAAAATTCGGCTCTCTGACAAACATTGTGAGACGAAAATTTTTGCATCGGCGTTTATTTTCGCCCCGATATTTTATATTTAAAATTATGAAGAAATTTTTACTCGGCATTTTGTTTTTATTCGCAGTCAATACTTTCGCGCAGACCGCCGCCGAATTCGACATCGAAGGGCATCGCGGCGCACGCGGACTCGTTCCCGAAAATACGATTCCGTCATTTATCAAAGCGGTCGAACTCGGCGTAAATACTCTGGAATTGGACGTGGTAATCAGCAAAGACGGCAAAGTCGTCGTGTCGCACGAACCGTTTTTCTCATCCGTCATTTCGCTCGATTCAAACGGCAATCCGATTACGAAAGAAAAGGAAAAAGATTATAACCTCTATAAATTGACTTACAGCGAGATCAAAACATTCGATGTCGGCAGTCTCGGCAACAAGGATTTCCCCGAACAGCAGAAAATGAAAGTCCACAAACCGCTGCTGGGCGAAGTTTTTAAGGAAGTCGGGAAATATGTTCGCAGGAATAATCTGAAAGCCGTGCGTTACAACATCGAAATCAAATCGGACGCGGCGGGCGATGATATTTTTCATCCGCTGCCGGCGAAATTTGCCGCGATGGTTTATGACGAAATCAAACGCGCCAAGATGGAAAATTTCGTCATCGTTCAATCGTTCGACGTGCGTTCATTGCAGGAAATGAAACGAATCGCGCCGAAGATGCCGCTTGCCTTACTCGTCGGCGACAAAAGCGGCGTTGAGAAAAGCATCGAAAAACTCGGCTTTAATCCCGATACTTACAGCCCGCATTTCTCGTTAGTTAATCAGGAAGTCGTCGAATTCTGCCGCGCTCGCCGCATCAAAATCGTACCGTGGACGGTCAATGAAATCGCCGATCTGGAACGGATGAAAACCTACCAGCTCGACGGCATCATCACTGATTACCCGAATCGCGCTGTCAAAATCTTCCGCCAGTAAATCGAACGGGTTTTCGACTCGCGCCGTCGTCTTTTTCGGGAAAACGAAAGTGTGAATACACGGCGTTTGCCCGCGTTCCCACAGCGAGTCAATGCGACCGGCTTTTTCGAGTTCGGCGAACTTCGCCATAATAAAATTCTGCTCTTTCGCCGTCATCTGCATATACGCGATGTCGAAGGTTCTGCCGGTCGAATGCGGCGGCGTTTGCCCTCTGTAGGCATTTGACGTGGCGCGTGATAAATCGAGTTGATATTCGAGTGAGCGCGTCAGCGAAGTGATTTTCAAAGGTCGTTTGAATTCTTTTTGATACGCGCCCGCGATTTCCTCCAGAACGACTTTCGCGTCCGGGTGAAACATTCTCAAAAGCCGCTGTTTCATTTGTTTGCGCTGTGCCGGATCGCTTATGTCGTATTTCTGCCCGCTGTAATTACCGGCGAGTTTTTGCAGAATATTCATCTCCGGCGAATTCGGCGCGACCGGCGTTCTGGCGTTGGTGTTGATGTCGAGCGAATTGAACGGCGACGAATCGGTACTCGTGCCGATATTGTCGAGATAATAAATATCGGTCGCCAGTGGTAATTCGATCAGTTCGTTATTCATTCTCTTCTGGGCTAACGAAACAAAATCTTTCGGAAGCGTGGCGCGGGTAATGCCCATTCTTTGAAATTCCGCTAACTGTTTCCCGATATTGCCCTGCAGTTCCGGCGGAATCGAAACGCCTCCCACCAAGCCGGTCGGTGCGTCGCGTTTGCCCATCGCCAAATCACGCGCTTTCGACCAGTCCGCCACCGAAACGGCGAGCTGCGGCGCGTCGGCGGTGGTAGTCGTAACCGCCTGCAAATCCTTCGCGTCAAACTCCGCGTCCTGCACTTCCCACGCTTCAATCAGCTCTTCGAGGTCTTCTATGTTGCCTGCGCCGAGCGGATCAACGACGCGAATCGGGATCGCGGCTGATTCGACGATTTTCGGCTTCGGTTTTTTATTCGCCGAGTCGTCTTCCATATTGCTGTAAATCAAAAAACCGGCGATGCCGAGAAAAATTATCAAAAGAAACGAGCCGACCGAGGCGAGAATCAGCATTTGGGAGTTTTCGGATTTTGGATTGGCGGCGGTCGGTTTTTGGTTTTTGGTTTTTGGTTTTTGGTCTTCGATTGGCATTGTTGCCGCTTCGATTGGCTGATTACCAACTGCTGACCCCTGACCCCTGACCTCCGACCCCTGACTCCTGATTTCCACGCGGATCGTCGTTTCGCTGCCGATTTTGATGCGGTCGCCGTCGAAAATCTGGCGCGGTGCGCCCGATATTTGTGAGCCGTTGACGAACGTGCCGTTCGTCGAGTTTTCGTCAACGACAAAGACTGCATCTTCATCACGGAAAAAAGTCGTGTTCAGCCGCGACAAACCGCTGTCGCCTAAAACGATCCGTGCTGAGTCCGTGCGCCCGAACGAAGTTTCGTCTTCGAGCGTAACGGTTCGCGCTCCGTCGTAATTCTCAATGTAAAGCGTTACGTTTTTCATTAAAGGTTAGTGGTGATGGTCTTGTTCGGTAACTTCGCGCAGTTTCGCCATATCGAGTATTTTTGAAAAATCGTCAAAATGAAACATCGTCTCGTCCTTACAGTTTTCGCAAAAGTATGTAACGTCTTCGCCGAGATACATATCCTTCAAATGGTATGGAATAAAACAGCCGTAACAGCGTTGAATGCGCTTGCCGTATTCCTTCATAATCTTGTCTTCGTGATTAACTTCCATTTGAAAGATTTTCCACAAAGACGCGGCAAAGTGCAAGAAACTGTTTGCGCCTCGCTTGCGAAATTTTCGCCGATGTGTTTTCAATAGAGAAAAGCAAATGCTGCAATTAACCAACACCATTCATCATTTCCACCATCATCGGCACTACCAACGCGCCGACTAATTCTACATTATAAATTTATAAATTGAATTGTTACGAAGCGTGAACCTGCAAGTTTTCAGGTTCTTTTTGTGTTTTTATGCGAGAGAAAAAATTAAAAATCGCCGTTCAAAAGTCGGGTCGTTTAAGCGACGATTCGACAAATTTATTAAAACGCTGCGGCGTGAAATTTAACAACGGCTTGGGCAAATTAAAATCCGAAGCCGAAAACTTTCCGGTCGAAATCTACTTTCTGCGCGACGACGACATTCCGCAATACGTCGCCGACGGCGTGGCGGACATCGGCATCGTCGGCGAAAACGTCGTCGCCGAAGCGCGGCAGGCAGTCGAAACGGTAGAAAAATTAGGCTTCGGCAAATGCCGTCTGTCGCTCGCCGCGCCGAAAAATTTTCAATATCAATCAGTCAAAGATTTTGACGGCAAAAGAATCGCCACGACTTATCCGCAGGTTTTAAGCGAATTTTTCGCCGTCAACAATATCAACGCCGAAATTCACACGATCAGCGGTTCGGTCGAAATCGCGCCGTCAATCGGTTTGGCGGACGCGATTTGCGATCTGGTCAGTTCGGGCAGCACTTTGTTCACCAACGGCTTGCGCGAAGTCGAGATTGTAATGCCGTCGGAAGCGGTTTTGATTGCCCGGAAATCTCTTGAAAGCGATTTGCAGACGATTCTCGATAAACTTATTTTCCGCATCAAATCGGTCAAAGCCGCGAAAGAAAATAAATATATTCTGTTGAACGCGCCGAATGAAAAGTTAGACGAAATCATTCAACTTCTGCCCGGAATGCGAAGCCCTTCAGTGCTGCCGCTCGCCGAATCTGATTGGAGTTCGGTGCATTCGGTCATTAACGAAAACGATTTTTGGGCAGTCGTCGAAAGTTTAAAAGATAAAGGCGCGGAAGGCATTTTAGTTCTTTCGATTGACCAGATGATCCAATAAAAAATTATGCGTATTATCAAATATCCGAAACGGGAAACCTGGGCTGAAATCACGGCGCGTCCGACGCTCAACACGACTTTTTTAGAGCGCACGGTCGCTAATATTTTGAAGGATGTCAGACAGCACGGCGACGAGGCTCTGAAACACTGTTCGCGTCATTTCGATAAAGTGGAACTCGACGAATTTTTAGTTTCGGAGGCAGAATACGCCGAAGCCGAAGCGCAGATTTCCGACGAGTTAAAAGACGCGATAAAAATCGCAAAGGCAAACATCGAAAAATTTCACGCGGCACAAATCGAAAAACCGCAAATCATCGAAACGACGGAAGGCGTTTTCTGCTGGCGTAAATCCGTCGCCATCGAGCGCGTCGGGCTTTATATTCCCGCCGGAACCGCGCCGCTTTTCTCCACCGTTTTGATGCTGGCGATTCCGGCAAAACTTGCGGGTTGCCGCGAAATCATTTTGTGTTCGCCGCCCGACAAAACCGGCAAAGTCAACGAAGCGACTTTGTATGCGGCGCGTTTGTGCGGTGCGACGAAAGTTTTCAAAATCGGCGGCGCACAAGCCGTCGGCGCGTTGGCTTTCGGCACGAAAACCGTTCCGAAAGTTGATAAGATTTTCGGTCCCGGCAACCAATTCGTTACCGAAGCCAAACAGCAAATCACGAAACACGGCGTGGCGATTGATATGCCCGCCGGACCTTCGGAAGTTGCGGTTTTCGCCGACGAAACGAGCGTTCCGTCGTTCGTCGCGGCTGATTTGTTATCGCAAGCCGAACACGGCGTGGACAGTCAGGTTTTGCTAGTAACGACGAGTGAAAAAGTCATCGCGGAAAGTTTAATCGAACTCGATGAACAACTTGAAGTCTTGCCGCGCAAAAGCATCGCCGCTGCCGCGCTGAAAAATTCTAAGGCGATTTTAGTCGAGAGCGCGGACGAAGCGGTCGAATTATTAAACGAATACGCCGCCGAACATCTGATTTTAGCGGTTGAAAACGCCGACGAAATCGCGGAAAGAATCGTCAATGCCGGTTCGGTTTTCATCGGCAATTACTCGTGCGAATCGGCAGGCGATTACGCTTCCGGCACGAATCATACGCTGCCGACGAACGGCTACGCGAAAAATTACAGCGGCGTATCTCTGGACAGTTTCGTTAAAAAAATCACATTTCAAAAATTAACCGAAAACGGAATCGTAAATCTGGGTAAATGGGTCGAATTGATGGCGGAAGCCGAGCATTTGCAGGCGCACAAAAACGCGGTTTCGGTGCGGTTGGCAAGATTAGGCACGAACAAACACGAAAAGACACGAACGTAAAACCAAGACAGCAAATTTTAGTGATTTAATTTTTCGTGAAATTTCGTGTTTGTTCGTGGCTAAAAATTATGTTCGATTTAGAAAATCTCGTTCGGGAAAACATTAAACGCTTAACGCCGTATTCGTCGGCGCGAAAGGAATTCAGCGGCGCGGCACAGATATTTCTCGACGCGAACGAAAACAGTTTCGGCTCGCCTTTGCCGCAAAATTATCATCGCTATCCAGACCCTTTGCAATCTGAAATTAAAACCGTCATCGGCGAGATAAATAATATAAAACCGTCGGAAATTTTCGTCGGCAATGGCTCGGACGAAGCGATTGATTTGCTGTTCAGAATCTTTTGCGAACCGCGCCGGGACAATGTTTTGATTTGCCCGCCGACGTATGGAATGTATGAAGTTTCGGCGGAAATCAACGATGTCGCGGTTGTTAAAGTTAATCTGACGAACGATTTTCAACTCGATTTACCGGCGATTGAAAATTCGGTTGACGCAAACACGAAATTACTTTTTATTTGTTCGCCGAACAATCCGACGGGCAATGCGTTTCCGCGCGAGGCAATTACAAAATTAGCCGAAAAGTTTGCCGGAATCGTCGTCGTTGACGAGGCGTATATTCATTTTTCGCAGGAAAAATCTTTAATCGGCGAAATCAGTAATTTGAACAATCTCGTCGTGCTGCAAACCTTCTCAAAGGCTTGGGGTTTAGCCGGTTTGCGCGTCGGTCTGGCGTTTGCCAATGAAGAAATTATCGCGCTTTTCAATCGCGTCAAACCGCCGTATAACATTTCCGAAATCGCGCAGAGAGCGATTTGGCAGGCGTTAGAAAATCGTGAAGCGGTCGAGAAAACGATTGGTGAAATTATTTCAGAGCGTGAAAGGTTGATCGAAACCTTATCGGAAATATCCTGCGTCGAAAAGATTTATCCGACCGACGCGAATTTTATTTTGGTGAAAGTGTCGCACGCTGAAAAAATTTACCGCGAACTGCTTGACGCGCAAATCGTCGTGCGAAATCGCAATAATGTCGAACTCTGCGCGGGCTGTCTGCGAATCACGGTCGGCACATCTGCCGAAAACCACAGTTTATTGGAGGCATTGAGAAAGATATGAAAAAAGTTTTATTTATTGACCGCGACGGAACTTTGATTCTTGAGCCGGAAGATTTTCAGATTGATTCGTTCGAGAAACTGAAATTTTTACCGAATGTCATCAATTATCTCGGCAAAATAGCCCGCGAACTCGACTATGAACTCGTGATGGTTTCCAATCAGGACGGCTTGGGAACGGCGGTTTTCCCCGAAGAAACTTTCACGCCGGTGCAGGATTTTATCGTGCAAACGCTGGAAGGCGAAGGCATCATTTTCTCTAAGATTCATATTGACCGCACGTTTGAACGCGAGAATAAACCGACGCGCAAGCCGCAGACGGGAATGCTGACCGAATACTTTTCCGGCGATTATGACTTGAAAAATTCGTTCGTTATCGGCGACCGCGAAACCGATGTGCAGTTGGCGGCAAACTTGGGCGCGAAAGCGATTTTCATCACTAATTCGAACTTTCAAATCGCCGACCGCGAAGATGTTTTTGTCGTCGAAAATTGGCAAAACATCTACGAACTGCTGAAACTTCCGCCGCGCAAAGTTTCGCACGAGCGCACGACGAAAGAGACGAACATTTCCGTCGAATTAAATCTCGACGGCGCGGGAAAATCTGCTGTTTCGACCGGCATCGCGTTTTTCGATCATATGTTGGAACAGTTGTCGCGGCACGGCAATCTCGATTTGAAAATCGCGGCAAAAGGCGATTTGCACATTGACGAGCATCACACGATTGAAGATGTCGGCATCGCACTCGGCGAAGCGTTTGCGCTCGCGCTGGCTGACAAGCGCGGAATGGAACGCTATGGTTTTACGTTGCCGATGGACGATTGTCTGGCACAGGTGGCGGTTGATTTCGGCGGGCGCAACTGGATTGTTTGGGACGCGGAATTCAAACGCGAGAAAATCGGTGAAATGCCGACGGAGATGTTCCTTCACTTTTTCAAATCGTTTTCCGACAAAGCGCAGTGCAATCTGAATATCAAAGCCGAAGGCGCGAACGAGCATCACAAAATCGAAGCGATTTTCAAGGCATTTGCCAAAGCCGTCAAGATGGCGGTCAAGCGCGACGCAGGAAACGATGCGCTGCCTTCGACGAAAGGAATTTTATGAACGTGGCAATCGTCAAATATAATGCCGGCAACGTCGAATCGGTGAAAAACGCGCTCGTTCGGCTCGGTGTCGAACCGATTGTTTCCGACGACGCGGCGGTTCTCGAAACGGCGGACAAAATCATCTTTCCCGGTGTCGGCGAAGCGTCAACGGCGATGGATTATCTGCGTGCAAGAAATCTCGACGCGGTTCTCAAATCGCTTACGCAGCCGGTTTTGGGCATCTGTCTCGGAATGCAGCTTTTGTGCGAATCGTCCGATGAAAACGACACGAAATGTCTGGGAATTCTGCCGTATCGAGTCCGTCGGTTCGATTCCGCCGCGCTGAAAGTTCCGCAGATGGGTTGGAACAATATCTTCGATTTGCATTCGGAATTATTCGCCGGAATTGACGAAAACGCCTACGTTTATTTCGTTCACGGTTTTTACGTCGAAAGCGGCGCGGCGACGATTGCGGCGTGTGATTACGGCGTGAATTTCAGCGCGGCAGTCAAATATCAAAACTTTTACGCCGTGCAGTTTCACGCGGAAAAGTCGGGCGCGGTCGGCGCGAAGATTCTGGAGAACTTTTTGAAATTATGATGGAAATAATTCCCGCGATTGATTTGATTGACGGCAAATGCGTCCGTTTGGCGCAAGGCAATTTCGACGATAAAACTATTTACCGCGAAAACCCTTCGGACGCGGCGAAAGAGTTTGAAAACGTCGGTTTGACGCGCCTGCACGTCGTTGATTTGGACGGCGCAAAACGCGGACGCATCGCTAATCTGAAAGTTCTCGAAGCCATCGCCCGCGATACTAATCTGACGATAGACTTCGGCGGGGGCATCAAAACCGACGCGGATATTCAATCTGTTTTCGACGCGGGCGCAAAAATGGCGAGTATCGGCAGCGTCGCCGTTAAAAACGCGCCGCAGTTCTTCGCGTGGATCGAAAAATACGGCGGCGAACGCATTCTGCTCGGCGCGGATGTCAGAGGCGAAAAGCTGGCGATTAACGGCTGGCAGACGGCGACGGACATCGAAATTATTCCGTTTTTGAAAGATTATTTCGGCAGAGGCGTGACGCAAACCTTCGTTACCGACATCGCTAAAGACGGGCTTTTGCAGGGAACTTCAAATGCTCTCTATGCGAAAATTCGGCAAGCAATTCCCGCGCTGAAATTGATTGCGTCGGGCGGCGTTTCCGTCATCGGAGACTTGCACGAGTTGGAACGCCTCGGCTGCGCGGGCGCGATTGTCGGCAAGGCGATTTACGAAGGACGGATAAAGTTGGAGAATTTAGTGAGCGGTGAGCGGTGAGCAGTGAGCAGTAAAGAAATAAATTTACTGCTCACTGCTCACTGCTCACCCCTGACTGTCCACTACAAAATATGTTAGCGAAAAGAATAATTCCGTGCCTCGATGTCAAAGACGGGCGCACGGTCAAAGGCACGAACTTTACGAACCTGCGCGACGCGGGCGATGCGGTCGAACTCGGCAAACTTTACAGCGCACAGGGCGCGGACGAATTGGTTTTTCTCGACATCACGGCGACGAACGAAAAGCGGCGGACGCTTAAAAGTTTGGTGCGAAAAGTGGCGGCGGAGATTGATATTCCGTTCACGGTCGGCGGCGGCATCAATACGATTGAAGACATCGAAATACTTTTGAACAGCGGCGCGGATAAAGTTTCGATTAACACTTCGGCGGTCAGGAATCCGCAGATTCTGAGCGATGCGGCGCGGAATTTTGGCTCGCAGTGCGTCGTTTTGGCGATTGACGCGAAATCAACGGCGAACGGCTGGAAGGTTTTCCTAAACGGCGGCAGAATCGAAACGGAACTCGACGCGATTGAATGGGCGCGAAAAGGCGTTGCATTAGGCGCGGGCGAGATTCTACTGACTTCGATGAACGCCGACGGCACGAAAAACGGGTTTGAAATCGAACTGACGCGGCGTGTTTCCGAAGCGGTTAATGTTCCCGTCATCGCGTCGGGCGGCGCGGGAAGTTTGGAACATTTCACGGAAGTTTTCACTACGGGAAAAGCCGATGCCGCGCTTGCCGCGAGCATTTTTCACTTTCGGGAGATAGAGATTGCCGCGCTGAAGAATTATTTACGGTTGCGGCACATCGAGGTTCGTTTATGAAATTAAATTACGACAAATACGCCGACGGTTTAGTTCCGGCAATCGTGCAGGACGCAAACACTAATAAAGTTTTGATGCTCGCGTTCGTCAACGCCGAAGCGTTGGCGATTACGCAAAATTCCGGCAGGGCGACGTTTTTCTCGCGTTCGCGGCAGAAACTTTGGACGAAGGGCGAAACGAGCGGCAATTTCCTCGAAGTTACCGAGATTTTGACCGACTGCGACGGCGACACGCTTTTAATCAAAGCGTCTCCGGCGGGCGCGGTTTGTCATACCGGCGCGGATACTTGTTTTAACGAGAAAAACGAACCGGCGAACTTTCTCGACGAACTCGAAGCGATTATCAAAGACCGCTTTGAAAATCCGTCAGAAAACTCTTACACTTCACAGCTTTTTCAAAAAGGCATCAACAAAATCGCTCAAAAAGTCGGCGAAGAAGCGGTCGAACTCGTCATCGAAGCCAAAGACGACGACGCGGACTTATTCAAAAACGAAGCCGCCGATTTATTATTCCATTTGCTGATTTTACTGCGGGCAAAAGGCTTTGATTTATCAGAAGTCGTGCAGATTTTGGAAGCGCGGCATCTTGCCGGAACGCCCGCGACTCGCGGGCAATGAGCGCAAATAGCGCGAATGATTTCGGCGGTATGCGATTACTGCCCGCGAGTCGCGGGCGTTCCGGCGTTCCACGCGAACAATTTTAATTCCTCGTCGTTGATGTCAATCAGCCGTTCGTATTTGAAGCCGAGTTTTTCCAACAGCCTGCCCGATTTTTCGTTGTGCTGCGTCGTGATGGCGAGAACGCGCTCGAAATTCAAGGTTTCCGCGCCGTATTTCATCGTGCCGACGGCTGATTCGACCGCGTAACCCTTGCCTTCAAACTGCGGCAGAAACGCGAAACCGATGTCGGCATCCGGCAAAGTATCGCGTTTGACGAACCCGCAAATCCCAATCGTCTCGCCCGTCTCTTTCAACTCGACCGCCCACAAACCGTAGCCGTTGACGCGATAACTTAGGCGGTAACGATTCTCAATAAAATCCCGCGCCTCTTCGACGGTTCGCACATTTCGGTCGCCGATATTTTCGATAAACGACGGCTGATTCAGCAAATCGAGCATAAACGCGGCATCGCTTTCGACGATTTCACGAAGATTCAGGCGTTCGGTTTCGAGTATTTTCACGATGGTAATTTTCGGCAGAGAACTTTCAGCAAAAGTTAAATTCCCAATTTATTTTTACCAGCTTGCCTTTCTGAAAAACAAAATCCGCGTAACCATCGCCGATGGTATAGGACAGATAATCCAAACCTTCTTTTCTCTCTGATTCGCTGATGCCGAATTTTTTCTGCACTTCGCTGACGCTTGCGCCGATTCTGATTCCCGAAAAAGACCATTTCGGCGAAGTGATGGTTGCGGTCGCAACTACAATTTTTTCGTTTAAGTTGCCGTCTTCAAGTTCAAGTATGAGTCCCGGATAGAGCAGTTTCCGCAGACTGCCTTGACACTCATTACCTTCAACTTTTTTGCTCGACGCAGGCTTGCCGAGTTTTTGAATGACTTCGGCTTTTGTCGTCTCAACTTCCACGCCGTTGACATCCAAAGCAATCGTTTCCTGTGCCGCAACCGCGAGCGACAGGGCGAAAACGGTGGACAAAATTAAAAACAGTTGTTTCATATAATTTAAGGCTTCGGCGCGACCGGCGATTTCTTCGGCGAGCGTTCGATGTGCGAGGCGACTTTCCACGCGGCGAGTTTGGCGGGTTGGTCGCTGTAATGGTTGCGGATGTAGCGGTCGAGGTCGCCGAATGAATCGTCCGCGTCTTCGACGGCTTCTTTTTTGCTGCCGACCGCTGCGCCGCGTGAGGCTAAGGCTTCGTCGGTCGCCTCGAACGACGCTTCAAAGGCGGCGATCAAATCCGCGCCCGATGCGATAAACGCTTTCTTGATTCCGTAACGGACAAAATCGCTTTCTTTCGTCACGGCTTCGGGCGCGGCGGCGCGGGCATCGTTTAATAATTCCTGATCGTTTTTGCCCGCCGGCGACGGAAAATGCTGATTAAAACCCGGTTGCCGGCGCGAAATCGTCATCGCCGTGTTCGCCAGCGTTTTCTGAAAATCGAAAAGGTTGCGGCGGTCAACCGTGCGCTGTGCCGTTCCCGCCTGCGCCGTTCCGTCAAAACCTGATTTCGCGCCGCCTTTCTGCTCAATAACCGCAAAAGCCGCCCGCAAACCGTCCGCCGCTTCCGCGCCGAGCGAACCAGCGGACAAATCCGCAAATTCCGCGTCCAAAGCCGCTAACGCACGGCGATACATATCGTTGATATTCCTTTGTAAATAAGGCATTTATTTGTTTTCTCCTATGATTGATTCAGATTGAAAAACTGTTGTCAGAGCCGAAATACAGAACTGTCTCAAATGAATTTCACAAACCTCGTCGTGATTTTCACAAACATTTTACGAATTTCACAAGCATTGCCGCCGATTTCACAAACTTTTTGAGACTTTCACAAACTTTTCGAGAGTTTCACAAGCATTGTCGTCAATTTCACAAACTTTTCAAGAGTTTCACAGAGTTTTCAAGAGTTTCACAAACTTTTCGGCGGTTTCACATTACCCGCCGCTCTTTGAAATTGACAAGCTAACCTACAACTTTTTCGCCGAAATTAAAAGACTTTTCTGCTATTGAGAGTAGAAATTTGTTTCCACGCTTTGTTTTAACGACTGAGTTATGCGTCTGTTTCTATATACTCACGTCCTGTTGTTTCGATAAACTCTGCTATTTTTAGAAGGGTGCGTAACAGTTGAGTTCGGCTTCCTTTTCACACAACTTTTGCTAAACGCCTTCTGACTAAAATACCGTATAGTCCGCCGAATAACATAGCAGGTAAAACTCCAAAAAATAAAATCCAGAACAACGGCGCAAGTATAAACACGAGAAGATCTGATTTGTGTTCGGGTGTAATGTTGCTAAGTTCTTGAACGAGAAAGGCAAACAATGCGCCCGCTATGATTGCTATTACAATACAAGAAATAGCTAGACAAATCCCGACGAATATTGCGCCAGTAAAGCTGCGTAGTTTGTGGCATATTATTCTTCCTGCAATCCTGCCCAGAAATACTGCGGACAAGAACAAAGCAGCAATGCCGGTGATAACTCCAAGCTGAATCTGCAAACCTTCGTCAATAAGAATGTCATATGTTCCGTTGACTCCAAAAATTGTCAGCATAAGAATAAAGGCGGTAACAGCTCCTAATGTTACAAATAGCAAACTCGTTTTCATTCCAACGCTGGCGCAAATGTGGGGTTTAAATTCTGTCATTATGAGCTTTCACATTTAGGAAGCCGAACGGAGGCGTTGACGTGGCGCGGCACACGCGCCATTGATTTTATGATCCTTTGTTGCCGCGCCTTGCGTCCATTGGTCTGTTAGTTCGCTCCGTTTGGAACAAGAACCACTAAAAACACTCTTGGCTTTGAGTAACTTTCAAGGATGCGAGTTTCATAGACGGTTTTGTAACCGTCTTTGCTTATTTCAATTCCAACTTTTAATTCTTTTGTCGGCTTGCCACTTCCACTTACGCTAAAAAAACCGTTTTCAACTGTCAGAGCATCGTCTTGCCAGACAGTATCTTCAACAGGTTTATCCTGTTCATCTAACTGAGTTATCATTCTGACTTTAGCTCCAACGATTGGCGTTCCACCCTGCGGAAGTGATTGCTCGGTTACTTCTGCCAAAAAGCCATCCAGCGATTTGAGTTCAGGTAACAGCACAACTCTACCTTCGATTTGGTAACTGCCGCTACAACCTGACACGAAAAATGTTAAAGCGACAAATAAAATAGCGTAATGGATTTGTTTTCTCATATTTCAGATTCGTAAAACTCACAACAAAAGCGGGCTAACTTATTGATTAATTCCAATGCCGTTGATAATACATCTGATATTTGAGTCTTATCAATGCCCGACTATTCATATCAATACTGCTGATAATACTCGGCTAAGGAATGTTTGGGCAAGAAAAAAGCTAAAACTTATGATTCAGCTTTTGATTGAAAATTATTTGTAACGATGTTTATCTGCCGATGGAAACGACGTTCACGCTTTCGTTGATTCACTTTGCCAGCGTAGATATTATGCGCGTTTTTCAGGTACGAGCGCGATTAGACCGCGCAGGGCTTGATTGACCGATTCGGTGTCGGGGAAATAAGCCTGCACGTCCGGCGCGAGGATAATCGGGCGCGATTCCCTTGTAACGGTCGAACCGTCGGATTGGTGAATGACGGTGGTGTGTCCGTTTCGCAAAGCCTTCGCGTGTTTGCCGCGTGTTCCTTGACTAAAATCATAGTCTTCGCGCATTTCTTCTGATTTTTTATTCATCTTTAACTAAGCCGCGACGCTGACGCTTTCGCCGGATTCGCTCTGCTGTCTCGCGTGATAGGAACTGCGCGTTAAGGGCGATGATTCGACGTGCTTGAAACCCATTTCCAAGCCGATGCGTTTCCATTCGGCGAATTCTTCGGGCGTAACGTAGCGTTCGACGGGCAGGCGTTTTTCATACGGTTGCAAGTATTGCCCGATGGTCATAATGTCGCAGGAAACCGAGCGCAAATCCTTCATTAGTTCGACGACTTCTTCAAAGGTTTCGCCCAAGCCCGCCATAATTCCGCTTTTGGTTTTCATACGCGGAAACGCTCGGTCGCGGTAGTGCGCGGCGCGTTCGAGCAGCGTTAAAGTCTGCTGATAAATCGCGTCGGGACGAACGCGGCGGTAAAGTCGGGCGATGGTTTCGGTGTTGTGATTCAGGACTTCGGGACGCGCCGCGAGAACCGTATTTAGAGCGGCTTCGTTGCCTTGAAAGTCGGGAATCAGGACTTCGACGCGGCATTTCGGATTCATCTCGTGAACCTTATGAATCGTCTCCGCCCAATGCGCCGCGCCGCCGTCCGCTAAATCATCACGATTAACCGATGTGATAACGGCGTGTTCCAAACCGAGATGCCCGACGGCTTCGGCGACGTGCGTCGGTTCGAGCGGGTCGAGATTCATCGGCACGCCTTTGTTGACGGCGCAAAATCCGCAATGTCTGGTGCAGGTATCGCCGCCGAGCATAAACGTCGCCGTTTTGTCCGTCCAACATTCAAAAATATTCGGACAGCGCGCTTCCTGACAAACCGTGTGCAGATTCAGCCCGTCAATCAACGCCAGAACCTTATTCTGATTGGTCGGATCGCCGACGCGAATCTTTAACCAATCGGGTTTTTTCAGGCGTTCCTTTTTCTTTTTGGCGACGAACTTTTCGATTAAAACTGTTTCTTCCATCATAAAAATATAAATTCAAATGTCTGATAAAACATTTTATCACTTCTGCCGAAAGATGCTCTACTCACTCAAACGGGCGACCACTTTGCCCTTGATATATTCCCGCGTAACCGCTCCGAAATGGCGGCTGTCGTTGCTGTCTGCCGGATTGTCGCCGATTAGAAAATAATGCCCGCGTTCGTTGATCGAAGCGACTCTTTTAACGAGTTCGCTTCTTTGTTCAACCGGATGTTTGGCGACTACGATGTCGCCGACTTCGACGGCGGCGTGGCGGTCAACCAGAACCACTTCGCCGTCTCGCAGCGTCGGATTCATTGATCTGCCCTCGCAAATATACTTATGCCGATAGCCTAAAGCAATCAGGGCAATTTCGTAAAAACCGGCTGCGGGTAAATCTTTCATCAAATAAATTTTGCCGTTTCACACCCGAACTTGACAAGCGCGGGGAAATCTCTGATTTTGAATTAGTAATTTTATGAACAATCCTGAATTCGATTTCGGCACATCGCGCAACCAGCCGCCGGCTTTGGAAAACTACAATCTTTTTACGTCCGACACGATTTTGCGTGAAGTCGTCAGCAATAACGGCGGCGCGTGGAACGATGAAAAAGCATCGGTGTTCGGCGAGATTTTGGGGAAAGCCGAAACGCTCGAACTCGGCAATTCGGCAAACCGAAATCCGCCGGTTTTGAAAACGCACGACCGTTTCGGCAACCGGCGCGATGCGGTCGAATTTCACCCGGCTTATCACGATTTGATGCGCGTTTCGATTGCGAACGAAACACATTCTTTAGCGTGGACGAGCGAACAAAACGGCGCGTATGTGGCGCGTTCGGCGTTGGCTTTTTTGAAACAGCAGGTTGACGAAGGCACGAGTTGCCCTTTAACAATGACTTTCGCCGTCGTGCCTTCATTAAGAATTGAGCCGGAAATCGCCGACGAATGGCTGCCGAAAATTTTATCAAACGAATACGACCCCAGATTTTTACCCGTCGCGGAAAAGCGCGGCGCACTGTTCGGAATGGCGATGACCGAACCGCAGGGCGGAAGCGACGTTCGCGCCAACATCACTTTTGCCGAAAAATTAAACGAACGCGGTGAATACCGAATCACCGGCAGAAAGTGGTTTTGCAGTGCGCCGATGTCCGATGCGTTTTTAGTTTTGGCGCAGACGGCGAAAGGTTTATCGTGTTTCTTACTGCCGCGTTTTATGCCCGATGGCGCGGTCAATACGCTGTATTTTCAACGTCTGAAAGACAAACTCGGCAATAAATCGAACGCTTCGGCGGAAGTCGAATTTCACGCGGCAGACGCGAAAATTATCGGCGACGAAGGGCGCGGCGTGGCGAATATTATGGAAATGGTGCGCCACACGCGCCTCGACTGCGCGGTCGGTTCGGCAGC
>CAXTKJ010000023.1:0-66446 GCA_964244835.1 uncultured Pyrinomonadaceae bacterium
TGTTTCGTGTGTCGGCGGACGCGATTCCGGGCGCAATATCGCGGCTTCGCTGGTTGATAAAAACAAGCGATATATGTTGGAAATGGAAGGTGTCAATACTTACGGAATCTGGGATTTTTCCGATTGGGATGCGCTGGCGAAACAGTTGAAGAAGGGCTTCGATTACGGCAAACAAAGATGCACGGCGTATGTTCGATTCGTCGTTCAGCGTGAACTTTTTCCGCAGTTTTTGGACACTCATCTCGGAGTTTTGAACAGTCTGAAAATCGGCAATCCGACAGTCGTAGATAAAAAAGATGACGAGTTGCCGGAACTCGATTTCGGTCCGGTGATCAAAACCGGACAGGTTGAAGAATTAAGCGGTCTGTTCACGAATGCGCTGAAAACCGGCGCGACACCGCTTTTTGACGGCAAATTAAATGACGCACATTTCCTGCCGAAACAGGATAAATCAAGCTATTTCGCGCCAAAAAGTTTAGTCAATCTGCCGCGTCAGGCGGAACTTTATTTCCGCGAACCGTTCGGTCCGATTGATTCGATTGTGCTGGTTGACCGCGTGGAAGAATTGGTCGGTGAAATGAATATCTCGAACGGCGCACTCGTCGCGGCAATCGCGTCGGACGACGAAAAATTTGCGGTGCGGACGGCAAAAGAAATTCGCGCCTTCAAAGTCGGCATCAACAAAATGCGTTCACGCGGCGACAACGAAGAAGTTTTCGGCGGCATCGGCGAATCTTGGAAAGGCTGTTTCGTCGGCGGAAAATTATTAGTCGAAGCCGTTACGAACAGCACGAACGGCGAACCGGTGCGCGGGAACTTTGACGATAACACGCTGTTGCCGGAGATGAGATGAAAATAATCAAGTGATATAAAGTTTTGCTCCGTGTTCAGAGTTCATGCTTGAGCGTGTTGCCGCCAACGAAGCGCGGCGGAAGGCAAAGTGAAGTTTAGACTCTGAACGAAAGCCGATGTGTCGCAAAACTTCGGTGTTCTTGGATAAGATTTACTGGATGAGTCATCAGACGCAAAATCAAAATGTGGCGCAGACTGCGAATTATTTGAAGTTCGATAGTCTGCCGAAACAGATTCAGGAGCGGCTTCTGGAAAAGCAGCGCGGAGGCGGCGAAGGTTTCGCTTTTAAGACTGCGAGTATTTTATCTGCGCCGTTTTTTATTGCGATAGCTTTTGTTTGGATTGCGATTGTTTTCTATTTTGCGGACGATTATCTTTGGAGTAATTTTCAAGTTGGTTTCTTCGCAATTACTTCAATCGGCGCGCTTTATCTGCTGCTTTTTAATCTTTATAAACTCTTTCAATGGTTCACTTCGCGCTCGAAATGCTATTTGTTGATAACGCCGTATTATGTGATTGAAATGCGATTTAATGGTGTTTGGTACTGGGATTTAGACCAGCTAAACGGAGCGAGCGGCACTCGTCAATATCAAAGCAACAAGAGCGCGTCCACGAAAATTACTCTGTCATTTGACGGAGGCGTGAGGAAAACTTTTGACGTTAAAGGCATTGAAAGCAGTGAGCAGACAATCGAGCAAATTTACTATTATAAAAAACTGTTTGCCGAGGCGACGGCGCGAAATGATTCGGATTATCTCGACTCAAACGACGATTTCCTCGAATTAAGAAATCAGACTCGGCAATCGGAAGTGACTGCGCCGAATGGAAACTTGAACAAATTGTTGACGGCGGCTTCGATAATTTTGACCGGTGGAATGATGTTCGGAGCGGTTTCGCTGAATAATTATTACGACGACCGAAAAAGTTATAATTCCGCCGAATCCGCCAACCGTGCTTCTTCTTTTAGAACGTATCTGCAAACGCATCCGCAGGGACGCTGGACGAATGACGCTCGACAGAAACTTCAGGGACTTTACGATGCTGCCGGACAGAAATATCAGACTTCGTTGACTAAGGATTATGACCAAAAAGCGGCAGACGCAGTTTTGCAAATTTTGAATTACGCCAGAGCAACGCAGAATTATCGTGTCAAAGTCGCTTTTGAACGACACAATGAAATTCCTGAAAATATCGTCGAACAGCTTAAAGAAGAATACGAAGCAAAAGAAATCTTGGCTTTAGGCGACACTTTTTCCGATGCCAAAATGAGCCGCCGCGAAGACCATCTGTTCACGGTGACGGCAGACGCTTTCAAGTATGTTATTCCCGACGATATTTTGGAATTTTCGACCGAATGCGGTGGCGAATGCGTAACATTTCTGGTCAAATATAACGTCGGTTCCAAAGGGTCGCTTTATTACGATAATCGACAGGAAAAACTGCCCGATGCCGAGCGTACGTTTTATCCGGGTATTGATATTTATTGGGATTTCGACATCAAAATTCCGAACCAGTCGCAGAACTATAATTTCGAGCTGGAATCGAGTCCGGCGACGGAAATTTTTTATGATTCAAATTCCGATGAAACGACTTCGGGCAAAGACGATTTTACAAAAATTTTGGATGCGGAAAAAAGTTACATCTACGATTCGATGGTAGAGAGTGCGTTCGATGACTTTAGAATAAATTTGATTTACCGGATGGGAATCGGAACGAAACCCAAAAGGGACGATGAAGAAACGGCGAACGCAGAAAACGCTCCGGCGATTAAGCAGGAAAAACGCAAAAAATGAAACACGCCGAAGCGGAGTTTATGATTATCGAGAGTGATTTAATTTGACTATCGGTTAGGGAGAAATATGAACAAACGAACATTGGGAAAGGATTTGGAAGTGTCGGAAATCGGTTTGGGCTGTATGGGAATGTCGGATTTTTACGCCGGACGCGATGATGACGAATCTATTGCGACGATTCATCGGGCGTTGGAGTTGGGCGTGAATTTTCTCGACACGGCGGATATGTATGGTCCGTTCACGAATGAGGAATTGGTCGGGAAGGCTATTAAGGGCAAGCGCGAGGAATTTGTGATTGCGACGAAATTCGGCATCGTGCGCGACCCGAACGACGCGGCGGTTCGCGGTATTAACGGGAAGCCGGAATATGTCCGGCAAGCCGTTGAAGCGAGTTTGAAGCGGCTCGGAATCGAGACGATTGACCTTTATTATCAGCATCGCGTTGATGCGGACACGCCGATTGAAGAGACGGTTGGCGAGATGGCGAAATTGGTTGAAGAAGGGAAAATAAAATATCTCGGTTTGTCGGAAGCGTCTGCCGAAACGCTGCGCCGCGCTTCAAAAATTCATCCGATTGCCGCGCTGCAATCGGAGTATTCGCTGTGGACGCGAGATGTCGAAGACAATGACGTTTTGGCGGCTTGTCGTGAATTGAATATCGGTTTTGTCGCTTACTCGCCCTTGGGACGCGGTTTTTTGTCGGGTGAAATCAAGCGGTTTGAAGATTTGGCGGAAGATGATTATCGTCGCCATTCACCGCGTTTTCAGGGCGAAAATTTCGACAAGAATTTGCAGCTTGTGGAGAAAATCGAAGAAATCGCTAAAGGAAAAGGCGCGACGGCTTCGCAGTTGGCGTTGGCTTGGGTGCTGGCGCAGGGGCAGGACATCGTGCCGATTCCGGGAACGAAGCGGCGCAAATACCTGGAAAGCAACGCCGCTGCTGCCGACACTATTTTATCGCAGGAAGAATTGGCGGCAATCGAAGACGTTTTTCCGAAAGACGCGGCGAGCGGTTTGCGCTACCCGGAAGCGATGATGGCGAGTGTGAACAGATAACGATGAAGTCGGAACGCTGAACGCTGAATTTAAATTCAGCGTTCAGCGTTCCGACTTCATCGTTCCGAAAATATGAACGAGTATCTCAAGCCGACCGAGTTTCTGGATTTTGATAATGAATCGGTACGCGAATACGCTGAGGCGAATTCGGCGGACGCGATGAACGAGCGTGAGAAAGCAATCAAACTTTACTACGCCGTGCGCGACGGATTTCAATACAATCCGAACATTCTGGATTTGCGGCGCGAAGGTTTGAGAGCAAGCGATTTGTTGACGAGAAAAAGAGGTTACTGTGTCGAGAAAGCGGTATTGCTCGCAGCTTCCGCAAGAGCCGTCGGCATTCCGAGCCGTTTGAGTTTCTACAATGTCCGCAATCATATTGCGACGGATAAACTGGAAAAGATTTTACGGAAAAACTATCTCGTTTTTCACGGCGCGGCGGAATTATTTATTGACGGCAAATGGCTGAAGACGACTCCGGCGTTTGATAAAAGATTGTGCGATTATCTGAAAGTCGAGCCGCTCGAATTCGACGGTAAGGCGGATTCGATTTTTCAGGAATACGACAAGGCGGGCAATGTTTTTATGGAGTATCTGTTTGAGTACGGCGCGTTTGCGGATTTGCCGTATCAGATGTTTCTCGACGAATTGCGAACGCATTATCCGCATATTTTTGAAAACGATAAATACACGAGAGAAGATTTGATTTACGATTTTACGAGTTGAACGGCGAACGAAAAAACAAATGCGGCGGCAGGCGGACATTTGGAAAGCGGCAGAGTGCAAGATAGAATCGTTTTGGAAAATAAATTACAGAGAGGGAAATTTATGGCGAATGACGAAAAAATCGTGCTGATGGCGCGTTTGAATGTGAAAAAGGATCAGGTCGAAAATCTAAAACAGGCGGCTTTGGAAATTGTCGCGCAGTCGCGTGAAGAAGCGGGCTGCGTCAATTACGACGTTCATCAGTTGATTGACGACGAGACGGTTTTTCTCTGGCACGAAACGTGGGCGAACAAAGCCGCGCTCGACGAACATTTCGCCAAACAATATACGAGGGATTTTTTCGCCAGGGTTGACGAGTTTGCGGAAGAACCGCCGCAAATCAATTTGACGAGAAAAATCACGGACTAAATCTACAAAAATTAAAGGGAAGAAAATAAAAATTATGAATTTTACAAGAAAAGCGGAAGCCGACTGGGACGGCGGAATTATGGACGGCAAGGGCAAAGTAAAGCTCGGCAGCGGCGCGTTTGAAGGCGCGTATTCGTTCAAATCGCGTTTCAGCGAGGAAGAAGAAACGGCGACGAACCCGGAAGAATTAATCGCGGCGGCGCACGCCGGCTGCTACACGATGGCGTTGTCGGGAAACTTGGGTCGCGCTGGTTACACGCCGACGCATATTCATACGACGGCGAACGTCAAAATCGAAAAGCAGGGCGACGGTTTCGTCATTCCGAATATTGATCTGGTAACGGAAGCGACGGTTGAAGGTTTGGAAGACGAAGAGTTTCAGAAAATCGCCGAAGAGACGAAAAAAACTTGTCCCGTTTCGCAGGTTCTGAGCGGCGCGGAGATTAGTCTCAAGGCATCTTTGGTGTGATAAAATAACATCTAAAACGAAATCGAATTTATAAACAGGAGATAAAAATGAGCGAATTTGTAAAAGAAGCAACCGACAATAATTTCGAGACGGACGTTCTCGGTTCGGACAAACCCGTGTTGGTGGATTTTTGGGCGGAATGGTGCGGACCGTGTAGAATGATCGCGCCATCGGTCGAAGCCGTCGCGCAGGAATACGGCGATAAAGCAGGTGTCTATAAAATGAATGTGGACGAAAATATGAACGTCCCGCAGCGTTTCGGCATTCGCGGAATACCGACGCTGATCGTTTTTAAAGGCGGTCAGGAACAGGAACGCATCGTTGGCGCGGTGTCGCGTGAAGCGATTGCGAAAGTCGTCGAAAAATACGTCTGAATCAAAGGATGAGGGATGAAGAACAAGGGATGAAAGATTTTTCTTTCGTCCCTTTTTTGTTGGAAAGTTCCAGCTTTTTTCGTGATTTCGTTTTTGTTTGTGCTAACATTTTTACAAGCAAAAGTTACGATTTAGAGATGTTTATGAAAGCGATTATAGTCAGAGAATTTGGCGAACCGGAAGTTTTAAAACTCGAAGAAACGGCGGATTTACAGCCGAATGAAACGCAGATTCTGGTGAAGATAAAAGCCGCCGGAGTTAATCCGGTTGATACTTATGTTCGTTCGGGCAATCACGCAACCGCGCCGAAATTGCCGTTCACGCCCGGAAAGGACGGCGCGGGAATCGTCGAATCGGTTGGTATTGAAGTTGCAAAAGTGAAAACCGGCGACCGCGTTTATCTGGCGAATTCGGTTTCGGGAACTTACGCCGAATATGCTTTGGCGGAAGAAAATCAGATTTATAAATTGCCGGAAAACGTCTCGTTCGAGCAGGGCGCGGGCGTTGCCGTCCCGTATGCGACTTCGTTTTGGGCGTTATTTGACAAAGGGAAACCCGAAAAAGGCGAGACGATTTTGATTCACGGCGCGTCGGGCGGTGTCGGCATCGCAGCGATCCAGCACGCCAAACATTTTGGTTTGAAAATTATCGGGACGGCGAGTTCGGAAGAAGGAAAACGATTGATTAAAGAGCAGGGCGCAGATTTCGTTTTCGATCATTCCGCGCCGAATTACCTCGACGAAATTCTCGAAGCGACGAACAGCGACGGCGCGAATATCATTTTGGAAATGCTTGCCAACGTCAATCTGAATAACGACTTAAATCTCGTCGCTAAAAAAGGCAGAATCGTCGTCATCGGTAATCGCGGCGAGATTACCATCAACCCGCGTTTGATTATGAACAAAGACGCGGCGATTCGCGGATTTTCTCTGCACACGCTGAATGGCGCGGAAATGGCGAATATCCATACTTCGATTTACGAAGGTCTGGAAGGCGGCTGGCTCAACCCGGTGGTCGGTAAAACATTTCCGTTGAGCGAAGCCGCCCAAGCGCATCGCACTGTAATCGAAGAAAAAGCGTTCGGCAAAATCGTGTTAACCGTTTAATTACCGACTCGAATCCGTTTTTTCTTGCCGCCGTCCAACTGTACGCCGAGCAGTCGCGCCGGATAAGTAGCGAAGTTTTCGATTTCGACCTGCGCCTGCTTGGTTTTTTTATCAACGTCCCAGCGAATTTTCGCCGCCGCGATATAAGTGCCTTCGCCTTTGCCGGTCGCCGGATCAATAAATAATTCGATTACACCGAACGGATAATCGAGCGAACGATAACCGCCGCGCAGTTCGGCAAACTGCGTCCAGCGTTGAAAGACGACGAAAATGCGCTGTTTGCCGTCAACCGTGCTTTCGCGCACGACGTTCACCGGCACACCGACGTTCGCGCCGACGGAAAATCTGCCCAAATCCTCTTTTTCAATCGCCTTCAATAAATCGTCCTGGCTGTCTTCCTTCAAAATATCGAGAAAACCCTGCGCCTGCGAATCGGAAGTGCGCCCGTTAATATTCAACTGAAAATTAGTCGTTACCGTGCGCGTATTAAATCCGCTGCCGTAGCTGACGAGCGTTCCCGAATAAGTTTCCTGTTGCCCGAATGTTTTGGAAACGCCGCTTGCAAACACGAAGATCAACAATAAAAAGCCGAAAAAGAAATGAAATCTGTTCATATATTTAACCCCTTGATAGTTATTCTTTACAAATGTTTTGATGAGTTTACGTCTGGATTGTTGCATACAAAAATCGCGGATTTTCGTTTGGTGAAATACGAATCGCTGACAAAAAAAAACACCGAAAAATTTTGATGCGTTGTTTGAATACAACAGTCTTTTAAAAAATCAAACTTACGTATGAATGTGATGTTCAAATAATTTCCCCGTTCACATAAATTTTCCTTGACATTGAAATAAACTTGTCTATACTTGCAGAAGTCTAAAAACAATCCAAACAATTTGAGGAAACCGCAGTCTTAACAGACAGAAGGTTTTTAATTAAAAAGCAGGATTTTTGTCTGTTTGCTTTTTAATAAAATAATCTGCACCACTGAGCGTTCGACTATATCTTCCTGAAAATTAGACAACTTTCGGATAACCGTGTGCTGATTGTGATTTATTGTCAGTCCGCACCAACTGCTGCTCCGAACGTCAACGAAACAATCAAGGGTTTTCATATCGCCTGAAATTATCGAAAGATTCAGGGCGATAGCCGGATTTCGTATTATTAAAGATTTCGCCCAAAGATAATTTAAAAAATTGAAGAGATATTTATGAAAAAGCCCGTAAGTTCAACCAACCGCAAATTCGGTTTCACCCGTGTCATCAGTCTGGCAGCCATCGTTCTGATCGCCGCCGTTTTTATTACTGCGCTTCCAAACATCGGAGCGCGAGCGGAAAGCGTTAGTTCGTTTTTCGGAGTAGCCGATATTTTCGGTTGGAATGAAGCGGTGGTCGGGAAAAAATCAACTGCTCTTGACGATTTTGCTCCTCAAGCCAACACTCCGTCAGCAGTAAATTATGCCTTCGTAACTACGACGACCGGCACACTTACCGATATGAGTTCAGGAACGGCAACTCTTGTAGCGGCGGATCAGGATGATACTTCTTCTTCCGTTACAAATATCGGCTTCGATTTCTACTATATGGGCGTAAGGTATTCGCAGTTTTCTGCTAATTCCAATGGGCTGATGAGATTAGGCAGTACACTTGTTCAAGGCTCATCTCCTTATAAACCTCTCGCGCAGGCGAGTATTCCGTTGATTACGCCATATGGGGCAGATCAGCGGACGCATATCGGAGATGGTAAAGTTCACTCTAAAGTTATCGGCAGCGCACCAAACCGTGTTTTAGTTGTCGAGTGGCTGAATATGCAGTCTAATTTCAATTCAGGCGGCACTGCCGATCTGACTTATCAAGCCAGATTATCCGAGTCAAGCGGGGTTATCGAATTTGCTTACGGCAGTATGACGATGAGTACGGCTGGCACAGCAGATCCTAATTCAAAAGACCCGAATATAGGATTTTCGACGAATAGCACGGCGACTACTATCGGCACTATTACCGCTCCGCAGAGCGGCACACCGGCACCGAGCTATAACGGCAATACGGCAACCGCCGTTGCCAACACATACACGGCGGGTGCGATTACGACACTAACTTCCGCCGCTAACGGTTCGAGAAGAACATTCACGCTAACATCACCAACTCCAACTGCACCGACCAGTTTAACTTTTACAAGCGTTGCTTTGTCGAGTATGACTCTGAACTGGGCTGATGCGCCGAACGAAGTCGGATATGCGATTTATCGTTCGACCGATAACGTTAACTTTACTTTTGCGGGAACGGCAGCCTCGGACGCGACGACGTTTGCGGCAACCGGATTAAATCCCAGCACGAACTACTTCTGGCAGGTTTATTCTTTATCCGAAGGCGCATTAAGTTCGGCGTTGACCGGTAATCAAGCGACGACTGCGCCGAGTTTTTGTGGAACGGTAACGGTTGGTCCGACGGGAACTTATCCGACCGTCGCCGCCGCTCTGGGCGCGATAGGAACACAGGGATTGAACTGCGCTTCGTTTATTGAATTACAGGCGGCTTACGTCAGTTCGGTAGAAACATTTCCGATTGTCGTCTCGACCATCGGCGGCGCGAGCGTGAGCAACACGCTGACGATCAGACCGCAGTCAGGCGCGTCAAATCTATCAATCACGGGCAGTAATACGACGGCGGTAATTGATATGAACGGCGCAAACTACGTTATCTTTGACGGTCGCATCGGCAGCACCGGAACGACCAAGAATTTAACTATTGCCAACACCAGCACGGCGACGGGCGGCACGGCGGTTTTATTTAGAAACGAAGCCTCAAACAACGCGGTTCGCTATTCGACGCTCAGATCGGCGTATGCTTCGGCGACTTCCGGCGTGGTTATTTTCAGCACGACGACCGGCGCGAACGGCAACGACAACAATTCGATTGACAACAACGATATTGACGGCGGCGCGGGCGCGACCGCTTCGCCGACCACCGGCGTTGCCCAGAACGGTATCTACGCGACGGGAACAACGACCTCGACGGCGACGAACAACAGCGGCAATACGATTGCAAACAACAACATCTTTAATAACTTTGTAACCGGAGCAACCGCGACTACTTCCGGGATTTTAGTCAGTTCGGGCAATACTGACTGGACTATTTCAGGCAATAGCTTTTACCAAACAGCGGCGCGGACTTCGACTGTCGGCGCGGCAACCGTTATCGGCGTGAACCTTACAGCCGGGAATAATCACTCGGTTACGGCAAACTTTATCGGCGGCTCGGCGGCTAGCGCGGGCGGTTCGGCTTATACGATTGCCGGGGCGTTTGCCAACCGTTTCAGAGGCATCAGTCTTTCGGTCGGTACAACGACGGCTTCGAGCGTTCAGGGCAATACGATTGCCAACATCAACGTCTCATCAACCAGCGGCGCGACTACCGCGCCCGGTATTTTCTCCGGTATCTATTTAACTGCGGGAAATGCCAATATTGGTAATGTAACGGGTAATGTGATTGGAAGCGGTACGGGAACCGGCTCGATTACCTCGACGATTTCAAACACTGGCGGCATCAGCTTCGGCATCGTCAGCGATGCGACCAGCACCGTATCGAATATTTCCAACAATACCATTGGTTCAATTAACGCTGCCGGTTCGACCACAAGCGTTTCACATAGTTTTGTTGGAATTCAGGCTACTTCCGTAACTACGCTGACCGTTTCGGGCAATACAGTCGGAAGCACATCAACACCGAATAGTATTAATGCGATCACGGCTACAACAAGTACAACGGCACAAAAGGTGTCGGGTATTGAAAATTCGGGCAGCGGCACCGTTAATATAACAAATAATACGATTGCCAACTTAAACAACGCCTCCAACAGTACGGGAACCACTACGTTTTTGAATCAAACGCGAGGCATTGCGTCTTCTTCGGGAATAAATACTATTACTGGAAATGCGATTCGGAATCTTTCAACCGCGACTCCGTACACCGGAACATTATCTTCCGCTTCAGTGATCGGTATTTCGATGACTTCGACGACGACCGGCAATGCCGCAGTTTCGCAGAACACTATTCATTCATTAGCCAACACTAATACGACGGCGGCGATTTCAGTCATCGGTTTGTATTACGCCGGTCCGACGACGGGAACTAACATCGTAGCGAGAAACTTTGTCCATTCGCTGAGTATAGTCTCGACGAGTACGACGGCAGATTTGACCGGTATCAGATTCAACAGCGGCTTGGCAACTTTCCAAAACAATATGGTGCGGCTCGGTATTGATGCCGCTGGTAACCCCTTAACGACGGGTATTCCGATTACGGGACTCTATGAATTTTTAAGCACGGGAAACAGTGCGATTTATCATAACAGCGTGTTTATCGGCGGAACGGGAGTCGGAACGCAAACCGGCAGCACGTACGCTTTCAGAAGCGATCAAGTGAGCAATGTCCGCATTTTCCGCGATAATATCTTTGTCAATTCGCGTTCAAATGCAACGACGGGCGGAAAGCATTATGCGGTGAGAGTGGCAGGCACAACGGCTAATCCGGGTGGCTTGACCATTAATAACAATATCTATCTGGCAAACGGCACGGGCGGCGTTTTCGGATTCTTCAACTCAGCCGATGTGCTGAGTTTGATGGCGTGGAGAACCGCCGTCGGACAAGATGCAGCGAGTTTTAACAGCGACCCTCAGTATCTCACGCCGAACGGAACGGCGGCGACGGTTGATTTGCATATCAATCCGAGCGTGGCAACCGATGCGGAAGGCAATGGATTTGATGCCGGCGTAACGGATGATTTCGACGGGCAAACCCGCGCTTCGTTCACGCCGGTTGACATCGGCGCGGATGCCGGAAACTTTACGTCTGCCGGAGATACCATCGCTCCGATAGTTTCTTACACGACGCTTGCCAATACCGACAGTACTACCGACCGAACATTAGGCATTACCGTAACCGATAATGTCGGCGTAACGGCGGTTCGGATTTATTTCCGCAAAGTTCCCGGCGGCACGGGAACGCCGACCGCTTATTTCTCCAATACCTGTTCGTCAACCGGCGGCACGGCTCTTAACGGAACTTATAATTGTCTGATTTCAAATTCAGCACTCGGCGGCGTGGCGGCGACCGACGTGGTTCAATACTTTGTGGCGGCGCGTGATGCAGCGAACAATATCAGTTCAAATCCGACAGGGACAATCGGCACGGATTTTGCCAATCTGAACTTTGCCGGAACGCCGAACAGCTACACGATTCTCGGTCAAATCAACGGCACGAAAACCGTTGGTGCGGGCGGCGATTATAATACGCTGACCGATGCGGTTGCCGCATTAAACAATAATGTCGTGAACGGCGCGGTAACACTGTCGCTGACCGACACTAGCTATCCGACGGAGACTTTCCCGTTGACCATCAACGCCAACAGCGGTTCAAGCGCGATCAATACAATCACAATCAAACCGGCAATTAGCGTAACTTCCGCTATCAGCGGTTCATCGTCCGGTTGTATTATCAAAATTAACGGAGCGGATTACGTTACGCTCGACGGTTCTAACGCCGTCGGCGGCACGACCCGCGACTTGACCGTTACCAATACCAGCACGGCGGACAGCACGGCGGCGGTTTGCGTATCGAGTAATGTTTCGGACGGAGCGCAAAATAACACAGTTAAAAACCTGAATGTTTCGACCGGAGTGGATCAAAGCACCAGCACGAATTTCTCCTTCGGTATTATTTCATCTTCGAGCGCGGCGATTTTGACGGGCGCAACCGATAACGACAATAACACCTATGACAATAACTTTGTTCAAAAAGCCAACTTCGGTATTGCCTCGTTCGGCGCACTCGGCACGAATCCGAATCAAACGACGAAAATTAGAAATAATCTAATCGGTCCGGCATCCTTCGGCACGAACGAAATCGGAACGGCAGGCGTGTTGATTTTCAATGAAAACAATATCGAAATTACCCAGAACGAAGTTCGCTTTGTCGGCGACGCGACAACATCCAATGCCGGAGCGGGAAGAGACCGCGTTGGTATCGTCATCGGAAGCACTGGCGCAAGCTGGGCAACCAGTGGCGCGGGAGTGGCGACCTTGGTAACTAACGCCAAAGTTACACGCAATCGCATTCACGACATCGTTGATCGCGGCACATTCTCGGCGGCAGCGATTACGCTGAACGGCGCGGACGGGACCAATACCACCGGAAATCTCGTTGCCAATAATATGATCTACAACGTCCTGGCAAACGGAACTTCGCCGGATCAAACCGTCGGCATCGGCATCAGCGCGGGTCGAGGCGATATTGTTGCTCTTAACAGTATTTATCTAAACGGAGATATTGACCCGACGGGAGCGACTGCGGCGGCTATTTCTTCATTCGGTATTTCCGTGGCGACGACTACACCGGTCAATCTCTCGGTTTCGAGCAATATTTCGTTTATGGATTTAAATTCCAACACGACGACGCTCAAACACGGCGCGATGTTTGTTCCCGCCAGTTTTGCTTGGGGAACCGGCGGCTCGAATTACAACGACTTGTACTATCTACCGGCAAACACGCAGAGCATCACCGGCAGAGTCGGCACGAGCGACCGCCAAACATTGGTGAATTGGCAGGCGGCGGCTCCGGGGTCGGGACAGGATGCGAATTCGATTCAAATGAATCCGCAGTTCATACCGGGCGCGGAATTGCATATTCAAACCGGCAGTCCTGCGATTGACGCGGGAGTCAATATCGCGGCTTTGACCGTTGATTTTGACGGCGAGCCGCGTACATCGGGAGTTTCAACCGACATCGGCGCGGATGAAGTTATCGCGGTAGCAACACCGGCGATTATGGTTAGTCCGACGAGTCTGACCGACTTTGGCAATGTAACGGTCGGCAACAGCTCGACTTCGCAGAACTATACCGTTTCGGGAAGTAATTTGACTGCGAATATTACCGTTACCGCGCCTACTGATTTTGAGGTTTCGCTCGATAATTCGACGTTCTTGAATTCCGTTACGGTTACGCAGACGGGCGGAACGGCTTCGGCGACGATTTATGTGCGCTTTACGCCGCAGAGCGCGGGTGTGAAATCGGGCAATGTTACTAATGCTTCGACGGGCGCGACGACGCAGAATGTCGCGGTGAGCGGAACGGGTGTCGCGGCGAATACACCGCCGACGATTTCGGCGGTCGGCGTAACCAGGCAAGCAGGTTCGCCCGGTTCGGCTTCGACGATTGCGAATGTAACCGATGCGGAAAGCGGCAACGGTGCAGTGGTCGTAACGGTTACGAGCGCGAATCCTTCAAACGGCGTAACGATTTCAAGCATCCTCAATAACGGCAGTGGAGGAATCACGGCTAATGTCGTAGCGGCTTGCGGTGCGACGAGTACCAGTTTTACATTACAGGCGAGCGACGGTGTTTTGACTTCGACGGCGACGTTGAATGTAACCGTTAATGCCGACAGTGCGCCGACGCTGACTTACAATAATGCTTCGGTGGCGTTCGGCGGTTCGACGACGGTTAATCCGGCGACCGGACCGAGCGATAACGGCAGTGTTTCCACGATTGCAGTTCAATCGCAGGGAACTTATACGACGGGAACGATTTCCGTTAATAACTCGACGGGTGTCGTTTCGATCAGCAATGCAATGCCAGCCGGAACGCATACGATTACGATTCGGGCGACGGATCAATGCGGCACAGCGACCGACGCAACATTTACGTTGACGGTCGGCGCGGCACCGACGGTTAGTTTGTCGGTTACTTCCAACAGCGCGAGCGAAGCGGGAACGACGATGATTACCGTGACGGCGACGCTTTCGGGCGGTACTTCGCCGACGAATCAGACGGTAACGCTCGGAACTTCGGGAACGGCGACGCTCGGTTCGGATTACACGCTTTCGGGCGGCAATCTGAGCGGCACGACTTTGACGATTCCGATGAATACGACGAGCGGTTCAACGACGTTCACCGTCATTGACGATCTGGTTCAGGAATCAACCGAAACGGCGATTTTGACAATCAGCAGTCCGTCATCGGGCATCACGCTCGGTTCGCCGGTTTCGCAGTCAATTTCAATTACCGACAACGATGTTGCGCCGACATTTACCAGCGGAAATTCGACCGCGTTCAGCGTCGGCACGGCGGGCAGTTTCAGCGTTACGACGAGCGGCAGTCCGACTCCGACGACGATCACGTCTTCGGGAGCATTACCGTCGGGCGTAAACTTTACTGATAACGGTAACGGGACGGCGACGCTCGCGGGAACTCCGGCGACGGGAACGGCGGGAATGTATCCGCTGACGTTCACGGCGAGCAACGGCGTTTCACCGAATGCCACGCAGAACTTTACGCTGACCGTAACCGCGCAGCCGGCGGTGAGTTTGTCAATCGCTCCGGCGACGGGCAGCGAAGCAGGAGCGACGATGTTCACGGCGACCGTGACGGCTTCGGCGGCAGTCAGCGGCAGTCAATCAGTCAGCTTTGCGTTGACCGGCGGCACGGCTTCGAGCGCGGATTTCGGCGCGATTCCGACCAGCATTACGATTGCCAACGGGCAGACGACCGGCACGGCGACGTTCAACGTCTTTAACGACACGCTGGGTGAAGGAACGGAAACGGCGATGTTCACGATCAGCAGTCCGTCATCGGGCATCGCGCTCGGCAGTCCGACAACGGCGAGCGTTACCGTGATTGACAACGATGACGTGAATGCGCCGACAATTTCCTATATTCCGCTCGACAACACGAGCCTGACGACGAATGCGAATTTGTTGGTAACGATTACGGATGATGTCGGCGTTCCGACGACGGGCGGTTTCGAGCCGCGTGTCTATTATCTGAAAAACGCGGCGGCGACCTATGTCTCGAACGCCTGCGTTTACAGCAGCGGTAATGATTATAATTGCACGATCAATTACGCCAGCGTCGGCGGTGTCGTCAATGGCGATTCGATTACTTATTTCGTGGTCGCACAGGACACTTCCGGCAATCTCGCTTCCAATCCGTTCGGAGCTTCGGGCGGCGATGTCAATACTATAACGACGGCTCCGTTCGCGCCGAATCTTTACAACATCGGCACGGGCGGCAGTATTCCGAGCGGCACTTATTCAAACCTGAAAACCGCCGGGGCGACGCTCACCGGCGACGTAACGGTAACGAATAACTTAACGCTCGACGGAGTTCTGAACACCGGAACTTCGACGCTGACGCTGACTTATAATACCAGCGTAACCATCGTCAATAACGGCTACGTCATCGGCAACGTGAAAAGAGAACTGCCGGTCGCTGCTTTCAGCGAAGATCAGCGCGGCGGAGGACCGACATTGTTCTTCCCGGTCGGCACGGCGAACGGTTATTCGCCGGTCTCGGCATTCGTTTCAGCTTATACTCCCGGCTCGACACTCAGCGTCTTTGCCAAACAGGGAACGCAGCCGAATCTCGGTTCGGCGACGACTTTGAAACGATACTGGACAGTGGTGGAAAGCGGAGCTGTTACGGCGAATTTGCGATTCAGCTACAATGACCCGTTAGACATCAGCGGCACGGAAGCGAATTACCAGATGATTCGCGTTGAGAGCGGCAATCCGGCGTTCTATACGCCCTATTCGATTACTCCGGGCAGCAATTTCGCTGATGCTTTCAATGTTTCCGACTATTCGGATTGGACGCTCGGCACGAGCCTGCTCGCGCCGACGGCGGCAGACGGTATTGTCAGCGGACGAGTTACCAGCAGCATCACCAATCGCGGATTGGGCGATGTTACGGTAACGCTTTCGGGCGGTTCGCTCGTTGAGCCGATTGTCGTCTATACCGATTCGCTCGGTCGTTATCGCTTTACGGAAATCCCGACCGGCGAAATTTATACCGTAACCGTTCAGTCGAAACGCCACCGGTTCAATCAACCGGCAACAGCGTTCACGCTCAACGGGAATTCGGAAAATATCAATTTCGTCGGCGAAGGCTGGTAAGCGGAATTTTTACTGCTGAATTGAAAAGTGCCTGTCGTTTCCGACAGGCACTTTTTCTTTCGCCGCATTTTAGAGCAGATTCGAGTCTAATGTAAGGCAGGCGGTGAGCCTGCCGCGCCGTGCGCTTCGCGGTGGCTGAACAGGCTCACCGCCTGTTCTACTTTTTTACCATCTACTAAATACGCATTTGCTCTAGAAGCCATCTCAAAAATAATTTTTGGCGTTCTAATCGTTCCGAGTCCCGCCTTTAGGCGGCGATTGCGCCCGCGAAGCGTAGCGGGAAGCCGCCTAAAGGCGGGACTCGGAACAGCAGATTTGATTTTTGAGATAGCTTCTAATTATATCGGTGAGATTGCCGGAGCCGTCTGCGTTTAGTGAATGATGAAGTTATTCAGCCGGCAATCATTCGCCGCCGCAAAACCGTTTGACAAATAAAAAAAGACACAAAAAACTCCGTTCACGCGAACGGAGTTTTTTGCTTTTAGGAGCTGTACAATGAATCGTCTCAAGTCTGCGCTTTAGCGGTAAATATGTTCGCCGCGATTGTTACGCCATTCGTTTTCAAAATAGTCAGCATCTTCGTCCGTGCGCGGATTAACGCCGACGACCATTCCGCCGTTTTTGATGCCTTCTTCATACGCGATTGCGCGGTCTTCAGGAATTCCCGAACCGATCAACGCGCCGACTAAGCCGCCGGTCAAACCGCCTGCGCCCGCGCCCGCCAAAGCCGCTGCCAAAGGTCCGGCAACAATCAATCCCAAGCCCGGAAGAAGAACGCTGGTTCCGATAGCCGCGATGCCGCCGATGATTGCGCCGAGTGTTCCGCCAATCGCCGAACCTGCGCCCGCGCCTTCCAATGCTTTACTGCCTAATTCAGTATCGGCATCGGTCGCATCATCGCCAAACCACGAACTGCGGGTTTGGTCTGACATCATCACGTTCACGTCGTCTTTCGTATATCCGCGATCAATCGCCGAGTTATATGCTTTCTCCGCGCTTTCACGATCATTGAACATTCCGGTCAAAACACGGTTGTCCGCCTGACGCGCATTACCGTAATCGGCTTGCGCTTCGCCCGCTCTTTCCGTTGCCGTATCACCCGTAACTGCGCCGTAAGCGTCTTTAACATTACCGACTGCCTGGTCTTTGATTCCGCCGATTTCCTCTTTTACTGTTCCTTGGTTGCTCATAATTAAATCTCCTTCCCTGTGTTCTATTTTATTTAGCTTGAAGCTATGCAGTGGTATTTAGCAAGCGATGTGCCAATCAGCCGATTATGCGATAACCTCAATCTATTATTGAGTTTTGTTTGAAAAAGCAGCGCGGCACGACCGTCGGACTTTTGTTCTATTATCAAACATAAATGCTTTTATTCGTCTTTATTCGAGACAAATAATATAATCGTCAATCGGAATCTTTTATCTTTTTATGCTGAAATTTTTACTGGCTCTGGTTTTTATCAATTTGCTGAATTTTACCGCTTCCGCCCAAATCACCGATGAAAACTTTCGCGTTTATGACGCGCGAGGCAATGCGGCGACGATTGAGCAGATTGTCGAAGCAATCGGGAAGTCGAACGTGGTTTTTCTCGGCGAAAATCACGATGACGCGGCGGCGCATTACCTGCAAGCCGAAATCTTTAGAAAGATTTTTGAAAATTATTCCAAACAACGCCGCATCGCGCTCTCGATGGAAATGTTCGAGCGCGACGTGCAGATTGTCGTTGACGAATATCTAAAGGATTTAATTACCGAGAAAAAATTTCTCGACGACAGCCGTCCGTGGAATAATTACAAAACCGATTATCGCCCGCTCGTCGAATTCGCCAAGCAGAATAACTTGCCGATAATCGCCGCGAACGCGCCGCGCCGTTATGTGAATATGGTTTCGCGCAGCGGGCGCGATTCGCTCAATCAACTCTCGCCCGAAGCAAAAAAATGGCTCGCGCCGCTGCCTTATTCTGCGCCGTCAGCCGAATACTCCGCGAAATTTAACGCTCTGATGGGAAGTATGAAAAGCGAAACGAATGCGCCTTCAAAAATACTTGAATCGCAGGCGTTGTGGGACGCGACGATGGCTTTTTCGATTGCCGAACATCTGAAAAAAGAAAAAAACGCGCTCGTCGTGCATCTGAACGGAAGTTTTCACACGGAAAACCGTCTGGGAACTGCCGAACAGCTTTCGAGATTAAATCCGAAAGCGAAAATTACAGTCGTCACGATGCGCTACGAAGAAGATTTCAAAAAATTCGACAAAGCGAAACACGAAAATCTCGGCGATTTCGTAATCTTAACCGACGCGAAACTGCCGCGCAGCAGTGCTAAATAAAAATTCCATATCGTGAACAATAGCTTTGAAAAAGTCGCCGAATTATTACGGCTCGAAGCCGCCGCTATCGAGCAGTCAATAAAAAGGCTCGACAAATCAACCGTCGAAAAAGCATTCGAGATTCTCGAAAACTGCGCGGGAAAAATCGTCGTTCTCGGCATCGGCAAATCCGGCGTGATCGCGCAGAAAATCGCCCAGACTTTGACCAGCACCGGCACGGTCGCCGTGTTCGTTCACCCGTCGGACGCGCTGCACGGAGGTTTGGGAATTATCACGGCGGGCGATGTCGTCATCACTCTTTCCAATTCGGGCGAGACCGACGAAATCCTGCTGCTTTTGCCCGCGTTAAAGGCGCGAAAAGTTCATTTGATTTCGATTCTCGGCAATCCCGATTCGACGCTCGGAAGGCAGTCGCACATCATTCTCGATGCGTCGGTTGATAAAGAAGCCTGTCCGTTAAATCTCGCGCCGACCTGTTCGACGACGGTCGCGCTCGCCATCGGCGACGCGCTGGCGATGACTTTGATGGAGGCGAAAAACCTGACCGCCGAAGATTTCGCCGCCAACCATCCGGCGGGTCGTTTGGGCAAACGTCTGACTTTAAAAGTCTCCGATTTGATGTGCGAAAGCCCGAACGTCAATCCGCAGGCAAACTGGCTCGAAGTCGTCCGCGCACTTTCCAAATTCGCGCTCGGCGCAGTCAACGTCGTGGACGAAAACGACGATTTAATCGGCATCGTAACCGACGGCGATTTGCGGCGCACAATCGAGAAAACCGCACCGGAAAACTTTACCGATTTAATCGCCGAACAAATGATGACGGCGAATCCGATTGTCGCCGCGCCGGAAATGCTCGCCTTCGACGCGCTGCAAACGATGGAAAACCGCCCGCGCCAAATCTCCGTTCTGCCCGTCGTCGAAAACAGAAAATGCGTCGGATTATTGCGGTTGCACGACATCGTGAGGAGCGGATTATGAAAAGTTTGTATGAAGATCAGGAAGAAGTTTTGAAGGATTTCACCGAGCGTCTGGAAAAACTCGGCATCGCCTATATGCTGACGGGTTCGATGGCGATGATCGAATACTCGATGATGCGAATGACTAATGATATTGACATTGTAATCGAAGTTTCAACGGGCGATGCCGATAGAATCATAAAAGAATTCGAGCCTGATTATTACGTTCCGCAAGGTCGAGTCAGAGATGCGATTTCCCGAAAGTTTATGTTTAACTTACTTCATCAGACGACTCTGGTGAAAATTGATTGCGTCGTCCGAAAAGATGACGAATTTCAAAGAACGGCATTTTCCAATCGGCGCAAAGTAAATTTTTCCGCTTTCGAGGTTTGGATAATCAGTAAGGAAGACTTGATTTTGTCGAAGCTGAATTGGGCGAAAAAGACCCGTTCCGAAATGCAGATGCGCGATGTCGCCGGTATCATACGCAACGGTTACGATGCGAATTACGTCGAAGGTTGGGCGAAAAAACTCGGCATCGAAGATTTACTGCAGGAATGCCGCGAACTTTTGGAGAAAAATTATGTTGATGGACACGACTCGTGAAATGGAAGAGTTGCAGAACGAACTTTGGATGAAGCGCACGACACAGGAACGAGCCAAATTTATGTTCGGAATGTTCGCCGTCGCCCGCCGAATTATCATCCAATCGCTGCCCGAAGGTTTATCCGAACGTGAGTTTAAGCGACAAATTTACTTTCGCACTTACGGCGAACATTTGCCCGAAGATTTCTTTAAAGACGAGGAATAAAAAATGACGAAAAAAGTTTTGAGTTTGATGTTTGCAGTTTTAATGTTCGCCTCGTTTGCCAAAGCGCAGACGGCGGAAGTTACCGTTTCCCTGAACGAACAGTTTTTCGACGTGCTGCTCGACGCGATTTTCAAAAACTTCGACGCGCCGGAATTTCCGTTGGCGGAGAATAGTCGAGAGTGGAGAGTGAAGAGTGGAGAGTCGTCTGTTTTAAGTTTCGACGGACGCAAAAAGATAATCCAAAATCCAAAATCTAAAATCCAAAATTGTAACGAATCAATCCGGCTTTTGCGTGAAGTCAATGATGTAAAGACGGCGGTCAGATTCCGCGACGGGAAAATTTACGCGCCGATTGCTTTTGCCGGTTCGTATAATCCGCCGCTCATCGGTTGTATTGATTTTCAGGGTTACGCGGAAACTAACATTGACCTCGAATTCGACCGGCAGAGCCGCAAACTTTTCGGGCGCGTCCGCGTTCTGAGCGTCAATCTCGGCGGCGTAACCAACTTGGCAAGCGGCGTTTTATCGAAACTCGTACAGAGTTCGATTGATAAAAAAATAAATCCCATCGAGATTCTGCAAACCGACAAACTTTCTTTTTTAGTTCCGGTTCAAAACGCTAACGGCTCACTGCGAATGAAGGCGACCGGCGTGCGCCCGGAAATCGCCAACGGCGTTTTGAATGTTAATGTGGCGTACGAATTTTCAAAAAACTAGAGCAAATTCGGGGTTAATGTAAGGCAGGCTGTTAGCCTGCCGCGCCGTGCGCTTCGCGGCGGCTGAACAGGCTCACAGCCTGTTCTACTTTTTTACCATCTACTAAATACGCATTTGCTCTAAAGAACGTCGAACAAAAAGAAAGCCGCGAAGATTTAATCTTCGCGGCTTTCTTTTTGTCGAAATCTAATCCAACAAAATTAAATAATCGGGCGGGTTTTTAGTATTGTCCGAATATGCCGAGCGGCAGATCAGTCGCTGAACCCCATCTCTGCGACTGAATGTTATTAAACTGGCTGCTGATGTAATAGAAGGTCTGGTTGCTCGGTCTCCAAACCGCGATGTCGTGGCGGTTGTCGCCGTCGTAATCGCCGCGTACCGGAAAATCACCGTCCGTAAAGAGCGGGTCGGCAATTCCGAATTTGGTTGCCGTTACCGCGCCCGTCGCCGAGTTCAAAATATACCAGGTCGCAATACCGTCCGTATCGCTTTGACGGCACGCGACAAAATCGGCGCGTCCGTCGCCCGTGTAATCGGCAGGCGTGATGCTGTAATCGGTGTTGTAATTACCGTAGCTGCGGGTAATGACACCGGCTCCGGTGTTTGAATCACCGATAAAATAATTGACTACCGTGCCGGCGGCATTGCGGGTGATGTAGATCAGTTCGTCGCGTCCGTCACCGTTAAAATCAGCACCGTTGAAAACTGACGGACCGGTTGCGCCGGTAAATAATCCGAATGGGATTCTTTTGGTCGTGCCGGTGCTGCTGCTCAAAATATACCAGATGAGAGTTCCGCCTTCGACGCGGACTGCCGCGTAATCGGCTTTGCCGTCGCCGTCGTAATCGCCGGTCGTACCGACATCGCTGAACGCATCGCCCCAGCGAACGGTACGGTCAATGGTGATAGGACCAGTGCCGTTCGGGAACTGCGAAACATACCAGTTTGCCGGAGTCGAAGCCGCGACCGTCGGGTTACGGAAAACGGCTAATTCGACTTTATTGTCGCCGATATAGTCGCCGGTAACGATTGAATCGTCATCGGCAAGTCCGTAGTTGAAAATTCTGATAAACGCCTGATTGGGAACCGCACTTGCCGGGTTGCCGGCAACCCGCCAGGTGATCGGACCGCCGCTGCCGGCGGCGGCGAAAGCCACCATTGTCCAGTCGGTTCTGCCGTTGCCGGTAAAATCGAGAAATTTATTGGTCGCGCCGCCGCTCGGCGCACTTGTTTCATCGCCGACTTTTTGGGCGTTGACAGTTAATGTATTAGCACTCCAGAACATCGCAGTCGCCGCGACTCCGGCAACGGCAAAACCGTGAACAAGCGAGCGCACTTTTTTGATATTTTTCTTCAAGAACATTTTTTCTCCTCCAAAGGTTATGATGTAAAACGTAAACCTTCAGCTCAACAATTTTGAATCATCAAAATTAAATCAGATTGTCGGTAGCTGAATAAAAATTTGCAGAAAGTCAAATTCTTTATAGAGTTAAAATTACCTCTTTTTCGGGAAGACTGTCAATGGAATTTGAGCAAAAATACTCAGCCGTGTGAACTTTACTGAAAATAATAATTTCTTTTCGCTAAGAACGAAATTTCGGGGAAATCAAAGCGTTGATTTGTCAGCCGAACAAATTCGCGTCTAAACTCGAAACTATGAACTTGCCTCTGGTAGCTATCATCGGTCGTCCGAACGTCGGAAAATCAACTTTATTTAATCGCCTGACGGGAAGCCGTAAATCCATCGTCGGCGACGAACCGGGAATTACCCGCGATAGAATTTACGGAGATGTCGAATGGGCGGGAAAAACTTTTCGTCTCGTTGACACGGGCGGCATCGTGCCGGACGACGACGCGATTATTCCGACGAATATTTTTAAACAGGCATCGAACGCCATCGCCGAAGCGCAGGCGATTATCTGGGTCGTTGATTCGCGCAGCGGCGCGATTCCGCTCGACGAGGAAATCGGCATTCTGCTGCGAAACATCGGCAAACCAATTTTCATCGCGGCGAACAAAGCCGAGTCGAGAAAAGTCGAAGAAGATGCCGCCGAGTTTTATAAATTCGGTTTTGAACTAACGCCCGTTTCCGCCGAACACGGCAACGGTGTCGGCGATCTGCTCGACGAAGTTTTAAAGGTTTTGACTTTTGAAGATGAAGTCGAAGAGGAAGAACAAAAGGAAATCAAACTCGCCATCATCGGTCGTCCGAACGTCGGGAAATCATCCTTGCTGAATAAAATTCTCGGCGAAGAACGAGTCATCGTTTCGCCGATTGCCGGCACGACGCGCGACGCGATTGACACGGAATTAACGGTTGACGGGCAGAAGTTTCTGCTAATTGACACCGCCGGAATCCGTCGTAAAGGCAAGACGACCGAGATGTCGGAAAAACTTTCGATTATTATGGCGCGAAAAGCTCTCGAACGCGCTGACGTGGCGATTTTATTGATTGATGCGATTGAAGGTTTCGCCAATACGGACGCGAACATCGCCGGTTACGCGCTCGATTCGGGATGCAGCTTGATTATCGCCGTCAACAAATGGGACGCGATTGAGGAAAAGGAAACGAACACGGCGAACCGCTTTGAGGAAAATTTGCGCTATAAAATGAAGTTTCTCGACTGGTCGCCGATTATCACGATTTCGGCGTTGACCGGACAGCGCGTGGCGAAAATTCTGCCGATTGTTCAAAAAGCGAACGAAGCGAGAAATCTGCGAATTACGACATCGAAACTGAACGAATTTTTCGAGCAAACCGTCGCGCAGCCGAGAGTCGGCGGCGGAACCGCGCCCGGATCGGGCGGCAATGTCCGCCTGCACGTCCAGTTCATCACGCAAGCCGGAATGCGCCCGCCGCTGTTCGTCATTTTCACGTCCGGCGGCACGGGCGGCAAAGGCGGTCTGCATTTTTCTTATCTGCGTTATATCGAAAATCAACTGCGCGAAAAATTCGACTTTTTCGCCACGCCGATTCGTTTGAAGGAAAAGCACAAAACAAAACCGAAAAAGAAATGAAAATTTTGTATGGTTTTACGGAAACCGATAAATTTTTAAAACGAATTGCCGGACGAATTACCGATGAAGAATATGCCGAACTGCAATTTTACCTGTGCGAAAATCCTGATGAGGGTAATTTAATTCAAGGCAGCGGCGGACTTCGTAAAATCCGCTGGCACGTCAGCGGTAAAGGCAAAAGCGGCGGCGTGAGAGTAATTTATTATTGGGCGGTCAATCGTGAGAAAATTTTGATGCTCGATATTTACAGGAAAAACGAAAAGGGAAATTTGAACAAATCGGAAATTGCAATGCTTCGGAAAGATTTGGAGGATTGGAAACAATGAGAAAAGAAGATTTTGAAGAACTTCGGGAAAGCGTCAAGGAAGCGGGCGAAATTTTGCGCGGGACGCGAAAACCGGCGCGTGAATTTTTTATCGAAGTTGATACTTCTCTGCCGAAAGACGAAGGATATGCTTTGTGCATCAAGTCGGATGAACCGGAATTACTCGTGCCTTTTAAAGTTTATCCGGCAAAATTTTCTTCGCAGGGAAGAATCAGAATTATTGACGAAGAAGGCGAAGCCGCCGTTTATCCGCCGGATTATTTCGTCCGAATCAAATTGCCGAACGAAGTCGAGAAAGTTTTTGTCGAACATCAAAAGGCGGCATAGTTTGAAATGGAAATAGTTTTACTTTTAATCAGATTAACTCTTTTCGCCATTTTCGCGCTCGCGGGAATCGGGAAACTGCTCGATTTGAAAGGTTCTGAGAAAGCGGTCAAGGCTTTCGGAACGCCGGAAGAATTTGCGAAGTTTTTTGCGATTGGGCTGCCATTTGCGGAGCTTGTTTTCGCGGTTTGTTTATTGTTCGTCGAAACTTCGTGGGTTGGCGCGATTGGCGCGGAACTTTTGCTTTTGACGTTTATCGGCGGGATGATCTGGCAGTTGGCGCAGGGAAATGCGCCGGAGTGTCATTGTTTCGGGGCGATTCATTCGGAGCCGGTTTCTAAGAAGAGTTTGATTCGCAACATCGTTTTTGCGGTGCTGGCGTTTGTTTTGATTTTGAGCGGCAAGGGAAATCAGGGCGCGAATCTTTTCGATTCGGCAATTTATAATTCGGAAGGAAATGTTATGTCAGTGATTATCGGTTTGGCGACGGTCGGATTGCTCGCGGCGGTTGTTTTTTATCTCAAAAAAATCTCGGAACAGCAGACGCAGATTATGCGGCGCATCGAGATTCTGGAAGTTACCGCGCTTGATGGCGGCAAGGAAGTTCTGCGGGAAGATGTCGCCGCGCCGACGACCGGATTGCCGATTGGTGCGCCCGCGCCGGATTTCGTTTTGCCGGATGTCAACAATAAACAGACTTCGTTTGAAAATCTACTGATGCAGGCGAAACCGATGCTGTTTTTATTCGTCAGCCCGACGTGCAAACCGTGCGCGGCTCTTTTGCCCGAAATTGAAACGTGGCAGGCGGAATTAAAAGGAAAGCTGAATTTTATTTTCGTCAGCAGCGGCGCGGTCAAAGAAAATCTCGACAAGTTCAAGGGCGACGCTTTCAAACAGGTTTTACTGCAAAAAGACAGAGAAATCGCGCTCGCTTTCGGCGTGGAATGGACACCGGCGGCAGTTTTGATTAATAACGACGGCACGATTGCGAGCCGCACGGCGGTCGGCGATAAAGGGATTCGAGAATTAGTTGATTCGGTTAAGGAACAAATTGATAGGGCGAACCCGCTTTTGATCGGCGATAAAAATGATTTGACGGAACATCTCGGAGAAGACGCGCCGGAGTTTTTCGAGAATGACATCAACGACAAACTAATCGCCTCGGCGGATTTGCGCGGCAAAAAAACTTTGATTACTTATTGGAGTACGACCTGCGGCTACTGCGACCAGATGCTCGAAGATTTACAAGATTGGGATACGAACCGAGGCGCGGGCGAACCCGATTTGCTTTTAATTTCATCAGGCGACGCGGACGCGCACCGCAAATTAAACCTGCAATCGCCGATTATTTTGGATAATACGCACAAAATCGCCAAAAATCTCGGAATGGACGGAACGCCGTCAGCAGTATTAATTGACGAAAACGGCAAAATCGCTTCGGAAGTTGTCATCGGCTCAGAAAGAATCTGGACGTTACTTGGTAAAAAGAAATGAAGCCGATTGATTGGAAGGTAATCGCGCAGGAAGGCGAAGCAAGAGCGGGAATTTTACAAACGCGGCGTTCGACTATTGAAACGCCGGTTTTTATGCCGGTCGGGACGCAGGGAACGGTTAAAGGCGTGCGGTTTGAATGGCTCGAAGACGAGATGGATGCGCGGATTATTTTGGGCAATACATATCATTTGTTTTTGCGTCCGGGCGCGGATTTGATTAGACGATTCGGCGGTTTGCATAAATATACGACCTGGAATCGTTCGTTTCTGACCGATTCGGGCGGCTTCCAGGTTTTCTCCTTGACTGATTTACGAAAGCTGACTGAGGAAGGCGTAGAGTTTCGTTCGCATCTCGACGGCGATAAAAAGTTTCTGTCGCCGGAAGTTTCGATGGAGATTCAGGCGGCGTTGGGTTCGGAAATCGTGATGGTTTTCGACGAATGTCCGCCGGGTGATGCCGGAATTGACGTAACGCGCAAGAGTCTGGAAATGACGGCGCGTTGGGCTTTACGGTCGAAAAATCGTTTCGACGTGCTGCAAAATGAAGGAATGGATACCGGATTCGTTGAAAACGCGGCGTTCGACGAAGAAAAACAACCGTCCGACTCACAGAAACAGTTGTCCGATACGGAAAAACAACTGTCCGACGTAAAAAAACAGTCGTCAGATGCGGAAAAACAATCACCCGACGCAGAAACACAGGCATCCGCTAAAGAAACACAACTGACCGATACGAAAAAACAAGTGTTCGATACAAAAACACAGCAGACCGACACGGAAAAACAACTGACCGATGCGAAAACACACCCTACCGACACAGAAAAACAACTGACCGATAAGAAAACACATAGAATCATCGAATTAAGCGGACAGCAGGCTTTGTTCGGCATCGTGCAGGGCGCGGGACATCTTAATTTACGGCGTGAAAGTCTCGATAAAACGGTCGAAATTGGGTTTGACGGTTACGCGATCGGCGGTTTGAGCGTCGGCGAAGAAAAATCGGTGATGTATGAAGTGATTGATTTTCTCGCGCCGCAGATGCCGCCGGACGCGCCGCGCTATTTGATGGGCGTGGGAACGCCCGAAGATTTAATCGAAGCGGTTTATCGCGGCGTGGATATGTTCGATTGCGTGATGCCGACGCGCAACGGGCGCACGGGAAGTGCGTTCACTTCACGCGGTAAAATCAACATCCGCAACGCCAAATTCGCCGAAGACGACCAGCCGCTCGACGAAAATTGCCCGTGTTCGGTGTGCCGAAGATATTCAAAAGCCTATCTGCGCCATCTGTATCAGGCGAAGGAAATGCTGGCGGCGACTTTGATTTCGCATCATAATCTCGCGTTCTTTCTTGACTTAATGCGGCAAATTCGGCAATCTATCAAATCCGGCAATTTCAATAAATTCCGACTGAATTTTCTCGAAAAAATAAAGGAAAGCGAACCTGAAGACAAATAACAGGCGTTTGATAAACAGCCTGTAAATGTATATTATTGTGTTTTTCTTTTCTGCAATAAATAAATGAATTTTCTATTTCTACTTTTTCAGGACGTGGGCGGCGGAAGTATTTTCTCAACCATTTTACTGTTCGCGCCGATTATCCTGATTTTCTATTTCATCTTAATTCGCCCGCAGCAAAAACAAAAAAAAGAACTCGACGCGCTGATCGCCGAGTTGAAAATCAACGATGAAGTCGTTACGAACGGCGGCATTATCGGGAAGATTAAAGAAGTCCGCGACACGAGCTATATCATTCAGAGCGCGGACAAATCCTTTTTAGAAATTGCGCGGACCGCCGTCATCGGTAAACGTGCCGAACCGACAGCGAAATAAACAACGCGGCGTGTAGTTTGCCGCATCTATCGAAAAATGAAAAATACAGGTTTGTTGATTAGAACGATTATCATCATCGCCGTTACAGTGATCGGAATTTATCTGGTAATCGGTCCGCGCGGACGCTCGATTTCGGCGGAAGATTTCAGTTGGCAGGGAATTAAAAACAACGTCGCCAGCAACATCAATCTCGGTCTCGATTTGAAGGGCGGCTCGCACCTCGTGATGCGCGTGAAAACCGACGAATATCTCGCCGAACTGACGCGCAACAACGAAAATGCCGCGCTCAACGCCGCGAAAGAAGCGCAGCTGCCGGTCGGCGAAGGTTCGATTGTCGCGCAGAACAATAATTATCAGGTTACGTTGAATGTAACCGACGCTTCAAAAAACGCGGAAATCATCGAAGCCGTCAAGAAAAAAGTTGATTTCAGCAGTTGGACGCAAAGCGAGAGCGGCAATCAAATCACCTGGAGTTTGCCGGTTGCCGTACAAAAAGTTTTAAAAGACCAAGCCGTTACGCAAGCCGAACGAATTATCGAAAGCCGCATCAACGCTTTCGGTGTGAAAGAGCCGACACTGCAAAGACACGGCGCGAGCGATTCGGGACAGATTCTTTTGCAGATGCCGGGTGTTGACGACCCGGAACGAGTCAAGAAGCTCATCGGCGAAACGTCGAAACTGGCATTGATGAAAATCATCAGCCCCGCGAGTCCGTCGCCGGTGCAGACTTATCCGACGAAAGAAGCGGCAATCGCTTCGCTCGGCGGCACGATTCCTTCCAATCGAAACGTCCTTGTTTATGCCGACCGCGATACAACAGCGAATTCAAATGTCCCTGCCGACCAACAGCCGAAACAATACGTCGTCGTGGAAGAACCGGCGGTCGTTGACGGCAATGAATTACGCGACGCTTCGGCGGTTTCGCGCACGGGCAGCGACAGCGATTTTCAAATCTCGTTTTCGTTCAAACCCGGCGGCGCGGCAAAGTTCGGCGACTGGACGGGCAAAAACATTAACAACTATATGGCGGTCGTCTTAAACGGCGAAGTCAAATCAGCCGCCTATATCAAATCGCAGATTTTCGATTCAGGCGAAATTTCCGGCAGATTTACCAAATCAACTGCCGAAGATTTGGCTTTGACTTTGAAGTCCGGTGCGCTGCCGGCGCAAATCGAATATCAGGAAGAGCGTACCGTCGGTCCGAGTTTAGGTGCGGATTCGATTAATTCCGGTGTCCGGGCATCAGTCGGCGGTTTGGTTTTCGTCGTTATTTTTATGCTGTTCTATTATCGCGGCGCAGGCATTAACGCGGTCATCGCCTTGATGTTGAATATGCTTCTGACCGTCGCCGGAATGATCGTGCTTGATTCGACGCTGACGCTGCCGGGAATCGCCGGTCTGATTCTCGGAGTCGGGATGGCGGTTGACTCAAACGTGCTGATTTTTGAACGAATGCGCGAAGAATTACGCGCCGGAAAATCCGTCGCCAAATCGGTCGAACAAGGATTCGACCGCGCTTTCATCACGATTATTGACACGCACATTACGACGATTCTGTCTTCGACGATTCTGTATATGTACGGTTCGGGTCCGATTCGCGGCTTCGCCGTAACTTTGGTTTTAGGATTGTTAATCAATCTTTTCTCGGCAGTCTTTGTGTCGCGCACGATCTTTATGTGGTTGCTGGAACGCAATCCGAATATGAAAAAAATCAGTATCTGATTTTTAGTGGTGAATGGTGAATGGTAAGTGGTGAGTTAAAATCTTCCACTCACCACTTGCCATTCACCACTCACCACTAACACAAATGTTTCAAATTTTTACCAATATCAATGTTGACTGGATGGGCTGGCGCAAGCCTTTGATTGCCGTTTCCATTTTTATCCTTTTAGCCGGATTGTTTTCTGCTGTCGGGCGACAACTTACACCCGGCGGAACGAACGCCTTCAACCTCGGCGTGGATTTTCAGGGCGGAACGGTCGTTACTGCGAAATTTAATAACGGCAAGCCCTCCGAAGACGAAATTCGCAACGCTCTGAATGAGGTTGATGTAAAAGAAGCCGTGATACAGTCTTCGACCGACAAGCAGGACGAAGTTTTGATAAAAGTTCCTTTGCTCGAAGGAACGACCGAAGTCGCGCCCGCGCCGACGACGGAGAATGCAGACGCGAACACGCTCGATCAAAACAACCAGGTCAACGCCGGACGCGCGCGAGTTAAACAGGCACTCGACAAGTTTGGTAAAGAAGCGGAAGGAAATACCAGCCTGACCGAAGACGCGAGCGCAAAATATAAAATCGTCGGAACCGATTCAGTCGGTCCGGTCGCCGGGGCGCAACTTCGTAATCAAGCCGTCATCGCCACGCTTTTGGGAATGGTCGGCATTCTACTGTTCATCGCTTTCCGATACGATTGGACGTATGCCGCCGGTGCCGTTATCGCCGTTTTCCACGATGTTTTAGTTACGCTGGCGTTCTTCTCGATTTTTCAGTGGGAAATCAGTCTGACGGTGCTTGCCGCGCTTTTAACCTTGGTCGGATTCTCGGTGAATGATTCAATCGTCATCTTCGACCGTATTCGTGAAAATACGAGCCTGCATCGTAACCGCTCGCTGTACAATTTAACTAACGAATCAATCAACCAAACGATGTCGCGCACGATTGTAACCAACGGATTGGTGTTCCTTTCCGTGCTGGCGTTAGTCGTGTTCGGCGGCGAAGTTTTACGAGGATTTTCGCTCGCATTATTCGTCGGTTCGATTACCGGAACATATTCGACGATTGCGATTGCCAGTCCGATTGCCATCTGGTGGCAGGACAAACTCGGATCGGCGAAAACGAAGCAGGTGGAAGTTCAAAACACCGACAAACTCGCCTCGGCATCGCGGCGTTCGGTCAGCCGTCGACCGATTGCGCGGTAGAAATTATCAAGAAAGATTGAGAATTATTTCTGCTTGTTTCGCGGTTTATTATTATCAGATTTTTAGAAAAGAAAATTGAAGTTTTGAAAAAAAAACGGATGATTTTTCTTGACTTTCTCGGTTGAAGGTTTTAGACTTCAAATCGTTGCTGGTCAATTAAATATTTCGTATCTGCTTTTTTTCCGCTCGCGTAAAATAGCGTCAGGGAAGTTGTAGTACTTTTGTGTGTAAGACCGGCAAAAGTCCGACGGTTTCCACACCTAAAACGTAGAGAGTTCAAAAGAAAAAAAGTTGATTATATTCAGGCAGAATCGTTAATAAAGAATTTACGATGACAACTTGATGTGTAATTTTCATCATCTAGGCAATTATAAAGTTATAAAATAGTTCGAAGCCCTTGACCAAAATTGGCACCGGAATAGCAGGGAGGAAAATTAGATGTTAGATCAATTAGTCGAATCAAGAAGTAACGCAAAAGAGAACACCCGACGAAGCGGGTTTTTGTTGACGACCTTCGTCATTATGGTCTCAATAATGGTTGGCGGCTGGATGTATAGTCTCTTCGCCAAAGATTACGGTCTCGGCTCTGGAGATTTGGAACTTTCCAGCTTGGTCGCGCCAGTTCCGGTCGCTGAAGAAGAACCGCCGCCGCCGCCGGAACAGAAGCCTAAAGAACAGGTCAAAGCCGCGCCGAACGTGGACACCAGAACGGAGATCATTCAAAGAATGGAAGAATCTCCGAAAGTGCCGGATAAACCGAGCGTTGTCCAAAACGCAGTTAAGCCGCCGCGTGAAGGTATCGCCACCAGAATCGGTACGACCAATAACGATGCGCGGGATGCAGCGACGAGTGATTATAAAGGTGAAGGTAACAAGGAAGGAACAGGTCTAAAAGGCGGCACAGGCAACGAAAAGCAAGGTTCATTAGAAGGCGCGGACAAACCGCCGCCGCCGCCGCCGCCGCCGGCACCGCCGAAACCCGTAGTTCCTAAAAAGATTTCCGGCGGCGTGCTGAACGGTAAAGCGACGAGTTTGCCGAAACCGCCGTATCCGGCAGCGGCGAGAGCCGTTCGCGCCAGCGGTGCAGTTAATGTGCAGGTAACGATTAGCGAGTCGGGAAGCGTTGTTTCGGCGAGTGCCGTTTCAGGTCATCCGCTTTTGAGACAAGCTGCCGAACAGGCGGCACGACAGGCAAGATTTGCGCCCACGACTTTATCCGGGCAGGCAGTTTCCGTAACCGGCGTGATCGTCTATAACTTCGTTCCGTAGAGAACGGATTTCAGGAGTGAAAAACTGTTTTTCACTCCTGAAAATAAAATTCGCAATTATAAAAATTTTCGATTCTTTTGGAGGATAAATCATGACTTTTTTAGTAAGTTTTTTAGGTTTGTTTTTGCTTTTCGCTGAAGGAGGCAAACTCTCTTTCGGTATCTACGACATCGCAAAAAGTTTAACGGTTCCGGGTTGGATCGTTATCGGGGTGCTTTTACTGCAGTCAATTTATATGATCGCCGTCGGCATCGAACGTCTGTTGACTTATAACAAAGCTAAATCACAATCGCGCCAATACGCGCCGAAAGTTGCACAGGCTTTGAAAACGAGCAACATTGACGAAGCCATCAACATCAGCGACCGGCACAAAGATTCGCATTTGGCAATGGTCGTTTCATCGGGTTTGAAAGAGTTCGTTGCCCATCAAGGCAATTCGGATATTTCGGGCGATGAAATGGAAGCGTCAAAACGCGCATTGCAGCGAGCGATTGCCGTTAAAACCGCTGAACTCAAACGCGGATTGTCCGGTTTGGCGACGGTCGGTTCGACCGCACCCTTCGTTGGTTTGTTCGGCACGGTCGTCGGAATCATCGGCGCGTTCGTCGCTTTGGCATCGGCTGAAAATGCCGGTATCGGCGCGGTCGGCGCGGCTATCGCGGAAGCGTTGGTAGCGACGGCTTTCGGTATCGCCGTGGCGGTTCCTGCCGTGTGGCTGTTCAACTATTTCACTAATAAAGTAACGAGTTTCAGCGTTGAAATGGAAAACTCGGCTTCGGAATTGGTTGACTACTTTTTGAAACAGCGAACCAAAAACTTAAATAGTTAATCTTATTGAACCTTAAAGAATTTGTTAAAGGGGGAAATTAGTTATGGGAGCAAAAGTCGGCGGCGATGACGAGTATAATTCGGATATAAATGTAACTCCGATGGTTGATGTAATGTTGGTGTTGTTGATCATTTTTATGGTCGTTACACCATTGCTTCAACAGGGAGTTTCCGTCAATCTTCCGCGAGAAATGATTAGTCCTGACGAGGATGGCGATATTGCAAAAGATACTTCGGTAATTATTGCGATTCCCGATAATAATAATTTTTATATCGGGAAAAACCAATATCCTTTGAATACGTTGGGAGAGCAAATCAAATCCTTAATGAAGGATAAAGCACCGGACAAACGCATTGTCTATATCAAAAGCGGCGTTGAAGTTGATTACGGCAGAGTAGTCGAAGCGATTGATACGATCCGCAAACAGGATATTGACAAAATCGGGCTGGTTGCCGATAAGAAAAAAGGTGCTGATGCCGCTCAAAAGTAAGATTTAGTTGAGCAGGGAGTATTAAAATATGGGAATGTCATCAGGCTCCGGCGGAGCCACGCCAAACATTAATGTAACGCCGCTGATTGACGTTTTGTTGGTGCTTTTGATTATTTTTATGGTCATCACTCCGACAAAGCCGCACAAATTCGAGGCGAAAGTTCCGGCTGAACCGAAACCGCAGGATCAAACGGTGGTGCCAAAACCGAATCCTTTAACTTTGGTAGTTGCGATCAACAACTCCGATAAAAAGGTTACTTTGAATAATGAAGCTGCCGGCGATGTTTCAAACGCCAGCGATTTGACTGCCAAGTTGAATAATATTTTCAAAGAAAGGGAAGCCAACGGCGTGCTGCGTGAAGGAACTAACGAAGTAGAAAAAACCGTCTTCATCAAATCACCGCGCACAATGAAATACGGCGAAGTGGTTCGGGTAATTGATGCGGTTAAGCAAGCAGGGGCGCAGCCAATCGGTCTGCAAATTGACGATTTAACGGATTAGTCTAGTTTGGCGTAACGAAGAGAATCCTTCGTTACGCCAACAATCAATGGAGTCGAATCAAAATGAGATTTTCTCGTTTAGGCATATTATCGGTAGTTTTACTAACAGTTTTGATGGGCGCAAATTGCGCTTATTACAACCGAATCATCACTAGAAAAAATCTGGTTGACGGCGGACAGGCTTATAAAGACCGGAAATTTCAGGACGCAGAACAATTATTTCGTTATGCGGTCAGCCGCGATCCGAAAGGAGAAACGGCTGAGGGCAAAGCCGCCCAATTATTTTTAGCCAGAACGCTGCATTCACAGTTCATCGGAGATCGGCAAAACACTGCGAAAGCGGAAGAGGCTATTCAGGAATACAAGAAAGTTTTAGCCGAGGATGTTAAAGACCAGAATTCTTTTAACGCCATCGCAAATCTTCTGGAAAACCTGAATAAAAATGATGAATGGCTGACTTGGGTTACCGAACGCAGCAACAATGAAGCGGTTCCAGCCGAACAAAGAGCCGAGGCATTGACCAAACTCGCCGCTAAAAAGTATTCCTGCGCTAATGACATTTCGGATGTCGAGCCGGTTAAGAAAACCGTTACCAAAGATGGAAAATCGGTTTTTGAATTTACCAAACCGCAAGATCCGGCAACTTTTGAGACATTTAAGAAATGCGTTGCGGACGGCGCGGATTTAGCTAACCGGGCGGAAAAACTAGATACCGAGAGCGATGCCGTCTGGTCGTACAAAGCTAATATGTTGATTCAACAATCAAGGCTTGCCGAGATGGAAGGGAACAAAGCGTTGCAGGAATCTACCAAAGCGGAAGCCGACAAAGCAAAAGCCCGATTCACGCAATTAGCTACAGCTAAGAGGGAAAAGGAAGAAGCAGAAAAAGCGGCGAAAGAAGCTAAGGAAAACGAAGGTAACGCCAACAAAAAATAAGTTTTCCAAATTAACTTTCGGAACAGGTGATACTCGACTACAATCAAAAAGTCGAGTATCGCCTTTTCGTTTATCAAAACAGTAAATAAAGAAGTTTTATGATTCGCATCGAAGATGTCATCGAAAAGGTCGAGAAAAACCGTCCAGAGCCTAATATAGACTTAATACGGCGGGCGTATCTCTTCTCGGCGATGCACCATCGCGGTCAAAAACGCGCTTCCGGCGAACCTTATTTGATTCATCCTTTGGAAGTCGCCGACATTCTAGCTGATATGCGTCTTGACGAAACGAGCGTTTCGACCGGGCTTCTGCACGATGTCGTCGAAGATACGCTGGTTGATCTTGATACGATCCGCGAATACTTCGGCGACGAAATCACGCGCCTGGTTGACGGCTTAACTAAAATCGCGCACATCAGCAATCTTTCCAAAGAAAAACAGCAAGCCGAGAACGTCCGCAAAATGGTTCTGGCGATGATTACCGACGTGCGCGTTGTTTTAATCAAACTCGCCGACCGCCTGCACAATATGCGGACGATGAGTTTTTTGAAACCCGAAAAACGCGCCCGCATTTCACAGGAAACGCTGGATATTTACGCGCCGATTGCCCATCGGCTCGGAATGGGAAAACTCCGCAGCGAACTCGAAGATTTATCGTTTCAAAATCTTTACCCGGAAGAGTACAAACATCTTTCAAAAGAAGTCGAATCGCGCCGCCCCGAACTCGAAGCGATGATCGAGAAAATAACGGATACGATTAAGGAAAAATTAGCTGAAAACGATGTTCAGTTCGTCGAAATTCAGGGGCGCGTCAAACGTCTCTACTCGCTCTGGAAAAAACTCAAAAAACGCAAACTGACGATTGAAGAAGTTTATGATTTGATCGCCGCACGAATCATCACGCCGAACGATAAAAAGAATTGTTATCTGGCGTTGAGCGTCGTTCACGATATTTGGACACCCGTTCCTGAACGCTTTAAGGACTGGATCGGCAACCCGCGCGACAACTTATATCAATCGCTGCATACTTCGGTGATCGGCGACAACGGGCAGTCGTTTGAAGTACAAATCCGCACCGAAGAGATGCACCAAATCGCCGAAGAAGGCGTGGCGGCGCACTGGAAATACAAGGAGAGCAAACTCGGCAAGCGCGATGACGACGCGAGTTTGGACGAACTGCGTAAGACGGTCGAAAAACTTCTCTTACCGCTCGTCGAAACGACCAGGGAAAACGAAGATTCCGAAGAATTTATCGAGTCATTAAAACTCGATTTATACCCGAAGGATGTCTATGCCTTTACACCTCTCGGAAAAATTATCCAACTTCCGCGTGGTTCAACGCCGATTGATTTCGCCTACGCGATTCACTCGGAAGTCGGCGACAACTGTACGGGAGCGAAGGTCAAAGGGCGCATCGTGCCGCTTCGGACGGAAATTCAAAACGGCGATGTCATCGAGATTTTAACCACGCCGAACTCGAAACCGTCGCGTGACTGGCTCAATTACGTCGTAACGTCGAAGGCAAGAAACCGGATTCGCCATTGGATTTCCGATCAGCAGCGCGTCGAATCAATCGAAATCGGTCGCAAACTGCTTGAAAAAGAAGCCGATAAATTTCGTCTGTCGCCGAAAAAACTAATCAGTAACGACGATGAAATGAAACGCATCGCCAACGAATACGGCTTGGGTAGAGCGGAAGATTTACTGGCTTCGATTGGTTACGGTAAAACTCTGCCGCGCAACATTCTGGCGAAATTCTTAGGCGCAGAGAAATTCGCCGAACTCGACCCGGAAAAGAAAAAGGAAACGCGGCTCGAAAGCGGCTTGAAAGCCGTCAAAAAGCTCGTCGGTCTGGGCGAAGACGCGATCATCGTCAAAGGCGTGGACAATCTTTTAACGACCCGCGCCCGCTGCTGTAATCCTCTGCGCGGCGAGGAAATCGTCGGTTATATTTCCCTCGGCAAAGGCATTGTCGTCCACAACAAACGCTGTAAAAATGTTCAGCAGTTGATGGTCAACCGCGAGCGCATCGTTGATGTCGAATGGGCGAAAGGCGACGAACAGCAGATTCAATCAGTGCGGCTTTTGGTAACAACGGAAAACCGGACGGGAATGCTCGCCGGAATTACGAACGCGATTGCCGAAATCAAAACCGGCATCCGCGATGCCCGCGCCGAAATTTCCAAGCAGGATCGCGGTTTAATCGAAGTAACGATTGAAGTTTTCGACAAAAAACACCTCGACCGCGTGATCACTTCAATTCAGCAAGTGCCTGGAGTTATCGCCGTCGAGCGGGTAAATTATTAAATTCCAGACTCCAAATTCCAGATTCCAAACCGGCGTTCAACCGAGCTAAATGCGTTCGATTTGAAATCTGGAATTTGGAATTTGCAGTTTTATCTGTTAGAATTCGCCTTTTGCTTTAAGAAATAAAATAGCGTAAGGGCAAACATAAAGACGTGAAAGAAATTATATCAACCGAAAACGCGCCGAGTGCCATCGGTCCGTATTCGCAAGCCGTGAAGGTTAGCGGAATGGTTTTTTGTTCGGGGCAAATCCCGATTGATGTCGCGACGGGCGAATTCGTCTCGAACGATGTCGGCGAACAGGCGCATCAGGTTTTAAAAAATTTGAGCGCGGTTTTGGAAGCGGCGAGAAGCAGTCTGAGTAATGTGGTGAAAACAACCGTGTTTCTCGCCGATATGAATGATTTTGCGACCGTGAATGAAATTTACGCTCAATATTTCAGCGACAATAAACCGGCGCGGGCGACGGTGCAGGCGGCGCGTCTGCCGCGTGATGCGCGGGTTGAAATTGACTGCATTGCGGTCGTTGAATAAGAATTTAAGGCGAATTTTAAAAACGAAAAAAGCCAAACGCCGTCGAGAAAATCTTAAAGCGTTTGGCAACTTAATTTTTAAGTTAGGTTTCTAAAATTTACGCCGCTTTGATAATTTTGCCGCCTTTGATGCAGCGGGTGCAAACTTTCTGCCGTTTGTTGTTGCCGGCAGTAACCTGAACACGAACCGATTGCAGATTCGGGTTAAATCGTCGGCGCGTTTTGTTGTTCGCGTGTGAAACATTGTTTCCGAATTGCGGACCTTTGCCGCAGACATCGCATCGTTTTGCCATAATAATTTAAGCCTCCAAAAAAATAATAACGAGGTTGTAACAAACAAGAGTTTGCCTGCAAACTCAAAAACAAGATTTATAACAAATATAAACGAACCAAGTCAAGTAATGAGAAGAACAGTTAATACAGAAGGAGTAAAAGCCATCGTGCGAAAACTTAATTTTAATATTTTTTCGATTGCCTTTTTAGCAATCGCCGCGTTCACTTTATCCGGTTGCTCAGGAACGGGAACTGCTGCCAATTCAGTCGGCGGCAATCCCGACCCGAACTCGACGGCGGCGACCGTCAACGGAAAAGTCGTCAAAATGGAAGAAGTCGAGCGCGTCATCAAACAGCAGGGCGGCGGTCAGGAAGGAAAACTTTCACCGCTCGAACTCGCACAGGCGCGGCTTCAAGTGGTGGAAGGTTTAATTCAGCAGGAAGTGATGTTCCAGAAAGCCGAAAAAGAAGGAACCGTTCCGACCGAAGAAGAAGTTACGGCGGAATTTAACAAGCGCAAAACCGGCAGCGGTCTTTCGCAGGAAGCGTTCGACAAACAGATGAAAGACGCAGGTGTAACCGACGCGGCTCTGCGCGACACGATCAAACGCGGTTTGGCGATTCAGAAACTAACCGACAAAATCACCGGCAAAATCGAACCGCCGAAAGACAGCGAAATCGAAGCATTTTATACAGGAAATCCTGATTATTTCGTCAAGAAAAAAGGTGTGAAGCTGGCGGCAATCGTGGTTGATCCGGCAGACAACGGCGAAGGCGATACGACGAAAAACGAAGCCGATGCCGTGCGCGTCGGTAACGAAATCATCGGACAGTTAAGACAAGGCGGCGATTTTGCGGCGATTGCGCGTGAAAAAAGCGAAGACCAAAGCAAAATTCGCGGCGGTGATTTAGGCTACGTTTCGGAAGAACAGCTAAAACAAACTTTTTCACCGCAGGTCGCGGCGGCTCTGATGGACCCGAAATTTGCGATTGGACAAATCCTGCCTGCGCCTTCACAGGGCAAATTTTTTATTTTGAAATTGCAGGAACGCAGCGATAAAGACGAAAACCTGACGCTCGAAACTCCCGACGTTCGTCAAAATGTTACGAACACATTGATTGATGCCCGCAAGCAGTTATTGGCGGCATCATATCAAACGATGGCGATGAACGAAGCGAAAATCGAGAATTTTCTGGCGAAAAAAGTCGTCGAAAATCCGAACGATTTGAGCGGAGCGCGTCCGGCAGGAGCGAACACTCCGCCGGTTTCTAACACGAACAGTGCCGCGAATACGAATTCCAACACGGCGGCGAACGCCAATTCGACGGCGAATGCCAATACTAAAACCAATGCGAATCTGCCGGCGAACGTGAAAACCAACGCCAACACGAACGCGAAATAATTTACGGATTATTGTCAAAACACATAACGGGTAATCGAAAATAAAAAATCGGTTACTCGTTATTTTTCTTAAAAATGCTTTTTCGACTGTCAGACATTTACAAATCTTACGCCGGCAACGAGATTTTGCGCGGCGTTTCTTTTCAAATCAATCCGAACGAGAAAGTCGGCTTGGTCGGTCGCAACGGCGCGGGCAAGACGACGGTTTTTCGCGTGATTACGGGCGAAGAATCGGCTGATTCGGGTGAGGTTATTAAACTCAACAATTTGAAAATCGGTCTGCTCGCGCAGCACGTTGATTTTACAGAAGACGAAACCGTTCATACCGCCGCGCTTTCGGCTTTTCAACGGCTGCACGACATCGAAGCCGAAATGCGCCATCTCGAAGTCGAAATGGCGAAGGATGCGACTGACGAAATTCTCGAAAAATACGCCGATTTGCAAATTGAATTTGAAAACGCTGACGGTTTTACTTATACGGCACGAGCCGAAGCGATTCTGCTCGGCTTGGGATTTGCGAAAGAAACTTGGCAAAAGGAGACGAAAAATCTTTCGGGCGGACAAAAAAATCGTCTCGGAATGGCGCGGCTTTTGTTATCGAGTCCTGACATTTTACTGCTCGACGAACCGACGAATCATCTGGACGTGAACGCGGTCGAATGGCTCGAAAACTTTTTACAGACTTACGAAACGGCATTCGTTATCGTCAGCCACGACCGTTATTTTCTCGACCGAACGTGCCGCCGAATCATCGAAATTGATCGCGGCAAAGCCATCACTTACAAAGGAAATTATTCGCAGTTTTTAATCGAGCGCGAAGAACGACGCGAAATTCAGCGGCGCGAATTTGAAAATCAGCAATCTTATATCGCCAAAACCGAAGATTACATTCGCCGCAATCTCGCCGGACAGAAAACGAAAATGGCTAAATCGCGCCGCACCTTGCTGGCGCGTCTCGAACGAGTTGAAGCCGTAACGGTTGATAAAGCGAGCGGCAATTTTAATCTGAAAAAAGTCGAACGCGCCGGACTGCATATTTTGACGGCGGAAGATTTGGCAATCGGTTATGGTGAAAAAGTTTTAGCGAAAGACATTAATTTCACTTTAAATCGCGGCGAATGTCTCGGAATTATCGGCGGCAACGGCACGGGCAAAACAACTTTCCTGAAAACGATTCTCGGCAATCTGCACGAACTCGACGGGAAGTTAAATTGGGGAACGAAAACCAACATCGGCTATTACGCGCAGAATCTGGAAGATTTGGATGCGCGAAACGAAATCGTGCAGGAACTCCGCCGCGTCGCGCCGAACGCCGACAATGGTGAACTGCGCTCGTTCTTAGCGAGATTTTTATTCACCGGCGAAGAAATTTTCAAAAAAGTCGCCGATTTATCGGGCGGCGAAAAGGGAAGGCTCGCACTGGCGAAATTAATTTATTCGGGTGTTAATGTTTTGGTTTTGGATGAACCGACGAATCACCTCGACATTCCTTCACGCGAAGCCTTAGAAGCCGCGCTCGACAGTTATCCCGGAACGATTCTCGCCGTCAGCCACGACCGCTTTTTTCTCGACGAAATTTCGACACAGATTCTTTCGTTTGAAGACGAAGGCAGAGTAGAAATTTTCGACGGCAACTACACGGAATTTCACGATTGGAAGGAACGAGTACAAAGTCCGAAGTCTAAAGTCCAGGGTCAGCCGAAAGAAGAATCGAATGATTCCGCAATCCGCAATCCGCCATCCGCACTTTCCAAGAATCAGCTTCTGCAAATCGAAGCGCGCATCAAGGAAATCGAGGCGAAAATTCCGCAAATGGAAGAAGATTTGGCGAAACTGACTGCGGAAATGAGCGCGTCGGAAACGATTTCCAATCACTCCAAATTACAGAAGGTTTCCGAAAAGTATCAGCAGAAAGAAAAACAGATTCAGGATTTATATCAGGAATGGGAAAAACTGGAATCGGAAGTTTAGTGTTATAATTACTTCGCCAAAAGGAGGAGAAAATGCCGGAAGTTTTAGATATACGACAAACAAAAAATATCGCCGTTAAATCTGCCGACGACGCTTTTTCGTGGAAAGTGGAACTGCCGAATTCGGTCAAGCAGGAAAATAATTTATCGGCAGACTCCTATTTGGTCTTGACCGTGCATAACGGCAAAATAAGCGGTGAATTAATCAACCTAACTCCTGAAATCAAAAGCGAAGCCGATAGAATCGCGGAGAAGTATCGAAATGTTTTTGAGGAGATGAAACGGCTTGGCGACTGAGGCAATTATTTATATCGAATACGCCGTCGCCGTCGCCCTGCATTTTGAAGTGATGTTTAGATTCGGCGAAACGCGAATCGGAATTGCCGAACCGACTTTAATCGAGTCGGCACTCGCCAGACCAAAACACGCCGCCGTTTATGAAGATGCTGACGTGATTCGCCAAGCCGCAACGCTTCTTTTAGGTTTAATAAAAAATCATCCGTGGCACGGCGGAAACAAGCGCACCGCAACTGCTTTGACGGATTCGTTCCTTTACCGTAACGGTTATAATTTGCAGGCGACACTTTCGGAAATGATCGAACTTTCCTTGAAAGTTGAGGCAGACGTTTGGAAGGTGTCTGAGATAGAAAATTGGTTGCGGAAAAAAGTTGAGAAAATTTAAAGATGCTTGAGCTTAAAAACATCACCAAAACTTTCGGCAGCGTCGTCGCTAACGACGACGTTTCGATCAACATTCGCAAGGGAACGATTCACGCGATTGTCGGCGAAAACGGCGCGGGGAAATCAACCGTGATGCGAATCGCTTACGGCTTTTATACGGCTGACAGCGGCGAGATTTCGGTTGACGGCAAATCCGTTACGATTAGAAATCCGCACGACGCGATTGCGCTCGGAATCGGGATGGTGCATCAGCATTTTATGCTGGTTGACACGATGACGGTCGCCGAAAATATCATTCTCGGCGCGGAAACCGGCGGCGTGGCGAGTCTTGATTTGGACAAAGCGAATAAAGATATTCTTGCTCTGTCGAATGAGTTGCGGCTCGGTGTCAATCCGAAGGCATTGATCGAAGATATTTCCGTCGGCGCACAGCAAAGAGTAGAGCTTTTAAAAGCACTTTACCGCAACGCAAGTCTTTTGATTTTGGACGAGCCGACCGCCGTTTTAACGCCGCAGGAAGTCGAGGAATTTTTCGGGATTTTGCGGAAGATGCGCGAACAGGGAAAAACCATCGTCATTATCACGCACAAACTTGAAGAAGTCCTGGCGATTTCCGACGAAGTAACCGTAATGCGCGACGGAAAATCAGTCGGCTTTGTTGAAACAAAAGACACAAACGCCAAAGATTTAGCTCGAATGATTGTCGGGCGCGATGTGCTTTTGCGCGTCGAAAAAACTGACGCTAATGCAAAGAACGCGGTTTTGAATGTCGAAAATCTTTCGGTCAGAAACAAGCACGGCGCAGCTTTGGATAAAGTTTCTTTCAATGTTCGCGCCGGTGAAATTGTCGGCATCGCGGGCATCGAAGGCAACGGGCAAACCGAATTGATCGAAGCGATTGCCGGTTTGATTACGATTCAGGAAGGCGCGATTGAATTTGCAGGAAAAGATATTTCCAAACTTCCCGTGCGCCGCCGTACCGAATTGGGTATCGCGCACATTCCAGAAGATCGCCATAAACGCGGGTTGCTGCTCGATTCAGACTTGGAAGAAAACGCGATTCTCGGCGTACATTATCGCCAACCCGTCGCGGCGGGCGGATTTTTGAACAACAGCGTGATCGAAAAACGCACGAAGGAAATCATCGAAAATTTCGACGTGCGCCCGCCGAAACCGGAACTGATGGCGAAAAATCTTTCGGGCGGTAATCAGCAGAAATTGATTATCGGCAGAGAATTCGATTTGAATCCGAAACTGCTGCTTGTTTCACAGCCGACGCGCGGCGTGGACATCGGCGCGATTGAATTCATTCACCGCAAATTAATCGGTTTAAGAGACGCGGGCAGCGCGATTCTGCTCGTTTCCGCCGAACTTGAAGAAGTTACGGCTCTTGCCGATAGATTGTTGGTGATTTACAAAGGGAAATTTGTCGGCGAAGTTAATCCGAAAGTTACAAGCAACGAAGAAATCGGCTTGTTGATGACCGGCGGTGCAAAGAAAGGAGAATAAAAATGTCAGAAGAAGTTGAAGTCGAAAAAGGTTATTCAAATAAAGCGACGGCAGAAAAACTGCGTCGTCTCGCCGAATCTTTGGAACAGGGCAAAGCGTTTGAAATTCAGGTAAATAATCAGCGAATTTACATTCCGGCGGATGCCGAAATTGATTTTGAATTCGAGCAGAACGGCGACGAAAAAGAACTCGAAGTGGAGATTAAATGGAAAAGTAAATAGTGAAAAAGAAAGGCGAATTAATTTTCGCTTTTTTTATTTTTACCGTTTTTAAGAAAATAAAAATACAGGCAGATGCCGATAATGTTATTAATAACCAGTAAGCCGTTGGTGATGGTAAAAACCCAGTTTTCAACCGAATAGCTATAAATTGTAAAACCGATTGAGGACAAAAGCTGACCGATAAAAAGCCAACTCGAAATCCCTTCAGTTTCGCCATCTTTCCATTGTTTATAAACTTGTTTGATGAGCGTGAGAAGCAGGATTATCGAACTCGCCCAGCCGATTATTTCCGTCATATTCGTTAATTATAAACGGCGGATTTCAATTTGTAAGTTACTTATCTGACAAAACTTGCACGATTCAAACCGTCTGCGATTTTGATTGAAAAAGATTTTTCATCCGCTCGACCGCCGTATTCAGATTTTCCATCGAAGTCGCATATGAAAGCCGCAAAAAGCCGTCCGCGCCGAAGCCCGCGCCGTCGGTTAAGACCGTGTGCGCTTCGTTCAAAAGGTAATCGCCGATTTCCGCCGAATTTTTGAAACGCTCGCCGATTAAATCTCTGACATCAATAAAAGCGTAAAACGCCCCTTCGGGCATCGCACATTTAAAACCGTTAATTTTATTTAATTCGGGAATCAGCCAATCGCGCCGCCGTTTGTATTCGGCGAGCATCTGGTCAACTGCTGCCATTGATTCTTCGCGGCGTTCCATCGCGCGGGCGCAGGCGTATTGCACGAACGAAGTCGGATGCGTCGCCGAATGGCTTTGCAGTTTAACCATTGCCTTCGTCCAGGCTTCCGGCGCAATCGTGTAGCCGATGCGCCAGCCGGTCATCGCGTAGGTTTTGGAAAAACTTCCCGCGACGCAGACGAACTCGCGCAACTCTTTCGGCAAAACGGCGGACGTAAAAACTTCGGACGGCGGATAGGCAAAAAACAGATAACATTCGTCGGTCAAAACATAAACGCCGCGTTCCGCGCACGTTTCGATGATTTTTATCATCTCGTCTTTCGGAATCACGCGACCGCTCGGATTGCTCGGCGAATTGACGATGAGGAGTTTTGTTTTGTCGGTGATTGAATTTTTAACCTGTTCCGCGCTCAGAATAAAATCGGTCGCTTCGGTCTCGATAAAGACGGAATTGGCGCGGCAGAATGTAACGATTTCGGGAAATGTAACCCAGTAAGGTTTCGGAATCAAAACGTCGTCGCCCGGATTGACCAAAGTGCAGACGGCATTAAACAAAGCCTGTTTCCCACCGCACGAAGCCGCAATTTCTTTCGGCGAAATTTCCGCGCCGAATTGTTCGCCATAGAAATGCGCGACCGCTTCGACAAAAGTTTTCAATCCGGCGGTCGGCGTGTATTTCGTGATATTTTTATGTAGCCCTTCAATCGCCAAATCCTTGATAAATTCCGGTGTCGGAAAATCCGGCTCGCCGACGGTTAAATCAATTACATCGTGACCCTGCTCGCGCAGTTCGGCGGCAATCTGTCCGGCTTTGAGCGTCGAAGATGTGTGCATTTTAGCGACGTTTTCGGAAACGGGAAATGTATTCATAAAAGTTTTTTGGAAACGAAAACTGTCGGGCAGAAAATTCAATCGTTCTTCTTTTCCGCCCGATTGTAAATATAAGTTTTGCGCGAATGGACGACCGCCTTCGGCGCGTCAACCGTAATTTTTATTTTTCGCCGCTTGCCGCTCGGCGTTTCGTTTTTCGGATAATAATTCAGACGATAAAGCTGACTTAGTTCCTGAGCGATGCGGGCGAAAATCTTCGATAAATTTTCGGTCGTATCGGCGTAGAAAAAATCTCCGCCCGTGCCGTTCGCCAGCGAAGTCAGGTAAAAAGTTCCTTTTTTATAGGCTTCCGGCAGACGTTCGCCCCGCGCAGTTACGATTTGCACGGTCGCGCCGGACGACAAATCAGCCAGCCCGCTTTTCGTTTTCAGCGTGTCCTGAACGGTATCGTATTGAATCGAATAAACCACAACTTCGGATTCTTCCAACGACTGCGCCGAACTTGCCGAAGTTTGCCGGACGCTTTGCGTGTCAATGCCGTCGGTAAAAATTACCAGAGCCTTTTTACCGCTGATTCGGCTCAGGTAATTACGATTGACGGCGACGACCGAATCGTAGAGACTCGTGCCGCCGCCGGTCTGCGAAAAAGCGATGGAATTTTGAATTTTCGATAAATCTTCCGCCGTGCCGTCGGCGACTTTGACGAGATTTTTGTCGAAGTTGAAAATCAAAACGCGGTCGAACGGGCGCAAATGTTCTAAAAACGCGATTGCCGCCGCCTTGATATTTTGCAGTTTCGCCGTTGTCGAATCGCTCACGTCAAGCACGAGCGCGACGGTAAAAGGCGCGTCGGCATCCTCAAAACTTTCGATAATTTGCTCAACGCCGTCTTCGTAAAGCCGGAAGTTTTCCTTTTTTAAGTTGGTAAGATTTTTGTTTTGGCGGTCAGTTACCCGCGTCGGCACGGCGACCAGCGCGGTTTCGATACGGATTTCTTCGTCTTCGACGGTCGGCTGCTGCGAATAAATCTGAGTCGAACAAAAAGCCAGCCAGATGAATAGCAATTTTGTCGTCAATCTCATAAGCGTTTAATCTCTCTGCGGCGAAAACTTTCAAGTGCTTTCCAAAAATTCTACACGATTTCCGAAAGGCTCACGAAACTCGAAACGCGGATAATTCAGAATCGCGTTCTGAACTTTCAAAATCATAAACTTCCTATCTTTCCCCGCATCTTCGCTTCGACGAGTTCCGGCACGAGACCTTCCACGCGACCGCCGAGCGTGAAAACCTGCTTCATTAAATTCGACGAAACGTACGAATATTCTTCCGCTGCCATTAGAAAAACCGTCTCGATGTTTGGTTCGAGTCGGCGATTCATCAACGCCATTCGCAGTTCGTATTCGTAATCGCTGATGGCGCGAATGCCGCGTACAATCGCGCTCGCGTTTTTTCTTTTCGCAAAATCAACGGTCAAACCGGAAAAGCTGTCAACGATTAATTCACACTCGCCGCTTTTGATTTCCGGCACGATCTCCCGAATCATTTCGCATCGTTCTTCGACGGAAAACATCGGATTTTTTTCGAGATTATTTAGAACGGCGATGATGATTTCGTCAAACAGCGGCGAACTTCGTTTGATAATGTCGAGATGCCCGTTCGTTAAAGGATCGAACGAACCGGGAAAAATGGCGCGACGGGGATGATTGGTTTCTGGTTTCAAGTTTCTGGTTTCAGGTTGTAAAATTCTGCGTCTATTTTAACCGTTAAGACGGCAAAGTCCAAAGATTATTGAGACAGAAACCAGAAACTTGAAACCAGAAACCTGAAACTAATTTTTTATCTCGTTGACTTTGGAATCCTTCACTTCCGTCTCGAATCGGCGGTAGTTATAGGATTTGACGACGCGATTGATATTAAAGCCTTTAACAAGCAGAACTTTGAGTGAAAGATCAATGTCGGCGATTGACGGCAACCAGATTTCGTCGTTGACGCGCTCCTGTTCGAGCGCGAACGACGCGCCTTTCTTCAAATTCGCCAACAAACCGCCGCCGACTTTGAAATTATCGAACAAGGCGGCTTCAATCCGGGCGACTTGTTTGTCTTGCGCGTCAATCCACATCACACCCGCTGTTTTGCCGAAAAATTTCAGGATGCTTTTAGCGTTTTTATAATCGAAATTCGGATTCGGCTCAAAATCGAAGACGATCACCTCGCGCCCGCGAAATCGTTCGCGGCGCGGATTGACGAGATTTGAGGCGCGTAAAACTTCCGCAATTGAAATGCGCTGACCTTCGCCGTCTGGCGTACCATCGGCGTTTTGTGAAGCGGCTTTGGCTTCTTTTTTTGCGATTTCCTTTTCGATTTCTGCGACGCGCTTCTGCACGTTTTTGTCTTCGTCAGCCTGTTCTTTTTCCGATAAAGGCTTGCCGTTTTTCTCAATCAAACGGCGCAAACGATTACCTTTATAAAACGAAAGCTGGAAAGTTTCCGATTCCTTTTCGCGTAAAACGCCGTCTTTGCCGAGTTCACGGGCGGTGCTTTTTTGCGTGAACGAATAATTTTCCAAAATCTCATCAACCTTGTCTTCGTTCGCCTGCAATTCCTTCAAAAGCGTCGGAATATCGGGCAAAGGCTCGCCGGAGATTTTAGGAAAGTTAAAATCGTCTTTCGCAATCGTCTGATTATGAGAAACGGATTCGAGCTTTATTTCATAAATGTCCGCGCCGTTTTTTAAGTTGATCGAGAAAGGTTCGTTGATGCCGTCAATCATTCGATAATCGCCGTAATCGAAGGTTTGCGGCGCGTCGCCTGCCGCGATTTCTTCGCGCAGAAGCAAACCGCTCGCCTGGTCGAAATACATTTTCACGGAAACGCCTTTGGCATTAGTCAGCGTTAAAACATTCGCTGTTTTGCCGTTCACATTCGCGCTTCCGCCCGCGATGATTTTCGATTTACTCTTTTTATAATCGAACCAGCGCGAGTTTCGATAAACCGCTTCGGCGGCAAAAGCGCGGCTCGCCGCGCCGGTCAAAGTTCGCAAACCTTCACGCGAATCGCGCGTCCAGCCGGATTTTCCGTTGAAGCCGCTTTCGGTTTCAAACCCGTTCAAATCGAATCGAATATTATAAAAATTCGGCTGTGCCGCCTGCATCTCGAACGCGCCCGCCGCACCGTCTTTGAGCCGTGTAATCGTTCCCGTTCTGCGCCACGATTTGACGTTTCGCAAAACTTTTTCGCCGCCCAAACTATTGTTCGCCTGTTTGAGAATTTTACCCGGCGACTGCGCCGAAATCTGCGCGGCGACAGCAACGAACAGCATCAGTAAAAACAAACTTCGTTTCATAAACTTCTACGGCAGAATTTCTTTAATCGCTTTCTCGAAAATTTCAATCTTTCGCCGCAAGCGTTTTACTTCCGGTCGTTCGTCGGTGTATTGCTGATGCAATTTATACAAGTCCGTTCCCATTTCGGTTTTTCGCACCATCAATTTTCCCAAAGCCAAAGTCAATTTTGACGAATCCGCCGCTTTGACCACCAAAATTCTGTTCATCTCCTGATTGAGCAGATTCAACTCGAATTTGATTTCCTTCACCCTCGGAAATTCATCAGTATAATCAAGCGCGAATTCTTCCAGTTCCGATTCGCGTTCGACTTTCCGCAAAAGCAGTTCGGCGTAGGCAGGCGAAGATTTTATCGAATTTTCAGACGCTTTCGCCGAAACTGTTTTTGGCGCATTTTGGGCGCAGACACAAAAAAACGAAAGCACGATAAAGGCGGATAGAAAAAATATTCTGGCAATTATCATAAATTTTCAGGCGGTGGCAGTTTCGCACGATTCGATTTCGCACGAGTTGATTTCCAAATCAGCATCCGATTCGACCGTGCCGTCGCCGTAGGTTCGTCCGGCGGTGAGCGTTTGAAAATAAACGCCGATGTTGTCTAAAATTTCCGCGACCGAGTGCGAATGATAAAGCGTTTGTCGGAATTGCGAGCCGCCGATCAAGCCTTTGGTAAACTGTCCGGCAAGCTGTTTCATTTTACCAATCGCGGGCAGTTCCGGCATATCTTCGCGCAGCATTTCAAAGTATTCGAGCAAAACTTTTTGTTTGTCTTCGAGCGTCGGCTGGAACGGTTCGCGCCCGTTGGCAACGTCTTCGATTTGCCGGAAAATCCAGGGATTCTGCATCGCGCCGCGTCCGATTAAGATGCCGTCGCAGTTCGTTTCGCGCCATTTATTTAACGCGCCTTCGATGGACACGACATCGCCGCTGCCGGAAACGGGAATCGAAACGGTTTCTTTAACTTCGCGCACATAATCCCAATTCGCCAAGCCTTTATAACCTTGCTCTTTCGTGCGCCCGTGAAGCTGAAGATGTTCCACGCCGCAGTCTTCGGCGAGTTTCGCCACGTCCAAATAATTTAGTGTCAAATCGGTATAACCGGCGCGAAATTTCAAAGTCAGCGGAATCGTGATCGCTTTTTTGATTTCTTTTAAGATATTTTCAAGGCGCGGCAAATCTCTCAAAAGCCCCGAACCGCCGCCGTTTTTAACGACTTTCGGCGCGGGACAACCGCAGTTTATATCCAAAATATCCGCGCCGACATCTTCGGCGATCTGCGCCGCCAAAACCATTCGTTCCATTTGTCCGCCGAAAATCTGCACGGCGAACGGGCGTTCCATTTCCCAAAAGCGCATCTGCCGTTTCGCCTTCGGATTATTGCGAGTCAAGCCTTCGACCGAGATAAATTCCGAAACGGTCAGCCCGATTCCGCCGCACGATTTTGCCACGCGCCGGAACGAATAATCCGTTACGCCTGCCATCGGCGACAGCACGAGCGGCGGGTTAATTTCGATGTTTCTGATTTTGAAAGGTTTCATTTCCGTAAATTAACTGCACGAATCAGTTTTCTGATTATACCTCTTTCGTCTGGCAAATGGCATCGAAAAAACCTTGTAGAGAATATCGAAAGCCGCTGAGATAAAGGCTGTGCGGCATTAACAGCATCGAAATTTCTTCTAAGGAGTTTTATAAAACGATTATTCCAAAAAACTTTCGGCATCACGTTCGAATTTTAAGTTTGGCAAAATTTATGTGAAAAAACCGTTCTTTTTATGCGGCGAAATTTGACAGGTGCAAATTTTGCCGTTCATTATGAAATCATAAACGAGGAGGAGTTTTATAATTTATGTTGAAAAAAATCACGGCTGTTTTAGTTTTGAGTTTGATGTTGTCGCTGTCCGCGCTTGCCGACCAAGCGGCTTATGTTACTAGAGCGCAGGCGGAAAAAGCGGCGGCTTTTTTGAAGGAGCAGAAACAAATCAGGCATTTCTGCGCTCCGTGCGACGATAGAGGCGACAAAACCGAAGATATTACGTCGGTCGAAGCGGGGTTGGCGGGTTACGAAAATTACTGGGAAGTTAAGGTCAACGGCGAAGGCGTTGATTTGGCTTACGTCTATTTTCAGACCAAAGACGGCAAATGGAAAAACGTCGCCAAAGAACTCGACATTAAAGTCAAAGATGTGCCGAAGTATCTGTCGGCAGAGTAATTTAAAGCGCGGCTGCGAGTAAGTTTTCAGCCGCAAAATTTAACGGTTTGTTCGGATCTCCAATCTGAATGACCGTTTTTTATTGACGGCGATCTTTTGCCGCAATTTAATCCTGGAGAGTGTAATTATGAAAAATTCTACAACACGATTTACGCGAAGTTTCTATGCTTTGATATTGACGGCAATCGTCGGCAGCGGAAGTATTACCGCCTGCGGAACGCCTGCTGACAACGGACGCGCCAATGAAAATTCGGCGGCAGTGCAGAATAAAAATGTCGTCAACAATGAATCCGGCAACAGCAAAGCCGCCGAAGCGAAAACGACTCCGGCGGAAACGGACAAAGCCGCTTCGATTCCGGTCTATGACGGGCGCGAAGGCATTTCCAACGCGGCGCAGAAACAGGGAACGGCGGTTGAAAATCAGATGCTCAACACCGAATTCAAAAGCGTCGAAGCGGCGGTTATGCAGAAAAGCAAATTTCAATGCGACGAAGGAACACAGCCCGGAGTCGAGATCGTCGGCACGGCGGAAGGCGCATTTACTAAACCGAACGCGGCGCAGAAAGCCTTTCTTTACGAACGCTGCCGGTCGGGGCGCAGCTTCGGCATCGGCGGCATTATTATCGTCGAAAACGGCAAAGTCGCCGCGCATTACACCTATGGCGAAAACGGTTTGTCGAACGGACTTTTGGCTTTGCCCGACATCAACAAAAACGGCTTATCGGAACTCGTTCTGGTCTCCGCCGATATGAATCAGGGCTACGGCATCACGTCGCTCGACATCATCGAAGCGACCGGGCAAAACACCGTCTTTTTAGGCAGAACGCAGGCGCATTCGGACAACAGCGGCGCGGCTGAAGACGACGCAAACGTGGAAAGCACCGATTACGTCATCTCGGTTCAGCCGTCAGCCAACCCGACTTTTACCCGCGATGTTTATGTGCAGAAAGGCGAAAAAGGAAAGGAACAACTGACCAAAAAAGCCGAGAAGTTTTCTTTGAACAAAGAAGAACCGATGAGCATTGTCAAAATCAGTTAGAGCAAATGCGTATTTAGTAGATGGTAAAAAAGTAGAACAGGCTGTTAGCCTGTTCAGCCGCCGCGAAGCGCACGGCGTGGCAGTCTAACAGCCTGCCTTACATTAACCCCCAATTTGCTCTAGTTTGTCCATTTTCATTCATCAAAGAGGTCGGTTGAATTTTATTCAGCCGACCTCTTTGATTTTCTACCGAATTCAGGAAAATTTTTTGGAACAAATGGAGCAATAAACTTACAATCCGCCAAATCGAGAATTATAGTTCATCACAATCTTCAGTCTCGATGTTCGGCGCGTTTGCCAGAATTTCACGCGCTTTTTGCCAATCGCCTTTGGCGGCGCGTTCGGTGAAAACTTCGCCCGTGTTCCAACTGGAAATTTGACCTGCCAACGCGAGCGCGATAAATTCGTCAAGCGTCATATCTTCCTTGTCGGCGGCTTTTACCATTGTTTCGGACTCAAAAATCAAGCGATTTCGAGGCGGATTTCTTTACCGAGAGCTTCGGCATATTTTCTAAGAGTCGAAAGCCGAATGTCTTCCGAGTGATTCTCAATCCGCGAAATCGCCGATTTTTTCGTATTCAGTTTACGGGCGATTTCTTCCTGAGTAATGCCTTCACGTTCACGCGCCTGTCGCAGCAGAACGCCGATTTTGAAAATCTCGAATTCTTTTTCGTAATCCTTCGCAAATTCTTTGTCAGCCTTTTTTCGTCCGGCGACGTATTTTTTCAAATCACTCATTTGTTTTTACCTCTGCCTTCGTAATCGGTCTTGCGCTGTTCGGCTAAAGCGATTTCCGCCGCTGGAATTTTTTGCGATTTTTTGGCGAAACCATTGGTTAAAATTACTAAATTTCCTTCATCGAAAAACCCCAAAAGCCGAAAAGCGTCGCCGCCGAAGTCAACTCTAATTTCCCAAATATCTTTCGTCCCGTCGAGTTTCTTAAAATACTGAACCGGCACAACGTCAAATGTTTCAACAATCCGCAAAACCCAAGTAACCTTTTTCGCCTGCTTCGCCGAAAGCGCGTCGAGAAATTCTCTAATCGGACAATTACCGTTTCGAGTTTTGTAAAAGATTATTTCCCGCATATTTCAGGTTAGCAAAGATGTGAACATCGGGCAATAAAATATGATTTGAGAATGTTTGAATGGTAAGATTGTTTAATTGGAAAAGTATATTTTTTGTTTCGGAATCTTTGAATGATAATCGTAAGAAAATATTATCTAATACTTTGCAAATCCACCATTCCCGGAATGTCCGTTTCTTCGATTGACGAAAGTATTTCATCGTCAACTTGCGGAAGCGACACGATACGGTTTGCTTGATTGTTGATTGTCATTTCATACAAATTTCTGGCAAGCCGTCCGTTGCCGAAAGTTTCATCGCGCGTTTCGTATAAAACGGAAAACAATTTGATTAAATCATCGTGAGTTGATGAGGCTAATTTGTAACCGCCGTTGGTGCAGAACAATTCAAAGATTTCTACTAATTGTCCCGGCGTGTAATCTTCAAATTCAAGATATTTATTAAAGCGTGAACGCAAACCCGGATTGGTTTGCACAAACGCGCTCATTTTATCCGTGTAACCGGCAACGACGACAATCAAATCATCTCGGTTGTCTTCCATCATTTTCAAAAGCGTGTCAATCGCTTCACGCCCGAAATCATTATCGCCGCCCGTGCTGAGTGCGTATGCTTCGTCAATAAACAAAACGCCGCCAACCGCTTCGCTGACAACTTCCCGAACTTTCAAAGCCGTCTGTCCGACATAACCGGCAACAAGTCCGGCGCGGTCGGTTTCGACAAGTTGCCCTTCGCTTAAAATTCCGAGAGATTTGTAGATTTGAGAAAGAAGACGCGCAACTGTTGTTTTACCTGTTCCCGGATTGCCGTAAAAAACAAGATGACGCGAAAGCGGTTGAACAGCCATTCCTTTTGCCTCGCGCATTTGTTGAACTTTAAGGAAGTTCACGAGTTGAGCAACATCGTTTTTAACTCTGTCTAATCCGACGAGCGAGTTTAATTCATTCGTCAGTTCATCAAGACTCTTCGATTTAGTTACTCCAATTTCGAAAGAACTGCTAGCAATACTTTTATCTTCTTCTTCAGTTTCTTCAAGCGCATCATCAAAAAGAAGAATGTCTTTGTATTTCGATAAAAGTATTTGCTCTTCTTCACAAACATTTCCGTCAGCTTTGGCTACCATATTTGCGAATCGGAAAAGCATTGATTTAGCTTGAGTGGCAAAATCAGTTCCGTTACGCTCATCATAGATTTGCAAAAACTTAACTGGCTCTGGAATTGATAGATTATCCGCGAGTGATGTGGATGAAAATTTTGCAGCCGATTCGTGAATATAATTTTGATAATCAAATTTATTACCAAAAACTTCAATCCAATTGTCAAGAAAATCATCTACATCATCGAAATCAAGAAAGTTATTAACGTCTATAATAAAAGCAGCCTCAGATTCTGTAACATTTTTGTTGGCATATGCAAAAACCTTTCCGATATGCAAAAGTTCAGCACCTATCGAAAACCGAACGTCTGAATATCCATTAATCTCATTCTCCATTGCTTCAAGAGGCGACGTTAATTTAGTAATTGTATCTTGCAGATATTTTATGAATGCAAGGCTGTCTTTGTGTCTTGTCATATACAAACGTAGAACCAATTTTCAGTTCTTTTGGGTTGGTTGTTTTTCTAATTGATTTATGTAATCTTTTGGTAATTTGTGTTGCTTTGCACCTTCGATTATTTTGTCCAAATACTCTTTTGTCGGTAATTTGTTACAGATTTTGTTAGAAATGAATGTTCTCGCCGTGAAAAGAATTTTTTGATTTTCATCGTAAACATTTATTTCTAATTCTTCATAACCCTTTTCAAACCTTCTGAGATTTTCAAATCCGTCTTCGTCTAACTCAAAACAAATGCCCCAAACAATTTCATCTTGAAATTTAGTTATATTTGCTTTGCTTGAGCCATCAATACTTTTCTTGTTAAATTCTATCTTATAGTTTTTGACAAATCCTTTGTGAGAATTGTATATGGTTACATTTCTCTCCGCCATTTGTTCTTTTTTTAGATTACTTCCGTAAGCGAAGTATATTAAAGTTTCGGTATTTGACATAAATCATCCATCTTTCTAAGAAATTTCTTTCTTAGCGTTTTATCTCCATATATAAGTTTGTTTTTATAGTTTTTGAGATGCTGTTTCAACGCCTTTTGAAAAGGCGTTCTATAAAGAACAATCTTTCCTTTCAGCTTTCCGTGTTTTGGCTTTTCTATTAAAACTTCGTGATTTGGGTCTGTAGGGTTCTCATTGTCATTTCTCTGTTCGGCTCGAATAATTGCTAGTCCTTTGGTAGCCGCCTCATGTATTAATCCACAACGGAAATTATCGTAGAAAGTCCGCACATGTACTTTATTATCACAAGAAATATTGCAGTTTCCTGGCTTACACTTACAAAAAAATTTTGAAAATGGTAGTGGCACTGTTAAAAAAGGCTCATAAATAAGCTCCACAACTTCATTCGATTTATACTCATAACTATTCCTTTTGGGATTAAGGTCAAATATCCGTCCTCCGTAAAAAGCCCCAAAAAATTCAACAAGAATACACTGTAAGGCAACAGCGGCAAAGCCTTCACCTTTACCTTTTATGGGATATATTTCTTTTCCATCTTCAATATACATTCCTAAAATTTTATCAATGGGATTAAGAAATCTAGTATTAACTCTTGTCTCAAATATTTTAAATGCTTTAGACCATTTTTCCTCGTCTGAATTTTCATCGAATTTATCTATATCTCTTAATTTTCTCCAATGACTTACTTTATATCTTTGAGCAATCTTAATATCATCTGCTAACCACGACCATTTCTTTTCTTTTGTCACTATAGTTCTCCAAAAGATTAAAGTGGTCAGCCGAATTGCTTCAACTGACCATTAACCATTTACAACTGACCACCTGTAATTGAATTACATATGAATCGTCAAATCGTGAACGCCTTCCGCCGCTTCCATCATTGATTCGGAAACGGTCGGGTGCGCGTGGATGGTGTTGGCGAGTGATTCGGCGGTGGCTTCGTGCGACATAGCGACGCAGGCTTCGGCTAAAAGTTCCGTGGCGTGCGGTCCGATTAAGTGAACGCCGAGGATTTCGTCGTATTTTTTGTCGGCGACGATTTTGATAAAGCCGTCGGTTTCGCCTAAAATTCGGGCTTTTCCCGATGCCGAGAAAGGGAATTTGCCGACTTTGACATCGTAGCCTTCTTCTTTGGCTTTGGCTTCGGTCAAGCCGACCGACGCGACTTCGGGGTCGCAGTAAGTGCAGTTCGGAACGAGCCGATGATTGATCGGTTCGACTTTTCTGCCCGCGATTCGTTCGACGACTAAACAGCCTTCTTTCGACGCGAGATGCGCGAGCCACGCGGTGTCAATGACATCGCCGATGGCGAAAACATTCGGTTCGTCGGTTTCGCAGTATTCGTTGACTTTGATCGTGCCGCGCGGATTGACGACGACTTTGGTGTTTTCCAAACCTAACTTTTCGAGATACGGCATTCTGCCGATGGCGACTAAAAGCATTTCGGCTTCCAAAGATACGTCTTTGCCCTTACTGTCTTTGCCGGAAACTTTGACCGCTTTTTTCGTCTTTTCCAACTTGTCCATTTTCACGCCGGTCAGACATTTGATGCCGCGTTTTTTGAAACTTCGCTCAAGCTCTTTGGAAACTTCCGCGTCTTCGAGCGGGACGATTCGATCCATCAATTCGACGACCGTCGTGTCGCAGCCGAAGCGTGAATAAACCGACGCGAATTCCACGCCGACCGCGCCCGAACCTAAAACGACCATTGATTTCGGGACGGTGTTTAATTCCAAAATCTGATCGGAATTGACGATTTGTTTACCGTCGGTTTCAAAACCGGGAATCGGGCGCACGACCGATCCCGTTGCAATGATGATGTTTTTCGCGTCAATCGTTTCTGTTTTGCCGCCGTCGTAAGCGACTTCGACTTTGCCTTTGCCGGCAATTTTGCCGAAGCCGTTGAAAACCGTTACTTTGTTTTTCTTCATCAGATACGAAACGCCCGCCGAGTTTTTAGCGACGACATCGGATTTGTATTTCTGCACACCGTTCCAATCGTAGCTCAAGCCTTCGACCTTTAAGCCGAATTGCTCGAAATGTCCGGCTTTTTCGTAAAGATGCGCCGCATTTAAAAGTGCTTTGGTCGGAATACAGCCGCGCAAACCGCACGTTCCGCCTAATCTCGCGCCTGCTTCTTTTTCGATCAGCGCGACCTTTAGCCCGACCTGCGAACCGCGAATCGCCGCGACATAGCCGCCCGGACCCGAACCGATAATCACCACGTCAAATTGTTCTGCCAATGTTTTTGTCCTCGTTTATTAAATTTATTTAGTATTGCTGAAAAAGATATTATAGAAACTTAAACCGTTTCAAGCTAGTTTGGATATAAAACTCGCGCTAAACTTGGAAATTATGGAACACACCAAAGAATTTTTAGAATTGGCGGAAGCGGCACGTTCGCGGGTCAAGGAAATTTCAGTCGCCGAAACCGTCGAAAAAGTGAAAAACGGCGCGACTCTGATTGACGTGCGCGAAGATAACGAATTCGCCGCCGGACACGCGGAAGGCGCGACGCACATCGGGCGCGGCGTGATCGAACGCGACATTATCGGTAAATTTCCCGATAAAGACAAAGAGTTGATTCTTTATTGCGGCGGCGGTTATCGTTCCGCGCTGGCGGCGGATAATTTGCAGAAGATGGGTTACCCGAACGTGCTTTCGATGGCGGGCGGCTGGACGGCTTGGACGGAGGAAGGGTGAGTTTCCGGTTTCCGGTTTTCGGCTCAAATTAGGAAGTTTTCGTATTTTAACCAGAAACCAGAAACCAGAAACCTTATTTCTTCTAGTTAAGAACGGTCGGCTGCGGCGCGGTGAAATTCACCTCCGTCAGATTTTCCGTAACGCTGATGACCTGTGGTTGGAACGTATAGCGGCGTGAGCCGACGGTGATGATATAAACCTCGCCCGCCGCCACGTCGTCGAAGCGGAACGCGCCGAGTTTGCCCGTCAAAATCGTGCGCGCCGTGCCGCTCGAATCAGTCAAAGTTACGCGGGCGTTCATCAATCCGCCGCCGTCCGCCGTCAAAACGCGCCCGCTGATGCTGACTGCCGCCGCCGTTACGATTGACGGCGAAGCGGTCAGAAAGCCGCCTTTAAGCGAATAAGTTCCCATACTCGAAGTCGTACCGGCGACCGGTTCTCCGATCACGCCGTCGAGTCTATAAACGCTGCCGGACACATCCGCGCTCGCGCCGCCGCCGCCGATGACGGCTTGTTCGAGTCTGTAAACGCCGCCCTGCGCGATTTGCGCTTGCGCCGCCGTTGCCGTCAGTAAAACCAATGCGATAAAAACTATTTTGTTCATAATTTTCTCCTAATTTTCGATTATCCGATTTTTTCCTGCTTTTTCCTATATTTATTTTAATTTCCTGCCGAAGCGTTATAAGTCGGTGACCAACTGCCGACGCACTTGAATTTTTTCGTTTGCCGCTTAAGTCTTCCGGCGAAGAATTTAAATCTCCGCGCCTGCCATTTAAACTTTCGGCGGAGAAATTTAAATGGCACTCCCGAAAACAAACCATTCAAACACGATTTGCCCGCCGCGTTTCAGTCGTCCGCGTTAATTGTTCGTTACCATCACCCAGCCGTTGGTGAAATCGTTGTTGTTGATCGCCGTCGAACCCGTATTTTTAACACAGAGACCGACTCGATAAGTTCCGGCGGCTAAATTGGCAACGGAGGCGGTCGCCGAATAAGTCAATCTGGTTGCCGTAAACTGCACGAGATTAAAGTTGCTCGGCGTGAAATCGAATATCTCACCGGCACCGTTGAGTTGATAGCAAAGACTGATTGCCGCCTGCTCGGAATCTGCCGTCGTTTTGCCGAGAACGGCGGTCGCCGCGCCGGTCATACGCTGATTGGCGGCAAGCGTTACCGTCGTGAACGCTCTGGTAAAAGTGTAAGTACTGGCACTGCCGGCGATTGAAAAAGTCGGACCATTGCTGAAAGTAAAAACGCGCACCAGATTCGAGATGCCCGCGCCGCCGAGCGTGCCGGAGAAATTTTTATTGCCGCCAATCGTTTGATTAGAGGATAAATCAACGAAGTTCTGCGTCGCCGAACCCGTGCCGCCGTTGGCAATCGCCACGATGCCCGTTACATTTCCGGCGGTCGTGGCTGAATTGGCGGTCGTCGCCGTATTCGCCATCGCCGCCGCGTTCGCGTTCGCCACTGTTCCCGTCACTTTCGAGCCGTCAATCCCGTTGATCTGCGCGTTTGTTACGCACCCGACGCAGTTCGCCGATAATGAATCAGCCGCCGCCGCATTCGTCGCTCGATTGGCAAACGGCGTTGATGTAATTTCCTGTCGCGGTGTGAGAATCGTCGAGCCAACCTGAATCTCCAAATATCTCGCGCCCGAAGCGTTGAATGCCGCCGCGCCGAAATCGAGTTTGACCGTGAAAATTCCGTTGATGACGCTGACCATCGAAGTAACGCCGGTCGTGTTGTTCGGAATCTGATTACCGCCGGTCGCCGCGTCGAACAGGCGAAACGTCATCGTGTAAGTGCCATTGGTCGGCTGCGCTATGGTCGTATCGGTAAAGCGTCCCTGATAAGTGAACGCCGTCGTCTGCGCGAACGCCGATGCGCTGAAAGCCAGCGTCAAAACTAAAGCCGTCAGGAATGCCGAAAGGCTGCGATATGAAAGATTGTTTGATTGATTCATTATTTTATTCTCTAAGGACAAAAAGATTTATAAATCATCCCGAAGCGCATTCCGCGTTAGCGGACGAAGCTCGCCGCGCTTTACGGCTGTCGGCAAACATCGGCGTTCGGATTGCCCGCGCAAATCAATTTCCTGAGCGCGGCGAGCTGCCGTTCGAGCGTTTCGGTCAATGTCTGCTGTTGTTTGATCTGCGCTTCGAGCGATGCGATTTTCTCCTGCTGCGCCGCGCTCGGCGACTGCTGTCCATCGTCGTCGCCTGCCGGTCTTAAACCGGCGATGCAGACGGCAAGCTGATTTAGAGGGTTGAGACACAATTTTCTTACGCCGTCCGGCGGAAGCGAGCCGGTGATGTTGAGTCTGCCGGGAATCTGCACGGCATCCGCCGATCTGCCGAGAACGACTGTGTTGCTCGCGCCGACGGTCGCGCCCGCGCCGACGGCGGTCGCGTAATTCAAATTATTCGCCGAGAAGTTCGCTCCCGAACCGAGAGCCGTGTTGTTGCCGCCCGTCGTGTTGATTTGTCCGGCATTAAATCCGAAAAACGCATTGTTGCCGCCCGTCGTATTCGCGCCGCCCGCGCCCGCGCCCGCGAACAGATTATTCGTGCCGCCGTTGCTCAGGACGCGGGCGGCATTAAGGCGAAACTCCGTCCGCGCATTAAATATGTCCGCCTCGCCCGTGCCGTTGACGGACAGTTTGCTGTTCGGACTAGTCGTGCCGATGCCGACGTTGCCGTTGGTCGGAGCCAAAATCAAGTTACCGGAATTGCCGTTAAAATATCCCGTGCCGCCGCTGCCGGGCTGAAGCGTAATTGACGCGCCGCCGCCGGCATAGTTTCCGCCGTTTGCGCCGTTGCCGGCTTGAATCGTAATATCCGCGCCGTTGCCGCCGTTAACGCCTTCGCCGCCGTTGCCGGCGCGCAATGTAATGCCCGCGCCCGCGCCGCTGTTATAACCGCCGTTGCCGCCGTTCCCGCCGCGCAGCGTAATACCGGCTCCGGCTTCGGCATCGTTACCACCGCCGTTACCGCTGTCGGCAGTCAGCTCGATGCTTCGCGTCAACTTGATGATCTCGTCGCCGTTCGTATAAAACTTCACGGTGCCGTCCGCCGTGCCGAACATTCCGCTGTCGCCGTCGTCGCCGAACGAATAGCCGCTGCCGCTCGCGCCGTTTGCGCCGGGTGCGCCGTTTCGGGCAAGAATGCCGCCGTTGACTTGCAGCGAAGCCGTCGTTGGTGCGGTCGTCGTCCCGATGCCGACTTTGCCGCCGATTACGCCGTTGCCGCTGACGTTAAAATTGCTCAAAGCCTGCTGCGTCGTCCCGTTCTGGATATAATCCGCGCTGCCCGCCGTCGGCGTTCGTGAATCGGAAAGCCGCGCATCGCTCGTCCGCACGAATTGATTTGCCGCCACGCCGCCCAAACTGTCGGCGTTCGCCGCATTTAGGGCGCGCTGCGAAAACGGAGTCGCGGTGATTTCCTGACGCGGAGTTAAAGTTGACGCGCCGACCTGAATCTCCAAATACCTCGCGCCTGTCGTATTAAACGCCGCTGCGCCGAAATCGAGCGGAGTGCTGAAAATGCCGTTGACGACCGTTACCGATGCCGTGATCGGCGAACCGATTTGATTGCCGCCGGTCGCCGCGTCGAACAAACGGAAAGTCATCGTGTAAGTCCCGTTCGTCGGTTGCTGAACGGTTGTATCGGTAAAGCGTCCCTGATAAGTGAATGTCGTCGTCTGCGCGAACGCCGCAGTGCCGCACGTCAACATCGTTATTAAAATTGCCGTCGCCGCAATGCTCCGGCGTATTAAATTGTTTGACTGTTTCATTTGTTTAATTCGCTTTTTTAGAAATATCCGTCCGGCAGTTTCGCCGCGCTCGCCCGTCGGCACCGCTGCGGAGCGACCGGCATCGAATCTACCTTTTAATAGTTATCACCGTTAGTTTCCCTTGCATAAAGTCTCCCGAACCGCTGCTGACAGTGGCGTTTGATAGACCGTCATCGGTCGTGGAGCGGGCGCGAACTTCAATCGTATGGCTGCCCACCAACACTATTCGCGCGAGGCTTAAAGACCAGTTGACGTTGGTCTGTCCGGCGCGGTCGTTCTCGATAAAATATCTTCTCTGGGTTACGATGTCGCCGTCGAGGAGAATCGCCACGTCCACGATGGAAATTCCGTCGGAGGTCGTGCTGAGAGTCCGAATGCCGCCGTCAGTTGACATAAAAATATCGGTAATTTCCGGCGCGTTGATTGTTTGCTGAAGTCCCGGAACGAGCGTGTAGCTCGTTACCGTCGTCCTGCCGACGGTTAAACTGTTGGTGCCGAAAACCGTCGCCGCGCTCTGTCCCAATGATGCGTCGAGCGTTCCGTTGACGGTCAAATTGCCGCCGATTGTGCCGCTGCCGGAAACATTAAAATTTCCGGTCTGCTGCGTCGTCTGATTGCGGATAAAATTCGTGGTATCGGTCGTCCGCGCAAACGCGGTCGAATCCAGATTGTCCAGTTTATCGGCATTAGCCGCATTAGCCGCATTAACCGCGTTCGTCGCATTAGTCGCGGTTCCGTTGAGCGTGCCGGTCACGGTCAGATCGCCGCTCACGAAGAGTTTGCTGGTCGGATTAGTCGTGCCGATGCCGACGTTGCCGTTGGTCGGAGCTAAAATGATATTGCCGGAAACTCCGTTGAATTGGGGTCTTTCGGCGATACCGCCGCTTCCGGGCTGCATCGTTATTGACGCGCCGTTTCCTCCGCTCCGGCTAAGATCAGCGGTTCCGCCATTGCCGGCAGTTATTTTAATTCCCGCTCCCACGCCGCCATTCGTCACTGAATTCCCGTTGCCGCCCGTGCCGCCTTGCAGCGTAATTCCCGCGCCGCCGCTGCCGCCGGTGATGCCGCCGTTGCCGCTTTGGAGAAGAATTTCCGCACCTGCGCCGCCTAACGCACCGCTACCGCCGTTGCCGCCGATCAGTCTGATTGCTCCTGCGCCGCCGCCGAATCCGCTAAAGCCCGCGCCGCCGTTGCCGCTTTGCAGCGAGATGTTTTTACCCGCGCCGCCGAAATCGCCGCCGGTGCTGCCGACGACGCGCAGGGCTTCGGTCGTCGTCGCCGTCGTCCCGATGCCGACGTTGCCGCCGATGCTGCCCGTGCCGTTGATGTTGAGGTCGGCAGTCTGCGCCGTCGTCTGATTGCGGACAAAGGCGTTGCTGTTCGACTGCACGAAGTTGTTCGCCGCCACGCCGCCGAGTTGTTCAGAATTCTGCGCCGTCGTCGCGGTCGTCGCATTGGCGACCGTCCCGGTTATCTTGCCGCCGTCAATCGAATTGATCTGTGCGTCCGTCACGCAACCGACGCAAGCCGTTGATAATGCGTCCGCCGCCGTCGCGTTCAACGTCCGAATCGCATACGGCGAACTCGTCAACGGCTGGCGCGGCGTGAGCGTCGTGAAATTCGTTTCCGTCGTTTTCTTGACGGCAATTTGCAGAAAGCGATTCGCGCCCGCCGCGAACGCCGCCGCGCCGAAATCCAACTGCACGGTAAAGATGCCGCCGGAGACCGACACATTCGGGCGCGTGGTCGTCGTCCCAATTTGCGTCCCGCCGGTTTCCGCGTCATAAAGCGCGAAACCCAAATCGTAAGTTCCGCTCGCCGCCATTGCGCCGTCGGTCAATTTCCCTTGATAAGTGAACGCCGTCGTCTGCGCGAATGCCGCCGCGCCGCACATCAACACCGTTATTAAAATTGTCAGTATCGCCGTCGTCCGGCGCGTAAAATTATCTGTTTGTTTCATTCGTTTAATATTCTTTGTAAAAAAAATCATTCGTTCGGCTGTTGCGCCGCGCCTGTCCATTATCGAAGGTTGATTTTTATCCGCCTAATAAACACAGCGATACGGATAAATCGGCGCGGTTCCGCCGCTGCCGCCGGAATAGACGTTGACGGGCGCACCGTCAAAATCGCCGTTGATGCTGGGATTCCACGTCGGGCGCAGATTGTCGCCTGCGTAATCGCCGAGCCAGCCGACGTTTGCGCTGAAATAATTAAAGCCGGATTGACCGAGCGAAAGCGTCGCGTCGGCAACCGTGCCGACCCGCGCATCCATATTGATACAAGTCTGCGTCGCGCCGTTCGCGCCGTAGAAAGTCGCCGCCGTCTGCAACGCCGAAATGCACAAACGTCCGTCTCCAATCGGCGTAAAACCGCTGCGGCAGTTGCTCGATATAGTTCCGCTGACATTCAGATTGCCGCTGACAGTGCCGTTGCCGCTGCTGTCGGTTTTGACGAATTGAACTGCCGGTGTGCCGCCGAGATTCGCCGCGTTGTCGGCGAACGCGGCGCGGAAGGCGTTGCTTGCCGAGTCCGCCCGCATTGCAAAAGGCACGGCGGTCAAAGATTGGCGCGGCGTTAAAGTCGTGAACGCGCCGGTCGAATTGCCCGGACGGACACCGATTTCAAAGAATCCGTCTTCGCCCGCCAGAATCGCCGCGTTCAACGCCCGATTGCTGCCCGTCGAATTAATACTCGCGTTCGCGCCCAAATTTAACGGCACGGTAAAAATGCCGTTCGCCACCGTGACATCTTCGGCAATTATCAAATTCGTCCGCGCCGTGCCGCCGGTTGCCGCATTAAACAGTTGAAACTGTAAATCGTAAACGCCGGTTGCCGACATCGTGCCGTCGCTCAAGCGTCCCTGATAAGTCATCAGGCGCGTGTTTTGGTTGTTGCCGCCGCAGAGTGTGTCTTCCGCAAAGGAAGCCGTCACGGAATAGCTGGTGAGCCGCCACGTTTCGCTGACACCCATATCGAGCGTGACGGAGACGGCGCGCGGATTCAAACCCGTCGGAAAAGTCTCCGGCTGATTCGGCGGATTTCTGACCGGACTCATCGAATTAGTAGCAAGTCCGCGCGGAATAAACGTGCTGATCGTTGCGTAATTGAAGTAGCCGAAATGGGCGATGTATTTGCCGGTCAACGCGCCGCTGTTGTCGCGCTCGCGCTCGACGCAATCCACATACGGCTGAATATTCTGCGCCCGCGCCGCCTGTGCGCCGAACAATATCGTCAGAAATAATCCTACCAACAGCGTCAAAATACTGCGGCGCGTCAATTTGTTTAATCGTTTCATAATTTTAATTCCTCTTATCCCGGCAAACTTCCGCGTCCGGTTTTATCGCGCAGACGATTATTTTCAAACCGTCAATTTGTTTCTGCTGGCTTTCCAACTCCGATTTGAGCGCGTCGTTTTCCGTGCGGAGCGTTTTGATTTCGGCGGCGTTGTTCTGCATTTCGCCGTCGAGTTCTTTGATCGCCGCCGTGTTGACACCGGCGATGTCGAGCAAGCCGATTGATTTATCGTCCGTGCCGAGTTTGAATTCGCGGTAGAAGTCTTCGGCGAACGCGCCGATGTGCCGGACGTTGTTCAACTCGTTTTTATAACTCCATTCCATCACCGGAATTCGCCGCAGTTTTGCAAGAACGTCGCCGCCTTTGATGTCCAGAAAGTTTTCCTTCAAATCACGGCTTGACGTGCAGCTAAAAGAGCCGCTGCTTGCCGGCAGGTTGCAGCCGGTTGTCAATAACGAATTAGTGCGAAAGCGAAAACCGCCGGCGGCGCGAACGGCGAATTCGTTATCGGCGACGGCGTTGATAGCGGAGTCTGACGAATAATCGCCATAGACGAACGCGCCTTCCTTACCGTTGGTGGAAGCTAAACTGCCCATCGCGGTCGAATTGTCGCCGCTCGCCGTCGTGTTGGTGCCGAACGCAATCGAGAAATTGCCGCTCGCCGTGCTGCTGACACCGAGTGCGGTCGAAGCCAGTCCGCTCGATGTGTTGATATAACCGAGCGCGACTGACCAGTTGCCGCTCGCCGTCGAACCGAAACCGAGCGCGGTCGAACCTTGTCGGCTCGCCGTCGTCTGATAGCCGAGCGCGACTGCGCCTTCCGCGCTCGCCGTCGTTCCCACACCGAGCGCGATTGAACTTTGACCGCTCGCCAAACTGCCGTTGCCCGCCGCAAATGCTGTCCGGTTCGTCGCCCGCGAATTAAAACCGAACGCCGCCGACAACGCTCCGACATTCGCGTTGTCCCATTGGTCGGCATCAACCTGTCCGGCGCGAAACGCCGCTTTGCGCGGATA
>CAXTKJ010000024.1:0-1296 GCA_964244835.1 uncultured Pyrinomonadaceae bacterium
TCCGACTGCGTTCGTTCGAGATCGGTTTCGAGCCGGCTGATTTCGCTTTTCAGCGCGGCGGCTTGTTCCGACTTGGCGGCTTGCGTCAGAGCGTTTGCTTTGTCGTCGAGTTCTTTGGCGAGTGTCTGTTCGCGTTCGATCAGGGCGGAATCAATTCCCTGACGTAAATCAGTGCCGCTTTCGGTCAGCAAATCGAGCAGGCTGCGGGCGCGCTGACTTTCGCTCGTTTCGACGGCGAGCGCGTCAAAACCTTTCGTCGGTTCCGCTTTGTGCCGGCGCATCAGCAAATCGGTATAAAATTGGTAAGAACTTTGCACGGTGGCGAGATATGAAGCGCGAGAGTTCGGACTGAACAGATCGGCGCGCATAAATTCCGTAATCTTCAGGCTTTCTTCGATCAACGCGCCCGCCGCCGCGAAATTGCCCGAATCGCGTTCGACGCGGGCGAGGCTGTACAGCAGAGCTATCTCGCCGTCCCGGTCTTTCACTTCGCGGCTGATGGCTAGTGCCTGTTTGATATATTCAGCCGCTTTGTCGAGACGATTCAGATCGTAATAGATGTCGCCCAGATTATGAAGCGCGGCACTCTCGCCGTCCCGGTCTTTCACTTCGCGGTAAATCACCAACGCCTGTTCGGTGTAGCCGATGGCTTTGTCATAGCGTTTCAGATTCAGATAGAAATAACTCAGATTGTTCAGGGCGATTCCTTCGTAGGCGCGATTTTTCAGTTCGCGGTAGATTGCCAGCGCGGGTTCGAGATATTCGATGGCTTTTTCGTAAAGGTCCTGATTGGCGTAAACGCCGCTCAGATTGTTGAGAACGATTCCCTCGCCGTTGCGGTCTTTGTCTTTGCGGTGAATCGCCAACGCCTGCTCGAAATACTCCGCCGCTTTGTCGTAGCGACCGAGTTTGCGATAAGAAATTCCCAAACTGTTAAGGGCGCGTCCCTGCCCGTCCGTATCTTTCGTTTCGCGGGCGATGACTAACGCCTGTTCGTGGTATTCAATCGCCTTTTCAAAACGGCTCAAACCGTAATGCGAAATGCCGAGGTTGTTGAGCGCGGTGCTTTCGCCAAGCCGGTCTTTCACCTCGCGGGCGATTTTCACCGCCTGTTCGAGATTTTCAATCGCCTTTTCGTAATTGCTCAAACGATAAAAAGCACCGCCCAGATCATTGAGTGCCGTGCCTTCGGCGGCGCGGAGCTTGCCTTTCGGCAACGCGCGGCTGCGCTGAGCCGGCTCGTTGGATTCCTTCGGGCCATCGTTCTCGGCCTCGTTCGGCGCGGCGTCGGCGGTC
>CAXTKJ010000024.1:1306-65665 GCA_964244835.1 uncultured Pyrinomonadaceae bacterium
GCCTTCGGCGGCGCGGTTTTTCAGCTCGCGGTAAATCTTTAACGCCTGTTCGTCAAGTTCGACCGCTTTTTCATAACGACCGAGACTCGAATTTGCGCCGCCGATGTTGGCGAGCGTCCAAGCGATCCAGTACGGCTCGTTCAATTCGCGCCACACGATTAACGCCTTTTCCAGTTTCTCAATCGCGGGTTCGGCGGTTTTTCTGCCCTGCGCCAGCAGTGTGCGGGCTTCGATCATCAATCGTTCGGCGGCGACGCGCTGTTTGTCCGGCGCGGTTGCGGCGGCGTGCGTTTCCAATCGCGCCCGGTAACTTCCGACCAGCGTCGCCGAACCGCCGGCGCGAATCGTCAGCCGGTAATCGCCGCCCGCCAACGCTTCTTCGGAAAGCATCTCGGTCGCGCCGCTGCGGTTGAGATTCATCTCGATTGAAGATTTGCCGTCCGGCATCAACAGCGCGAGCGTTACGTCAATCTCTTTCTGCTCGACCGCGACGCGCATAAACTGTCCCGCCGCCAGCCGAATAAGAAACGTCTGCGATTCGCCGCCCGCCATCCTGCGCTCGACCGGCACATTCGGTTCGAGCGTTTCGATTGCCTGCGCTCGAACAGTTTGTGCGGCAGCGATTAGAAATAAAATCAGGAACAAAAAAGAAACGACTTTGTTCATCATAAAATTTAGATAAGCCGTCAGGTTTTTTGATTGTTCCGGGAATTGAACGGATTAAATGCAGAAATTAAAAACCGGCGGCGCGAGGTTTTCGAGACGGAAACTGGGATTGTCGTCTCTGTTCAACCTCAATGATGTTCTAGTTTGATAACGTGCGCGATTATATCAGCGTTCGCTGTAATTTGCGACATCTTTTTTTCGTCGTCTCTTTGGACGTTTTCTTTGTTCGACTGACGTTTCGGCAAAAACGATTCGATGAAATTGATTAACGCCGCGTCCTTGATTTTTCCTTTGTCGTTCGGGTTGGCGAATCGTTTGGCAGATTCGAGTTCGGGAATTGAGTTTTCCGACCAGACCAGCCAGACGAGTTCCGTTCCTTCCTTCGAGTCGAGTTCAAACCAACTCTGTTCGGGAATTTGAATTTCCTGATGCGCCGCGATTCGCGCCGCGCCGTCGTTGGTCGTCGGCGACGGGAACAAGATGTTGAAGGAAGATACGCCGAGCGCGTCTTTCGGGCTTTCGTTCAAAATGTACAGATAACCGCTGTTCGGGCTTTTGACGTTCAGGCGAACGCGGTCTTTGTTTCTGAAAAGCATCTCGCCGGAAAGTCTGAACGGATTTTTATAACGCCCGTCGTTGTAGCTTTGCACCGTCAGCGAATAATTTAACGACAAAGCCGGTTTGGTATCCGCCAGATTCGAGACGGCGGACGAATTTATCGGCGCGGCGATTTGGACGTTCGTTCCGAAAATAGCGGATTTCCAGGCGAACACGCCCGCCATTACGCCGATCACCAAAACCGCAACAGCGGCGATCAGCGGAACGCGGTTTTTGCTCGTAAGAATTTGTGGTGAATTCCGAACCGCCGGAAGCAAAATCGAGTCGGTATCGGCAGCAGACATTTTTCGCGTAACCGCTTCGGGAGATTTTTTCGGATCGTCGTAATAGACGGCAATTCGATTCGGCGGAATGTTCGCCGGAATCGCGTCCGGCGGATTCGAGCGCGTCAGTTCGGCTTCAAATTCCAAACGGCGTTGGAGGTTTTTAATATCCGTCGCCAAATCCTGCATCGCCTGATAACGCTCTTCGACCGCTTTGGCGAGAGTTTTATCAACGATGCGTTCGAGTTCGGGCGGGCATTCGCCGATTATTTTCGACAAACGCGGCGTGTCGGTTTTCAAAATCGAAGCGATGATGTCGCTGGCGGTTTCGCCCGCGAACGGCACGCGCCCGACGAGCATTTCAAACATCACGATTCCCAAACTCCAGATGTCCGTGCGCCCGTCAATGTCGGCGCGACCGCGCATCTGTTCGGGCGACATATAAGCCGCCGTGCCGATAATCGTTCCCGGTTTGGTCAGCGCGAGTTGGCGCGTTCGTTCCTCAGAATCGCCGGTCAATTCTTCCTGCGTTGCGGTCAGTTTCGCCAATCCGAAATCCAAAATTTTGACGAAACCGTCTTCGCGCCGCATTATGTTTTCCGGTTTGATGTCGCGGTGTACGATTTTCGCTTTATGCGCCGCCGCCAGTGCAAAGGCGATTTGTTCGGCGATATTCAGCGTTTCTTTGAGCGTTAATTTCCCGCCGCGCAAAGTCTCGCGCAGAGTTTTGCCTTCGACGTATTCGGTGGCGAGAAAACAAACTTCGTCTTCCGCGCCGAATTCATAAACCGTCAAAATGTTCGGATGATTCAGAGCGGACGCGGCAAACGCTTCCTGTTTGAAACGGCGCAAAGGATTTTTGTCGTCAAAAGCTGAAACGGACAAGAACTTGAGCGCGACTCGGCGGTTGAGATTCGCGTCTTCGGCGAGATAAACTTCGCCCATTCCGCCTTTGCCGAGCAGTCGTTTAATCTTGTAATGCCCGATCTTTTTATCAATTAAATTCGCGCCGTTTTCCCGTTCGGCAAACATTTCGGCGACGAGCGATTCGGGCGGCGCGTCCAGAAAAACGTCGGGCGTATCTTCAAAAGAAAGCAGCGATTCGACTTCGCGGCGCAAATCATCGTCTGCGCCGCAGTGTTTGGTGAAAAACGCCGCACGTTCCGCGTCCGCCACGTCCAACGCCGCGTGATAAATTTCTTCGATCTGATTTAGTCTTTCGATGTTCATTAAAGGCGATAAAAAAGTTCAATTTAGACGCGGGAGAAGCGTTTTCGTCCGAATTAAAATCAGCGTCCTATCAATCTAAACGAAAAACGCCGCGAAAAAGGGTCATCGTCGTCGGGCTGAGATTTATTTTTAATTGGCGTTCGACAATTCGCGCAGCAGCCACGTCCGTGCGAACTGCCAGTCGCGTTTGACGGTTTCGGGCGAGATTTTTAAGACTTCGGCGATTTCTTCGATTTTCAGACCGCCGAAAAATTTCATTTCGACGACGCGGCTGCGGCGTTCGTCAATTTGCTCCAGATTTTTCAAAGCCTCGTCGAGCGCGACGACCTCGCGCGAAATGTCTTTGACGGTTGCCAGGTCATCGGAAAGCGACACCTGATCCTGCCAGCCGCCGCGTTTCTGACTGCTTTTGGATCGGGCATAATCAACCAGAATCTGCCGCATCGCCTTCGCCGCCACGCCGTAAAAGTGCGAACGGTTCTGCCAGTTCCGCTCGTCGCCTCTGGCGATTTTCAAGTAAGCCTCGTGAATTAATTCAGTCGTCTGAAAAGTATGACCGGCAGGCTGGCGGCGCATAAACGAGCGCGCCATCCGGCGCAGTTCGTCATAGACGAGCGGCATCAACTGTTCGAGCGCGAACTCATCGCCCTTGCTCCAATCAGCCAACAGCAGCGTAATCTGATGCGAGTCGTTATCCTGCATTTGATCTCTTGGAAAAGTCGAAGACTGATTATAAAACAGAAAATCGGAATGCAAAAATTCTGCGGGCGCGGCTCTTTTTTCGTTTTTTCTCGTCTGGATTATTGGGTCGGCGGCATCTCCGCGTTGATCGGCGACGGCTGAATCCAGGCGGCGAACAGACCGATGTTGTTGCTGTCGTATCTGACCCACGCGAAACCTTCTTCGCCCCAATTTTTGCTCCACGAATTTTTTATCAGCCACGCCTGTTTCGAGTCGTCCCAGCCGACGAGCATTACGACGTGATTGACCGTGCGGCTGTTGCGCCCGTTGAAAATGCCGCTTTTGTAAACCGAAAAACAATGATCAGCCCACATCGGGGCGGCGAGCGGTCCGTGTTCGATCAGGGCGGCTTTTAACTGCGCGACCGACGGCATTACGTCGAACGGGTTATTGACATAACCCCAAGCCAGTGCGCGGTCTTGGGCAGTCAAAATCAAATCGGAATTTTTCATCAAACGCGGCGCGGCATCGGGACCTTCGAGCGGGACGACGTGAATGCCGCCGCGCTTGACGTTTTTATTTTGCAGAGGGTCGGTGCAGATTGATTTTCTGCCGGTGTATTGTTCGATCAGCGTCGTTTCGTCTTTATCCCAAATCAAACGGTCGGGAATGTGCGGAACGTGGCTGTTGACCATATAGGCGAACGCCGCGCCGTGCCAGCCGTCGGTGCAGTCGCCTTTGGTTTTGCCGATGCAGTTTAATAATTGCTGGACGGACGGACGGCGTTTGAAATACGAATTTTCGGGAACGATTTGCCGCAGCAGAGCGTCGCCGGTGCGTATCTGTTCCAAATCCCAACTCGCCTGATAAACCGCCACGGACGCGAACGCCCAACAGCTTCCGCATTCGCCCTGCTGCATCACTTGTCCGGCTTCCAGCCCAAGCTCGCGCCAATCGAATCGCGGCAGCAGATTCCAGCCGTCCGTGTTTTGCAGCTCTCTGAATTGTCTGTAAAGCAGGATGCGTTCGGCGAGCAGCTGCCGCGCTCTTTCGTTGGTAGTTTTCTGCAAAGCCTGTTCGGGCGTTTGCCCGCGCAAGCGATATTTTTGAAATCGAAGCCATTCATCTTCGGTCGCTTTTCTGCGCTTTTCCCGGTAATCGAGAAGCTGCTTTTGCAGATTTTCGACTTCCGGCGAACTCAGATCGTCGGTGTTCGGAACGTCGAGCTTTCCGAGCAGAGCCGTATGTTCCGTGCGCTCAATCGCGCCCGCGCCGGCGGCAACACCGCCTCTGCCGCGCTTCTTCGATTTTCGCGCGACGACGGTTTTGACTCCGAACGGGCTGTCGCCGATTTCGTAAGTCGGTTTTTCGGCGACGGAACTCTGCTCGCAGGCGCAAATCGCCGCCGAAATTGGTTCGGGCTTTACGTTCATCAACTTCGTTACGCTGCAAGTTTCGATTGGCGGCGAACTCGTTTTCGGCGGCGCGATTTGCTGCGAACTAACGAAATTAGATTTGGTCAAAATCGAAAACGCGACGCAGGCAAAAATTAACAAAAATCTGATTTTCATAAAAAAACTCCGGTTCATCTGGTTCAGAGTCGGGCGATTGCCCGACGTTCCCGATTGCATAACGTCGGGCAATCGCCCGACTCTGAACCAGCCAAATGTTTTTAGCCGCCGATGGTGCATTCGCTCCGCTTGTCAATGCAGGTGTCGCCGCACGGTCTTTGTCTCGGTCCGCAACTTCCGCCGCCTTTTTCTTTAAGCACACTGATTACTTTTTTCACGCAATTCGTTTTTTTGGCGAGCGCGACGGCTTTGTCAACCAACGCTTTGCCGTCGAGCCAGCCTTCGAGCGTAACGACGCGCTTTTTGACGCTGACGTTGACGTGCGACATCTGAGTTTTGATTTCCTCATCGGCTTCAAATTGCGCCTTTATCGCGGCAACGATTTCCGCGTCGGTCGTTTTTGAACAATTAGTTTGCGCGAAGTTTTCATTCGCCGACCAGAACAGCAAGACGAACGCCATTACGATCATCATTCGGACAGTTGTTTTTTTCATTCCTATTTCTCTCCTTTTATTTGAAATTAGTAACCATCGAAAGCAAACTGTAACGGGTTTGCTTTCCGAAATAAATTGCCCGATTGTCGGGCGACCACGCGAGCGCGGAATAATACAGCCGCGCATCGTTGTTCGCGGTGATTTTACGCGCCGCGCCGCCCGCCGTCGGCGCGACCCAAAGGTTGTCTTTGTCGTCCTGATGCGCGGCGTAAGCGAACCATTTTTTGTCCGCTGACAATTTGATGTTGTAAAGATAAGCCGACGGCAGCGCGGCAATCACGCGCCGCCCGCCGGATTCGACGCTGACTTCGACAATCGTCGTTTCAACCGGCGAGCCAATCGGATTTTTGCCCTTGATTTCGGCAAGCAGTAACGCTTTGTCATCAGCGGAAAATCCCAAAAGCCTTTGAAAATTTTCAGTTTGCAGGACGCTTTTCGTCGCCTTATTTTCAACGTCAACCGTCCACACGCCGAAGTATTTTTTACCGTCGGCTGAGGCTTTATTCGTTTTTGAAGAGTAAGCGATGCGCTTGCCGTCCACTGACCAGAGCGGGCAGAAGAGAAGCTGATTCGCATCCGTGTTTTCAGTTAATTGAATGTTGCGGCTCGCATCATTCGCGTCTGCCGAGTGAATATTACGCGGCAATTCGTCGGCGACGTAGGCGATTTTACCGCCGTCGGGCGACCAGCTAAAATCGGCGGTCAGCGTTCGATTGTAGGGCAGAACGGTGAATTCGATTGACGGTATTCCATCATTATTCGTTAATTGTTTTTCCTCGCCGCCCGCCGCTCGAATCGTCCACAAATGATATTGCTCGCCCGCGACGCGGACGAATGCCAGCCGCGAATTGTCGGGCGACCAGACGGGCAGCGCGGCGTTTGCCGCCAGTTGCAGCGGCGAATCGCCCGCCGCCGTTGCCTTCGTTAAAATCGCGCCGCTGAAAATTTTATCGCCCTGGCTCAGATTTTTGATTGACTGAAAAGCGACGGTTTTACTGTCGGGCGCGACCGCCGCCCACAGCTCGGAATTGATGTCGGACGCAAACGAAAATTCTTCGCCGCGTTCGACGTTCGCGCCCCAGATGTCGGATTCTTCCTTCGACGATCCGTAGAGAATTTTCGCGCCATCCGCCGATGAGTCGAGCGCGAATGCGTCGCGTTCGCCGAAGGTGATTTGCGCCGGATTGCCGTTCACCGCGTCAACGGCGAAAATCTGAAACGCGCCGTTCGTGTTTTGGCTGTAAAAAATGCGCCGACCGTCGGCGTTCCAGACGACGTTGCGAATTTCGTCCGCGCTTTCGACGATTGATTTTGCCGCGCCGCCGTTCGCCGTCATCGTCAAAACCGCGTAGCGTTCGTTTTCAAATTTCACGCAGGCGATTTGCGTCTCGTCGGGCGCGACGCTGAAACTGCCGACGCTCGCCGCTGCCGAATCGAATCGGGAAACCGGCGAAGATTGAGCTGTTTTCAAATCGAGCTTAAAAAGATTGTCCCTCAATTCGTAATAAATCGCGCCGGTTTTTGACCACCGCCGCAAAACCGCGCCGCCGTCCTGAGCGGCACTGATGAAAGTCGGACTGCCGCCGAACGAAGGCATCCGCCAGATTCCCGTCGTGCCGCCGCGCTGCGAAAGAAACGCGAGTTCATCGCCGTCCGGCGACCAGATCGGGTTTTGATTGATGAAATCGTCTTTCGTAATCTGCACGGCTTCGCCGCCGGAAAGCTGTTTGACCCAGATATTTTTTGTTCCGACTTTAGTTGACGTAAAAGCGACCATTTTCGCGTCCGGCGAAAACGCGCCCGTGCTGTAAACTTCGCCGGGAGTGCCGCGCCAGTTAGCGACTTCGACGGTTTGCGGCGGCGTTCGCGCCGCGTCGCTTTCCGTGCCGCGCCGTGCGAAAAACCACCACGCGCCGCCGAATGCTAAAACCGCGACGAGCAGAACCGGAAGCCATTTTTGAAATGAAAATCCGCCGCTGACTGTATCGGAATTAGTCGTATAAACTTTCGCTCCGGTGTTCGTCGTCAGCGATTTCTTGGTTCCTGTATGTTCCGCGCTTTCGGAAAATTCGATTTCGCGCCGCAGTGTTTTTAAGTCGAGCAGAAAATCTTTGCTCGTTTGATAACGCTCGTCGCGCTTTTTCTTGAGAGCCTTACTCAAAAGCCGTTCGAGTTCGGCAGGAAGAGCAGCGTTTTCCTGCGTTACCGGCGACGGATTTTCCCTTAAAATCGCCGCGATGACATCACCCGTCGTTTCCTGTTGGAACGGATTTCCGCCGGTCAGCATTTCGTACAAACAAACGCCGAGGCTGAAAATATCCGAACGCGCGTCAATCGTTTCGCCGCGAATTTGTTCGGGCGACATATAGGAAAGCGTGCCGAGCAGTGCGCCGGGTTTGGTTCGAGTGCTGATTTTTTCCAACGTCGCGCCTTCGGCATCGAGCGGCGCGGCGATCAGTTTAGCGATGCCGAAATCGAGAACTTTGACGATGCCGTCAGCACGAATCATTATGTTTTCCGGCTTGATGTCGCGGTGAACGATGCCCGCCGCGTGTGCCGCAACCAGCGCAAAAGCCGCCTGCGCCGCGATGTCGAGCGCGTCCGCCAATGCCAATTCGCCGTCGGCGACAATACGCTCGCGCAAAGTCTCGCCCTCGATATACTCAGTCGCCAGAAAATGAATGCCGGCTTCCGCGCCGAATTCGTGGACGGTCAGAATGTTCGGATGATTCAGGGCGGACGCGGCTCTGGCTTCCTGCTCGAAACGATTGCGTCTGGAAGCGTTGGCGGCAAATCCGGGCGGCAGTATTTTCAGCGCGACGCGCCGTTTCAAACGCGCATCTTCCGCCAGATAAACTTCGCCCATTCCGCCTTTGCCCAGAAGTTTTTTAATTTTGTAATGCCCGAATTCTTTGCCCGTCAGATTCGTCTGGTTATCCTGCTCGTCGAACATTTCGGCGGCGAGCGATTCGGGCGGGCGGTCGAGAAAATGCTCGTCTGATTCTTCAAAAGAGAGCAGGGACTCGACCTCGCGCCGCAGACTTTCATCCGCGCCGCAGCGTTCACGAAAGAAGGCATCGCGCTCGGCGGTCGGGATTTCCAACGCCGCGTGATAAATCTCTTCAATCTGTTTTAGTCTTTCAGCTTTCATCTTCAAGAAAAACTGCAATGCGGCGGGACAAACTGCTTTCGGGAAATGAAATGAGTATAAAGCAAATTTTATTTTTTGGAAAAAAATCTTTTTGACGGATGACCCTTTTTCCGATCAATTCCCGTTTATGCAGGTAAGAAACAAATTCTATTCAAAATTAGGAGACAAAATTTATGTTGAAAAGTAAAAAATTTATCTGGTTGATGTTAACGGCTTTATTGGCAATCGGCGCGGCGTGCGATGCGGGAACGGACGAAGCCAACAAACTGGTAGATGAAGGCAACGCCATCATCGGTAAAAATAACGATATTAATGTGAAGGCGAACAACTCGCTCAACGATCTGCTCGGCGCAAAAATGACGCAAGCTGAAGATTTGGAAAAATACAAAACCGAGAACAAAGCCAAATTCGATGAAGTCGCCGGTATGTACGACCAGCTCGACAAAAATTCGAGCGAAGCCGCCGCCAAATTCGATCAGGCTTCAAAAGTAAAAACCAGTCCCAAGTTTCAGGAATACGCGGCGGCAAAAGCGCAGGAACTCAAGAAAAGAGCCGAAGCCGACCGTGCGACGGGAACTTTCGTCAAATCGTTTCTGGCTGAAAAGGATGCCGAAAAAGCCGATCAGCAAGTCGGCGAATACAACAAGAAGAACGCTGAAATGATGAAGGAAGCCACCGCATTAGCGGCGAAAGCCGACCAAATAATCAAAGACAATCCAAGCGTTTTTAGTTCAAAATAACTTTAGTCGTGAATGGTGGATCGTAAATGGTGAATCGTGAATCGTAAATGGTGAATCGTGAATCGTGAAAAAATTACCGATTCACGATTTACCATTCACCATTCACATCAAACATTGCTTTCAGGAATTTGCAGCCAATTCCCGCAGCAGCCAGTTGCGGGCGAATTTCCAATCGCGTTTGACGGTTTCGGGCGAGATTTTCAGGACTTCGGCGATTTCTTCCATATTCAAGCCGCCGAAAAATTTCATCTCGACGACGCGGCTTTTGCGTTCGTCCAAAGCGGCAAGCTGTTTCAAAGCGTCGTCGAGCGCGACTATTTCTTCGGAGCGGTTTGCCGACGCGACCAGATTTTCTTCCAAAGTAACTTTTTCTGCCAATCCGCCGCGTTTCAGGCTGTTTTTGGAACGCGCATAATCAACCAGAATATGCCGCATCGCCTGTGCCGCCACGCCGAAAAAATGGGCGCGGTTCTGCCAGTTCTGATCTTCCTGTTTGGCGATTTTCAAATACGCTTCGTGAATCAGGTCGGTCGTCTGGAAGGTATGTCCCAAATGTTCGCGCCGCATATATCGCCGCGCCATCCGGCGCAGTTCTTCATAGACGAGCGGCATCAGTTGTTCGAGCGCGACCTCGTTGCCCTGACTCCAATCGTTCAGCAGAAGCGTTATCTGTTGCGATGCGGCATTTAACATCCGTTTTTTAGGGTGAGATTTATTCGCTGAGTATAGAACAAAAATTTTGAATATAAAAATTTTACGATGACCCTTTTTCCTTCCGAATCTCGTTTAGGTAAGTGGACGAGGAGTTTTTCGCGGAGAAACCTATCGAACAGTAAGGCGCGTCATTCGTTCCAAAAAATCAGAAAGTGGAAAAGAATTAATCTTTTTCGCCAAAACAAACAGGAGAAGACAAAAAAATGAAAAACAAACTTTTTACGATGACGACGATGATGATGGCGGTCGGCATCTCTTTAACCGGATGCAGCGCGTCATTCAGCACGGGCAACGGAAGTAATGCCAACGCCGCTAAACCGGCGAACACGGCGGCGAGTCCGGCGAACAAACCGGCTAATTCCGCTTCGCCTTCAAATTCGACGGCGAAAACCGATAAGCCGAAACCGACTTTAGCCAACGAAAAGAAACCCGAAGGCACGGCGCATACGGCGAAAAAAGGCGTTCCTATTCCGGCGGACTGGATTTACATTTATGACGAGAAAAAAGGCTACGGCTTTTCCGTTCCGGCAGGCACGACCGGCGAGAGTGAAACCACCAGCGGCATTGACGTTTTCGGCGCGACCACGCCTTCGGACGTTGATATTTTCGTCTTGTCTTATAAAGACAAAACTTTGACCAAAGAAGATTTGCTGAAAGACGCGGTTGATTTTCTGGAAGGAATGGGACAAAAAGTAACGCCCGGAAAATTAAAAGGCGAAAGCGATGATTACTCCGTCGCCGACGCGACGACCGTGATGGAAGACGGAAGCAAAGGAACGCTCAGAATCCTGGTCGGCACGGATGTCAGCGACAATTACGTGATGATTCTTGGCACGGACACCGACAAATTTGCCGCCAACGAAAAAATCGTGGATGAAATCTGGGGCAGTTTTGAAATGTGGAGCGGCGGCGCGAGCAACAATTAAGTGTATTGACAAAATAAGTTGCCGCGTTCAGAGTCCAAACTTCAGCGCGGCGAAAAGCGACACGCTGAAGTTTGGACTCTGAACGCCGGCTACGACAACTTAAAAGATGGAGAACAACGATGCGAAAAATCAAACGATTAACTTTAATACTTTTGCTGATCAACGTCTTTTCCCTTTCGTTTTTGGCGCAGGCGAATACGGTCAAGACGAAACGCCTGCGAAATCCGGCGACGGTGAAAGGTTTCGTCGGCGGCGAGGCACACGACGGTTATGTGATCCGCGTCCGCAAAAATCAGACGCTGAAAATTCAAATTTCGTGGCAGGCGGCGGACGATAATAAAGCCCAATTCGTCGTCAGCCGTTCAGCCGATTTTTTTGCGGGCGATGTTTTGGAAGGCGGAACGGAAACTTACGACGGGAAAAATCTGACCGTCAAAGTTCCCGCGACGGGCGATTACTACATTTACGTTACCGCACATCCGACGGCTAATTACACGCTCAAAGTTTCGATCAAATAAATTTCCGCGCAGCGAATCGGTCAAAAGACGTGAAAGATTGTTTTCTTTCACGTCTTTTTTTATCTGGCAGTTTTTTGATGACCCCTTTTGCCGATGTTTCCCGTTTAGATATGTAGAGGCAGACTTTTTCGGCTAAAGGAGAAATATGATGTTGAGAAGAATCAAAAATGGAAATAATTGGACAAAGTTAGTCATAGTTTGGTCGCTGCTGTGTTCGGTATTTAGTTTTAATATCAATGCCCAAACCGATTCTGATAAACCGCTGAACGCGCCGCAGCTGGCGAATTTGATAACGGGACTCAAACAGGTAGTGCAGGAAAATCTGGCAGTTGCCGAAACCGACGGAAAAAAATACGCGGCGATCACGAAAAAGTGGGATGCGCGGAAAGATTTGGCGGGGAAATCAAAAACGCAGGTGATTAATTTGCTGTTTCAGGATGTCAAAGCCGTCGTTACTGATTCGGGAATGCAGTATCAAATATCGTCGGTTTTTTCGATGTATAAACAGATGCCGGATGACCAATTCTCCGGTCAGACGAAATCGCCTCTGGTTTCAAATTCAAAGCCCGAAGCGGTTGAACGGTTAGCTAATATGACATACCCTGAACATCCGTATGTCGGCATCGAAGCGGAAATAGCCAAACTTCCGGGAACGAAAGACATTGAAGCGGGAAAGGTAACAGACCGAAAAAATCGCATCGAAGGGTTTGATGCCGCGCTGAAAGTCAATAACAAATTAACCGCCGATCAAAAAGTTTTCGTCAAAGCCGGTTACGAGCAGCTAATTAAAATCACCGACAAAGTTACTGAAGAGGCGATGAATAAAAATTTCCCGACCGAACAATGGGTGATGGAAGGCTTGGATAAAAGCTATTCGGCGAAATTTACGCTCAAAGAACTCAACGATTTAATCACCTTTCTCGATACGGAGAACACAAATCCGGTTTTGAAATACATCCGGCAAACTCAGTTGGAGCAAATCATCACCGGCAACGGCGGCAAACCGAATTATACCGCTGCCGACAAAGCCGAATACGATAAATTCGCCGCCACGCCGCTCGGAAAAAAATTCATCGCCGCTTTTATCACCGATACCAAAGCATATGTAATGAGCAAAAACCGGGCGGCTCAGTCGAAACCCGATGCCGACGGATTTGCGATTTACGAACCGGCGAATCTTAACAAGCTGTTTAATAAGTTTGTCGCGGACAATTATAAAAAATAGGGTTTGCGGTTCTATTTGAGGTTTGAGAAGTTAATGAGAATAAATCAGACGTTAGTTTTCTATGCTATTATGTCGCCAATAAAAGCATTACCACTGATTTCAATGAGAACCAACGGAGAAAACAAAATTGTCCAATTTAACCAAACCTGCCATTTTAGGCGGAGATAAAGCAGTTACGATTGACGAAACGGAAGCGAACCGGTATCCGATTTTTACCGGGGAAGATGAAGCGGCGGTTTTGGAAGTGCTGCGCTCAGGAAATCTTTCTTTTCATCCGGCGACGCGCGAACTTGAAAACGATTACCGGGAGCGATTCGGAGTTCGTTACGCCTTGGCGCACTGCAACGGGACGGCGGCTTTGATGGCGGCGTTCTTCGCGCTTAATTTACAGCCGGGTGATGAGGTGATCGTGCCGACGGCGACTTTTTGGGCATCCGTTACGCCGATGCTTTGGCTGGGAGCGATTCCCGTTTTTGCCGAAAGCGAGCAGGAGCGTTTGGGACTTGACCCGAAAGACGTTGAAAGCAAAATTACGTCGCGCACACGCGCCATCGTCGTCGTTCATTTGTTCGGGATGCCGTCGAAGATGACGGAGCTTTATGAAATCGCCCGGAAATATGATTTGAAAATTATCGAAGATGCTTCGCACGCGCACGGAGCAGTCTGGCGCGGTCGTCAATGCGGAACGCTCGGCGATGTTTCCGTTTTCAGTCTGCAAACCGACAAACTCGCGCCCGCCGGCGAAGGCGGAATTTTACTGACCGACAGCGATGAAATTTTTGAACGCGCCGTTTGTCTGGGCGATATGATGCGGATGATGGAACTGCCGAACGATACGCGCTATTTGGCGGCAACGACTTTTGGAATGAAAACGCGAATGGCTGCGCTTTCGGCGGCGGTCGGCAGAGTTCAGCTGAAAAAACTCGATGAAAATAATCAGCGGCGCAGCGATAATCTGGTTTATTTGTCGGAAAAACTTGAACGACTCGGATTACATACATTTCTGCCGCCGGAACACATTTCGAGAGTCTATTTTGAATTTATGATTCGCTACGATGCCGAGAAAAGCGCGATGCCTTTGAGTTTACTGATCGAAGCCTTAACCGCCGAAGGCTGTACCGTTTCGACTCCGCGCTATCCGCTGCTTCATCAACAGCCGTTTTTTACTCACGGGCTTTGGGCGGGTGTTGCCAGATTGACGGAAACTGACTCATTGAAATTACCGACTTATAAAGCGGACGCTTTACCGAGAACGGAAGCGGCAAATCAGGAGCTTATCAAACTGCCGGTTTTTCCCAACGCCAAGCAGGATTTGCTTGATCAATATGTTGCGGCGTTTGAAAAAGTTTTGAGTCACGGGAAAGAAATTACGGCGCAGGCAAAATAAGAATTTCATCTGCGAATGAACGCGATTGTATTTCCGAAATTTTGCCTTTTACCTTTTTACTTTTGCCTTTTTATCTATGAGGTTTGAATATCGAAAAAAACAACTCGATGCGATTGAGCAGACTGATTTTGATGTCGTCATTGTCGGCGGCGGAATCAGCGGCGCGGCGGTTTTTCATCATCTCGCGCTTGAAGGGTTTAGAGTTCTTTTGATTGATAAAGGAGATTTTGCGGGCGGCACGAGTCAATCGTCGGCGATGATGGCTTGGGCAAATCTGCACGATCTTCGCAAACTGAGTTTCGTCAAAATCGGACGGCTTTGCGCTTCCCGCGAGCGTTTGATGAGAGACAAATCTGAATGGGTAATTCCGCGTCAGTTTCGTTATCTGCCAACCGCCGCCGTCGGGCGAAAACCTTTGGTATCTCGTCTTGCGCTTTATACTTACTGGCTGCTCGGCGCGGGAAAGCGTTCGCTTCCGCGTTGTCAAAAAGAGTTCAGCGAAAGGTCTTTTTTGGAAAACGGGAATTTCCCATACTCGTTTGATTATCAGGAAGCCGCGCTTGAGCCGTCAGATGCGAGGTTTGTGCTTGGCTGGATATTAAAGCAGCAAAACTGTTCCGAGCAAATCGCGCTCAATTATTGCGGACTGAACGGCGGACGCTATGATTCTGCCGATAAATCCTGGCATTTAGAGATTTTCGACTCAATCGGCGAAACGGAAAAAGTCGTCAAAACCAAATGTGTCGTTAACGCCGCCGGAGTCTGGACAGACCGGATCAATCAGCAATTCGGGATCGAATCGCCATACAAACACGCTTTCGGCAAAGGCGTTTTTATCGGGATAAATCGCCTCCCGAACCACAATTCGACTTTGATGGTTGAAACACTCGAATATGAAGGCGGTATGGCATTGATTCCGTGGGGACCGATTTCGTTGTGGGGAGCGACCGAAACCCGTGCCGCCGACCTCGAAGCCGGTTTTTCCATCGAGCCGTCAGACATTCGCTTTCTTATTAAAGAACTCAATAGTCATTTGTCCAAACCGATTTCAACCGAAAATATAGTTTCGCTCAGATGCGGTGTCCGACCTTTGCCCGTCAAAAATTCCTGTTCGGAAACAGGTGAGACGCTCCATATTCCGCGTGAATATAAAATTTGTGTCAATCAAACAAGACCCTGGATCAGTATCTACGGCGGCAAAATAACGAGCTGCGTTTCGGCGGCAAAATCAGTCGCTAATCTGCTGCGTAATTTTCGACTGAAGCCGCGTTCCGCTCCGTCGTCTTTATCTGTGTTCGATGTTTTGTCGCCCGAATCGGAAAATTTTCCGAATCTTCCTGAAAAAGTACTGTCGGCAAGTTACTGCGCGGAAAAAGAAATGTGTTGGAATCTCGACGATTATCTGCGCCGCCGGACGAATATCTCGCAATGGACGGCACGCGGCGGATTGGGCTTTCAAAACGAAAATCTGCCGCATTTGACGGCTTTAGCCCGAATCTTTTGCGATAACGATGAAGGCAAAGCTGCTTCAACAATCAACTCCTATCAACAAAAAATCGAGCGTGAATTTGACGAGATTCTGGCAGCCGCCAATTAAACGACCAAAGGAGATTTATATGAGCGAAATTAACCCGAAAGACGAGTCGGCAATGACTCTAACAATTATGAAAAACAGATACTTTTTGATTCTAATCGTTCTGCTGCTGGGCTTGACGGCAAATACGCAGGCGCAGTCAAAGGCATATACAGAGATGTCGGAGAAAGAAAAATCCGATTACGTCGCTGGGAAGATTGATGAAATCACGACTGTTATTTCCGGCAAAACATTTGCCTTTAATGCAGATTTCAAACTCCAAGTATCGAAATATGTTGACGGATACGCCAAAAGAGTCGGCAATAAACGGAAGACGGGATTCTTTGCCGACGACTTGAATTTCGTTTTACAGCGCGGCAGTGAAGCCGCGCCGCTGATCAACAAAGCCTTCGATAAAAACGGCGCGGCGCGTCTTTCCGGGCTTTATATTGCGATGATCGAATCGGAATTCGATGCCAATATCAAAAGTCCGACCGGCAGCGTCGGTATGTTCCAGATTGATAGTGCGCGGGCGCAAAAATACAAATTACCTGCAAAGGATCGTGTCAACACCGAAAAAGCGGCAGACGCGGCGGCGCGTTATCTGAAGGACAATGAGGATTTTTTCGCCGAATACAATATGACGGAGTTTTTGGCGATTCTCAGTTGGAATCGTGAACGGAAGAAAATACATTTCGACCTTCGTTTCAAGTTTATGTCCGACAACGAAAACGTGGCGTGTCCGATCTGCGGCTTGGTCGGCAGTCCGAAAAGATTCGACCAACAATTTCAAACCGAAGCCGTCAAATACATTCCTAAATTCTTGGCGGCGGCGATTGTCGGTGAAAACCCGGAGACTTTCGGATTAAGTACGAAGCCGCTTTCGACTCTCGGCGCGGAGACGGCGCAGGATATTTCAAAATAAATTAAAAACACGGAGATAACGATATGAAATCTGCAAATACAGCGAATTCAAAAAGCGAAAACACTAAATTTATCAAACGCGCCGTCGTCCTGGCGATTTTTTACGCGCTTTTAATATCCGTCGCGCCGACGGCAAATATGCCAATCGCTTCGGCGCAGACGGCTGGCAAGCCAATGGGAAACACGATTGACAAAGGCGATTTCAAAATCGGGTTTTCTCCCAGGACTTTAAAGGCAAATCCGAAAAAAGTGATGGATAAGGAAGTTGCCGATGTGTTGGTTGAAGTTACCAAACCGCTCAACGAAATCATCGCGCTGCCGTATGATGTCTATCTGAATTTCGACAAATGCGGCGAGCCGAACGCTTTTTATAATCCCGAAGTCAAAGAAATCACGATGTGTTACGAGTTTCTCGACGAATTCAACGAAGCGTTTAAAAAGATTTCAAAAAATCCGGCGCAGATCGAAGATATGTCCAACAACGCAATGATCGTTTTCTTTTTCCACGAACTCGGACACTGTTTGATTGATGTCTGGGATTTGCCCGCGACCGGGCGCGAAGAAGACGCGGTTGACCAGCTGGCGATGTTCGTTCTGCTCGACGGCACGCCCGAAGGCGAAGATATGGTTTTGAGCGCGGCGACATTTTTCGCCATCGTCAGCGACGGGCAAAATAATGACGAACTCGCTTTCTGGGACGAACATTCGCTCGACCAGCAAAGATTTTACGATATGCTGTGCCTGACTTACGGCAGCAATCCGGTACAGAATAAACATCTGCTCGGCAAAAACGGTCTGCCTGCCGACCGCGCCGAACGCTGTCCGGCGGAATTCCAGAGAGTCAATCATTCGTGGGAAAAACTGCTCGCGCCGTATTTGAAATCGTAAGAATTTTAACTTTGGCGGAAGGGCGATTGACAGATTGATGAGCAAAAATCATCCGGCAAAGTTCAGAGTTACGCCTTCAGGCGTGAGTTATCGCGGTAATTCACGCCTGAAGGCGTAACTCTGAACCCGCTTTCTTTAAATTAATCTTTGAGTACAAAAATTTAGAACCTGCCGAAATAATTTTGGCAGGTTCTGTTTGTCTTTAAATGTTAAGGCGAAGTTTATTAGTGGTGAATGAACGCGATAAAAGCGTTGACTTCTTCGACGACGATATTATCTATCGCATCCTGCGTATCGCAATGCTTTTCGACTTCCGCCTCGTCGTCGTCGTCCCAGTTGGCTTCCGCCTTGAATCCTTCGCCGTCATCATCTTTATAAATATCAATTTTGAGTTCGGTTACGCTCGATCCGCCTGAATCACTAACCTGAATTTTTGCGGATTCCAAAAGCGCGTCCACCGTTTCTTCCAACACGTCGGACGAAACGCCGATGTCCGAACCGTGAACATTAACTTCGACGTGAACCGAAATATCCGCCGCCGGTTTCGCCTGCAAAGCCGCCGGTGTCATAAAAACCATTCCGCCGAACAACGCCAACGCCGCTGCGCCGCGCAAGTATTTTTTTGCTGTTTGTTTCATATTTTTCTCCTGATCGTTTGAATTATTTTCTCTTTTGAACATACTTTTTTTCTCCTGATTTTTCAGAATATAATGACGGCTGAAAAGCCTGTCGAACATTTGCCGGTCGCGGCTCAACAACCCTCTATCCATACAAACGAGAATGCGTCGGAAAAAGGGTCATCAAAAATAGAAAAAAGTTTTTTTTCGCGCCTTGACCTCTTTCGTTCAATATCTACGTTTATGTAAATGCAGAAGGTAAGTTTGCGGCGCGTCGGTCGCTTCAGATTAAAAATTTTAGAAAATTTTGTTCGGGAGAAAAATAAAATGAAAAAATATATTTATATTGCGTTCGCTTTAACTATCTTTCTATTCGCAACGGCGGAAAAATCATTCGCCTGTAGCTGTGTGATTACGCCTGAGCCGGTAAAAAAGCAGATTGAGAATGCCTATTCAGGCGCGGATGCCGTTTTCTCCGGCGAAGTCGTTGAAGTTAAAGAATCGGCGACGGATCAATATAGCTTGATCGTCAGATTCAAAGTCGCTAAATCGTGGAAAGGCGAACTTAGTCGGGAGATCACGATCCGCACCGCGAAAGACAGCGCGATGTGCGGCTACAATTTTGAAATTGGGAAAACTTATCTCGTCTATGCTTTTGGAAAGAAAGATACTCTTTCGACGACCAACTGTTCGAGAACGGCGATACTCGGCGTAAAAAGCGATGCGAAATATCTCGATAAATTGAAGCGGAAAACAAAACTTGAAAAGTCTTGACCTTAAATGCGACAGTTTCTCGTTTAATAGATTGGAGGATGGAAAAGATGTTCAAAAATACTTTGTTTTTATTGTTTGTTCTCGCATTTTCAACGGCGGCTTTTGCCCAAAACAAAAGCGTTTATACCGGTTTGACGGCTGACAAATGCCAAACCGTCGCCGTTGACAACGGGATGCCGGGAAATTATTCAACCAAATGCGCGGGTGTCGGCGGATACGATTTGGAAGTTTATCTGGACGACGAACGGAATTCCATCGGAGTCGTTCTGCCGTCTAAAGAAACCGTCGGTTTGGATTTTTGGAGTTATTTCCATAACTTTTCCGCGCTCGGCGAAAAAGCTGAATGGCGAATGAAAGGCAAAACGCCCGTCGCGCTCATCGTTCGCCTGAATGTCTCCGATAAAGGCGACGAAAAACCGCCGACTTCATATCTCGTAGTCTCCAAAATCAGCCCGACTTCGGCTTGCGTTACCGATGTCGTCAAACCCGGCAAAAATCAAAATGTGCGGGCGCAGCAGTTGGCTGACAAGGCATCAGCCAAATCGTGTAAAGAGATAAAATAAAACGAAGCGGTGAATTGCTTCTGCTTGAGATGAGGAACTTATGAAATTATTTATCTTCTTATTTTTATTCACGACGGTTTTTAGATTTTCGGCTTTTGCTCAAACTGTGAAGCCGAAAATTCCCGCTTTGCCCGCCGATGTCGCCAGTTGGAACGGTGAAAATTCCGATAAAATCTTGGAAGATCCGATTATCAAAACCCGTCTGAAAAAACTTTTAGGCGAAAAGAATTACGCGGCTTTTTTGGAGTCGTTCGAGACGCTCACGCCGATTGAAAAAACCGGCGACATTCTTTTCGCCAGCGGCTGTTTGATCCACGCCTGCCAACATTTGGAATCGGCGGTAGCGATTGATTTCAGTAGGAATATCATTTACGCCGCCATTTACCGCGAGACTGAAAAGACCAGGTATTTTAGAGAAAGAGGCGGCAAAACTCCTGAATCCATCACAAAATGGGCAAACCGTTTGAGCGATCTCAATAATAAACAAAGCAAAGCTAATCGAAACGATAAGTGAAAAAAAATTCGCTCGCTCGAAAAGCCGAACAAAAAGCGTAGGTTTTTAAAACTCTACGCTTTTTGTTCGTTGCTCTAAAACAAATTTGACAGCAAGACACTCAGATATTATACTAACTTTCGGCTCAGGAAAAATTAAAGTTTTTTGTTAAAGCATAGAATTGGCTAATTCATATTTTGGAGAGTTAAGAAATGAGTAAAATTATTGGAATTGACTTAGGAACGACTAATTCAGTGGTTGCCGTGATGGAAGGGAACGAACCGGTCGTAATTACGAACGAAGAAGGCGGCAGAACTACGCCGTCAGTCGTCGCGTTCACCAAAGACGGCAATCGTCTGGTCGGACAAGTGGCGAAAAGACAAGCGGTAACGAACCCGGAAAACACGCTTTATTCAGTTAAAAGATTTATCGGGCGCAAATTCGATGAAGTCGGCGGCGAGAAAAAGCAGGTGCCGTTCAAAGTCGAACGCGCTTCAAACGGCGATGTCAAAATTGACGCGCAGGACAAATCTTACAGCCCGCCGGAAATTTCGGCGATGGTTTTGCAGAAATTGAAAAAAGCGGCGGAAGATTATTTGGGCGCGAAAGTTGACCGCGCCGTGATTACCGTTCCGGCGTATTTTAACGACGCGCAGCGACAGGCGACGAAAGATGCCGGTAAAATCGCCGGTCTCGAAGTGATGCGAATCGTCAACGAACCGACGGCAGCCGCGCTCGCTTACGGTTTGGACAAGAAGAAAGAAGAAACTATTGCCGTATTTGACTTCGGCGGCGGAACTTTCGACATTTCCGTTTTGGAAGTCGGCGAAGGAGTCGTTGAAGTGAAATCCACGAACGGCGACACGCATTTAGGCGGCGACGACGTGGACGAAACGCTGGTCAAATGGATCATTGACGAATTCAAGAAAGATCAAGGGATTGATTTGACGAACGACAAGATGGCTTTGCAGCGGCTGAAAGAAGCGGGCGAAAAAGCGAAGATCGAATTGTCGAGCGCGATGGAAACCGAAATCAACTTGCCGTTTATCACGGCTGACCAATCGGGTCCGAAGCATTTGGTGATGAAATTGACGCGCTCGAAATTCGAGCAGTTGATCGAACCGCTTTTAAAACGCTTGATGCCGCCGGTCGAACAGGCGATTAAAGATGCCGGACTTGACGCGAAAGCGATTGACGAAATCGTTCTCGTCGGCGGTTCGACGCGCATTCCGAAAGTTCAGGAAATGGTCAAAGATTTCTTTGGCAAAGAGCCGAATAAAACCGTGAATCCCGATGAAGTTGTCGCGCTCGGCGCGGCGGTTCAGGCGGCGGTTCTCGGCGGTGATAAAACCGATATTCTGTTGCTTGACGTTACGCCTTTGAGTCTCGGAATCGAAACTTTGGGCGGCGTGATGACGCAGATGATTACGCGCAACACAACGATTCCGACGCGCAAATCGGAAATCTTTTCGACCGCTTCGGACAATCAAACGTCCGTCGAAGTCCACGTTATGCAAGGCGAACGACCGCTAGCTTCGGATAATAAAACGCTCGGCAAATTTCATTTAGTCGGCATTCCGCCCGCACCGCGCGGCGTTCCGCAAGTCGAGGTAACATTCGACATTGACGCGAACGGCATCGTCAATGTTTCGGCGAAAGATGTCGGAACCGGACGCGAACAGAAGATCACGATTACGTCTTCGTCAGGTTTGTCGAAGGAAGAAATTGACAAAATGATGAAAGATGCCGAATCGCACGCGGGCGAAGACATCAAACGCAAAGAAGCGATTGAAGCCAGAAATAAACTCGACGGTCTGGTTTATTCGGTGGAAAAAACTTTCAGCGAAAACAAAGACAAACTCGACGCGGCGGCTTCGAGCGAGTTGGAATCGGCGATTGCGGATTCAAAAACTGCGTTAGCGGGCGAAGATGCCGACGCAATGAATTCAGCGTTTGAGCGTCTGCAAACCGCTTCGCACAAGTTGGCGGAAGTCATCTATAACCAGACGGCTTCGCAGGGCGGCGCACCGACCGAAGAACAGGCAAGTTCAGCAAGCGCAGGCGGCGATTCGACCACATCTTCAACTTCGGGCAGTGACGACAACGTGATTGATGCCGAATATGTTGATGTTGATGAAGAGAAAAAGTAAAATCTCGGCAAATTAAGAAGTCGGTGAACAGTGTTCAGAAAATTCTGTTTGCTGTTCACCGATTTTGCTGAAAATTTATGGGCTATGAATTGCACATCACTCGAAAAGAAAATTGGTTCGATGAAGACTTATCAAGCGATATTTCAGTAGAAGAATGGAAAGCGTATGTCGAGAGTGATAAAGAAATGCAGCTTGATAGTTTTGCTGAAACGGTAAGTCCTGACGGAGCCGTCATAAGAATGGAACGTGATGGAATAAGCATTTGGAAGAAACATTCACGTTTTGATAAAGTTTGGTTCAGTTGGTTTGAAGGGGAAATAAAAGTTAATAAACCCGACAACGAAACTATCGGTAAAATGATAGAAATCTCTAAAAATCTTGCTGCTAAAGTGCAGGGCGATGAAGGAGAAATTTACGACGAACATGAAAATGGTAAAATAATTACCGGCAAAAATTAAAATCAAACATAATTAAAAATTATGCAAGTTGTAATAGAACTGGACGAAAATATGATTGCGGAAATTGATGCCGTTGCCAAAGATTTTAACAAAGATCGGTTGCAATATATCAATGATTCATTACGAAAGACTCTGCATCAGGACAAAAGAAAGAAAAAATATATTGAAGAAGAAATTAGCAAAATGTATCAAGAGGCTTATGGGAAATTTCCTGTTCAGCCTGATGAGTTTGAAATCGAAGATGAGCAGATGGAAGAATTTTGGAAGCAAGTATGATACAAGGCGATGTCTGCTATCACACATTTAAATCACCCGATAAACGTCGTCCTGTTTTGATTTTGACGCGCAGTTCTGCGATACCGAAACTAACTTGGGTAACAATCGCCCCGATAACTACGACTGCGCGGAATCTCTCGACGGAAGTTTGGCTGGATGAAGAAGACGGCTTGAATGAATTATGTGCGGTCAATTTAGATAACATTCAAACCGTTCAGAAAGAGAAACTTGGAAAGGTTTTAACGAATGTTTCCGCAGAGAGAATGCAGGAAATTTTTGAAGCGATAAAGATCGCGTTTGATTTTGATAAATAAAGTTATTTTCGATTTGCGGTTTGCGATTGAAAATCATTGAAATTTGATGTTTGCGATGACTTGCGAAAAATCGCAAATCGAAAATTCCAAAGATGGCAAAAAAAGATTATTACCAAATTCTCGGCGTAAAAAAAGACGCGAAGGCGGACGAAATTAAAAAATCGTATCGCAAACTGGCGCGTAAATTTCACCCGGACGTTAACCCGAACGACAAAGCCGCCGAGGAAAAATTTAAGGAAATTCAGGAAGCCTACGACATTTTATCCGACGATAAAAAGCGCAAGGTGTTCGACCGTTTCGGCTATTACGCCGACAATCTCGATGTCAATTCGCCGTACGGCGCGAGTTACGGTGCGGGTTCGACGGGCGGCGCGAGTTCGGCTAATTACGATTTTTCGGGTTTCAATTTTGAACCCGGCGGTTCGGGCGGCGGTTCATCTTTTCGAGATATTTTCTCGGATTTATTCGGCGGCGGAGGCAGCAGTCGAACGGCGCGTGAACCCGAACCGCCGAAGGCGATGCCCAAGAAAGGCAAAGATATTGAAATGCCGCTGGCTTTGAGTTTTGAAGAATCGGTAACGGGTTTGACGACGAACATCACCGTTAACCGCAGCGAGCAGTGTTCGCGCTGTCAGGGCGCGGGCGACACGGGCGGCGCGGTTGTTACCTGTCCGACCTGCAAAGGCACGGGACAAGTTCAAAGACAGGGCGGAAGATTGAATTTCGCGCAGACCTGCCCGGATTGCGATGGTACGGGACGACGCAGAGAACCGTGTTCGCTCTGCAACGGCAAAGGTGTAACTCCAAAAACCGAGCAGGTCAAGGTTCGCATTCCGGCGGGCGTTGATACCGGCTCAAGAGTTCGCATTCCGAAAAAAGGTCAGGGCGGCAGATTGGGAGCGGAACCCGGCGATTTGTTTATTATCACGAACGTCGGCAAGCACCGATTTTTCACTCGCAAGGGCGATAATATTTATGTTGTCGTGCCGATCACCGTGCCGGAAGCGGCTTTGGGCGCGAAAATCGAAGTGCCGACCGTTGAAGGTAAAGCGCAGTTGAAGATCCCGGCGGGAACTGAATCCGGTCAGAAGTTTCGTCTGCGCGAACGCGGATTTCCAAGTTTGAGAAATCCCAATTTACGCGGCGACCAGTTTATCGAAGTCAAAATCGTTTTGCCGCGAGTCATCAGCGAGGAAACGAAAGAGGTTTTGCGCTCCTTTGAAAAAGCTAATGCCGAAAATCCGCGCAGGGCGATGGGATTGGAATAAAGTTTTATGTCAGTCGTATCCGTACTGCGAAATAATTTGGGATACGCGCTTTGTTTTACGTTCTTTATCATAACCGTTCGGGCGTTTTATCCGGGCTTGATGTCGCCGGATTCGCTGGCGAATCTGAACGGCGGGCGTGAAAATTTGATTCACGATATAAATTCTCCGTTGATGTCGTACCTGTGGGGAAATCTCGACCGAATTATTCCCGGACCGGCGTTGATGTTCGTTTTGCAGAACGCGATTTTTTGGACGGCGGGCGCGATTTTCTGGCGAATGAATAAAAGAAAATCATTTGGTTTGGCGTTGGTAATCGTTCTGCTCGGATTGCTGCCGCAGATTCTTTCGCAGTTGACGACCGTTTGGAAAGATGTCGGTTTAGGTGCGTCGCTGTTTCTGACGACGGCACTCGTTTATCAGGCGAATGAAACGAAAAGTAAGTTCGCGCTTTTCATTTCGCCGGTGTTTTTATTCTACGGTTATGCGGCGCGTTTGAATGCGCTACCGGCGATTTTGCCGCTGGCGATTTGGACGGGAATCGTCGCGGCGCGGATATTTGAAATCGAAAAAAAGAAACTCGTTCCGATTTTCATCGGCTGCGCTTATTTCGCCGCGCTGTCGGCGACGGTTTATTTCGTAACTTACCGAATCACCGACGGGCGCACGGTTTATCCGGCACAGCAGATTTTTTTGTATGATCTGGCGGCGATTTCCGCCGAGCGAAACGAAGCGTTGTTTCCTGAATATGTTTTGCGGTACAAAGATTTTTCGATGGAAACCGTCAAAGCGCGTTACAATCCGCGTGCGGTGAGCGATTTGATATTCGCCGACATTCCGAATCAGGGCGATTCGGCAGTATTGCCGCTGACCGAAAACGCGGAAGAAATATCGGGTTTGCGCGGCAAATGGTTGGAAACTGTCGCGGCGCATCCGCTGAGTTATTTGAAACATCGCGGAAAAGTATTCGCGCAGTTGATCGGGTTGGATTATTCGGTTACGCGCCCGTTCTGGGACATCGGTTACGCGAGCAGTCCGCCGGAATTTCGCGGCGGGGAAAATTTCGGCGGAGATTTATTAACCAAATATTTTGGATTGTTTCGCCGTCCCGTGATGCAGACTTTCGCTTTTCGCGGATTTATCTGGTTAGCATTGAGCGCGTTTTTTCTTTATCAATCTTTGAAAAATCGTCTGCACGGCGACTGGGAAATCGTTTTCGTCTTTGCATCGAGCGGTCTTTTATTCGCGCTGGCGTATTTTCCGACTACGCCTTCGACCGAGTTTCGATACCTTTTCTGGTCGGCGATTTCTTCGGCGACGGCGATTGTTTGGGGATTTTATCTCTGGCGGCAAACGAACGAAAACTTTTGAATAAATTTGCTTTGAAGTTAAGAAAATGAAGAAGAAAGTTAAAACTTACACGATCAGCGCGGTGGCTGAATTATTTGAAATTCACCCGCAAACCCTGCGTTTATATGAACGTGAAGGATTGCTGAAACCGTCGCGTTCGGACGGCAATACGCGGCTTTACGAAGACGCGGACATCGAACGGCTGGAAGTGATTTTGTCGCTGACGCGGGATTTGGGCGTGAATCTCGCGGGCGTGGAAATCATTCTCAATATGCGCGAAAAAATGGATCAGATGCAGAGCGAGTTTGAACGCTTTTTTGAATATCTCCGCACTCACGCCGACGAATTTTCCAATAAAAACGACTTGTTCGCCGGGAGCGAAGCCCTCATCCCGGTTTCGCGTCTGACCGTAACGGAAATGCGCCGCAGAAGAGGCGAAGAATAAATTTACAGATTTTTAACCTCAAACGTCTCACTCCGTCTTTACAACCAAACCCTTTTCGTAGCACAATACTTCGTTCAAAAAGAATCCCCAAAACATAATTTTTCTGGAGAATATAATGAGTTGTAAATTTGGAAGGCTCGCGCCTGTCATAATGTTTGTTTGTGTTTTCGTCTTCGCCTGTGCGACCGCCGGACACGCCCAGGATTTGGATAATGTAACCATTTCCGGCAAAGTCGCTGATTCAAACAATGCCCCGATTGTCGGCGCATCGGTTACGGCAACACTGGTTTCGACGAACGTCGAACGCACCGTCGTAACTGACGATGAAGGACGCTTTCGCATCGTCGAATTGCAGCCCGGATTATACAAAGTCCGCGCTTCGCAAACCGGTTTCGGAACGAATGAGAAATTTGACCTCGAAACGATTGCCGGACAGAACGTGCAGCTCGATTTCGCGCTCGCGCCGGGAAATGTCGTCGTCGAACAAACCGTAACTATCGGCGATGATGACGCGCCGGTGGTTGACACGACGCGAACGGTCGTCGGTGGAACGGTAACGGAGCGCGAAGTCGAAGAATTACCGAACAATACGCGAGACCCGCTCGACTTAGTTTTCACGCTCGGCGGCGTAACGGAAGAACCGCTTTCGACCCGCGATTTGTCGGGCGACCGGGGAACACGCGGCAGTTTCGCGCAGGGCAATACGCCGGAAGAAGCCGGAACTTTCGCGCTGTCGGGCGGCGCGGCTTATTCAAATAATATTACGCTCGACGGCTTAGATAATAACGACGACCGTTCGGCAGGATTTCGCTTTCAGCCTTCAATCGAATCGGTCGCCGAAGTGCAGGTTATCACCAACCAATTCTCCGCCGAATACGGACGCGCTTCCGGCGGTCGCGTCAATATCAGAACGCGCAACGGCAGCAACCGTTTTCGCGGACGCGCTTTTATGTTTTTCCGCGATAATAATTTGAACGCCAACACCTGGAACAATAACCGGCGCGGCATCGAACGCGCTCCGTTCACCAATTACGATCCGGGCGTTACGTTCAGCGGTCCGATTGTTAAAAACAAACTATTCTTTTTCTCCGCTTACGAATTCGACAAAATCCAGGAAGACACGATCATTGACGTTTTCGTGCCGGTCAACAACACATCGCGGCTCACTCTGCCTGCGCCGACCAATCCGACGCAAACTTATGTCTCGAACACGGGAACTAATTTCGTTCTGCTCGCGCCGTATATTCAGCCGGTTGACACGCCTTCCAAGAAGCATATTTTTTCGACCCGCGTTGATTGGAATTTGAATCAGGCGAATAACTTCACTTTCGGTTATCAAATGGGACGCTCGAACGATTTGCGGCAGTTCAGCGGAACGAACCGCCTTGCCGATGCTTTGATCGGACGCATTCGCAATTCGGACGGCTTCAACGCGACGCATAATTTAATTCTCGGCGCGAAGACGGTCAATCAATTCCGTTTTCAATATTCAACTTTACGCCCGAATTCAACTCCGTCTTCCGGCGCAGATGCTCCGGTGATTATCGTCGGCGGTTTCACGCCGCCGGACGAACCGTTTTCGGCAAGCCAGATTTTCAGCGCATCAACTTCCGGTTCCAGCGACCGCAAGGAAAAACGTCTGCAATTTCAGGAAACGCTGACGCGAATCGTCGGCAAGCACAACATAAAAGTCGGCGGTGATTATCAGAATGTCAGAACTCAGTTCATTGACCGCTTCGACGTAACCGGAACTTATCGCTTCTCGAATTTCTTCTTTTTCGGTCAAAATTCGGTAACGAGTTTTCAGCAGAATTTCAACACCGAATCGGAACTGAAAAACAATTATACCGGCGTATTTTTTCAAGACGAATGGCGCGTTCGGCGCGGCGTAACTTTAAATTACGGATTGCGCTATGAACGCGAATCGGTCATCAAAGACAACAACAATTTCGGTCCGCGAGCGGCGATTGCGTGGAATCCGTTCAAGGGCGACAAAACCGTAATTCGTGTCGGCGGCGGCATTTTCTACAACCGCGTTCTGCTTCGCACAGTTGACGATTTTACCGCCGGAGCGCAGGAATTGCGCTTCGATTCGAGAAACCGCTTTCCGACGGGAACAGACTTTACCGGAGTTCGTAATTTTTTAAGCAGTCAGTTTCCCAATGCTTTAACGCTCGATACTAGAATTCCTTTAACCGCCACGACATCGGCGACTGTCAGAGAATTATCGCGGCGCGGCGGTTTCCGCGAACTTGATCCGACTTTAAAAATTCCCGAAAGCTATCAATTCAACATCGGATTTGAGCGGGAAATTTACAAAGGCATCGTTTTTGAATCGAACTTTACGCTTAACAAAACCGTCCGCTTATGGCGCGAAGCCAACGTCAACGCTCCAGTATTGCCCAATGGCACACCCGACCGCGACGGTAACGGGAAAATAACTTTTACAGATTATCTGCTCGGTATAAATTCGGGAATTTCCCGTTTCGTTCTCGGTTCGCCGACCGATGATGTCGGTTTGACCAGCCTGACGGGCGGAGCCTGCACGGGCAGTACGCAGAGTTGTATCGTCAATCTGAACTCATCGCAAAATCGTTCGGATTGCGATACTGCGCTTGACCCAATTAATTCGCCGACGCTTTCGCCAATTTGCCGCGCTCTCGCCGCCGTTCAGAATTTGCGACCGGCGGAATTTCTCGCACAGGGAATTCTCGGACAATACGAACGAGTTTCTTCCATCGGCAACAGCAATTACAAAGGCATTACTTTTGAACTAAGAAATCGCACACGCAAATTCGGATATGGTTTTGCCGGCGCGATGCGTCTCGTTTATACGCTTTCGAGTTTGAAAGACGACGGCATCGTCAATACTTCGTCGGCGCAGATCGCCGGTGATTTCAGCAGCGAATACTCGCGCAGCCTGCTCGACCGCCGCCACCGCATCGCATTTTCGGGAACTTTCGACACGCCGAGCTGGTTCGGCAAAGTTCGCCTTTCGCCGCTGTTCCGATTCGGTTCGAGTGCGCCGTTCAATATCTCGGTCGGCGGCAATGACCGCAATCTCGATGATGTCGGCAACGACCGACCGAATTTCAGCGGCGATTTGGACAGCATCATTTTCCGCAAATACGGCACGAGTTATCCGGCTGCTTTGGCGGGTCAGTTTTCCCAGCCGACTATCGGCAGTCCCGGAAATCTGCCGCGCAATGCCGGAAAAGGTCCGCGTTACTACATTTTCGATATGAACTTCAGCCGCCCGTTCAGATTAAGCGAGCGATTCGTCATTCGTCCGTCAATGGAAGTGGGCAATATTCTGAATATGACGGTGTTCGGTTTCGGCTCGAACTTCATCAACTTCGACGGATTGAATTCGACAAACGCCATTACGCAAAGAAACGCGAGAGATATTCTGCTCGCTCCGACGCGCACTTATCGCCCGCGTCAGATCAGATTCGGTATGCGATTTGAATTTTAGTTGAATTTCATCACAACCTTCGGCACGATTGTTTTCGTTTGAAAATAATCGTGCCTTTTTTGTTTGAAAAATTTTGATGACTAACCGCCGTCGTTTGTGTTAATTTTTATAGTGTTGAACAATTTTGTTCCCCCCAAGTTTTATGAATGAAGTTACAGAACAATCCGCCGTTCCTTTCACGGAAGTTTCCATCGAATCGGTAATGCTCGATGCCGAGCTTTTCGTTAAGTATCGGTCGCCGGAAAAGGCGTTTTCGCTGTTGCGCGAATCAATGGAGCGCAGTCCGCGTTCGATTGCGTTGCGCGAGAAGATGCGCGAGATTTGTATTACGCAGAAAAATTCGGACGAAGCCGCGAAACAGTGCTTGGCGTTGGTTAATTTATATATCGGGCGCGAAGATTTTAATTTGGCGTATGACCGGCTTCAGGAAGCAAAACTGCTCGACCCGCGCATTTCGGTCGCGCCGGGGTTGGAGGCGATTCGCCGTGCGCGTCGTCCTGATTTTGCCGCGAGCCGCGATAAAACGCCGCAGAAGATTCGCACCGACGTAACTTTGGCGGGCAATCTCGCCTACGTCAGCATTTTCGATGCCGTGCAGGTGATTGAAAATTCGCGGATGACCGGACTTTTGATCGTTAAATCCGATTTACATCTGGCGAGCGTTTCATTCAACGAAGGCAAAATCGTTGATGCCGACGCGAACGGACACAACGGCACGGCAGCGTTTCGTGAAATCATCGAAATCAGCAGCGGCACGTTTGAATTTACGACCACCGAAACCGAGTTCGCCGTCGTTATTGCCGTCTCCAGCAACACCAATTTCCTGCTCGACGTTCTCACCGAACTCGACAACGAACGCGCCGAAAAACAAGGCTTGCGGAAATTGAACGAAGAAGACTTTTAATCAATTACGAATTTCAAATTACGAATTACGAATGTCGGAAAATCTTCAATTCGTAATTCGTAATTTGAAATTCGTAATTGTCTCTCATTTGACTTAACCCTTTCAAAACCACAAAATATAGTGCAGAAATCTTCCCCTTGGCACTATACAATGTTCAAACTCCAACGACTCGAAATCACGGGTTTTAAATCTTTCGCTGATTACACGGAAATCGTTTTCACCGGCAGCGGCATTACGGCGGTCGTCGGACCGAACGGCTGCGGAAAATCAAATGTCAGCGACTCTATCGCCTGGGTTTTGGGCGAGCAGAAAGCCAAATCCCTGCGCGGCGAAGATATGAAAGATGTCGTGTTTCAAGGCACGAGCAAACGCAAGGCTTCGGGAATGGCGGAAGTCGTGCTGCATCTCGTCCGCGATGAATCTTTCGTTGATACACAAGAAAACGAACTCGAAGATATTGACGAAAGTCTGAGCAATCTCGACGAAAAAGCGATTGATTTAGAAGCGATTGAAGGAACTGATTCAGCAGCTAGCAGTCAGCAATTAGCCGTCAGCGAAAACGGCAACGGATTTCACCCGAAAGAAGTCGAAACCGAAATGGCGCAGGCGGCGCAGGTCGGTTCGATTCAAACGATTCAGACGAAAATTAAAACCAAACGACATTGGAAACCCAGAGCCTTCGCGCTCGATTTCGCGCCCGGAGAAGCGGTTTCGGTAACGCGCCGTTTGTATCTTTCGGGCGAGAGCGAATATCTTTTGAACGGCAAAACCTGCCGCCTGCGCGATATTCAGGATTTGTTCGCCGGAACGGGTTTGTCGGGTTCGCATTACGCTTTGATCGAGCAGGGCAGAATCGGGCAGATTCTTTCGGCGAAGCCGTCCGACCGGCGCGGGTTGATCGAAGAAGCGGCAGGAATTTCTAAATTTCGTACGCGCCAACGCGCCGCCGAAACTCGGCTTGAATCAGCAAAATCGAATCTGCGCCGCATTTCCGATATTGTCGAGGAAGTTGACAAACAGGCGAATTCGCTGCGCCGCCAAGCCGCCAAAACTCGCCGTTATAAATCTCTGCGCGAAGATTTTCGCTACACGATTCGGCAGACTTATTCCGCCGAAGGCAGATTTTTATCCGAATCGGTCGAGAATCTCGAAGCGAAATTAAAGGAAGCCGAAAAAATCGAGCGCGGTGTTTTCTGGGAAGTTGCCGAAAAAGACGAAGCCGTGCGCGAAGCGACGACGAACGCCAGAAAAGCCGAAGAAGATTTGACGGAAATCCGCGCCCGCCATTCGGAAAAGGCTCTGGAACGCGACCGCAACCGGCGCGAAAAAGAATATAAAGGCGAACAAATCGTCAATCTCAAACAACGTGCGGCGACGCTGAGAGGCGAAATCGAAGCGGGCGAACAGCGTTTCAAACTGCTTTCGGAAGAACTCGAACGGCTGAAAAAAGAAGAAGGTAAAGAACGCGCCGCCGCCGAAAAAACCGAACTCGCTTTGCGCGAAGCCGAAACGAAATATCAGGCAAAAGCGTCGGAACTCGCCCAAATCGAAAAAGAACTCGAAAAAATTCGCAATGAAATCGCTCAGCATACGACTGCGTTTGAAAGATTGACGATTATCGAACGCCAGTTGGAAAATTCCATCGAACGGCTGACCGAACGCGCCGAAGGCTTACAGCGCGAAGCCGTCCGCGCCGAAGAAACTTTCAACGAACGCCGCGCCGAACACGAAAAGCTGACGAGTAATCTGGAAAAAGAACGCGCCAAACTCGAAAAACTGCACGTCGAAAAACAGGCGATTGCCGACGATGCGAAGGCGGCGCGAAACGAATTGCAAAATTTTGAAACATCTCTGCGCGATTTGCGAAATGAATTTTCGCGTAAAAAAAACCGGCTCGAAACTTTGCAGGAACTCGAAGAACGAAAAACGATTTACGCGCCGACGGTGCAGAAACTATTTGCCGAAAAATCAAAAATCGGCGTGGAATTTTTGGGAACGCTCGCCGATAAATTAACTGTTGACGAAGCGGCGGAAAAAGCCGTCGAAAATCTTTTCGGGAATTTCCTGCAAACCGTTCTTGTCGAGACGGAAACCGACGCACGGAAAACGATTGAATATCTAAATGCGAATAATCTCGGCAGAATTTCGGTGTTGGTCGAGAGTCGAGAGTCGAGAATCGAGAATAGAAAAACCAAGAAAGAAATTTCAAATTTCAAATTTCAAATTTCAAATTTGCTTGGAGTCTCCGATGATTTCGCCGAACTTCTCAGACAAGTTTTTCCACGCGAAATGGCGGCGCATTTGACGGAGGATTTTGAGACGACGAAAGCCGAAAGCGATGAAACCGTCGTCAGCGCGGACGGCGATTTAAATGTCGGCGGAAAACTTTTCGTCGGCGGAAAGGCGAGCGCGAATGAGAAAAATACTTCGCTTTTAGCGTTCAAACGCGAACTGCGCGAATTGGAAAAAGCGTCGGAAAAATTAAGCGGCGAACTGAAAAAAGCCGAAGAGAATTCTGAAAAAGCGCGAAAAGTTTTAGCCGAAAGAGAAAATAAACTCGTTGATTTGCAGTCGTTCATCGTCAAATTCGAGCGCGAAATTTTAGCCGTCGAAGTGCAGGCGAAATCTTTGGCGCAGGAAATCGAACGCGCCGAACGACATAAAAAAGTCGTCGGTGAAGAAGAAAAACAAATCAACGGAGAACTCGCCGAAGTCGAAACGCGCCGCACCGAAGCCAAAACGAACGCCGAAAAAGCTGAAAAAGCCAGAAACGCGGCGAATGAAACGGCGGCGAAAATCTCTCAAAACCTAAACGAAGCCAGAAATAAATTGAGCGCGGAAAATGCCGTTCTAAGTGAAAAGAAAACTTTGGCGGCAACGAGCGGCGAGCGTCGGCGGTCGGCGCAGACCGCGTTGCGGCGCGTCGAAAACGAACGGGCAGAACTCGATTCGAGAATGGCGCGGCTCAATCTGGAAATCACCGAAACCGAAAATAAAGCGGCAGAATTAGAAACGGTGGTCGCCGAAATCGCCGGTCAAACCAACCGCGCCGCCGACGAACAGGCGGACGAGCAGAACGAACTCGGCGCGGCGACGGCGCATCTCAAAATCACACGCGACGCGGCGGACGAGACGGCAAATCAACTCGCCGACCTGAATAAAAAATCCGCCGAAGCCCGCAACGAACGCGCCGCCATCGAAATCAGGCAGGCGGAAGCGGTAACGCGGCTGAAAAATCTGAACGAAAAATCGGTTCAGGAATTGAATTTGTCTTTGATAGAATTAGTCGAGAGCGAGGAATTAGCGGAAGATTTCGATTTGGAAACTTCAAAATCGAAACTCGAAGATTTGCGTGAAAAGCTGGAAAATTTCGGCGCGATCAATATGCTCGCGCTCGAAGAATTGGCGGAAACTGAAGAGCGTCTGACGTTTTTGACCGTTCAGCGACAGGATATTATTGACGGTATTGCGGCGGCGGAAGCGGCTTTGAAGGAAATTAAAGAGCGTTCACGCGAACGATTCAAAGAGGCGTTTCACGCGATTAATCGCAACTTCATTGAGTTTTTTCAGGAACTTTTCGGCGGCGGGCGCGGTGAAATGACTCTGCTCGAAGCCGAAGACGTTCTCGAAGCCGGAATCGAAATCGTCGCGCAGCCGCCGGGTAAAAAATTACAGAGTATTCTGCTGCTTTCGGGCGGCGAAAAGGCGATGACGGCGATTGCTTTGGTAATGGCGATTTTCCAGTATCGTCCCGCGCCGTTTTGCCTTCTGGATGAAGTTGACGCGCCGCTCGACGACGCTAACGTCGGCAGATTCGTCGGCAAAATCGCCGAGATGTCCGAGAAAACGCAGTTCATCGTCATCACGCACAACAAGCGGACGATGGAAGCGGCAAAGGCTTTATACGGTGTTACAATGCAGGAAGCCGGCGTTTCAAAAGTCGTGTCGGTCAGATTTGAATAGCTAAGGAGTAAATGTTATGAACGCGGTAGTTTCAGAATTACAGGACGTTTCGATAGTTGACTTTCTCAATAACGGAAACGGCAGAACCGTTTTGCTGACGGGAATCTCCTGGTCGGAATACGAAAAGTATTTGAAATCGTTTTGGGAGAAAACGAATTTAAGTCTGGCTTACGATAACGGGAGATTGGAAATTATGCCGAAGAGTCAAAAGCACGAAGATTATAGTCGTTCAACTTACAATTTCGTTCTCTCCTATTGCGAATATTTTGACATCGAACTCGAAAGCCGAGGCTCGGCGACTTTTAAGCAGGAATTCGCCAAAAAAGGTGTCGAGCCGGACGAGTGTTTTTATATTCAATCGGCGAGCGAAATAATCGGCGGGAAAATTTCGGCAAAAGACTTTCCCGCACCGGATGTCGCGGTCGAGATTGATCTGACGACCGAATCGCTCGATAAATTTCCTATCTATGCCGCGCTTGGAGTGCCGGAAGTTTGGATTTATGACGGCGCGGCGGTTTCGTTTTATGAACTCGAAGCGGAAAATTACCGGCGCATTTCTCACAGCCGCGCCTTGCCGAAACTTTCGGCGGAAAAGTTAAGCGAATTCCTGGGAATGAGCCGTGCGAATGGGCAAACCGCCGCGCTGAAAAGTTTTCGCGCTTGGCTGAATCTCGAAAATAAATAATCGAAATGTTTAAGAAAAACAGAAAAAACTTAATCGTTGGTTTGAGTCTGATTTTAGCCTTGGCGTTTTCCGCGTCCGCGCAGACAAAGCGCAAAACGACGAAAAAGAAAACGGTCAAAAAAACTTCGACCGCGCAAACCAAACCTGTCGAAACCGAAGTCGTCGAAGTCAAAAAAAATATTCGTCCGGCAGCCGAATCGTCCGAAGTTCAAACGAACGAAACGGCGAAAATAAACTCCCGTCCGACCAACGCCGCGAAGGAAAATAATTCGGTTTATTTTTACGAATTTGCCCAACCGAAATTCGTCGTTTCCAAAATCAACATCGAACACGACGAGAACGGCAAAGGGAAAATTACGATTTTGAAAAAGGACTTCAGCGAGCCGGAAACCGACCCATTGCAACTTTCGGCGGCGGCTTTGGAAAGAGTCAAAGCGGCGTGGATTACACTAAATTTCCTCGATTCGACGGAAAATTATCAATACGAAAAAGATTATTCGCATCTCGGCACGATGACGTTCACGATGAAGAAGAGCGGCAAAAACAGGGAAGCGAAATTTAACTGGACGGAAAATAAGGAGGCGAAAAATCTGGCGGATGAATATCGAAAAATCGGGCAGCAGTTCGTCTGGATTTTTGATATAAATGTGGCGCGTGAAAATCAGCCGCTCGAAGCTCCGAGCCTTTTGGATTCTTTGGATAATTTAATTCGCCGCAACGAAATCTCCGATGCCGAGCAGATGATCCCGCTCTTGAATGAACTAAATAATGACGAGCGCATTCCGCTCATCGCCCGCAACCACGCCGCGAAACTGGTCAAACAAATCGAAAAGAAAAAATGAAAGCAGTGGTAAACGGTAAGTGGTAAGTGTCAAGATTGATACTTACCACTCACCACTTACCGTTTACCACTATCTACCGCTTTTGCGCCGCACTAAATAAACCACGCCGGCGCGGTCGTCGCTGAAAAGGAACGAGTTCGGCGACATTTTTAGAATGTCGCACGGGCGACCGAAAGTGTTGATGCCCTGCACAAAACCCGTAATAAAATCTTTCTGTTCGTTGCCGTCGCCGACCGCCACGATCTTGTAGCCGCGTCCCTGATTGCGGTCGGTCGAGCCGTGCAGAGCCATTAAAAAAGAATTCTTTAAAAATTTGTCGGTTGATTTTCCGTCGAAATAATCGAAGCCGAGCGCGGACGAATGCGCCGGAAAATACGCCCACGCGGTCGGCACGAAACTGCAATCGGGCAGCGGTTTGCCTTTCTTGATATATTTCGGGTCAACGGCGATTTTGCCGCCCGTTTGATAACATTTCGACCAACCGTAATTTGCGCCTTCTTTGAGTTGAAAAAAAGTTTCGTCCGGCGCGTCCAGACCGAGATGGTCAACGCCTTCATTTGTCGCGTAAAGTTTATTGCCGATCCATTTCAAACCGACGGCGTTTTTGATATTGCGAACGTAAACTTTACGTTCCGAACCGTCCGGGTTCATTTCCAAAACCACGCCGCGCAAGTCTATTTCCGATTTTTTTTCCTCGCACAAATCGCAGCTCGTCCCGATGGAAACATACATTTTGCCTTGCGGCGAAAACACGACGGTGCGGGTCAGATGCCAACTGCCGTATTTGTAACCCAAACCGTAAGCCGGAAATGTCGCCAGCACTTCCGGTTTTTCGCTGGTCGGTTCGGTCGAATTTTTGACGTATTTGCGGCGTGTTAATTGATGCGTTTCGGCGAGATAAAGCCAGTCCTGACCTTTTTTATCAGTATAAAAAGCGACGCTGTTCGGGTTTCGTAAATTTTTTAAGAAAGGCACGACCTTGCCGAATTTCCCCTTGCGTGCGTTCCACGCATCAAGCAGATAAACCGTTCCTTTTTGATTATCGTCCATATTCAGCATATCGGCGACAAAAATGCGTCCGTCCGGCGCGACGGCGAAAAAGCGCACGCGGGTCAAGCCTTCAGCCGCCGGAATAATTTCGTAATTGGCGGGCAGATTCAAATTAAATTCTCTGCCGTCGCGCAGCGAAACTTTCTGCGGCACGAGCGCGGTTTGCGCGAAAATGGAAACGGAAAAAAATAATGCGAAAAACGCCGTGAAATAAAACCTGCTAATGCTCATTTTGATTTACCCGGAAAAAAATCTCAACTTTTATAAACGATCATTGCGCCACTTTTTCTTAAATTTTCCGCGCCTTTCGTTCCACCATTCGCGCCAGTTGGCGATTGCCTTTTCACGCGCTTCCGGCGAACTCGCCGGTTGAAAATCGAGTCAGGTATTGGTCACGTCGCGCAGACGCATCTCGGCGAAAAATCGCGTTTGCAGATTTTCGCTTCGCAGCAAATCAATCAATTCGTCAATCGAATTTTCGGCAAACGCGGCGCGCTCTTCGGCAAATTCCTTGCGGTTCATAAAACTTTCAAAAACTTTGGCGGAACGCTGTCAACCAGCCAAACGCCGTTTTCAGAAACGTAAAATTTAATTCCGTCCGCCGCCATCGCGCTCGCGTCAATTTGTAGAATAATCGGCTTTCCGTAGCGAATGCCGACATTTCGCGCCATTTCGATTTCGATGGAAAGATGAACGTGATGCCGCGCCCGCTTTTCCAACCCATCTTTTAGAATCGAATCTAAATTCTTTTCGGCAGTTCCGTGATAAAGAACCGGCGGTGGGACTTTTTCTTCAAATCCGACATCAACCGCAATCGAATGTCCTTGATTGGCGCGAATTTTCTTCTTTGTTTCGTCGAAAGAGAACCGCTTTTTGTCGTTCGTCGTTACAACCGCTTCGAGTTCGTCGAGTAAAAAATTAAAATCGTGCGCGGCGGATTTTTCGAGCAGTTCGGCAGTATTCGCCCAACCGTTTTCATCGAGAGACAAATTTATTTCTTCGGGTTTGTGTCGCAGAACTAAACTTAAAAATTTACTGATTTTCGTTTTTCGCTTGTCGTTCATCACCGATTTATTTAATGGTTTGTATTTTCAAACGAACGACTTGCCGCACCGACCGCGCCAGTTTTTTCTCATCGGGAACGACTAAGCGCAGTTTGCCTTCATCTTTGGAAAGCAATTTGCCGTCGCGCTGATCGGCGAGCAGAATCGTTTTGTCGGTGAAATTCGGTTCGAGTTCCGACATCGCAAAAACGACGCGGTAATTATCCGCCGCTTCGACGATCAGATAGGAAAGCAGATTCGCTTTCTTGCCTTCGTCGCCGAATTTTACGCCCGCGAGTTTTAGGACTTCGCGCAAATCAACGCCGCTGAAATTCGCCTCCGCGCCGTCGTGCGCTTTGCCTTTCACTTCGCGGCGCGGAAGTTTCGCCAGATCAGCGGCTTTCAATTCAAAAGACTTGCCGCCTTCCGTTTCGACGCGCAAAAGCGTTTCGTCCGCTTTCGGCGCGACCGTTTGTTTATCCTGCGCCGCGTTTGAAAACGTCAGCGAAAAAATCAATAAGCCGATATAAAAAATAGTTTTCATTTTGCCTTTTTACTTTTTACTTTTGCCTTAAAATCGTCCGCGCCGGTGCGCCGTCGCCCGTGCCGCCGACCAGTTTCAGCGGCAGACAAATCAATTCGTAATCGCCCGCCGGAACTTCGCGCAAATCCAAGCCTTCGATGATGACGACTTCGTTTTCGAGCAGAGTGATGTGCGTGTCGAAAGTTTCCGCGCCGAATTTTTCGACCGAAAGATAATCTATGCCGACGAGTTTTACGCCCAAATCAACCAACTTTCGTGCTGCGTCGGACGCGATGTATGTAAAATCTTTGCGAAAGCCCTGCGAAGTATCATTCCAAAAATCCGAGTTGCGTGTTTTGAAAAGAACGCGCTCGACGTTTTCTAAATTTTCGATGTGCGCGGCTTCGACCGCCATCGCCGATTTGTCAATTTCGACGACGCGGCATACTCCGATTAATTTTTCCAAATCGAGTTCGGCAACGCGCCGCGCGCCTTCGATAAAATGCGCGGGCGCGTCAACGTGCGTCGCCGTGTGCGCTCCGCAGCAAAGGCGCGAGACGTTCGCCGCGTCGCCCTTGACGATTTGGTGCGCCGCTTCGATCTGCACGTTCGGGTCGCCTTCATAAACCGGCACATTCTCGCTTAACGGAACGGTTACGTCGTAGATTTTCATACTTGAATTTTGAAAAATAATTAACAGGGATGCAGGAGATGAAAGGGATTCGTAAAATCGCTTTCATCTCCTGCATCCCTGTTAAATTGCTTTCGCCGTCGGCGGTTTCTCGGCTTTTCTGGAGAGAAACATATCCAGAATCAGCAATCCCGCGCCGAGACAAATCGCCATATCCGCTACATTGAAAGTCGGATAATGCCACGAACCGAATTGGACATCAATAAAATCAATGACGAATCCGAGCCGCAGACGGTCGGTTACGTTGCCGATTATCCCCGCCAGCAGCAAACCCAACGCGCCCAAAAGCCGGTCGTGCGTGTGCGGCACACGCCAGAAATAATAAAGTGCCAAAACGCCCGCGACCGCCGCGACGATTGACAGTCCGAACCGTCCCGCGTCGCCGTGATCATCCAGAAAGCTGAACGCCACGCCGGTATTCTGCGCGTATGCAAAGTTCAAAAAATTCGGAATAACCTCGCGGTCGCCGCCGAAACGCAGTTGTCTGACCGCCCACGCCTTCGAGGTCTGGTCAATCATAAAAACCGCGCCTGCCATTAAAAGGTACGCCAGTTTCCAGTAAAATGCTTTTTTGTTCACAACCGAATTTTAATTGATGCGCGGGCAAAAATAAACAGGATGGACGAGATTTACAGGATTAAAAGTTTATATCCTGTAAATCTCGTCCATCCTGTTAAAGTTTATCGAATTACTCCGAAGCGGGAAAAATCGCTTTCGGTGCTTTAAATTCTTTGTCCCAGCCGAGCCAGCAAACATCCGTGCAGCCGACGGCGTAAGTGACGACCTTCCACTTGCCGCCGGTTTTTTTTAGAAGTGCCTGAAAATTATTGTCGAATGTGCCGTTTTCAATCGCGTCGTGATACGGCGTATTTTTATAATCCGGCTCGCCGCCCGAAGCGTTCTGCGGTTCGCCGTTGACGAACGCCCAATTTCCCTGCGTTTTGATGGTCTGAATCGAAAATTGAATTTTCTGCTTCAATTCCTTTTCAACTGGAACGCGCAGAGCGTTCAAAATCGCCGTCCGTTCCGCCGAACTTTTGGCGGGCGAGTTGACGGTTTGCGCGAAAACTGAGAAAGCGAAAATGAAAACGATTGATAGTGTCAGGATTAGTTTTTTTACCATATTTTTATTTCAAATGTTTGGTTGCGACATAAGGATGCGCCGGGTTGACGAGCAGTTTTTGCTGTTTCGGGTCAATCAAAACATCCATATCTTCCATTGGAATCGCGCCGAGCAAAATTTCGGCGTTTCCGGGTAAAACAATGGCGCGAACCGTCGTCGAACGATTTTCAAAACGCACCTCGACCGGACCAACGACATCGAGTTCCAGTAAAGTCTCGTCGGCTAATCTGCCGAATTGCTTTTCGATAAACGGTAGATCAAGCTGCGCCCGAACATTTTCGTTTATCGTCAGCATATACGCGCCGCTGTCCACCAAAGCGTCAACCGTAATCTGTTTAATTTTCTCCTTTTCGAGAAATCCGCGACGATGCAAAACCAAATCGTCAACACTGATTAAATCAATTTCCGCATAAACCAAACCCATATTATTAACTCCTGTTTCGTGTTTTCGATAGACTTTTTCCGGCACTAATCTGACAGACATATTTTAATTTAACTCAATCTCTTTCAAAGCCGCCGCGCATCTTTCGCAAACCGTCGGATATTCTGTAAATTCGCCGACTCTCACCGAATAATTCCAACAGCGTTCGCATTTTGCGCCGTCGGCTTTTTGGATTTCCACGCCGAACTGTTCGTCTTCGTGAACTTCGACCTGCGAAACGATAAAGATGTAGCGTAAATCTTCGTAATAATTCAAAAGAAAGCGCATCGTTTCGTGGTCAACCGTTAAAATGACTTTGGCTTCCAAGCCCGAACCGATTATTTTGACGGTTCGGGCTTCTTCGAGTTTTTTCAAAACTTCGTCCCGCATCGTAAAAATGCGTTCCCAATTTTCGAGTAAAGTTTCGTCTTTCACGCCCGCGAGTTTCGGGAATTCGGCGAGATGAACCGACGCGATTGATTGATGCGGCAAACTTTCAAATGCTTCGTCCATCGTGAATGCGAGAATCGGCGCAAGCAGTCGGCACAGATTATCGGCGATGTCGTAGAGCGCGGTTTGCGCCGAACGACGTTCGACGGAATTCGGCGCGAATATATAAAGGCGATCTTTGATAATGTCGAAATAACGCGCCGACAGCGTAACGGTGCAAAGGTTATAAACCGTTTGATAAACCGTCTGAAAATCGTAAGTTTCGTAGCCTTTCAAGATTTTCTCCGCCGCTTTATCAAGGCTCGCCAACGCCCAGCGGTCAATTTCAAGCATCTCCTGAAACGAGACTTTTTCGGTTTCGGGATTGAAACCGTCGAGATTTCCCAAGGCGTAACGCAAGGTATTTCTAATCTTGCGGTAAGCGTCGGTCACGCGGTCGAGAATCTCTTTCGAGCAGCGCATATCCTCGGTGTAATCAACCGCCGCCGCCCACAAACGCAAAATTTCCGCGCCGGATTGTTTGACGATTTCATTCGGCGACGTAACATTGCCGAGCGATTTCGACTGCTTGCGACCTTCGCCGTCCACGACCCATCCGTGCGTCAAAATTTGTTTATACGGCGATTCATCGTGCGCCGCGATGCCGCACATCAGCGACGAATTAAACCAGCCGCGATATTGATCGCCGCCTTCGAGATAAACGTCCGCCGGAAAATGCAGAGTTTCGCCGCGCGTTTCCAACACCGCGACGCACGACGAACCGGAATCGAACCAGACATCGAGAATGTCGGATTCTTTCGTGAAATTTGATGCGCCGCATTCCGCACATTTGTAATTTTCCGGCAGCAAATCTTGCGCCTCACGGTTATACCAAGCGTCAGCGGTTTCCGCCGCGAAAATATCGGCGACGTGATAAATCACCTGCGAATCAATCACGACGTGATTACAATCGGCGCAGTGAAACGCGATGATCGGAACGCCCCAAACTCTCTGACGCGAAACGCACCAATCGGGACGATTTTTCAGCATATTCGCCATTCGACCTTCGCCCCAAGTCGGAAGCCATTTGACCTTTTCGACTTCGCGCAAACCCTGCGCCCGCAAAGATTCGTCTTCGCCGTTGTCCATCGAAATAAACCACTGCGGCGTGGCGCGGTAAATCACGGGTTTGTGCGAACGCCAGCCGTGCGGATAGCGGTGTTTGTAATCTTCGTGCAGTAATAATGAACCGTTTTCGCGCATAAATTCGACGATTTTCGGATTCGCTTTGAAAACGAATTCGCCTGCAAAATGCTCGACTTCCGCCGTGAATTTGCCGCCGTTGTCCACCGGACAATAAACGGGCAAACCGTAACGCTGACCGACGTAAAAATCGTCCGTGCCGTGTCCGGGCGCGGTGTGAACTAAACCTGTTCCGGCAGTTTTATCACCGCCTTTCTGTTCGTCGTCGCCGGGTGAATTGTCGCCCAAAGTAACGTGTTCGCCGAGCATCAAAAGCGAAGTTCGATCAATCCACGGATGCTGCGCTTCGAGTTTGTCGAGTTTTTCGCCTTTGAATCTAGCAGTTTCGTGTGAACTATCAAATCCGGCTTTTGCCGCGACTTCTTTGACTAATTCCGTAGCGATGATTAAAACTTCGTCGCCAACTTCGATTGCCGAATATTCAAAATTCGGATTAACGGAAATTCCCAGATTTGCCGGAAGCGTCCACGGTGTCGTCGTCCAAATCACGAACTTCACATTTTTTCCCGCCAGCGCAGAATCAACGACGCTCAAATCCGATTTCGCCGGAAATTTGACGTAAACCGACGGTGAAACAACATCGGCGTATTCGACTTCGGCTTCGGCGAGCGCGGTCTGGTCGTAAACGTCCCAATAGACGGGACGCGCACCGCGATAAACGTAGCCGCGTTCGACGTATTTCCCGAACAGCCGCGCCGTTTCCGACTCATATTCGTTCGACATCGTGAGATACGGATTTTCCCATTCGCCTAAAATTCCCAGACGCTTAAAATCTCTGGTCTGATTTTTCATCGCGCCGGCGGCGTGTTCGCGGCAGATGCGCCGAAAAGCATTCGTCGGAATGTCGTCTTTGTTTTTACCTTTTTTCTTTAATTCGCGTTCGACGTAATTTTCAATCGGCAATCCGTGACAGTCGTAACCGGGAACGTAAGGAGTTTGAAAACCCATCATCGAGCGCGATTTGATGACGAAATCCTTTAAGATTTTATTCAACGCCGTGCCGATGTGAATGTCGGCGTTCGCGTATGGCGGACCGTCGTGCAGGATAAATTTCTTTTCGTTGCCGCGTGTCGCTAAAATCGTTTCATACAATTTCGCGTCTGCCCATTTTTGCAGACGCGCCGGTTCTGCTTGTCCCAAATTCGCTTTCTGCGCGAAGTTTGTTTTCGGTAAATTAACGGTTTTCTTTAAGTCTAAAAGTTCGCTCATAAGTTGGTTTTTGTTTTAATTAACGACTGAATAAAACTGCTGTAAAAAATAAAATGTTAGCATTTATCGGCGAAAAAATCCGAAATCTGAAATCTAAAACCACAAATCAAAAAGTCCCAAGTCTTTCGGTCAGACTTGGGACTTTCAAGCAAAGCGTTACCTTCGGCTTCGGCTTTTTAATGCGCCGTGTCCCTTTTGGTGCTAATGCTGATTATCTCGAAATTGTGCTTCATAAAATCTTTCGCCTGTTTATTTATGCCAAGATTTCGGCGTTTAGTCAATTAAATACAAACGTCGAGCGATTTGAAAAACAGGGCGGCGTGAAACTTTTTTCGGCTGAACGATGTATAATCTTTGTACAATTTCCGACAATTTTAACCAAATTTTTACAGGAGAAATAAAATAAATGTTACGACGAAAACTGATGATCGTCTTCGCGCTCTACGCGCTGCTTTTGCCGACGTTCGCTTCCGCGCAGACGGCGAAAGTTTATACCGCGCCGACCGAAACGATTGATAAAATTAAGGACGAAGGGATGAATCGTTCGCAGGTGATGCCGACTTTATCGTATCTGACCGACGTGATCGGTCCGCGTCTGACCGGCTCGCCGCAGTTGAAACGCGCTAACGAATGGACACGCGATCAGATGTTGAAATGGGGAATGCAGAACGCGAAGCTCGAAGCGTGGGGACCGTTCGGGCGCGGGTGGACTTTGAAGGATTTCGACGCGGAAATCACCGCGCCGTATGATATTCCGCTGATCGCTTATCCGAAAGCGTGGTCGCCTTCGACAAAGGGCGCGATCACGGCAGATGTCGTTTATTTCGACGCGAAGACCGATGCCGATTTCGATAAATACAAAGGACAGTTAAGAGGCAAAATCGTTTTGGTTTCCGACCTGCGCGAAGTCAAAGCTGATTTTACCGGAATGGGCAGCCGTCGAACGGACGACGAATTGGCTAAATTAGCCGCCGAACCCGACCCGGCGACCGCGCCGCCGCGTCAACAGGGAAACCCTCAACAGATGCAGGCGCGCATTCAGGGGTTTTTGCAGAGCATCAAGAGCGCGAACTTTTTGTTGCAGGAAGGCGCGGCAGTTATCGTTGACAACAGCCGCAACGGAAGCGGCGGTACAGTTTTCGTGCAGGGCGCGACCGTCGCGCAGACGATTCCCGCTGATATGACCGATTTCGCCGCTATTCGGCGCAATCTTTTGTCGCCGCAGGACAAGGCAGCCGAATCGAAAATGCTGCCGCAGATGACGATGGCGACCGAGCATTACAACCGCCTCGTGCGAATGATTCAGCAGGGCGAAAAGCTGAAAATGACGGTCAATATCCAAGCCGAATATAACGACGGCGACCCGATGGCGTATAACACCGTCGCCGAAATTCCGGGCAGCGATCCGAAATTAAAAGATGAAGTCGTGATGCTCGGCGGGCATATGGATTCGTGGCACGCCGGAACGGGCGCGACCGACAACGCGGCGGGCGTTGCCGTCGCAATGGAAGCCGCCCGAATTATTCAGGCATCCGGCTTAAAACCGCGCCGCACGATTCGCGTCGCGCTCTGGTCGGGCGAAGAACAGGGACTTTTCGGTTCTTCCAACTACGTCAAACAGCATTTCGGCGAAGTCAAAGGCGGCGGCGATATGATGCAGGCGATGATGGGCGGCGCGACCGCTAAACCGGAGATTACAAAGAAACCCGAATATGAAAAATTCTCCGCCTATTACAATCTCGACAACGGCACGGGCAAAATCCGAGGCGTGTATATGCAGGGTAATTCTGCCGCCGCGCCGATTTTCAAAACGTGGCTCGCCCCGTTCGCCGATGTGGGCGCGACGACTATCACTTTGAGCAACACGGGCGGCACCGACCATCAATCGTTCGACCGCATCAATCTTCCCGGATTCCAGTTCATTCAGGACGAAATCGAATACGATGCCCGCACGCACCATTCAAATCAGGACGTTTTCGACCGCATTCAGGCTGACGATATGAAACAGGCGGCGACGATTATGGCGGCGTTCGTTTATCAAACCGCGATGATGGACGAGAAAATTCCGCGCAAGGAAGTGAAGTGATTTTAAGGCAAAAGTAAAAAGGCAAAAGGCAAAAGTGAAGAAATAAATTCCGAACTTTTGCCTTTTGCCTTTTTACTTTTGCCTTTTCCTCAGGCGCGTTCGACGTGGCTGGCGGTCAGCCATTCGGCGAGCATCGCGGGGTTGGTGCGGTAAACCATTTTGACAATCGGATTAACATCGGCGACGGCGGCGCGGCAGCGTTTCAGCGGTTCGCGGAAATCGGCGTTGACACCGATGCGCTCTAACCGGGCGGCACTCGTTTCATTAACGACGGCGTTAAAAGCATCGCGTTTCGTCGTCAAATCGGCGATAAAGTCGAGCGGCTGCATTCCACGAGCAAGAAAATCGGCTTCGAGCGGCGTTGCATCGGCGGCGAAACTGCCCGCCGTGTCAATCATCAACTGATCGCTGCCGTTGGGCATTCTGAATTTGTTTTCGGCGTTTTGATAATTCTTCGCCATCGGTCGCCACATTCCGGCGATGTTCAGCATTGCGTCTTCGAGCGCGTCGCGCAAATCGCCTTTGTGGATGTAAGCGTCCTTCGTTCCGACCGTCGCCGAAACTTTATCCGCGCCCAAACCGGCGAGTTTTTGCGTTTCAGTCTGCAAAATGGCAACCGCCGCCGCGACCGCCGGTATATTCTTAAAATCAGCCGCGTGATTTTTCAGAAACAGCAAAGCCAGCAGATACATCTCATATTCGCGTCTTTCTCTATCGTTCATAAACAAATCTCCTTTTCTATCTTGATTGTTAAAGTATCAAATTCAGGCTGTCCCGATAAGCAAATTCCGGTCTCGATGAGTAAATTCACAGCTCGATGAGTAAATTCCGGTCTCGATGAGCGATATTTTCGCCTCGATGAGTAAATTCCAGCCTCGATACGGATTTTCACGCCTCGATGCGCGTTTTCACGGCTCGATACGGATTTTCACATCAAACCGTCAAATAATTTCGCGTTCGCCTAATTGAATAAGAGTTTTTCGGCATTGTTTGACATTTAACGGCTGAGATGACGTGGGGCGAAACCGCCGCCACGCAACTCCGAGTTCAAAAGACACCGCGTTAACAAAGTCGCTGTTTCGCCCTCACGTCCATTGAATTGTTGGGCGTGTCTATACATAAACGAACGTTTCTCTAATCCTCGTCACAAGATGGAGTCCTTTTGTTGATTTTTCCCGTTAAGGTAACTGAACGAACAATCTTTTCCGATTGTCCCCATTTCTTTTTAACGACATAATTAATAATAATTTCCGAACCAACTGGAAGACTATGAATATATTTATTTTTAAAGCCAATATATTTCACTTCAGGCTCATCGTTATAAATTGAAAACATCGTAACTGCATTTCCGATTCGCATATGAATGGCAGCCCCGTCGCCTTCACTCCAGCCGCAGAAATTACCCTTAGCGGTCTTTGTTTGTGCTAGAGTAAAACCAGCAAATATCAAAACAACCAATAAACAAAATGTAATTTTCACAAGGTTTTTCATATTTCCTCCGTCATTTCTTTGACTTTTTGACTTCAACGATTCTCGTTGCCTTTACTTCACCGGCATAACCATCAGAACTACGTTCAATTCTCGAATAGAAGAAAGTTACCTTCCGCCCAACTTCGTCAACTTTACCCGTTATCTTTGTGTTCGGACATTCTCCGCAAAAGGTATAAACGAAGTATTTTTTATTGCTGACTTGCACCACGATAGCTCCCCAAGCATACATTCCTGCTTCGACAGAAACTACCGTGCCAGTCATTGATTTTGTTTGAGCGTTAGAGACACCAACAAATAAAAATGCCAAAACCAAACAAATCGCAATTTTTCTCATTTTAATTTCTCCTATTTCAAAGGGCTTCCGCGTTTCGCCACGAAACGCCCAACACGGAGTTGAACCGAACCGCTAAGAGCGGTCGGTTAACCGAGCCTCTAGCGGTTTCGGTTCCAATGACAAGTTTGAAGTTTTTGCGGAATTACGAATTCTAACCATCAAAAGTTTCCATTCCGCAATCAAACTTTAAACTTTGTATTGAACCGACTCGCGGTTTTCTTACACCGAACTTTTATACGCTATGTCGTCGGTTTAAGTCAACAAAAATCGGCTTTTAAATTATTTAGCGGTTGAAACAGCCAGTCGGTGTAAATTTTTACACTGACTGGCGGAAAGAACTAAACGAAACCGAGCTTGTTTAATTTCTCCATCGTAATCGGTTCGGTTTTCGCCGCGCCTCTGCCGTAAAGCATAATGCGTTCGACGTATTTGGCGATGACATCGGCTTCGAGGTTGACGGGATCGCCGTTTTTGAGGCTGGAAAGGTTTGTCAACTGCCACGTTTTCGGGATAACGGCGATGTCGAACGAATCGGTGTATAAATTGGCGATGGTCAGAGAAATGCCTTCGACGGTGATCGAGCCTTTATAGACGAGATACTGCCCGATGTCCGCCGGGAAACCGATTTTCACCGTCCAGAAATCGCCGTCCGATTCCGCGCCGAGAAATTTGCCGGTTGCGTCAACGTGTCCCTGCACGATATGACCGCCGAGCCGCGTCGTCGGCGTAACGGCGCGTTCGAGATTAACCCGCGTTCCGACTTGCAGACTGCGAAGCGTCGAACGCTGCAAAGTCTCGTTCGAGACATCGGCGGAAAATCCGTCTTTGCTGACGTTCAAAGCCGTCAGGCACACGCCGTTGACGGCAATCGAATCGCCTTCATTAGTATTTTCGACGACGACGCTCGCCGCGATTTTAATCAACGCGCCGTCGCCGCGCTTTTCCAATACCGCAATTCTCCCGCTTTCTTCGATGATTCCCGTGAACATTATTTTTATCCGCCTTTATTAAATGGTTTGAATATCTAATTCCGAACTCACCATAATAATAACAAATGTATCTGCGAATATGAGCGATTCAAAATGCTTTCGTCAATCGGTTCAATCGCTGAGAAAAATGACCGAAGCCGTTTAGTTTTTTAAACTAAACGGCTTCGGTTCTGATAAAATTCGCTGACGGTTATGCTTGAATCGGGACTATTACAACACCTTAATCCGCGCCAGTTCCGTCCAATCTGATTTATAGGCGCGGTGGTGAACGCCGTGATCTCTGTTGGTCGCTTCCAGCACGCCGGAACCTTTGGCGCACGCCAGCGCGATGTGTTCGCCGCCATTCGGTCCCGGTTTGCGAATCAGAATGTCGCCGTCGAGAATGTCGCTGGTCTTGATGACTTTGCCGAGGATTTTCGATTCGTATTGGTTGCCGGAGGCTTTGTAAATGTCGAGCCGTCCGTCGCCGCCCGATTGATACCAGTCAACACCTTTGCGCCACGTTCCTTTATCTTTGCCCGCCGCCTTGACCAAAACCCAGGCGACGAAACCTTCGCAGTCAAAATGTTTTTTATTGCGGCAATCTTCGCCCAGATAAATGTAGCCGCCCGAATTTCGCGGGTAAAGTCCCGTCTTATTGAAATCCCACCAGTAATCAGTGGGCAGGTAACTCTTGCTCAATTCGGTCAGATATTCCGGCAGCAGCGTAACCCGTTCCGGCATCGGCTTTTTGATTATTTTACCGTCCACAAAAACGTCCCATCTGCCGCGACACACGCCGAAACTGTTTCTCGCCGCGTGAACTCCGAGATTTTCGAGGGTCAAATCCTGCACTAATTCCAATTCACGAAACAAACCCGTTCCGGGCTGCGCGGGAATCGCCCCGTCGCCGCCCTTCGTGTAGTGTGAACCGGCATCAACTTCCGCCATTCCGGTATTAATAATCAAAGTCCGCTTTTCTGCTTCACTCGCCATTTTATTTTCTCCACCGATTTAATATCAAAATTTAGTTCTCAACTACTAATGCGTTGGGAAACGGCAAAACCTATCATCTGGAAAATAATTTTTTGAAAAATAGTTTAATTCGGCGGCGAAAGATTGGATTGCAAAGCGAATTACCGGCGAAAAATCAAAAGCCGATTGCAAATTCGTCCGTTTTCATCTCGGTTTATCTATGCTAATCTCTAGTTTTATTTTTTGAGGGCTTATTTTTATGTTAGACGTTTTAGGAAGTTTGGAAAGAACACACACTTGCGGCGAACTGCGTGAATCGAATGTCGGCGAGCAGGTTATTTTAATGGGTTGGGTGGCGAAAAAGCGTGAGCATCCGGCTAAAAGTTTTGTAGATTTGCGAGACCGATACGGTTTGACTCAAATCTATTTCGGTGAAGATATTTCGCCGGAAATCTATGCGAAGGTTAAAAACGTGCGTAGCGAATATGTAATCGCTATAAAAGGCGAAGTTGTGGCGCGTGATGAAGCGGCAAGAAATAAGAAAATTCCAACCGGCGACATCGAAATAAAAGCCAAAGAATTACTAATTTTGAACGACGCGAAGACGCTGCCGTTTGAACTCGAAAAAGCCGGTTCGCAGAATTTGGCAAGCGAAGATTTGCGTCTGAAATATCGTTATCTAGATTTGCGCCGCCCGACTTTGCAGCGCAATTTGATGATGCGGGCGAAGGCTTTAGGGAAAATTCGGGCGTTTATGACGACCAACGATTTTCTCGAAATCGAAACGCCGATTCTGCTGAAATCAACGCCCGAAGGCGCACGGGATTTCGTCGTGCCGTCGCGCATTCACACGGGAAAATTCTTCGCTCTGCCGCAAAGTCCCCAAATTTTGAAACAGCTTTCGATGATCGCCGGACTCGACAAATACTATCAAATCGCCCGCTGTTTCCGCGACGAAGACCTTAGAGCAGATCGTCAGCCGGAATTTACGCAGCTCGATATTGAAATGAGTTTTGCGAATCAGGAAATGGTTTACCGCACTCTGGAAGGCGTGTTGGCAGAAGTTTTCAGCCTTGTCGAAGCTGATTTTCCCGCCACTTTCCCGCGAATGACTTACGCCGACGCGCTCAACCGTTTCGGAACGGACAAACCCGATTTGCGGTTCGAGATGGAATTGAAAGATTTGTCGGACGATTTGCGCGACACGGATTTTGCGCCGTTCGCGGCAGTTTTAGAAAGCAACGGCGCGATTAAATGCGTCACGGCGAAAGGGAAATCGGATTATTCGCGCAAGCAGTTGGACGAGTTGCAGGATTTCGTCAAACGCTACGGCGCGGGCGCGTTGGCGTGGATCAAAGTCGGTGATGAAACGACTTCTTCACTGCTGAAGGTTTTGGGCGCGGAGAAAATCGGACAACTGGTTAAATCCGCCGAAGCCGAAACGGGCGATTTGATTTTAATCGTCGCGGGCAAAAAATCGGTCGTCGCGCAATCGCTCGGCGCACTGCGAATCGAAATCGCCAAACGCGAAAATTTAATCCCGAAAGGCGTTTACAAACCGCTCTGGGTCACGGAATTTCCGATGTTTGAATACAACGAAGAAACCGGAAACTACGACGCGATGCACCATCCGTTCACGTCTTTGATGGACGATGACGTGCCGAAATTTAAACGCGCCATCGAAGACGGCGAAACGGATTTGCTCGGCGAAATCCGCGCCCGCGCTTACGATGTCGTCGTCAACGGCTACGAAATCGGCAGCGGTTCGATTAGAATTCACCAGCGCGAAATTCAAAATCTGATCTTCAAAGCACTCGGATTAACGGTCGAAAAAGCGCGTGAAAGATTCGGCTTTTTCCTCGAATCTCTCGAATACGGCACGCCGCCGCACGGCGGTTTCGCCGCCGGAATCGAACGCTTAACGATGCTTCTGTGCGAAACCGAAAACATCCGCGATGTCGTCGCCTTCCCGAAAACCGCGTCGGCGCAGGATTTAATGATGGATTCACCGGGCAATGTGGACGCTTCGCAGTTGAAGGAATTGGGAATAAAAATCGTTGAATAAATTAAAGCGAGATTTATTCTTGCCCTTAAATTTGCCGAACTAAATTTGTTAAAATAACGTAGAAAAACAAAACAATGGCAAAGAAAAAATTCGACACTAACCCGCTCGACCCGACGTTTCCCGATAGAATTCGTGAAGCGGAAACTGCTGCTTTGCCGAAAGAAGATTACAAAACAGGCAAATTTCCGCCTCCTTCGATTACCGAAGAGGAGACGCGGCGTTTTGGAAACCAGGAATTTAATAATTATCAATCGCCGTACAACGGGCAGAATATCCCGGCAAATTTTAGAACATCGAACCTCGCCGGAATGAATAAATCTTCGTCGCGCAAGGTGGAAAAAATCGGTCTGCCGGAAAATATTCTGACCGCCGTTCCTTATATCCCGGCTTTTTTCGGCGGCGTTGCCGGGTTGATTATTCTTTTTATCGTTCCGCGCAGTGAAGCGAAAGTACGTTTTCACGCCGCGCAAGCCCTCGCCGCGCACATCGCAATTTTTCTGGTCAGTCTGATTTTGGGCGCGGTCGGCAACATTCCCGGAATGGGAATGGCAGACACGGCAAACAACATTTTCCAGATCGTAACGGCGGTAATGCTGATTATTTTTGCGATTAAAGCGTGGCAGGGCAAGCCGGTTCATATCGAAGCGGTTGACTCGCTGACCGAATGGCTCGAAGAAAAAATCAAGCCGCAGAAATAAAATTACAGGAAAGAAAAACTTATGTATTGCGCTAACTGCGGAAGTCTAATCAACGAGACGTTGAAATATTGTAAAGGCTGCGGCGTTCGGCTCGTGCGGGAAACGGGAAACGATTCCGCAAACTCGATGTTTAAAGGTTTGCTGGTGGCGGTTTCTCTAGTCAGCGTTTTCGGCTTCGGCATTCTTATCGCGTTGATTAGTGTACTTTTGAAAAGTGAAGTCAAATCGGAAGTTTTAGTGATGCTGACGTTCGCGTATCTGTTTGTTCTTTTGGGGATTTGTTTTATGCTGCTCAAGCAAGTTCCAAAATTAATTGACGCAAAACTGAATCAAACGAATCAAACGCCCGAACTGATGCAGCCCGCGCAGATTTCCAGCCGCAGCACGGCGCAACTCGAAGAATACCGCGAACCCGTCAGAAGCGTAACGGAAAACACGACGCGGACGCTCGAAAAAGAATTGGTCAAATAAACTCTGTTTAGAAAACAAAAATGAAGATTTTAATATGCGCGGCGTTGATAATTTTCAGCGTCGCCTTTTCTATCAAGGCGCAGAGAGCGGATTTTGCCGCCGCCAAAAAAATGAAAATCTACGCTATTCGTTTGAAGCCGAATCAGGATTTGCGTCTGGAATTGGAGAAATTCGTCAAAGAAAATAAAATCAGCGCGGGGTTTATCATCACAGCGGTCGGCAGTTTAAAGGAGACGAAAATTAGGCTCGCCGATCAATCAGATTCGACTGCGTTTGAAGGGAAGTACGAAATCGTCTCGCTCGTCGGAACGCTCGCGGCAGACGGCGTTCACTTGCACGTTTCATTGTCCGACAAGACCGGCAAAACCATCGGCGGACATTTAACGGAAGGCTGTAAGATTTACACGACCGCCGAAATCGTCATCGGCGCGATTGATGAAATCGTCTTCACCCGCGAGACCGATGCGGAGACGACTTACAAAGAATTGAAAATCCGACCGAAAAAAGACAGGAAAAAAAGCGGTCAATAGCCGCTTTTAATCGTCGAACTGTAAGTTTTTTCTACTCGGAAACTTTGCGTAAGTTCAAAAGCATTGATTGGATGTTTTCAGGCACTTTGCCGGAATAATTGCCGACCTTGAACTGCAAATTTTTGGCGTTGGCGATTTTGGTGAAAACGGCGCGGGTGATTTTGTAAGATAAAAGTTCCTTAACGCCGAAATCGGTTTCCCGACCGCTTCGCAGGGCTTTGCCTATGACGATTTTTTGATTGTCTGCCGTTACGGTCAAATCGTTAAATTTGAGAAATTTGAAATCCCTCGATTCCGATTCGATGCCAACCAGATACATTGATTCTCTGCCTTTTTGGTCGCTGTCGGCGTAGAGATAAGCGATGCCGATGCCGAGTGCCTGACTGCCGTCTTTGTCGGCGAAATCGAGTTTCAAAAGCGGCGTGGCGGCGAATCCGAACTTGATCGCCGGATTGTAACCGACCATCAAACCGCCGACCGTCGAGACGTTTTCGGGCAGTTTGCCGAAAGGCGTTTCCGCCGTCTGCGCCCACATCTGCGATTCAGTATTTAACTGGCGAACCGTCGGCTTTTTCTTCGGTTTCGGCGCGTCGGTGTCCGTCGCTTTTTTCGCGGCATCTTCGGCTTCACGGGCGCGTTTTTCTTCTTCCTTGCGGCGGTTAGCTTCGGCTTCGGCGCGGATCTCCCACGACGGTTTCAATCCGGCAACCGACCACACGCCGAGTTTGTCGTTTTTCGCCTGCGCCTCGTTGTTCTGATAAACGACGCTTTCATTGTAATCCTGCGCGTTTTTCTGCGGCAGCGCATACCACGCCGCGCCGTCGCGGATCATCTGCTGGCTGACATCAACGCCGTTCAGGAAAAGTTGACCGACGCTTTTATTGCTGGTAAAACCACGCGCCCGGAATTCGATTTTTTTATCGAGAACGAGAGCCTGCAAATGATCTTTGGCGATTTTGTGCAGCGGCTGTTCGGCTTCGGGAACTTCGATGTATTGCAGTTCCGCCGTTAATTTATCGGCGTTGAAAGTTTGAATGACGACTGTCTTACCGTCAAGAATTTCGACGACCCTGCCGCCGATTCTGGTTTGCGCCGAAGCCGCGCTGAACAAAATCAGCGTTAGAATTATCAAAGAAAATAATTTCAATTTTTGCATTTTTATAATTTATCGAACGTCTAAATCGTATTCGCGCAGACGGCGGTACAATGTCGAAGAAGAAATTCCCAGAAGTTCTGCCGTTTTGCCGCGATGCCAGCCGGTTTGATCAAGGGCGCGTAAGATTTCCTGTCTTTCCATTTCGCGCAAGCCGGTCGGCGTAACGGCGTTTTGAAACGAATTCGCGCTGTGTTCGCGTGGTGTATTATAGCTGACTGAAACGCTCGGTTCGTTCGTGCGATAGACGACTTCGGGCGGTAAATCTTTGGTCGTGATCGTGCCGTTGTCGGACAGCAGAATGGCGCGTTCCAGACAGTTGCGAAGCTGGCGGACATTGCCCGTCCAGTTAAATGCACTAAGCGCGTCAATCGCTGCCGGCGCAAGCGCGGGCGAGTTTGCACCGGCGATTTTATACAAAATATGACGGGCGAGCGGTTCGATGTCTTCGCGGCGTTGGCGCAGCGGCGGAATGTGAATCTCGAAACTGTTGATGCGATAAAGTAAATCGGCGCGGAAAATGCCGTCGAGCAGAGCCTGCGACGGAACGCGGTTGGTCGCCGCGACGAGCCGCACGTCAACTTCGACTTTCTTCACGCCGCCGACGCGGAAAAACGAGCGCGTTTCCAAAGCGCGAAGTAGTTTTGACTGCAACTGTGATGGCATTTCCATCACCTCATCAAGAAAAATAGTGCCGCCGTCGGCGATTTCAAAAAGTCCGAGTTTGCGATTTCTCGCGCCGCTGAAAGCTCCGGCTTCGTGTCCGAAAAGTTCCGATTCTAAAAGCGAATCCTGCAAAGCCGCGCAATTCAAATCAATAAAAGTTTTATCATTGCGGCGCGAAAGACGATGAATCGCCTGCGCGATCAACTCTTTGCCGGTTCCCGATTCGCCCGTAATTAAAACCGATGTGTCGGACGGCGCGACGCGCGAGACGAGACGCAGTACTTCCTTCATCTGCGCCGATTCGCCGACGATTTCCGGCATTGACTGGTTCGAGCGTTCGATTTGGGCGCGAAGTCTTTGATTATCAATTTTGAGTTTCTGTTTTTCGGCGGACTGCTTGACCAACGCGCCGAGTTCGGTGATGCGGTAAGGTTTCGTCAGGTAATCATACGCTCCCAACTTCATCGCTTCGATTGCCGATTCGACGGTCGCCTGCCCGGTCAGCATTATGACTTCCGGCGGATTCTGACTTTTCTCGCGCATTCGCCGCAAAAGCCCGATGCCGTCGAGACGCGGCATATTGATGTCGCACAAAACGACATCGAAATCCTGCCGTTCAAGCATTGACCACGCCGATTCGCCGTCCGAAGCCGTTTCAACTTCGTGTCCCTGCCGCATCAATTCTTTCTGCACGACGAGCCGCAGATTGTTTTCATCGTCAACTACCAAGAGTTTTGCCATAATTTTAAGTGGAGAGTGGAGAGTAGAGAGTGGAGAAAAACAAAGATTGCCTGTCAACCTCTTTGCCCGCCGTTTTTAAGTGCTTCGCAGATGTTTCATTAAGCTCATTGTCATTCGCGCTACTTCATCCAATAAACCGTAGATTTCGTTGAATTCGTTTTGAGATAAGTATTCTAGATCGAGTGAGATATACAAATGAGACTGAGTTTCGGCGATTGAGCCGTGTGCGATATTGAGAAAATTTGCGAATTCCTTTGCCGAAAATCGTCCTTGACCTTCAGCGATATTCGCCATAATCGAAACGGCGGAACGGCGGATTTGGTCGCGCAAACCGTAATCTCTCGCAAAGTTGTTATCGGTTGTAAGTTCATAAATTCGTTTGGTAACTTTACGAGCCTTTTGCCACGCCAGTATTTCTTCAAACTGTTTGAATCCAGCCATTATTGTTTCTGCCGCTCGACACTTCTTTTCTCCACTCCCTACTCTCCACTCTCCACTATTTCTGTATTGGAAGAAAAATCGAGAAAATTGTTCCCACGCCGACGTTTGAACGAACGCTCACGCGCCCGCCGTGTTCGGTGATGATGCCGTAGCAGACGGCTAAACCCAAGCCCGTGCCTTTGCCGACTTCTTTGGTGGTAAAAAACGGCTCGAAGATTTTTGAAACGTCTTCGGGTGCGATCCCGTGTCCCGTGTCCGAAACTTCGACGACCACGCGGTTATGTTCAGTGAAAGCGCGAAAGCCGAGTTTGCCGCCGTCCTTCATCGCGTCAATCGCGTTTGTCGCCAACGCGATAACCGCCTGCTGAAGCTGTCCTTCGTCGGCGTTGACGAGCGGCAAATTGTCGGCGATGTCGAGACTGATTTCTATATGATCGCCGCGTCTCTGATGAGTCAGAAGCCGCGCTGAAGATTTGAGAATCGAACCGACATCGAGCGGGAAACGGTTGCCCGAACGAATGCGGCTGAAATCGAGCAGATTGTTTGTGATGGATTTACAGCGGAAGGCTTCGCTGCGAATCAAGCCGAGATATTCCTGCAAATCTTCGGCATCGGGCGAGTGTCCGAACACGCCTTCTTCGGCGCGGGTTTCCAGAGATTCGGCGCAGGCGGAAATCGTCGCCAGTGGATTATTGATTTCGTGAACCACGCCTGCCGCAAGTCTGCCGACGGCGGCGAGTTTTTCGGCGCGTCCGGCGGCGTGAATCGCTTCGACGCGCATCGAAACGTCTTCGCCGACTGTAATGACGTGCGTGATTTCGCCGGTTTCCTTGTCGCGCATCGGCACTTTGCTGACCATCCAATGTTTGGTCGCGCCGTTTTCGTCGGTCGTGCGCTGTTCGAGCCGTTCGATTTTTCCCGTGCGAAAAGCGCGTTCAAATTCCTGTTTCAATCTGCCGCTCGGCTGTTTCGCCAAAACTTCAAAAACGTCGCGCCCGATAACCGAATCACGCGGAATTCCCTGAACTCCGATTTCGCGGTGACGATTCCAAGTTACGATTCGATAACTGCGGTCAATGACGTAAATTGAAACGGGCAGCGCGTCCAAAACCGCTTCGGTAAACCGGCGGTCTTCTTCACGCGCCTGAGTGATCGAAGTGTTGATCGTCGCTTCGTAATGCGCCGACAAATTAATGGACATCGCCGCCATCTGCGTCGCCGCGTCAATCAAGCGGCAGGTTTTTTCGGCGCAGTCTTTTTTATTTTTGAAACCGACGATAATCGCGCCCTTGACCTCGCCGTTGATGTGCAGCGGCGAAACGTATTCAAAAGCGTGAGATTTTCCCGCGAGCAGAAATTCTTCCGCGTTTTCCTTGATAAAGGAAATTTGCGGCGGCAGAACTTCCAGCCAGTGCCGGAAACGGTTTTTGTTGATGAGATTTGAATCGGCAGATTCGCCTTCCAAACTGAAGTCCGAACTGACTAAACCAATTTGTTCGAGTTCGACGACGACTGCACAGACTTCCGCCGCCGTCTCACGACAAATCGCTTCGGCGACTCGACCGGCGACTTTTTTCGGATGTACCGTTACCAATAAACTGCGTCCGAGTTCCGCGATAAACTTTAATTCACGCGAAGATGCCGCGCTTTTTTTCGGGGCGGAAAACAGTTCTGGCTCGCGTCTGGCTTGTTTTGGGGCTAACATTTTGATTTACAGATGCCTTCCGACAAACTCTTTCGAGGTTTTATCATCAGAGAGGTTGGACGAAATTTCGGATAAGAGAAAGTCAAAAACTTTCTACTCAATTAAAAAGGATTTTTAACATTTTGTCAATGGTTTTAACAGTTTGTTTTGACATCGCATTTGACAGTTTTTCCTATCTGAACAAAAATCGAAGAAATCTTTATGAATTACAAAAACGCTCGAATCAAAATATTTTGCGCCGTCGGTTTGCTGATTTTTTCAATGTGTGCCGCGTTCGTCTCGCCGACGAACGCGCAAACGGTGGTTGATAAAACGGTGGCAACCATCGGCGACGGCGTGGGCGATCCTGAATTGATTACTTATTCGGACTTGCTCTGGTCGCTCGCTTTACAGCCGAATGTGCCGCTCAATCCGCCGACTTCGGAAGATTTAAATCGCGCTCTGCAGCTTTTAATCAATCAGCGTTTATTTGCTCTGGAAGCCGAAAGAGTTCCGCGAACTGCGCCGGTAACTGCCGAGATTGATGCGGAAATTAAAGATGTGCTGGCGCAGTTTTCGTCAACCGCCGAATTTGAAACGCGCCTTCGCTTAGTCGGATTCAGTTCGGTTAAAGATGAAAATTTCGTGCGTATGATGGAACAACGAGTAGCTATAAAAAAATATCTCGATTTCCGTTTCCGCTCGTTCGTCGTCATCACGCCCGAAGACGAAGCGAAATATTACCGCGACATCTACGTCCCTGAATTTCGCAAACGAAATCCGGGTTTGCTAATGCCGCCGCTCGACGAAAAGCGCAAGGAAATCAACCGTTTTTTAACTGAGGAAAAAGTCGAAAGCGAAATCGAAAGGTTTCTCGACTTCGCCAAACGCCGGAGTGAAATTATCGTTTTGAGCGCGGTTTGAAAGGTTGAAAGTTTAAAAGTGAAAGAGTGAAAAGGTGAAAAAGTTGAGTCAAGATTTTGACGATTGCCACGCGATTTAAAACTTTTTCACTCTTTCACTTTTAAACTTTTTCACTTTCAAGAATCTTTTTCGCCTCTAAAAGACTCTGCCGCTGCGCTTCGCTGATTTTCGGATACTGCAAATCGAGCGACTGCATTTTCTTGATAATAATTTCTGAAACGGCGACGCGGGTGAACCATTTTTTGTCTGCCGGAATAATGTGCCAGGGCGCGTCTTTGGTCGAAGTATTCTGCATCGCGTCGGTGTAAGCCTGCATATACTCACTCCAAAATCCGCGCTCTTTCGCGTCGCCCGCCGAAAATTTCCAGTTCTTTTCGGGCGTTTCGATTCGCGCCAAAAAGCGATTTTTCTGTTCCTCTTTGGAAACGTGCAAAAAAAATTTCAAAACGTGAACGCCGTTTTCCGTCAGATAATTTTCAAAATTCTTGATTTGCTCAAAGCGTTTTTTCCAGATGTTTTTGTCATTCTCCAGATTCTCCGGCAACTGCGAAAGCCGCAGAATTTCCGGGTGAACGCGGACGACCAAAACGTCTTCGTAATACGAACGGTTGAAAATCCCGATGCGCCCGCGCTCGGGAACGCGCTTCGCGCAACGCCACAGGTAATCGTGGTCAATTTCTTCTGCCGAAGGCTGTTTAAATGAAGTAACTTCACAGCCCTGCGGATTCAAACCCGACATCACGTGCTTGATCGCGCCGTCCTTGCCCGCCGCGTCCATCGCCTGAAAAATTATCAGCAGCGCGTGGCGGTTCTGCGCGTATAAAACGTCCTGCAACTCGTCGAGCCGCGCCACATTTTTCCGCAAATCTTCGATTGCCGCCGTTTTGTCTTTATAATCGCCCGTGAAATCGGTGCGGTGATTTTTCAGGTTGAGCCGTTTGCCTTCCGGCACTTGGAATTTTTCGATGTTCATATTTATTTTTTAGTTTGCGGCTGAAAGATTTTATCGTCAATCGTTATATTGTGTTTCACTTCTTTCAGATAAGTTGCGACGTTGCCCATCGAAACGCCGCTCGACACGGTTTTGAACGGCAGCATCACGCCGTCAACAGCGCGGTAATCGCTGAACAGATAAGTTTGCGGCGTTTTCTCGCTCGAAGTGCTGGAAACGATGACGGCTTTTTTCTTGAGCGGCAGAAAAGTTTTCTGCGAGATGTAGAGAGTGTATTCGCTCGCCGTTGCGGGACGGAAAACGACGACGTAAGCGTCTTCGTCGCCGACTTTTTCCGTGCCTCTGATTTCCGATGATTTCAAATCTTTTTTCCAGTCGAGCAAACCATAAAAATCGTTGTCGTATTTCACGTCCGCAAGTCTCTGCCCGGTGTAAGTTTCGGCGGGCGCGAAGCTGACGGTTTCGCCGCCGCGTGTGCCGTCGAAGTATTCAAAAGCCGTCGCAATCGGTTTGCCGAGCGCGGTCAGAGTCGTTTCGGTCGCCGAAAAATTCGGAGCTTTTTCGCGTTCCGTGCCGAAGCCTTTTACGCCCTGATTTTCAAAATCAATTTCGAATTTCGTTTCCCGCGAAGTCAGTTTGCGCCAATTTGCTTCGCCGCCGAGCGCGGCAATCGTTTTCGTCATCAGTTCGTCAACGGTGATTTTCGGCGCGTCTGCCGGTTTTGCATCGGTGCGCTTAAATTCAAATTCACCTTCCGGCTGAATGACGACGACGCTTTCGGCTTTGCCCGCCGCATCGCGTTTAACCTTCATTGAATAACTGTCCGGCAAAGGCGCGAGCGCGAATAAATCCTTCGATTTTTCGGTCAGAGTGTACGGCTGTTGTCCTTCGATATTAAAAGTAACTTTGCCGTCGGCTTCGATGATTTCAACCGTCCCTTTTCCGTTCGCTGTGGCGTATTTGCCGACGAGTTCTTTTGCCGCGCCGTTGTTTGGCGTGTTGTTTTTAACGATTGTGCCGTCCGCGTTGATGCGCGGCAGAGTGTAATTTCCCTGCGGCTGCTGTAAATACATCTCCGTCGCACTGCCCTGCGCCGGTGTGAATTTCACCGCGAAACCGTCAGGTGCGCCGTCGGGTTTGAACTGCCGTTCGCCGGTTCGACGCAAAGTGTAAGTCGGCTGACCGGGAACGATCATCATCAGATTTTCGTTTTCGATTTTGATTTCGATGTCTATCTGCGCCGCCTCGAAACGATATTTGCCGGCGAGTTTTTCCATCGCGGCGGGCGATAATTTAATTGATTCATCCGGCTTTTTCTCGCTCAGAATCGCGTCCCAGATTATCGGCATCAGCTCATTGCCGAGCGGCGAGCCGGAAACATTCGTCAGCATCACGAAACCCAATTTCTTTTCGGGAATCGTCGCCACCATCGAATTAAAACCGTCAATATTGCCGCCGTGCTGAACGACTTTCAATCCGTTCCAGTCCTGCAAAAACCAACCCAAACCGTAAGCTGTTTTTCCGGCGATTTTCATCTGCGGCTTCGTCCATTCTTCGTAACCCTTCTCGGAAATCAGGCGTTTTCCGTTCACCATTCCGCCGTTTGTAATGAATTTCAGCCAGTTCGCCATATCGCGTGCGCTCGAATTGATCGAACCGGCGGCGGCAACCGCATCAATATCCCGAACCGGCAAATTGCGCGTTTCCTTCGTGTCGAAGTTGTATTCGTAACCGTTCGAGAAATCATTGGCGCGTTTCATTTCATTGATGGACATTGTGGAATTCGTCATTCCGAGCGGCTGGAAAATCCTTTCCGGGACAAATTTCTCAAACGGTTTCTTCTCTACCGCATTGACGATTTCGCCTGCCGCGACGAACATCACGTTTTGATACTGAAATTTCTCGCGCAGCTTCGCCGTCGGTTTGGCTTCGCCCGCGACTTTGACTATTTCTTCACGATTCAATTTTCCGGTAATCCAGCCTAAATCCGTGCGGTTCAAGCCGGAAGAATGCGACATCAAATCTCGAATCGTAATCGCTTTATCAATTTCCGGGTCGTTGATTTTGAAATACGGCAGATATTTTTTCGGGCTGTCGTCCAGGGATAATTTTCCTTCGTCCTGCGCCATCAAAACCGACAGCGCGGTAAAGGCTTTGGTCGCCGAACCGATAGCAAATTGAGTATCGGGCGTTACGGCGATTTTCTTTTCAAAATCTTTGTAGCCGAAACCCTTCATAAAAATGATTTCGCCGTCTTTGACGATGACCAGCGACATTCCCGGAATGCCGAGTTCGGCGCGTCGTTTCTCGACTTTACCCTCAATCGTTTGCAGACTTTTCTGCAAATCGGTCGCTGTCTGCGTCGGCGCGGTGGTTTGCGCGTAACCGCTCGACGGCAGGGAAATTGCCAGCAGCGAAAAGATTAAAACCGCCGCGAAAAGTCGTGTATGTAATTTGGAAATCATTTGTTTACGCTCCGAAAAAATAGATTTGGAAAATTGCAATGTTGATTACGAACGAAGCCTGAAAAAGTTTTCCGCGAAGAAGTTTTCCACTTGTGGAAAACTTCTTCGCGGGCGAAACGCGCCGTCCGAATATGATAAACTGACACGAAATGAGCGACGCTGAAAAACCGAAAAAATACAAACCGCGCGTTCCGCCCTGGCTGCTCGGCGGAATGGTTTTAATTTTGTTCACTTTTCTGGTGCTTTTGCAGTCGTCGAATTACTGGAAAAATTTAACGGTTGATTCGGCGAGCGACACACTTTTGCTATACGCGCTATCGTCTCTGAATTTTTTCGCGTTCGTGATTTTCGGATTTATTTTCGTCCGCAGTCTTTTAAAGTTGCGCCGCGAACGCCGCGACCTCGCGCTCGGGTCAAAATTAAAGACCAGACTTTTGCAGTATTTTTTCGCCATCAGTCTCTTGCCCATCATCGCAATGGCGGTTTTTTCTTATCTGTATATGAATCGCGCCCTCGACCGCTGGTTCACCGACATTCCCGAAAATGTTATCCGCGAAGCGAAACAAGTGCAGAATCAATCGGTCGCCGACCAAACATTGAAATTAAACGAAACGACGAAAATGCTGGCGACGAGTTTGGAGAAGGAAGAGATTACCGGCGCGAAACTGCAATCAATCGTCGCCGCCGGAAATTTAACGCACATCGAAATCGTCGCCAAAGACGGAAAACTCATCGCCGAAAGTGAAAAGGATTTGTCTGACGAGCAGAAAAGAGAACTCGCCGCGATTTTGTCCGCCGTTCGTCAAAACAATTTCAACGATCCGAATCTGAACGACGGCAAAGGTTTCGACGCGGCGGCAGCGAATTTTTCCGACGGCAGAATGCTGATCGTCGTTCCCGATTTGCGACCTGACGGCAACGTGAGCAAAATCGTCGAAAACTCGCTGGTCGAATTTGAAAATCTGAAAAAGAAAGCCGAAACGATTCGACAAATCGGACTTTTGACGCTCGGCGTTTTAACGTTTCTGCTGATTTTCGCCTCAAGCTGGACGGCGTTTTATATCGCTCGCGGTTTGACCGTGCCGCTCAAGGCTTTGGCGGAAGGCGCGGACGAAATCGCGCGCGGAAATCTGACGCATCGCGTTGACGTTTTCGCCGAGGACGAACTCGCTTTGCTCGTTTCGACGTTCAATCAGATGTCCGCGAAGCTCGAAGAAAATTCCGCCGAACTGCTCGACCGGCGAAAATACATCGAGACGGTTTTGCAGTCGCTTTCGACCGGCGTGATTTCGTTCGATGCCGAAAACCGCATAACGACGATCAATCAGGCGGCGATTCAAATTTTGAAATTGGAAGCGGCTGATTTTACGAGTTTCGAGTTGAGTAAAATCGTCAGCGAAGAAAATCGCGTCGTGCTGGAAAGACTTTTGAACCGCGCAAGGCGCACCGGACAGGCGAGCGAGCAGACGGTTTTGCACCCGGAAAATACCGACGACAGCGAGGAGACGAACGAGCATTTGCCGGTCGCTCTGACGGCGAAGGCACTGCCGCGCAATTTCGGCGAAACGAGCGGCGTAGTTCTGGTGATCGAAGATTTATCGGAACTGATCGCCGCCCAACGCGCTTCGGCGTGGCAGGAAGTCGCACGGCGAATGGCGCACGAAATTAAAAACCCTTTGACACCGATTCAGCTTTCGGCGGAACGCATTGCGAAACGGTTTCAAGTCAAGAGTCGAGAGTCGAGAGTCGAGAGTTTTTTGAATGTTTTCAAACCGAAAAGTAAAGAAGAAGATTTAAAGACGGAAGAGCAGAATGCGAAA
>CAXTKJ010000025.1:0-8448 GCA_964244835.1 uncultured Pyrinomonadaceae bacterium
GGGACTTAACCCAACATCTCACGACACGAGCTGACGACAGCCATGCAGCACCTTGCTTTGGGTCGGTTGCCCGACGATTACTATTAGGTAATCTTCCCTCGCATTCTAGTTCAGGTAAGGTTCTTCGCGTTGCGTCGAATTAAACCACATGCTCCACCGCTTGTGCGGGTCCCCGTCAATTCCTTTGAGTTTCACACTTGCGTGCGTACTCCCCAGGCGGAATACTAAAAACGTTAGCGACGGCACCCGGAGAATAAAACTCCAGACACCAAGTATTCATCGTTTAGGGCTAGGACTACCGGGGTATCTAATCCCGTTTGCTACCCTAGCTTTCGCGCCTCAGCGTCAGTATCAGCCCAGCAACCCGTCTTCACCTCAGGTGTTCCTCTTGATATCTACGCATTTCACCGCTACACCAAGAATTCCGATTGCCCCTTCTGTACTCTAGCAAAGCAGTATCAGTTGACCGTTCCGAGTTAAGCTCGGAGATTTCACAACTGACTTGAATTGCCGCCTACGCGCCCTTTACGCCCAGTAAATCCGAACAACGCTTGGTCCCTACGTATTACCGCGGCTGCTGGCACGTAGTTAGCCGGACCTTACAAATAGTACCGTCATTTATTCTTCCTATTCTTACGAAGTTTACATCCCGAAAGACTTCATCCTTCACGCGGCGTTGCTGGGTCAGGCTTTCGCCCATTGCCCAAAATTCCCGACTGCTGCCTCCCGTAGGAGTCTGACCCGTTATTCAGTGTCAGTGTGTCCGACCACCCTCTCAGGTCGGATACAGATCGTAGCCTTGGTAAGCCGTTACCTTACCAACTAGCTAATCTGCCGCAGGCTGCTCTTTAGGCGATAAATCTTTAACAACTGTCTTCCGAAGAAGCCGCTGCATTATGCGGTATTAGCTTAAGTTTCCCTAAGTTATTCCCCACCCAAAGGTACATTACCTACGTGTTACTCACCCGTGCGCCACTTTATATCTTTCCCGAAGGAAAGTTTAATCGTTCGACTTGCATGTCTGAGGCACGCCGCCAGCGTTGATTCTGAGCCAGGATCAAACTCTCGTTAAAAAGTTTTTACTAGCTTTATTGTTGTTCGTGGTTCAACATAAATTGAACCGTGTTGAATTAACACATGGACTCGCATATCTAGTTTTCAAACATCAAAAATTCTGTTTTGTTTCCGCCATCTGAATTACGAGGCGAACTTTCGATTATACTCGATCAAAACTTTTTGTCAACTGCCCAACGAAACTTTTTTGTTTTTCTCTATTCGAGTTAAAAGATTTTCGTAACGGCAATCACCTAATTTATACATCTGACTTGAACTTGTCAAGCGCACTCGAAACTTTTTTCAAAAAAACTTTCGGAACAAATTAATTATCCGAAAAATAAAGTCTTTTTGTTACACCAACCTTTAATTTTGACTAGGTGAAACGAGTATAAATTATCAAAAGAACTGGCTGCTCAATTTTGAGCGAAAGAGTAAGATGTGAAGATTATGATTCGAGTTGCTTTATCGCAAATAATTTTCTTTCGCCCGTAACAACAAATCCGTTATCTCTCGAATCGCACCGAAACCGCCTTTAGTTCCTGTCTTATATAAAGCGTATGGCAAAATCTCCAAAGCCGCATCAGCAACCGCAATCGGCAGTCCGACTTTTTCCAATAAACAAACGTCGCCTATATCATCACCGATATAGGCAACTTCGTCAGCAGTAACTTTCGCGTCTCGTAAAATATCCTCAAAATCCTTTGCCTTGTCTTGCGAAGGCGCTTTAATATAGTGCATTCCAAGCTCGGCTGCCCGCGCCTCTAGGATTTTCTGTGCATCTCTGCCTGAAATAATCCCTGATTGAAAACCTGCTTTGTGCCAAGAGACAATTCCCTGCCCGTCGCGCACATTAAAGACTTTCATCTGCTCGCCGCTTTCTGTGTAATAAAGCCGCCCGTCAGTCAAAACGCCGTCACAGTCCATCAAAAGAAGTTTAATTTTCCTGGCGCGTTCGATTATTTCCGCCGTCAGTTTATGTTCCATTAATTCCAGCCTGTATTCTGCGGACATTTGCGCCCTTAAATTTTCCCGTCGCGCTGACCGTCTTCAAAAAACTTTTGGCTTCGGTTAGATTTCTCCCGGCATAGACCGCGATGAAACTGACATCATTGGCAGTGTTAGAATAATAGACATCGCCGGGTTCGGAACATTTCAGAGCGAAAACTTTATTCTTTGGAAACAACGATTGAACTTCTAACCTTTCGTCTTCGGAAACCGCATTTTCGCAAGCTGCCTCTGAATTTAATTTAACGGTTTTCAAAATAATCGCGTAGAAAAATTCCGAATCCACGATCACCGCATTATTTTTAGGAATTTCAAAAGCGATCTCGTGCGGCTGAAAAACCGAATCGCCGGTATTACACTTTATCTGCGGATTTCCGCAAACTTTTGCCGTTCTGACAGGTCTTCTCTGAGCATTCGCGCAAAGCGGAATCGCAACGCACATTAATAACAACACCGTTTGAAATATAAAATGTCTTTTCATATTTTTCCTCATTCGTTTATCTAACTTCAAATATATCCACGCCGCTCAACTTCCAATTTCCGCCGACTTTTGCCAGACGAAAAACCGCCGTGCCGCTTTCCGCGTTTTTATTTAAAAGTTTAATGTTCAAAGTCGTTTCGACCATCGCGTTGTTGACATCGGTTTTATCAACCTGCAAAACCTTCGTCTGCCATTCTTGCGCTCCGGCGATGCCGCCCGCAAATCTTGGAATCTCGCCTGCTACGATCAGCGCGTCCAGATTAGTTTTGCTGCCCGAAACTGCGGCTTTATCGAATTGCGCGAAAAAACTTTTGATGCTTTCGTCATTTGCCGCCGAAGCGTTGATTTTAACTCTTCCCTGCCGCGCCGCCAGCGTCGCGCCGTAATCGGCATCGGCTTTGACGGCGTTGTCGAAAAACTTTGCCGCTTCGGAATTTTGATTGTTTTTCACAGCGATTTCACCAAGCCCGACGTTCGCCCACGCCAGACTTCGCGCCGTCGGCAATTTTTCTTCGAGAACGGCGCGAAATTCTTTTTCAGCTTCGGCGTTTTTGCCCTGTGCCGCCAGAGCGCGTCCGAGCAATGTTCGCACGTCGTCGAAACGCGGCGCGGTTTGCAAAACCGTTCGCGCATTCTTCTCCGCTTTGGCGAAATCCTGCTGGTCAAAGGCACGTTTGACGGCTAAAATCGCGTCGCTGTCGGTAAATTCGTTCGGCGCGATGTCGTCCGAATAATCAATCTGCGGATAAAATTTGTCGGCATCAACTTCGGCGCGGACGATTTTACTATTCGTCTTAAAAACCGCTTCGCCGAATTTTTTCGCCGGAATCGTCGTTTGCGTCGTTAATTTTTCACCGCTGGCAGTGGTCGCCGAAACATTCACCGTCGCATCAATCAAGCCGAGATTTCGCAGAGCGACTTTTGTTTCCGCGCCGTTCGACTGCGGCAGACCGGCGAGCAGATTCATATCGGTAACTTGATTAAACGAATAATCAAGCAGTTCCTTCTGCGTTCCGAAAGCCGTGCGTAAATCTGTGAGGCTGATATTCCCGTCATTCATTTCAGAACGCAAAGCGTTAAAAAATTCCGCTTGCCCGACTTGTTTCGCTAAAAGCCGCCAGATCATCGCGCCTTTATTGGTAACGGTCGCGTAATAATAATCGTCAATCGGCGCGGCAGTATTCAGCGGAGCGTCGCGTTTAACGACCGCTGCATAAGCGGTTCGCTGGCGCGTCCGTTCGATGTCGGCGATGTCTTTGCCGAATTTGTTTTCAATAAACAGCGTCGCAATGTAACGCGGCAAGCCTTCCCGAATCGCGCCGAAACCGTCGCCGCTGACGTTTGCTGCATTGCCGATCCAGATTTTAGCGACGGCTTCGGCAATCGTCATTGCGGTCAGCGAATCAATTTTCTGCCGCCGCAAAACATTCTCGTCAACGTAAATCGTTCCGCCGCCGGAAAATCCCGCGCCGCGTTTGACCGCGACAATTTTCAAAGGAACATCCGGCGCATTGCCCGAAAGCGTCGCTGTAAAAGTTTTTGCGTCTATCGCCAACTGCGCTAATTCGTTGACGCGGCTTTTATCTTCCAAGCCTTTCGGCACAAATACGGAAACGCCGTTCGCGTTTATCGAATCCCAATTTCCCGTCACGAAAAACGGCTGACCATTCAATTTTTGCTCAAAGGCATTACCATTCGCCGTTCCCGATGAGACAACAGTTTCGCCGTTCGGCGCGTTGACTTGCAGACGCATCGGCGCAGAATCCGCGCCGCGAGCGAAATACCAACTGTTCGGAGTCGGATACCAAAACGACAACGGCAGAAACTGCGAACTGACGGGCGAAATCGCATTCAAGCCGGAATTTTCCTTAACATTTAATTTATAATCAACCGCCGCCGAAAGATTCGCGTTCGGCTGTGCTGACGGAACGCGCACGACGATTTTCTGCAAACTTCCCGTTCCGATTTTTTCTTCGCCTTTGGTAAATTCCGCCGTCGCATCGTTAATTTTCACGGAGGAAATCTCCGCGTTCGGACTGATTCGCAAGGTTAAAGTCGAAGCCGGACGGCTCGAAACATTTTTCAAATTCAAAACGGCTTTGACCGTCATATTTCGGTCGGTTTCACTCGCCGGTAAATTTGCCGTGATGTCGTATTTCTGCACCTGCCACGTCGCCGTCGCCCGCGTATCGTCCTGTGCGAGGCTGCTCAAGGCAAAAGTAAAAAGTAAAAAGGCAAAAGTAATAAATGATTGCAAAATTTTCATAAAGTCTAAAAAGGAAATTTCAGTCCCATCTCGCGGATTTGCAGAAGTGCTTCGGCATTGCCCACCGCGTCGTCAACCGGATGATGCGTGTGCGTCGTTTTTCTCAACCGCTTCCATTTTGAACCGGCAAAAAAATCTTTTTCTAACCCGCAGTATAAATCGCCGATGCGTCTGGCACTGAAACCGAACGGATTTTTGCCGAGGAAATAATGAAAGTAATAATTGATCCACTGCCAATCAAACGCCGGATTGTCCGAAATAAAAGTTGCTTGCCCGTTCGTATTTTCGCTGATCCATTCGGCAAACTTTTCCATCACTTCCAACGGTTCATCAAAAGTAAGATGCTCCTCGCGGCTGAAACCGCTGACGGCGAGCGCGTCGGGCTTCCACTCGTCGGAAATCGGTTTCGTTTTGCCGTAGAAAGTTTTCGACAAACCCGGCTCGACGACGACCGCGCCGAAACAAACCATCGAGTATTTGTGCGGAATTTCGCCGTCCGCTTCGACATCAACGACAATTAGAGACATAAATTATTCGGCGTTGACGAGTTCGTGAATCGCTTTCAATTTCGTCAGTAGTTTTTCCAATCTATTTAAAGGCAGTTGATTCGGACCGTCGCTCGGCGCGTTTTTCGGATCGTCGTGAACTTCCAGGAAAACCGCGTCCACGCCGCAGGCGACACCGGCGCGGGCAAAGTTTTCGATGTATTGGCTCTGCCCGCCCGTTGCCTTGCCGAGTCCGCCGGGAAGTTGTAGCGAATGCGTTACGTCAAAAACCACCGGAACGCCGAATGAACGCATCACGGGAAACGAGCGCAAATCAACAACCAGATTGTTATAACCGAAACTCGCGCCGCGTTCGGTTAAAAGGATTTTCTCGCCGCCCGCTTCCCGCAATTTATCCACGATATTTTTCGCGTCCCACGGCGAAAGAAACTGACCTTTTTTGACGTTGACGGCTTTTCCCGTTCTCGCGCTTTCAACTAGTAAATCAGTCTGACGGCAGAGGAACGCCGGAATCTGAATCATATCGGCGACTTTGGCAACTTTTTCAACCTGCCAAGTTTCGTGAACATCGGTAATCACTGGAACGCCGATTTCCGCTTTCACTTTCGCCAGAACTTCCAAACCAAATTCCATTCCGCCGCCGCGAAAACTCTCAATCGAACTGCGATTTGCTTTGTCAAACGAAGATTTATAAACGAATTCCACGCCGACCGTTTGGCAAATATCGTGAATTTCCTGCGCCATAAACAGCGCGTGTTTTTCCGATTCGACGACGCACGGACCCAAAATAAACGCCAAACGCCCGTCGCCGAAAGTTACGTTTTCTACGCTAAAAGATTTTGCTTCACTCATTATTTTAATTTTTAAATAGATTGTTTATAAAAGGCGACCACATCTTTTTTAGTGAAATACCACCAACAACAAATTAAAACGAATACAGGTCTGATGAGCGTTGTGGTTAAATAAAGAAAAGCTAACTGTTTAGAATCGTCATAAGCGTTCGCCAGAATTACGAGAAAAGTCCACCACAAAACATTTAGTGAAGCAAAAATCAACAATACAATTCTGGATAGATTATCGCCAACCGCAACCCAAATCGCCGAAAGCGCAGTAAAGCCGCATAAAAAGAGTGGAATAAAAACCATTATGAACGGCAAATCTTCACTCATTTTCTGAAACTCAATCCAGTATCTGAGAAATTGTAGAATGCCCAACACAATAAACACTGCGATTGCTAGAACATAAATCCCAACTGGTTTTTGAATTCGCCTTTTATGTTCCACTTCTTTAACTAACTCTTTATTTTCCATCGCCAAAGGTTACATTTTTTTACCTGAAAAATTTTTACTTTTATTTCTGGCATTGTTTTTGATTCTCCATCTGAGAAGTGTATTCTATTTTTACACAACTATTTTGTTTTCAAAAATTGACGGTTTTATTGTCGGTTAAAATTCAAGTTGGAGAATAATATCAAGGTTAAATACAAGGTGGAGATTATGAGTAAAGACACAAAGAAAAAAACAGTTGCGAAATTGAAAAAAACGGCGGCGGTGAAAGGCACGACTATCGCGGCGGCAAAAGCAATGCCGGTGGCGAGCGATCCGAAAACTTCTGAGCCGATTATGAATCAGCGCGGGCAGATTTTGCAGGAATTCGGCACGGTCATTCATTTGCCGATTGGATTGGAAGAAGATGTTTGTTTGAAAAGCGTCAACAATCTGAATCAGGTTTTGGCGGACACGATCACGATCCGCGATATGTATAAAAAGCATCACTGGCAAGTCGCCGGACACACTTTTTATCAACTGCATTTGCTGTTCGATAAACATTACGAAGAGCAGACTTTATTGGTTGACACGGTTGCCGAGCGCATTCAGCGTTTGGGCGGAATCACGGTGGCGATGGCTGCCGACGTTGCCGAAGACACCAAAATCGAACGCCCGCCGCGCGGCAGAGAAGAAGCACCCGTGCAGATTTCACGCCTGCTCGAAGCGCACGAAATCATTTTGAAAGAATGCCGCGACTACGCCAAACAAGCCGACGAAGACGGCGACGACGGCACGAACGATGTTTTAGTCAGCGATGTCATTCGCACTAACGAACGCCACGTTTGGTTTATTTCCGAGCATCTGGTAAAAGTTCCGCTGGTCGAAGCGACATAAACAATCGAAGCAGTTAAAATATCTATGGAAAAGGCGATGTTCAAACGTCGCCTTTTTCAATTAAAAATCAAAGCTAAAGTAAAAAAATGCAGTTCATCGGAATTGATTTCGGCACTTCTAATTCTCTGGCATCGCTGGTTGAAAACGACCAAATTAAATTCGTCGAATTTCCAGACGGCGGCATCAGCAATCCGACCATCATTTATTTTCCCGCTAAATCGAAACAGCACTTCATCGGCAACGAAGCCGTTTATCAATACTTAAATCATCTCGAAGAAAGCGGCATCGGCGGCAGATTGATGTTAAGCATCAAATCACTGTTGCCCGAAGCCAATTTCGATTACACGATGGTCGCCGGTTTCGGTCGCCTGACCGCCGAAGATTTGGTCGCTAAGTTTTTGGTGATATTGAAACAGTTTGCGGAAAAACAATTCGGTAAAACTTTCGATGGAGTGGTTTTGGGGAGACCCGTGCAGTTTAACGAACTCGCCGTCAATCGTCTGGAAAAAGCGGCGAAGATTGCCGGATTTAAGAAAGTAGTTTTCTGGCTCGAACCCGTCGCGGCGGCGTTGGCTTACGAAGCAACTTCAACCGCCGACGAATTAGTCTGCGTCGTTGACATCGGCGGCGGCACGAGCGATGTCTGCGTCATCGAAACGTCGGCAAAACGCTCCGCTTCGCCCGACCGATTAAACGACATCAAAGCCGTCGGCGGCGTTTACGAAGCCGGCGACGAACTGAACGCGCAGATTATGAAACATAAGCTCGCGCCGCGCTTCGGCGACGGTTCGACGTTTCAATCGCTCGGCAAAACACTGCCGTTTCCCGCGCACATCATTTACAAATTGTCCAAATGGCACCGCATCAATCTGTTGAATAATCAGCGCGACAAAGACACGCTGCAATCAATTCTGCCGTCATCCGACCGACCGCAGGATGTCGAGCGCGTTTTGAATTTAATCAATCATTATC
>CAXTKJ010000025.1:8458-11440 GCA_964244835.1 uncultured Pyrinomonadaceae bacterium
GCCAAACAATATCTGTCCGAAAACACGCAGGCGGAAATAAAATTTAAGCCGCTTGATTTGCGCGAGAAACTTAATTTAGAGGAATTTGAAAAGATGATTACGCCGACGGTTCAAAATATCGAAGATTCGATTGAAGATTGCCTGAAAACCGCCGCCGTCAAACCGTCCGCCATCAAGCGCGTAATTCTAACCGGCGGCACATCGCAAGTTCCTTTAATCAATCTTTCAGTCGTAAAAATTTTCGGAGCGGAAAAAATTCTCCGCCCCGATTATTTCAGTTCCGTCGCTACCGGCTTAGGCTACGCCGCATCGCGGCTGAACCAATGAATTTATTTAATCCTAATGTTTGCTCTAAATCTGATAACGTCCGATTTCGATTAACCCGTGTCGTTCGGCGACTTTCTCCAAATTATTAAAACCAAAAATAAATGCTGTAACTTCGCCGATTTCAGTTAAAAATTCGATTTCCGCACTTTCACTAACGCGAAAGTGTTCGTGCCAATCGTCAGTTCGCGGATTGAAAAATCTAGCCAAATTTCCCGACGTTTCGGAAAGCGATCCAAGATCACTTCCTTTATTTCGATTGCAGGGCTGACACGCCAAAGCCAGATTTTCCATTTCGGTTGCGCCGCGATGTTTAAGGCTGATAATATGGTCAATCTCGCCGCCGAAATAGGTGTCTTCGATAGAGATTCGGCAGTATTCACAAAATCCCTCGGCGCGAAGTTCGACGGCGGCGCGTAGGTTCTCGCTGATGTAGCGGCTCATTTGTTCACCGCATATTTACGGGCGAAAATTTTTGCCATTCGCATCAGATGTTCAAGCTGCATATAATAATCCAGTTCGTGCTTTTCTTCAGTTGTGATTCCGACATTTTTTTCACGTTCGATTAAATCCGAAACTCTTCGCATCGTTTCTTCCGAAGGTCGAAAAGCCAAAACCTTTGCCGGGTTAGCAGAGGCGATAAAATCGGCAACTTCCTCTGACGCTTTGTAATTTTTGACGGCAATCATAATTTTTCTAAATCCTCGCCCGAAATTATAACACGGCAAAAATCTATTCTTCCTCAGCCATCGCCGCCCGTTCCGGCATTTCGATTTTTTTGTTGCTTGAAACATCGTCCTTCATATTTTCGCTGTTCAGACGATTTTGCCACGCGGCTTTGACGAACGAAACGAACATCGGATGGGCGTTCAAGGGTTTCGATTTATATTCGGGGTGAAATTGACACGCGACGAAATACGGATGTTTTTCTCGCGGAAACTCGATCATTTCGACAAATTTCCCGTCGGGCGAAACGCCGCTGAAGATCATTCCTTCTTTTTCTAAAACGGCGCGGAATTCGGGATTGAATTCGTAGCGATGGCGATGTCGTTCGGAGATTTCCGGCGCGTTATGGTAAATTTCTCCGGCTAAACTTCCCTCTTTTAATTGACATTGCCACGCGCCGAGACGCATCGTGCCGCCGAGTTCGTCAACGCCGACCAAATCACGCAACTTGAAGATAATCGGAAACGGCGTGTCGCTGGAAAATTCCGTCGAATCGGCATCGCGCAAACCGCAAACGTTGCGGGCGAATTCGATGCAAGCCGTCTGCATTCCGAGACAAATTCCGAAATACGGCGTTCCCGATTTGCGCGCATATTTAATCGCCCGCAGCATTCCCGAAATGCCGCGTTTGCCGAAACCGCCGGGAACGAGAACCGCATCGAAATCCTGTAATTTATTTTCGTAATCTTCGTTCATCAGACTTTCCGATTCGATCCATTCGACATTCACGCGCAGATTATTCGCCACGCCCGCGTGCGTCAACGCCTCGCGCAGAGATTTATAAGCGTCTTCGAGTTCGACATATTTCCCGACAATCGCAATTTTCACCGCGCCTTCCGACGGCTCTTTAATCGTCGAAACCAATTTGCGCCAATCCTTCAAATCGGCGTTTGAGTGATTTTCGTCGAGATGTAAATTCTTAACAATTAAATCATCAAGTCCTTGTTCGTGAAAAGCCAGCGGCACTTCATAAATCGTCGGCACGTCGAGCGCGGAAATCACCGCGTTTTCCTGCACGTTGCAGAACAGCGCGATTTTCCTTCTTAAATCTAAAGACAGCGGACGATCCGAACGACACAGTAAAATATCAGGCGCGATGCCGATTTCGCGCAATTCTTTAACCGAATGCTGCGTCGGTTTCGTCTTTAATTCTCCGGCGGCAGCGATATACGGCACGAGCGTAACGTGAACGAAAATCGCGTTGTCGCGCCCTTCTTCATTGCCGATTTGACGAATCGCTTCCATAAACGGCAACGATTCAATATCGCCGACCGTGCCGCCGATTTCAACGATCAAAACGTCCGGCTTTCCGTTATCGGCGACGACGCGCACCGCTTCCTTAATCGCGTCGGTAATGTGCGGAATCACCTGAATCGTCTTCCCCAAGTAATCGCCGCGCCGCTCTTTTTCAATCACTGAAAGATAAATACGCCCGCTCGTCCAGTTATTCGCCTTCGTCAATTTCGCATTCGTAAATCTTTCATAATGCCCCAAATCCAAGTCGGTTTCCGCGCCGTCGTCCGTCACGAAAACCTCTCCGTGCTGAAACGGCGACATCGTTCCCGGATCAACATTGATATACGGATCAAGTTTCATCATCTGCACCTTCAACCCGCGCGTCTCCAAAAGACAGCCGAGCGAACTCGCCGCCAAACCTTTCCCCAAACTCGAAACCACGCCGCCCGTTACGAAAATATATTTTGTTTGTTTTTCAATCATAATTTTCCTCGTTTTCAAATTCCCCGTTTGCCTTTCCCTCACGTTTCTTCTTACTATAACGCCCTTCTTTCAGTTGCACTTTAACTTCTTTCGCCCGCGCTTCCGCCGGGTCGAGAATTTCCTGCAAAGCGTTGACGCTTGCGCTCAAGCCCGAACCGCCTTCGGCAATGTTGCGCTCGAAGGGATGCTTCAGGCCGAGCGCATGGCCGATCT
>CAXTKJ010000025.1:11450-49225 GCA_964244835.1 uncultured Pyrinomonadaceae bacterium
CAATGTTGCGCTCGAAATCTTCGGCGGTGCGTTTTTGCGGCTTCGACAGTAATTTCAAGCCGACGAAAATACCGACGAGCAGCAAAATGAAAAATGTCAGACCAATCCAATCAGCCATAGAATTTTGGATTTTAGATTTTGGATTTCGGATTTTCTAAAATCTTTTTTACCCGTTCGTAATCTTCCGCCGTGTCAACGCCGACGGAACTTTCCGCGACTTCGACGACCTTTATTTTTACACCTGTTTCCAACGCCCGAAGTTGTTCGAGCATTTCGGTTTTCTCCAAATTCGTCTGCTGTAACTTTGTAAATTTCAACAAAAACTCGCGGCGATAAACGTAAAGTCCGGTGTGTTTGCGGAACAGTGCGATTAAATGCGGTTCGTTAGACAAAGCGGCTTCCAAACTGCCGTGTTTTTTGACCGCATCGCGCGGAAACGGAATCGGCGAACGCGAAAAATAAAGGGCGAAATCGTTTTCATCGCGCACGACTTTGACGACATCGGGCGATATAACATCTTCGATATTTTCGATTTTTTCGCACGTCGTCGCCATCTGAATCGAAACGTCTTTTAGAATCGTCTCAACCGCGCTTTCTATCGTGGACGGCGGAATCAGCGGTTCGTCGCCCTGCACATTGACGATGATGGAATTTTCTGGTAAATTCGCGGCGACTTCGGCGATTCTGTCGCTTCCCGACTGATGCGCGGCGGAAGTCATCACGGCTTCGTTGCCGCTCGCTTCGATAATGTTAAAAATTTCTTTGCTGTCGGTGGCGACAATCACGCGGGAAATGCGGCGGGCTTTTTTCGTTTGCTCTAAAGTGTGCAGAATCAGAGGCTTTCCGTTTAATTCGAGTAGAAGTTTATTTGCCAGACGAGTCGAAACGATTCGTGCCGGAATGATTGCGATAATATTTTGTATAGGGATTTCACCGCGTTGCTCCACGGGATTTTAGATTAGCTTTATTCGTTTCAAAGTTCAAGGTTTGAAATGATTTTTATCTGAAAGGGCGGAAGCCCGCGCGTGAGCAAGGGCGTAAAATTCAAGCGTCCGCGCCCTTGCTCACGCGCGGGCTTCCGCCTTTTTCGAGAGCCGTTTCGCCAAAACGATTTGCAGAAGAATCAGCGCGAGACACGAAATGAGAATCACCGAAAATCCGGCGCGGAGACTGTTGAAGTTCGTCGAAATATAACCGATCAGCCACGTCGCAAACGCGCTGCCGAAACTTCCCATCACGAACAGCGGCGCGGCGTTTTTTGTTGCGTCTTTGCCAAAAAATTTCGTGAACCGCGATATATTCATCGGAAAAACCGAAGACGTTCCGAAGCCGAGCAAAGCCGCACCGACAATTAACAGAGAAAAGTTTTCCGCCAGTAAAATCAAAACTATTCCCCCGGTCATCACGAACAAACTGACGAACATCACGACCACTTCTCGCCAAACTCGAAAAACCAAAGGCATTATGCCTCTGCCGATGATTAAAAATAAAAAATAGATGAGAGCGGCGGAAGTTAAACGCTTCAAATCCGTTTCCGTCAAACGCACTTCGTAAGTCGTCAGCCAACCCGCGACGCTGCTTTCGATGCCGACCTGCAAAAAGCCGAAAACCGCGATCAGCCAAGCCGTCGGCTGCGTCCAGATTTTCACCCGAACCGCGCCGGAATCGGGCGTTTCGCTGATTGAAATTTCTCTGTAACCCGATAACAAAATCGCCGCGCCGACAGCTAATAGTAAGCCGCCGAGCAGAAACGTCGGCAATAAGATAGTCTCAGCCGAGCCGATGAAATCAATGAACGGCTTCGAGATAATCGCGCCGATGCCCCACGAAAAATTGATGAGATTCGACGCTGCCGAAGAGTTCTCACGGTTCAGTTCGATAATCAGCAGATTGATCGCCGGAATCACCGCGCCGAGACCGATTCCGTAAACGAAAACCGCCGCCAGACACGAAATCCACCAATCGAAATTTAACCCGGCACAGCCGAACGTCATCACGCAAAATCCGCCGAACAGCGTTTTCAGATAGCCGAATTTTCTGACGGCGCGATTGTAAAACAAAGTTCCCGACAGCGAACCGATAAACTGGGCGACGAAAAAATAGCCCGCCTGTTCGTCCGTTAATGAAAGTTTTCCGTTTAAAAAAGGCAGAATCTGACCGAGCAGAACCGTTAGGATTCCGATTAAAATAAAACCTGTATGCAGAAGAAACGTGAGTCTTTTATTGATTGCTGATTGAAAATTCGCGTTGTTGTCGTTCATCGAAAAACTTTACTTTTTCACCGGCGCAGTTGATTGGCGAACGATCAGTTTCGGCTCGACGGTTAAGGTTTCGGGAATTTTCGCGCCGTCGGTCGGTTGATTTTTGGCGACTCTTTCGAGCAGAGTTTTCGCCGCCAGACTGCCCATTTCAAATAGCGGCTGGCGAATCGTCGTCAATGCCGGATTGTGAAAAGCGGCGGAATAAATATCGTCGAAACCAAGCACCGAAACATCTTCGGGAACGCGCCAGCCCGCTTCCTGAATCGCCCGGATCGCGCCGATGGCGGCGACATCGTTAAAAGCGAACAGTGCGGTGAACGGCTTTTTATTCGATAGGATTTTCTGCGCCGCGATGTAACCGATTTCCGGCGACGGAATATCGCCTTCGAGCTGCGCGATCAGATTTTTATCCAATTTAATGCCGCGTTTCGCCGCCGCCCGGACGGTGGTTTCCCAACGAATTTCGGTGTCCGAACTGAAATCCTGACCCTTGATAAAAGCGATTTTCCGGTGTCCGAGCGTGAACAAATGACCGAGCGCGAGTTCCGCCGCGTGTTGGTGGTTCAGCACGACGTTCGTTACGCCTTCAATCGCGTCGTGTCCCGAAACAGAGACGACCGGCAGATTCGTCTGAAAACGGATTTTCGTATCAACCGCGATGATGCCTTCGACCTGTCGTTCGAGCAGCATTTTTGGGTGATGTTCCAAAAGGTCTTCGCGGTGCAGATGGCTCGCTGTCAAGTAAAAATAACCGGCTTTGGAAAGTTCGGCTTCGACCCCGTTCAAAACCATTGACGAATAACCGTCGGACAATTCCGGCACGATCACGCCGAACGTAAAACTGCGCTGCGCCCGCAAACTTCTGGCAAAATAATTCGGGCGATAATTAAATTTTTCCGCCGCCTGAAAAATCCGGTCTTTGGTCTCCTGCGGAATCGCGCTCGCTGCCGGCGCATCGTTCAAAACAATCGAAAGCGAAGTCGGCGACAATCCGAGATGCGCCGCCAGTTCCTTCAAACTCGTCCGGCGACCGCTCGATTTTTCCGGCTTTTTTTTCGAATCATTTCCGTTGCGGTGTGGCATAGCGAAAAGTTTCTCACAACACGAATCACCAGCGCAAGAAATTTTGACCGGCGTTTTGTTCGCATTCGGAACTATTTCGGAAAATAACTGTGCAGGCGGCGAAATTCCTCTTGACCTGTGTGTTACGAGAGTGTTATAAATCCAATATCTAGTAAAACGATTCAGTAAAACGATTCAGCGGACAAATTAACAGTAATTTTTCAAGTTTTCAGAACGCTTTGAAGGCGATTTCCGAAGTTGTAATTTATCAATCGTTTTCAAAAAGTTTTCCGCGCAATTAAATATAATTAAATTCAGTTCTGGAGGATTTCCAAATGCAAAAAGGATTCACAAAAGTTTTCGGTAGTCTAATCTGTTGTGCCACGATTTTAATGTTAAGTATTAGTGCTAATGCTCAATTTAAGGCGGCACTACAAGGTACTATTACTGATTCGACAGGTGCCGCCGTGATCGGCGCGAATGTTGTTTTGACCAATACCGAGAACAACCGGGAAGTTACAACCGTAACCAGCGGTGATGGTTTTTACCGCTTCAACGGGCTTGCTCCCGGCAACTATAAAATTGTTGTAACTCTGGCAAACTTTAAAGAAAAGACGATTGAAGGCTATGCCATCAATGCCGAAACCGTACAAGGTTTGGATATTGCTCTCGAAGCGGGCGGCGGCATTAGTGAAAGTGTTACGGTTACGGACGAAACACAGCCGCTGAGAACCGAAGATGCCAATATTGACAACACCCTCAGCCGTGCAGAAATTTTGCGGCTTCCGCAAGTCGGGCGCGACCCATATGAATTAGCCAGATTAACGCCCGGAGTCTTCGGCGACGGAGCGCGGGGCGGCAATGGCAATGCTGCCGGATTGCCGAATTCACCCGGACCGGGCGGCTCGAACAGTTCGATTTTCCAGACTGAAAATCAAGTTCCGATTTCAGCAAACGGACAGCGAGTTTCGGCGAATAATTTTCAAATTGACGGGGTGAGCGTCAACAGCCAAACCAACGGCGGCGGCGCAGTCATTACGCCGAGTCAGGAAGCGGTTAAAGAAGTTACCATTTCTTCGAGTTCATACTCGGCAGAAGACGGACGAAATTCCGGCGCGACGATTAAGGTCGTCAGCCAAAACGGAACGAATGATTATCACGGAAGCGCGTTTTTCAAATACAACGGACCCGAACTTAACGCTTTTAATAAATATCCGGGCAATCAGCAGCGCGTCGAAAATCGCCAGCGTCAATTCGGCGGCAGCTTCGGCGGACCATTACCATTTTTAAGTTTTGGGGAAGGCGGTCCAACGACAATCAGCGGCAAAGACAAATTATTTTTCTTTTTCGCCTACGAAGGTTTGCGAACCGGCTCAAACAATACGACTCAGGCTTACGTGGAAACCGAACAATATCGTAATGCGGTTATCGCTTTGCGACCGAACGGAACGACGGCGCAGGTTTTCAGAACAGCCGGTATTACACCGCGCATTGCATCGGTAATTTCTACCAGCTGTGCCGCCGCCGGTTTCGGAACGGACAGATGTCGGGCAGTGAACGGTGGACTTGATTTAGGTTCGATTACCGGAGTGAGAAATACATACCTGCCGCTCGGCGGCGGAGTCGGCAGAGCCGACATCGGCGGCGGTTTTGACGGCGTTCCCGATATTCAATATGTTAATTTATTGAATCCGAATTCTTTCAGCGGAAACCAATACTTCTCGCGCGTAGATTACAACGCAACCTCGAAAGATAATATCGCGGTCTCGACTTTTCTTACTCCGACATTAAACAACGGAGCAGATACCGCCGGACGCAGCCGACAGATCGGCGATATTATTTCCGATAGAATCGGTTTTACGACTGCGGTAATTTATAACCGCAACATTTCCGCCACCCAATTTAACCAGTTACGTTTCAATTACAGCGGTTTTTCATACAATGAAGTCGAATCGAATCCGAATGCTAACTTCGGTATTCCGCGCATCGAAGTTGAAGGGCTGCCGTTTGACAGGATTAGATTCGGCGCGCCGCAGGGCGAAAATACTCCCGGCATTTTATCGGAAAAAAGTTTGGATTTGAGCGACACTTTTAACTGGGTTATCGGCAATCACGCGCTCAAAATCGGTACACAGCTTCGTTTCGATTTTAATAATACGAGCATTGTCGGCGGCGCACGTCCCGTTTTCAGTTTTGTCGGCTTATTTAATCTGGCAAATGATACCCCAATTTTTGAAGGCATTAATGCCAGCCCGATAACGGGCGCACCGGCGGACGCGGCTCGTGATTACAAAACAAACGATTATGCGTTTTTCGTACAGGACGATTGGAAAGTGCGGAGGAATCTGACTCTGAATTTAGGATTACGTTACGAGTATTTTCCACCTATCAAGGATAAATTAAATCGTCAAAGCAATCTAATTCTTGGTCCGAACGGTTTGGTTGATGCAAAAGTCGCAGTCGTTGACCAATTATTTAAGCCGGATAGAAACAATTTCGGTCCGCAGATTGGTTTTGCTTACAGCCCCGGACTTTTGAAGGACAAAGGTGTTATTCGGGGCGGTTTCGGCATCGGCTACAATCGAATACCGAGTGTTGTCTTTATCAATTCACGCGGTAATCCACCGTTTTTTTCACGTTTCGGAATTTGCTGCGGAACTGCGCCGACAGATTTTGGAACGCCATTCGTCAACGGTCAGATTCTTTATGCTTTAGGCGGGAGCAATTCACCTAACAGCTATCCGGCAAATCCGCTTCTGGGCGGCGGAATCAATCCGGCGACCGGCGCACCGTTTAACGGACAGGTAGAAATTTACGGCTCGACTCAGGAACAGCCGAATGCTCAAAGTTTCCGTTATTCGCTCGAAACGCAATATCAACTTCCTGCCAAACTGACGGCAACCGTCGGTTATCAGGGAAGTAGAAACCGCAACTTAATTCGACTTGTCAGACAGGAATATATCTTCGCGCAAACTAATCCTTCTTTCGGCGCAACCTATCTGCCGACCCCCGACGTTAAATCAAGTTATAACGCTTTGCTTGCTACTCTCGAACGGCGGTTTGCAAGTGGCTTTCAGGTGCAGGCGAATTATCGTTTCGCTAAAAGTTTGGACAATTTATCGAATGAAGGTCCCGGTTTTGTAACCAATCAAACTTATCCGGTTGATAATAAAACCGAATACGGACCTTCTGATTTCGACGTAACGCATAACTTCAATTTGTTCGGATTATACGAATTGCCGTTTTTCCAAAAGCGTAAGGATTTAGTCAAAACATTTCTCGGCGGCTTTCAAATCAGCGGAATTCTGACTTACCATACGGGTTTCCCGTTCACACCAGTCGTCGGCGGTCCCGGAATTCGTTCGGCAAGCGGCGCGGAATTCGGACCATTTCGTCCGGTAAGATTTTTGGGCGGCGGCGGAAATAGTTATTCCAATGAAACATTTCTGACCGGAAACGGAAACTTTACGGGAAGTTTCATTTCGGGCAGGAATTGTTTAGACAGTGCGGGCGGATGTAACAGCATTTTCCTGACAACACTTAATAGAGTGAATGGTCAGGCGACATTTTTGGCTAACCCGCCGGGAATCGGACGCAACGGCTTTCGCGGTCCGCGTTATTTCAATATAGATTTAACCGTGGCAAAAAGATTTAATTTGCCCAAAGGATTTAGTTTGAGCGAAACTACCGGCTTGGATTTACGAGTAAATCTTTTTAACGCTTTTAACAAACTCAACCTGACTCCTTTCGGATTTGCTTCCGACAGTACTCGAATCAACAATAACGACCAGCCTAACCTTAGTTTCGGCAGAGCGACCAGCGGACTTTCCGGGCGCGTTATTGAATTACAGGCAAGATTCAGTTTTTAGGCGGAACATTGATTGACAACATAAAAGACGCGAAGAATTTCTTATTCTTCGCGTCTTTATCAGGCTAATCGTCCAAATTAAGCTAAACGAAAACCAATAACTTTAAAATCAAATATGCGACCAGATATAAAAAAGTTTGCGCTCATTTTGCTTCTGTCATTTCTTTTTGCCGTTCCGCTTTCCGCGCAGACGAAACAATCCGACATTGAAAGAAAGGTTAATCTTTTGCTCGCTAAAATGACGCTTGCCGAAAAGCTCGGACAGTTGCAGCAGTTGGACGGCGAGGCGAATGGGAAGTTTCGTCCCGAACATTTGGAATTAGCCAGAAAAGGTTTGCTCGGTTCGACTTTGAATGTGCGCGGCGCAGCGCAGTCTAACGAATTGCAAAGAGCCGCGCTCGAATCGCGCTTGAAGATTCCGATTCTTTTCGGGTTTGATGTGATTCACGGTTATCGGACGATTTTCCCGGTTCCGCTTGGTGAATCGGCGAGTTGGGATTTGGCGGCGATGGAGAAATCGGCGTATATCGCGGCGAAGGAATCGAGGGCGGCGGGTGTGCATTGGACGTTTGCGCCGATGGTGGATATTGCGCGTGATCCGCGTTGGGGTCGTATCGTTGAAGGCGCGGGCGAAGATACTTTTTTGGGTTCGCAGATCGCGTTTGCGCGGGTGCGCGGTTTTCAGGGTTTCGATTACAGTCAGAACGACCGGATAATGGCTTGCGCCAAGCATTTCGTCGGTTACGGCGCGGCAGAAGCGGGACGCGATTACAACACGACCGATATGTCGGAACAGCGTCTGCGCGAAATTTATCTGCCGCCCTTTAAAGCGGCGGTTGATGCCGGTGTCGGGTCATTTATGACCTCGTTTAATAGTCTGAATGGTGTGCCTTCGACGGCGAATCCGTTTTTGTGGAAAACGCTTTTGGAGCGTGAATGGAATTCCGACGCGCTGGTCGTTACCGATTACACGGCGACGATGGAATTGATGAAACACGGTGTCGCCGCCGACGGAGCGGACGCAGCGCGGCTGACTTTGAACGCCGGCGTTGATATGGAAATGGTCAGCCGTTTGATCAATCAAAATGGCGAGCAGTTAGTTAAAGACGGCAAAGTTTCACTTGCCGAGATCAATAACGCCGTGCGAACCGTTTTGCGGACGAAATATAAATTGGGTTTGTTCGATAAGCCTTTCGCCGACGCAAACCGTGAAAAACAAGTCGTCTTTAGTGCCGAACACAGAAAATTTGCGCGTGAAGTCGCCGCTGAATCGTTCGTGCTTTTGAAAAACGAGCGCGAAACTTTGCCGATCAATCGCCGCACCAAAGAAATCGCCGTCATCGGTTCGTTGGCGAACGACAAGAAAAATATGAACGGCAACTGGACCGGCGACGGACAGCCGGAAGACCCGATTACCGTTCTTGAAGGTTTGAAAAATAAACTCGGAAATTCGACGAAAATCCGTTACGAAGTCGGTTGCGATACAAAATGCGAAAACACGAGCGGATTTGAAAAAGCCGTTGACGCGGCGAAAGACAGCGATTTTACGATTCTGGTCATCGGCGAAGACGGCGATATGAGCGCGGAAGCGGCTTCGCGGACGGAGATTGATTTGCCGGGAAAACAGCTTGATTTGATCAAAGCGATTCACGCGACGGGCAAACCTTACGCGGTCGTTTTGATGAACGGCAGACCTTTGACGATTAATTGGGTCGCGGAAAATTCGCCCGCGATTCTGGAGACGTGGTTTGCCGGAACGGAAGCCGGCAACGCGATTGCCGACGTGCTGTTCGGCGACGCGAATCCGGGCGGCAAACTGCCGATTACCTTTCCGCGCAGCATCGGGCAAATCCCGATTTACTACAACGCTCTGCCAACCGGCAGACCCGTCGGACCGGGTTCTGACGCGAAGTATTCTTCAAAATATATTGATTCGCCGAACACGCCGCTCTATCCGTTCGGTTACGGTTTGAGTTACACGCAATTCAATATCGGCAATTTGCGGATTGATAAAGATCAAATCAAGCCGACCGAAAACGTCAAGGCGACGGTTGATATCGAAAACACCGGCACACGCGACGGCGCGGAAGTCGTCCAGCTTTATCTGCACGATGTCGCGGCGAGCATTTCGCGTCCCGTCAAAGAATTGAAAGGCTTTCAGCGCGTCGTTTTGCGAAAGGGTGAAAAACGTACTTTGACTTTCACTTTAACGCCGAAGGATTTGAGCTTTATCGGCAACGATTCAAAGCTGACGCTCGAAGACGGCGATTTTGAAATCTATGTCGGCAACAGTTCCGACGCGAACTTGAAAACGACTTTCACGGTCAGTCGAGCGGCGACAGTCAAAAAAAAACTGAATTAAACGCCACGCGCCGCGTTGATAACGAAATTCTTCCGGCAAAAGCGATTCCGGCGGCGAAAATTTCCGCCTCGGACGAAGCGTTTTTAGAAGATTTAAGCCGCAAAACTTTTCAATTTTTCTGGGAACATTCCGACGCGGAAACGGGTTTGACGCTCGACCGCGCCCGCACGAACGGCGACGCGCCGGGTCAAAGCGAAAGTCATTTTCAGGTGGCGAGCATCGCTTCGACCGGCTTTGCCTTGAGCGGTTTGTGCATCGCCGCCGACCGAAATTGGACTACGAAATCACAGGCGAAAGAGCGCACCCGAAAGACGCTCGATTTTTTCGCCAACCGCGCCTTCAATAAAAACGGCTGGTTCTATCATTGGATGGACTCGAAAACCGGCGAGCGGCGGTGGCAGAGCGAGATTTCTTCGATTGATTCAGCGTTGCTTTTGGGCGGCGTTTTAAGTACGCGGCAGTGCTTTGCAGACGACGCGGAAATCGTGCGCCTCGCCACGAAAATCTACGAGCGCGTGGATTTTCAATGGATGCTGAACGGTAATCCGTATCTGCTTTCGCACGGCTGGCGACCGGAAACAGGATTTATTCAAAGCCGCTGGGACACTTACAGCGAACATTCGATGCTGTATTTTTTGGCAATCGGTTCGCCGACGCATTCGATTTCGCCGAAAGCGTGGTATGCGTGGCGACGCGACTACATCGTCTATGGCGGCTACAAATTTCTGGCGGGCGACACGCCGCTGTTCATTCATCAATTCTCGCAGGCGTGGCTCGATTTACGCGGCAGACGCGAACGAAAACCGCCGTATGTAAATTATTTCGACAACTCCGTCAAAGCGACCGAAGCGCAGCGACAATTTTTCATTGACATCTCGAAAGAGTTTCCGACATACTCGAAAAATCTTTGGGGCTTAACGGCTTCCGACAGCGAAAATGGTTATCTGGCGTGGGGTGCGCCGCCGCGTCCGGCACAGTTAAACGGGACAATCGTGCCGTGCGCTCCGGCGGGTTCGCTGATGTTCACGCCGGAAATTTCGATGGCGGCTTTGCGCGAAATGAAAGAGAAATACGGCGATAAAATTTATAAAAAGTACGGTTTCGCCGATGCTTTTAATCCGAAAACCGATTGGACGAATCCTGATGTCATCGGTATTGATTTGGGCATCACGCTTTTGAGCGCGGAAAATTTGCGAAGCGGCAATTCGTGGTTCTGGTTTATGCGAAACCCGGAAATCATTTACGCGCTGCGTCGGGCGGATTTAAGATAGAAAAACGAAAAAATCAAGACATTTTCCAATCTGGCATCTTTACATTCTGCATTCTGCATTTTTAATTTTTATCCGGTAAAAAGTTTAGAATGCAGAATGTAAAATTTAGAATTACCGAGCCGCTGACCGGCATTATTCGATTTTGAAAATAGCTTCTTAAAACAAAGCTGAATTTAATCATTTCATTCGTGTTCATCGGCGGCAGTTTGTGGTTAAATAAATCTGAACTTTTGTCCGGTTATCAAACAAAGAAAATTTATGGCACTTCTTGAAATGCGAAACATCGTCAAAGAGTTTCCCGGCGTGCGGGCTTTGGACGGTGTAACTTTCGACCTTCAAGCCGGAGAATTTCATTCGCTGGTCGGCGAAAACGGCGCGGGAAAATCCACGCTGATGAAAGTTTTGTCGGGAGTTTATCCGTACGGAACTTACGAAGGCGACATTCTGGTTGATGATGAAGTGCGAAAATTTGGCACGATCCGCGAAGCCGAACGTGCCGGCATCGCTATCATCTTTCAGGAACTTTCACTGGTTAAAGAATTAACCGTCGGCGAAAATATCTTTTTGGGACGCGAACCGGCGCGGTTCGGCGTGATTGATTCTTCCGCGCTTTATCAAAGAGCCGGAAAACTTCTAAAGGATTTGAATCTCCCGATCAACCCGCGCACCAAAGTCGGGAATCTCGGAATCGGTCAGCAGCAACTCGTCGAAATCGCCAAAGCGTTGTCGCAGGACGCGAAGATTCTCGTGTTGGACGAACCGACCGCCGCGCTGACCGAATCGGAAGTCGAAACGCTGTTTCGTATTTTGCGCGATTTGAAAGCGCGTGGTGTCGGAATGATTTACATTTCGCACAAACTCGGCGAAGTTTTCGAGATGAGCGATAGAATCACGGTTCTGCGCGACGGCAAGACGGTCGGCACGAACGACGCGAAAGATTTGTCCATCGAAAAAGTCATCGCCCTGATGGTCGGGCGCGAAGTTGGCGATATTTTCCCGACGACTTCGCACGACTTCGGCGCGACGGTTTTGGAAGTCAAAAATCTTTCGGTTTATGACTTGGACGTTCCCGATAAAAAATTGGTCAAAGACGTTTCGTTCGCTGTCCGCAAGGGCGAAGTTCTCGGCATCGCCGGTTTGATGGGCGCGGGACGCAGCGAGCTTTTGATGGGAATTTTCGCGGCGTGGAACGGCAAAGTTTCCGGCGATGTTTTCGTCGAAGGCAAGAAAGTTAAAATTGATTCGCCCGCCGAAGCGATTAAAAACGGCATCGGTTTCGTTACCGAAGATCGCAAACGATTCGGTTTGTTGCTCGATCAAACTATTCTGGATAATTCGACGCTCGCCGGTTTGAAACGCATTTCCGGCGCGTTTTTAATCAACCGTTCACGCGAAACCATCGCCACCAAACAGGTGATGAAATCTCTGCGCGTCAAAGCCAATTCGCCTTTGACCGTAGCGGGAACGCTTTCGGGCGGCAACCAGCAGAAAGTCGTTCTGGGCAAATGGCTGTTGACGAATCCGAAAGTTTTATTTCTCGACGAACCGACGCGCGGCATTGATGTCGGCGCGAAACAGGAAATTTATTCGGAAATCAACCGCCTTGCCAAGGAAGGCTTGGCGATTGTAATGGTTTCCAGCGAACTGCCGGAAGTGATGGGACTTTCCGACCGAATTTTGGTTCTGCACGAAGGGAAATTGACCGGAGAATTTACGAGAACGGAAGCTACGCCGGAAAAAGTAATGACTGCCGCCACCGGCGAATCAAAGCGTTTAATTTGATAGCGATATGTAGCAATAATTGTTATCCGGTGATAAAATTTTCCGAAAAGTGAGGTTGTTTCTATGAATGTTTCATTAACCAAAGAACTGGAAAATTTTATCGGCGAATTAGTCGCCAGCGGAATGTATTTTTCGGCAAGCGAAGTCGTGCGCGACGGTCTGCGGCTTTTGAAGGAACAGGAAGCGTTGAAAAAAATGCGCGTCGAAGAGTTGCGAGCCGAAATTTTAAAAGGTTTCGAGCAATCGCAAAACGGAGAGTCAAAACCGCTCAACATCGAAGCTATCGAAATTGAAGGAAAAAAAAGATTGAGTCAAAAAAGGAACGGCAAATAAATGAAGCAAATTCTTTTTACGCCGTTGGCAGCCGAAGATTTGCAGCAGATTTGGCTTTACATCGCTGAAAATGCCGGAAGTGAGGCTGCCCGAAAATTTCTACTGGAAATCAGGAAAAAATGTGAAACGGCGGCTGAATTTCCTGAAAGCGGACGCTTGCGCCACTAGTTTTTGATAAATCTGCGAAGTCTTCCATTTAAGAAATACGTTGTTTTTTATTTACCTTAAACGGATGGAATAGAAGTTTTACGAATTGTTCACAGTCCGAGAGACGTTCAGCAAATTTTCGACGAAATGATTCCACTTGAACCGTAAAAAAATTATGAGTGAAACAGCAGAAAAAACCGGATTTAAGATAGAAACTTCAGCACTTCGCGCCTACACGATGCTCGTCGCGCTCGTTTTGATTTGGATATTTTTTCATTACGCGACGGCACAAGGAACACCGAGTTTTACAGATTTCGCCGGACACGCCAGATATTTTTTCAGTTTCGATTGGGTGCGCGAAGGAATTTTTTTAAGCTCGCGTAATCTTTCCAATCTGACGCTGCAAACTTCCGTTACAGGAATTTTGGCGGTCGGAATGCTGATGATTATCGTCGCCGGACAGATTGATTTATCGGTCGGTTCGGTCTTGGGTTTGGCGGGCGGCACGGCGGCGATTTTGATGGCGCAGGGCTACGGCTTGCCGCTGGCGATTTTGGCGGCAATCGCCGTCGGTGTCGTGATCGGCATTATTAACGGCAGTCTGACGGCTTATTTGAATATTCCCGCGTTTATCGTTACGCTCGGCGGCTTGCTGGCGTGGCGCGGCGCGGTCAAATTCGTGACGAAAAGCGAAACCGTGCCGGTCGCCGACGCAACCTTCAAGTCGTTCGGTCAAAGCTATATTCCACCGACCGTCGGCTGGATTTTGGCGGGAATCGCCATTTTGTTCGTGCTGCTGATGACTTTCAGAAGCATTCAAACCAGCAAACAATACGCGGAAAACGGCGAGGCTAACACGACTGCCGAACTGCTCAAATCGCTTTTCCCGATTGCCGCCATCATCGTTTTTATTTACGAAATGAACGCTTACGCCGGTGTCCCGATTCCGGTTTTGATATTTTTGGTCGTCGCTTTGCTCGGTTATTTCATTACCAACAACACGACGTTCGGACGTTATCTTTACGCCATCGGCGGCAACGCGGACGCGGCGCGATTGTCGGGAATCAACAACAAACTCAATATCTTAAAAGTTTTCGCGCTGCTCGGCGCATTGATCGGTGTCGCTTCGATTATTTTTACGGCGCGGGTCGGGTCGGCTTCGCCGGACGCGGGAACGCTCAAGGAACTCGACGCGATTGCCGCCTGCGTCATCGGCGGTGCATCGCTCGTCGGCGGACGCGGCACGATTTTCGGCGCGTGTTTAGGCGCGTTGATTATGGCGAGTTTAGACAACGGAATGTCGCTTTTGAACGTGCGCGATTTTATGCAGGAAATTATCAAAGGCTCGATCTTGGTCGCGGCGGTCGGCTTAGATATGGCAGGCAAAAAGCAAAGCTGATTTCAATTTATTGAACGCGGAGATAACTGTTCACTATTCACTATCAACTATTCGCTATTAAACGGGGAAGATTTCCCCGTTTAATAGCGAATAGTTGATAGTGAATAGTGAACAGTTTCAGCATTTGTGCGAAGTGTTTGGGTAAGCGTCGTTATTGTCTTCGTCGTTCGGGCGGTCGAGGCAAACGAAATCTTTTTCAATCAGAATTTTTAAAACTTTATCTTTGCTAATTTTCTGTTCGCCTTTCAAACTGATTAGATTCGTCTCCGTCCATTCTCGCGCCGCCGATAATGGAATTCTGATGATAATTTTATTACCGTTAAATTGCGCCGAAAGTTCGTCGGCATCTTCGGCAGTCTGCAAAATATAGGAGAGTTTCGACGCGCCGAAATTAATCATTTCCCGAACAATTCCCTTCTTGCCGAATTCCTCAACTTCACCGCGCAAAAGCCGCAGCCGAATCGAATTGCCCCTGATTCTCAATTTCATACGTTTGAACCGATCAAATTATTCTTCGTCTGCTCGCAGTTTTTCCAGCACGGAGTAATCTTCGAGTGTCGTCGTGTCGCCCGCAATCTGATTTCCGGCGGCGAGTTCGCGTAGTAATCTCCGCATAATTTTTCCGCTTCTCGTTTTCGGCAGTGCGTCGGTGAATCGCAAATCGTCGGGTTTCGCCAAACTTCCGATTTCTTTGGCGACGTGATTTCTCAATTCTTGTTTTAATTCTTCGCTGCCTGTGCGTCCGCCTTCCAAAGTAACGAACGCGGCGATTGCCTGCCCTTTGATTTCGTCCGGTTTGCCGACGACGGCGGCTTCGGCGACCGCCGGATGCGAAACCAGAGCCGATTCGATTTCCGCCGTTCCCAGACGATGACCTGAAACATTTATCACATCGTCAACTCTGCCCATAATCCAGAAATAGCCGCGTTCGTCGCGCCGTGCGCCGTCGCCCGCGAAATACACGCCGGGAATTTCCGAAAAATAAGTTTTCTTAAAGCGTTCGTCGTCGCCCCAAATCGTCCGCAGCATCGAGGGAAACGGTTTTGTAATTACTAAATAACCGCCTTCGTTCGTCCCGACCGATTTTCCGTCTTTCGTCTGAATGTCCATCAAAATACCGGGAAACGGGCGCGTCGCCGTTCCCGGCACGGTCGGCGTTGCGCCGGGTAACGGCGAAATCATCGCCGCGCCGGTTTCGGTCTGCCACCAAGTATCCACAATAGGACATTTACCTTTGCCAATAATTGCGTGATACCACATCCACGCTTCCGGGTTGATCGGTTCGCCGACTGTGCCGAGCAATCGCAAACTCGATAAATCGTGCTTTAACGGATGATGTTCACCCCATTTAATAAAAGCGCGAATCGCCGTCGGCGCGGTGTAAAAAATATTGATTTTGTGGCGTTCGATAATGCGCCAAAATCTATCGGGTTCGGGATGATTCGGCGCACCTTCATACATAAAAACCGTCGCGCCATTCGCCAGCGGTCCATAGACGACGTAACTGTGTCCGGTGATCCAGCCGATGTCGGCGGTACACCAATATGTGTCTTCGTCTTTCAAATCGAAAATCCATTTCGACGTGATGTAAGTTTGCGTCAAATAGCCGCCCGTCGTATGCAGAATGCCTTTCGGTTTTCCCGTTGTGCCGCTCGTGTAGAGGATAAACAGCGGATGTTCCGAATCGAGTTCTTCTGCCGCGCAATCATCGGAAACGGTTTCCATTAACTCGTGCCACCAATAGTCGCGCCCTAATTTGAAATTAACCTGCGAGCCGGTGCGTTTGAAAACAATCACATTTTCAACCGTTGGCGTTTGTTCGACGGCTTTATCAACGATTTCTTTGAGCTTGATTTCCGCGCCGCGCCGATAGCCGCCGTCAGCGGTAACAATTAATTTACAGTTACAATCGTTCACGCGATCTCGAATCGCGTCCGCCGAAAAGCCGCCGAAAATCACCGTGTGCGTCGCACCGATTCTGGCGCAGGCGAGCATCGCAATCGCCAATTCCGGCACTAGCGGCATATACAAAGCCACGCGGTCGCCGGTTTTCACGCCCGTTTTCTTTAACACATTGGCGAATTTTGAAACTTCGCGGTGAAGTTGTTGATAAGTTAAAGTTCGTACCTCGCCGGGTTCGCCTTCCCAGATAATCGCGGCTTTATTTTTGCGGTAAGTTTCCAAATGCCGGTCTAGGCAATTATACGAAGCGTTGATTTTTCCGCCCACAAACCATTCGGCGTGCGGTTCTTCCCACTTTAGAATCGTGTCCCATTTTTTGAACCAATGTAGATTTTCAGCGACGCTCGCCCAAAATTCTTCCGAGTTTTCGGCGGCGCGATTGTAAATTTCTTCGTACTCCGCAAAACTTTTAATGTGCGCCTGCTGTGCGAATTCGACAGGCGGCGGAAAGACGCGCGTTTCCTGCAAAGTTGATTCGATATTCGTTCCTGCTTGTTCGGACATTGCTGATTTCTCCAGATTTGCTGATGTAAATTTTCTCTTAAATTCAGATTTTACCCGATTACGAAAACTTTTTCCTTTTTGAAATTGCCGTGAAATTATATATCGTCCGCCGCATCGCCCGCGTCGCGTGTCGGTTTAATTTCTTCCGCGCCGATCTCTTCCCAAATTTTTTCGCTGCGCGTTTCCTTCATCAACAGCGAACCGACGACGAAGGTAATTCCGGCGACGATCATCGGATAATAAAGTCCGGCGTAAATATCGCCCGTTCTGGCGACAATCGAAACGCCGATCAGCGGCAGCAACCCGCCGAATACGCCGTTGCCGATGTGATACGGCAAGGACAAAGCCGTGTAGCGAATTTTCGCCGGAAACGCTTCAACCAGATACGCGGCAATCGGACCATAAACCATCGTTACCCAGAAAACCTGTATAAAAATGAGCAGAATAAAAATTCGCGCCGTCGGATTCCCGATCAAATCGCTGAAACTCGTGTAAGGCAAAACCTTCTGCGCTTCAATCAAATTACCGTTCGCGTCCGCTGACTGCGGAATCAATTTCTCTTCGCCCGTTACCGGATTTTTCTGCGAAATTGCCGTAACGACGTTATTGCCAGCGACTGACTGCATCGTTTTATAAATCGGCAGATACGTCAAAACGGCGAACAGCAAACCCGCCATAATAATCCATTTGCGCCCGATCCGGTCTGACAGCGCGCCGAAAAAGACGAAAAACGGCATTGCAAAAAGCAGCGCGACGGCGATAATGTAATTCGCCGAAGTTGCGTCAACTTTGAGGATTGACTGCAAATAAAACAGCGCGTAAAACTGTCCCGTGTACCAAACCACGCCTTGACCGGCGGTTGCTCCGAACAGCGAAAGCAAAACCGTTTTCAAGTTTTTCCATTTCGTGAACGCTTCGATCAGAGGATTCGCCGAAGTCATTCCGGCAGATTTGACGTGCTGAAAAATCGGTGATTCCTTCATTCGCAAGCGAATAAACAGCGATACGCCGACGAGGAAAATCGAAATAAGAAACGGAATGCGCCAACCGGCAAAACTTCCGGCTTTGCCCGCAAACTGTTCGGCAGTCATCGTATTCTGCACAATTAAAATCACCGCCAGCGATATAAACAAGCCGAGCGTCGCCGTGATTTGAATGAATGAAGTATAAAAACCGCGCCGGTTGTCGGGAACGTGTTCGGCGACATAAACCGCCGCGCCGCCGTATTCGCCGCCGAGCGCGAGACCTTGCAGAACACGAATCAAAAGCAGAATAATCGGCGCGGCAATCCCGATTTGTTCGTAAGTCGGCAGAAATCCGATAACGGCGGTCGCGCCGCCCATAATCAAAAGCGTTACGAGAAAAGCGTATTTGCGTCCGACGACATCGCCGATGCGCCCGAAAAATAACGCGCCGAACGGACGCACGATAAACCCGACGGCAAATGTCGCCAAATATGCGATGTAAGCGAAAGTGTCGTTACCCGGCGGATAAAAAAGCGGCGCAATGATTGCCGCCAGCGAGCCGAAAATATAAAAATCGTACCACTCGATCATCGTCCCGACCGCCGACGCGCCGATGACCTGCCAGATTTTGCTCTGGCTGATATTATTCCCGGACAAATCGCCCGCGCCGTTTTCTGCGTTCGCCATTCTGTTATCTCCTTGTTTGCGGTAATGTTTTTGAGTGTGAATTAAGAATAAAGAACCGGCGTGATTTTTGCCAACTTTAAAAGCGTTCAGCGACCTTTAAAATTAATTAAATCTTAAAGGTCGCTGAAATTTTATTTGAATTTTACTTAAACGGCATCGGCAAACAATGCTTTTTCCGCCAGACGCTTGAAGATTTTTTTGTTATCAATAAAATTGACCGCGCCGGTTTTGACATCGTAAGCCGCGCCGCAGATTTCGATTTCTTCTTTGCGCCACATTTCGCCCAAAATTTCGCTTCGCTGTAAAATCTGCTCGACCGAGAAAGCGACATTGATTTCGGTAACTTTATTTACAAATTCGTCGTTCTTCGAGCTGCGATCTTCGGTAATCGTTTGTTCGGATTCGACCGCCGTTTGAATCTTATGCAGAAGCTGCGTAATGTGTCCCGATTCGACATAATCGCAAGCCGCCTTGACTGCGCCGCAGCCGGAATGTCCGAGAACAACGATTAGTTTCGCGCCCGCGTGTTTGCAGGCGTATTCGAGGCTGCCGATCACGTCGTCGTTGACGACGTTTCCGGCGACGCGGACGCTGAATAAATCGCCCAAGCCGAGATCGAAAATCAATTCGTTTGAAACACGCGAATCAATACAGCCGAGGATCGCCGCCATTGGGTATTGATTTTTCGCCGTCAGTTTTACCTGATGATTCAAATCTTTGACGGCGATGTTGCCTTTCTGAAAACGCTCGTTGCCTTTTTTGAGGATTTCCAAAACTTCCGGCGGTGTCAGATTCTGCTGCATTTCTTCGGTCAGAACCTGAACGTATTTGATGTGATCAGCCATCTGATATTCATCTTTGAAACCGATCAAACTCAAGTTGATGTTGCGCGTCGGCGCGATGTCGCGGAATTCTTCAATCGCTTCCATCACGTCGTAATCAATAAAATCGCTGTTCGAGGCATCAATCACCATTTCCGAATTTTCGGGAATTTGGTCGAGCGTGTTCTGAATCGAAGGCTTGTTAAAAAACGAAACCTGCGGCGCGAGTTCGAGCCGGATAATTTCGCCCGTGTGATAATCGTTTTTGACGAAATCGAACGGGTTGCGGAAGTTGCTCATCAAAATAAAAAACAAGCTAAACGCCAAACCGATGGCGATTCCCAAAAGCAAATCGGTGAACACAATCGCTAGAACGGTAACGATAAACGGCAGAAACTGATTCCAGCCGCGAGCGTACATATCTTTGAAAATCGAAACTTTGGCGAGTTTGTAGCCGGTCAAAATCAGAATCGCGGCGAGGCTCGACAGCGGAATCATATTCAATAATCCCGGAACCGCAAACACGCAGATCGAAAGCAGAACGGCGTGAAAAATCGCCGAAACTTTGCTGACCGCGCCCGAATTGATGTTCGCCGAACTGCGAACGATGACCGAAGTAATCGGAATGCCGCCGATCAAACCGGCGAAAGTATTGCCGATGCCCTGCGCGAGCAGTTCACGATTCGGCGGCGATTGCCGTTTCAGCGTGTCGAGTTTGTCGGTCGCTTCCAGATTCAGAAGCGTTTCCAGAGACGCGACTAACGCCAGCGTGAAAGCGATTTTCCACATATTGACGTTGGTAATCGCCGTGAAATCAGGCAGCGTGAAAAGTCCAAGCACGCTGCTGCTGGTCGGCAGCGCAACGAGATGTTCCTGCTGAACCGCAATCGCCGGATAAAAGGCGATAAAAACTTGATTTAAAACGAGTCCGAGCAGAACAACGATCAGCGGCGCGGGCAGTAAATTAATTTTTTTAAGCGGCGTTTTCTCCCAGATGAGCATTAACGCGACTGACAGCAGACAGATAATCGTCGCGCCGATCTGGATGCTGGAAGCGGCGGTTAAAATCGCGCTGAAAGTGTTTTCGTTGTTATTTTGAAAAAACGAAAAATCGCCGATGGCATCGGCATCGTAACCGAAGGCGTGCGGAATTTGTTTCAAAATCAGAATAATCCCGATTGCCGCGAGCAGTCCTTTAATGACGTTCGACGGCATAAAATCGGCAATCGCGCCCGCTTTGAAAAGCCCCAAGCCGATTTGCAGAATTCCGGCGATGACGACCGCCAGCAGGAAAATTTCAAAGTTGCCGTTCAGCGTCGTAATCGCCGACAGTACAATCGCCGAAAGTCCCGCCGCCGGACCGCTGACGCTCGTATGCGACCCGCTCAACGCGCCGACGACGAGACCGCCGACGATGCCCGCCAGAATTCCCGAAAGCGGCGGTGCGCCAGAAGCCAAAGCGATGCCCAAACACAGCGGCAACGCGACCAGAAAAACCACCAAACCCGCCGGTAAATCGTATCTCAAATTATTCAAACTTATAGTATTACTGCTCATTAAATCTCCTTCAGATAATGCTGATTAATGTCCGTAAAAATTTAGATTGCAATCTAAATTTTTACAGACAAATGCCCGTCTGTAAAGATTGATTTTATTTTTTAGCGTTTTCGTAACTTTCAAAAAGCCTTATCGGATAAGGTTTTTTGGTGGATTCGGCGCGGATTTGTCGAATCTCGAACTTTGAACTTCAGCCGAATTTCGCTAAACTCATCTCGTGCCAAACTACGAATCGAACGAACCGCAAAGCTACCCGTCGCCGCCGGTCAAAAAAGATTTTTTGCCAGCCGACTCCCTGCCCGTTTCGCCGGATAATCCGCCTTGGAATAGTCTGGCGGCAGTCGGCATTTGGCTGGCGAGCATTGTGTTTATCGCTTTTGTGCCGCTTCTTTTAGTGTTTCCTTATATTCTTTTTCAAGGTGGTTTTTCAGATCAAAACAGAATGACGGAAATCATCAAGAATGATTCGACCGCTATTCTGCTGAGTATCATCGGCGTAATTCCCGCGCACATTTTAACACTGCTTCTGGCGTGGCTGGTCGTTACCGGAGCTAAGAGAAAATACTCTTTTCGTAAAATGCTCGGCTGGCAGTGGAACGGTTTTAACGTCTGGACGGCGGTGATAATTCTCGGCGGATTTTTTATTTTGGCGGGCGTTACATCTCATTTCATTCCCGAACAGGAAAACGATTTCCTGCGGATTTTAAAAAGCTCGCGGACGGCGGTCTATATCGTGGCGTTTCTGGCGACTTTTACCGCGCCGCTGGTTGAAGAAGTCGTTTATCGAGGAGTTTTATATTCGGCTTTTCAACGCGCGGTCGGCGTTCCGGCGGCGGTTATACTGGTTACGCTGCTTTTCGCGCTCGTTCACGTTCCGCAGTATTATCCGAGTTATTCGACGATTTTTCTGCTGTGCCTTTTGAGTTTGATCCTGACTTTAATCCGCGTTCGCACGAAAAATCTGTTGCCCTGCATCGCTCTGCACACGCTCTTTAACGGTACGCAATCGCTGCTGCTGATTTCACAGCCGTATCTTGAAAAAATGGCTGAAAACAATCAATCGCCGGCGGCTTTCTTCATTCATTTGTTCAAATAAAAAAGCGGAAGATTTTACTCTTCCGCTTCAAAAGTTTTTCCGTCAATTTTTTAGTTGCCCCTTTTCGGCGGCGCAGAACCCGATAGAATAACGGGCAGCGGCGATTCGACGATGATCGGCGCGGACGACGACTGCCGGACGGTCGAAGAGGGAAACGGCGACGGCGAATTTATCTCAGAATTGACCGGGAAACTGCCGATGTCGTTCTGAATTCTCGTGTAGGGCGGACGAACGCGCTCCGGCAAATCGCCTCGCCCGCCGCGCGGATTTCTTATTCCTGGATCACCCACGCGATCAGGCGGCGCGGTCGGATTCGTCGGGTTCGTCGGCGTACTTTGAATCGGCGGATAGTAATAATAAATCACCGGCGGCAGATTATAACCCCAAATATCGCAGTTGTAATTATATCCGTAAGGCGAACTCCAACCGTAACCGAACGGCAGAAACGCATAACTTCCGAAAGCGCGGTTGAAAACCCAAAGCCCGTAAGAATCATACAAACTCCAGCGAGTCCGGTAAAAAGAATTCATCAAACTGTAACGAACGTCGCGGTTTTGCAGTTGCGCGTTGACTTTCGATAGTGCTTTGGCGCGGGCTTTACTGAAGGTTTCAAACTCGTCCTTGTCGTCGCGGTCAAACTTAGCGACCGAAACCTGACTGCCGTTGACAATGGCTTCCCTGCCGCCTTTGACTTCCGTTTGATAAACGTCGCCGATTTGCGCCTTGCCTTTCCAGACTTCGATTTTGCTCGTACCGTCGCCTAAAATGTCCACGCGGTAAACGCCTGTTTTGACGACGAAAAATTTTGCCTTTGGGGTGTTGACAGCGAAAGTGAATTCGTTGTCGGTGATGACTTCAAAAATCGCGCTGCCCGCATTTAATTTCAACTGCAAATCTTCGAGCGCGACGGTCGTAAATTCAAATTCGGAGTTGCCCGCCAGTCTAACGAACGAACCCGGATTCAAAAGAATTTCGGCTTTGCCGTTGGCGGCGGTCGAAACTTTATCGCCGATTTCGAGCGTGTCGCCTTTCAGCAAAACACCACTGCGACCCGTTTTCCGCGCCACATTTACCGTCCCTTCGATGAAATTTACGCCGCCCGCTTTCGCCGAAATAACATACGCGCTCGACGCGGCTGAAACGCTGCGCCGCACATCCGTCTGCGCGAAAATTTGAACGGAAAACAAAACGGTCAGCAAACCGAACGAAAAAATATAAAACAAACTTTTTTTCATTTTGACTCCTCTAGTTTAGCAAGAAATTTCCAGTCCTTTAATCTTAGTCTTTCCGGGCTTTTATTTCAATGTTTTTTCGTGCGCCGGAACAGATTGAAGATTGCATCCGACATTTAGTATGATGCAATTTATGAAAACACTTTACCCGGCAATCGAACCGTTTGATTCAGGCAGATTAAAAGTTTCCGAAATCCACGAAATTTATTACGAGCGCGTCGGCAATCCCGAAGGAATTCCCGTCGTTTTTCTGCACGGCGGACCCGGCGGCGGTTTGGTTCCGACTTACCGCCAGTATTTTGATCCGGGCGCGTATCACGTCATTCTGTTCGACCAGCGCGGCGCGGGACAATCAACGCCGCACGCCGAATTGCGGGAAAATACGACCTGGGATTTAATCAAAGACATCGAAGCATTGCGCGAAAAATTCGGCATCGAAAAATGGGCGGTGTTCGGTGGTTCGTGGGGCAGTACTTTGACTTACGCCGAAACTCATCCCGACCGCGCAACCGCGCTTTTCCTGCGCGGCATTTTTCTAACGCGCAAAAAAGAATTAGATTGGTTTTATCAATACGGCGCGTCGGAAATTTTTCCCGATTTTTGGGAGCGTTACCGCGACCAGATTCCCGAAGCCGAGCGCGGCGATATGATGACGGCTTATTACAAGCGTCTGACCGGCGACGATGAAGCGGTGCAGTTGGAAGCGGCGCGGGCGTGGAGCGTCTGGGAAGGTTCGACCTCGAAACTTTATCCGAGCGACGACCTGATGGATCATTGGGAAGGCGCGCACGAAGCTCTGCAACTCGCCAGAATCGAATGTCATTATTTTATGAACAATTCATTTTTCCCGTCCGAAAATTATCTGATCGAAAACGTCGAGAAAATCCGCCACATTCCGACCGTCATCGTGCAGGGACGCTACGATGTCGTCTGTCCGGCAACGAGCGCGTGGGATTTGCACCGCGCCTTTCCCGAAGCCGAATTCATCATCGTCAAAGATGCCGGACATTCCGTGAGCGAACCGGGCATCGCGTCGGCGTTGGTCGAGGCGACGGATAAATTTAAGGAAATCTTGAAGAGTTAAAAGGCGGAAATGCTTTTATAATAGCAACATCAGAAAAATAGCGTTATGATAAACGGATTGACGCGCCAACTTTTTTGAAAATTCGAGCGTCAAAAGTCGAACAATGAAAAAGCCGAAGGAAAAAGAAAATCAAAACGGCGCGGGTTTGCCGCGAGCCAAAGATTACAAACTGCCGAAGCGTCTGACTAAAGACCAGAAGGAACTTATCGAAGCGTTTCGTGAGGCAATGCAGGCTTTGAAGGAAGAAGAGCGAAAATATGGTAAGAAAACCTATATTTGATACTTCGACCTTTCCTGACTACGCTGCGCGGATTGAAAATTTGTTGCTTTCGTGTCTTTTTCCGTCAGTTATTTTCTACGAACTCGTCGCCACTTCGATTGACGATTCGACTTTGCAGAGATACGAACGGTGGCGCGTGTTGGCAAATAAAAATAAGCTGTTGATAAATCCGACACCAAGTGATTGGTGGGAAACATCAAAAGCGATCCGGCGACTTTATTTGATGCAGAACGAACAGCCGTCGAAAATCAAGACTTTGCGAAACGACGCGCTGATTGCGCGGCTGGCGGTTATTCACGACGGTTTCGTCGTTACACACGATGTTGACGACTTTCAGTTAATTCAGAAAGTGATGCCGAATCTGAAAATTATGTCGGCTGACGAATTTTTTGAAATATAGTATTTAATATTTGGAGTAAATATGGGTGGTTTAGGTACAACGGAAATTCTTTTAATCGTATTGGCTTTATTTTTGCTTTTTGGCGCGTCGCGTCTGCCGCAACTGGCGAAATCGCTTGGGCAAACCCGCAAGGCTTTTAAAGAAGGAATGAAGGAAGCCGAAGAGGAAGAACGCAACGAGCAGCGGCAGAAACAAATTAACGTCGCGCCCGTCGCGCCGCAGATTTCTTCGATGAGCGACGATGAACTGGCAGCGGAAATGCGCCGCCGCGCCGAAGCGAACGTCGTGAAAAACTAATTAGTGAAAAACTAAAAACTAAAAGTGAATAGTGTCGGAATTTTATTTTTACTCCGATAACTATTCACTTTTAGTTTTTCACTACTCCATCATTTTCCGCCGACCAGCAGAGTCGCCTTCAACGAAACGCGAAAATTCAGTTCCTGACAGTCTTCGTCTATCATTTCCGCCAGTTTTTTAATTACTTGCTCGCAATCTTCTTCTTCGAGAAACTCCAACCAGACGGGCATCAGAAAATCGCTGACTAAAGGTGCTTCGACGAAAGCCGTGCCGTTTTCAAATTCGAGATATTCGTTTTTCGTGATGGTTTCGACCTTGGTCAAACCCGCATTTCGCGCCGTGTCTTCGATTTCCGAAACCGTCGGAATTTCTTTAATCAAACGCTCGACTTCCGCGCCTTTGTCGAGCAAATCCAAATTTAGAAAAGTTTCCCACAAAAGCGAAAAAACTTCGCCGAAACTGCCCGCCGTCGGCAGAAAAAAGGCGGCTTGATTGTTCGACGAGTCAATCACTTTTTTCAAAAATTCTTTCACCTCGCCTGGTTTCAAAAGACTTGCGTCGGCTAACGCCGCGTCGAATTTTTCCGCCGGATAAACGATTGAAAAATCCACGTTCGCCTGAATCGCAGCGGCTTTGTGGCGGGCGATATTCAATAATTCCTGATTTTCCGACACACCGGAAATCTTGATTTTATCGTCGAGTTTTTTTCGCAAAGCGAGCGCGTGATTGCCTGCGCCGGCGTTCGCGTAAAGAATTTTTTCTTCGTCAGAGAATTTGAAATTGTCGTCAAAAATATCCGTGAAACGCTCCGTATAATCCGTTTCGATATAAAGGTCGCGCAGAAACGCGAGTTCTTTTTCCGTTTTGCTCATTTAATTGATTTTACGCAAAAATAAAAGGTTTATCAAAAAGGTTTCGGCGGTGGATTTGTTTCTTTTGGCGAGAAACGGGAAACTAAAACCGATGAAAAATTTCAAACCGACGAAGGAAGATTTGCGCGATGCCGTCAACCGCACGACCGAAGATTTGATTGATTACGATTTGAAGGTTTTGTTCTGCGGCATTAATCCCGGAATCTGGTCGGGCGCAACCGGATTTCATTTTGCCAAACCCGGCAATCGTTTTTGGAAGGCTCTGCATTTAGGCGGTTTTACGGATAGGATTCTGCACCCGTCGGAAGAATACGAACTGCTCGAACGCGGCTACGGCATTACCTCTTTCTGCAAACGAACGACGGCGCGGGCTGACGAATTAATGCCGGAAGAATTCGTCGAAGGCGGCAGACTTTTAATCAAAAAAATCAAAAAATACAAACCGCATAATTTAGCGGTTCTCGGAATCGGCGCATACCGGACGGCGTTTCAGAAACCGAAAGCGCATTTGGGTTTGCAGACTGAAAAACTCGCGGGCGCGAACGTCTGGCTGCTGCCGAATCCGAGCGGATTGAACGCCCATTACCAGCTGCCTGATTTGGGAAAACTTTTCGGCGAAGTTAAAAGTTTTGAGTCCCGCCTTCAGGCGGCTTAACTTTGAATAAAGTTCACCTGCATCGAAGCGAAGAAGCCGCCTGAAGGCGAGACTCAGAACTGGAACTCAGAACCAATATTCACGCTTTGTTTCTACACAATTCTTTAACCAATTCAAGTAGTTCATCAATATCAACCGGCTTCGACAGATGTTTCTGATAACCGACATCGAAGGCGTGATGGCGATCCTGCAAACTGACGTAGCCGGTCAGCGCGATGGCGGGCGTTAAGCCGCCGAGTTCAGGTGAAAGTTTCCGCACTTTGCCGATTAATTCGTAGCCGTCCTCATTCGGCAACCCGATGTCGCTGATTAAAACGTCGGGTTTGATGCGCTGCACGGCTTCGACCGCTTCGGCGGCTGAACCGACATCCGTGATTTCCATACCGCTCTGCTCGAACATCGTTTTCAGCATTTCACGCGAATCCACGTCATCTTCGACCAACAGAATTCGCAGAGTCGGCAGCGTTGATTTTTCGATGACGGGCAAAACTTCCTGATCTTTATTTTCCGAAATTATTTGTGGTGCGGACGCGGCGGGCAAAACAACTGTGAAAACTGCGCCGAGATTTTCGCCCGCGCTTTCCACGCTGACCGTGCCGCCGTGCAGTTCGACCAAGTGCCGCACGATTGCCAAACCCAAACCGAGTCCGCCGATTTGTCTGGTGTATGAACTGTCCGCCTGCCGAAAACGCTCGAAAACGTATGGCAGAAATTCCAAGTTGATGCCCTGCCCCGAATCTTTGATTTCAATTTTGACGTGCTGATTTTCGCTACTGATTCGCGCTTCGATATGCCCGCCGTCCGGCGTAAATTTAATCGCGTTCGAGAGCAGATTCCAAAATACCTGCTGAAGACGGTCGGCATCGCCTTCGACGATTGGCAGATTCGCCGCGCAATCAACCTGTAAATTTATTTCCTTCGCGTCAAACGCGGGACGCAAAACTTCTATCGCCGTCTGCACGACGGCGGCGACATCGAGCGGATTGAAATTCAGCTTGAGTTTGCCGGTGATGATTCTCGACACGAATAAAATATCGGAAATCATTTCCGCCTGCACACGAGCATTGCGTTCGATGACGGCGAGCGCGTGTTTTTGATCAATATGCTTCGTCGAATCCTCGACTTTGAGCAGTTGAATCCAGCCGAGAATCGAGTTGAGCGGCGTACGAAGCTCGTGCGAAAGCGTCGCCAGAAATAAATCTTTCTGTCGGTCGGCTTCTTCGAGTTGATTCAATAAATTGCGCGATTGGTATTGCCGCGTCCGCGCCCGCAGTGCGCCCTGCACCGCGCTGATTAAAATCGGAATACGAATCGGTCGCTCGACAATCGTCGCGTTAAAGCGCGTGGCGACGGTGGCGATTAAAATTTCGATGTGCTGTCCGCCGCCCGCGAATAAAACAATCGGCAGATCAGACCAGACCGGCTGCGCGTCGAACGCCTCGGAAAGCTGTTCGAGCGTCCCGTTCCGCAAGCCTTCTTCCGCCAGCAGAACCGCCCCGACTCCAACCGCCATTTCCCGCGCCAATTCGTCTGAATCGGCGCACGATTGCGCGTCAATTCCAGCCTTTGCAAGAGTCGAACAAACCAGCGTAGCGTCGCGTCCGGTCGGCATAAAAACCAAAACGCGGTTCTCCGTATTATTATTTTCCTTCCCCTTGCTCATTTTTTTCCATCAAATTGTCCGACTTGCCTTCGTAAACCGGTACGCCCGTGAGAACACCGCGAAATTCTGCCAGCGGCTGTCCGAGACAGATGCCGCCTTTGTCAATGCGAAATTCGCGGATCGTGCGTTCGTGTTTGCCCGTACGTTTTTTCAAAACGGAAATCGCCTGCCGCACCTCGCCGCCGGCTTCAAAATATCTGAGCAGAACGACCGTATCGGCTAAGTAGCTCATATCAATCGGTGAAGTCATATTACCGACCATACCATACTGCCCGACAACCATAATGCTGACCACGCCTTTGCCATTCAAGTAACCGAGCAGTTCGTGAAACTGCATCGTCAAAAATCTTTCCTGCGGCGTTGCCATCAAATAACCGTTCACGCTGTCAATGACAACGACGCGCACTCCATTTTGTTCGACTTCGCGCCCGATCATATACGCCAACTCGCCGGGTGTCAGTTCCGCCAATTTGATCTGGCGAAGGCTAATCATTCCCGAATCAACGTATTTCTGCACGTCCAAACCGAGCGCGGATGTGCGTTTGTATAAAGTTTCGATGCTCTCGTCGAACAGATACATCGCCGACCGGATGCCGTTGACGGCGGCGTTATAAACGTACATTATCGCCATCGTTGATTTCCCGATGCCTGCCGGTCCCGTCAAAATCGTACTGGTGCCGTAATCGAGTCCGCCGAGGAGATTTTCGAGGTCTTCAAGATCGCTTTTAATTCCGCCTTTCCACTCAATCGGTTCGCCTTCGTTTGAACCGAGACGCGGAAAAACGGTGATGCCGCCGGTTTCGATATTAAAGTCGTGCGAGCCGGATTGGAAATTAACGCCGCGCATTTTCACGACGCGCAGACTGTGCCGCTGTTTGCCGTATTCGCTCGGCACATATTCCAGAGTGATGACACCGTGCGCGATTGATTCGAGCTGCCGCTGCGATGACTGCACGGTCAAATCGTCGAGCAGCATCACGGTACATTGTCTGCCGATAAAGTATTGTTTGAGCGCGAGAATCTGCCGCCGAAAACGCAGCGGTTCGCTCTCCAGCATCCGCATTTCCGAGAGCGAATCGAATACGATGCGCGTCGGGTTGACGCGCTCGACTTCGTTCAAAATTGCCTTCGTCGTCTCGTCCAGTTCAACTTCGGACGGGTGAAAAACCGTGTAGCGATAATCGTCGCGCAGACTTTCGCCGGAAATGGTCAAATCGAAAAGATTTAAATCCTCTAAATTCCAGTAGTGCGATTTACCGACCGCGATTAACTCGTCGCGGCTCTCCGACAAAGTGATGTAAAGTCCCGTTTCGCCTTTTGCCTCGCCGTCGCGCAAAAACTGCAAGCCCATCGTCGTCTTGCCCGTGCCGGGATTTCCCTGCAACAAAAACAGGCGGTTTTTCGGCAAACCGCCTTTGAGGATAAAATCCAACCCTTCGATGCCGGTCGAAACGCGGTCGGAGATAAAAGTTTCGGTATCATTCATATTTCGTGGAAGAAATTTAAATATTGATAAATCAACAACTGATAAATCAACAACGATTTTATTTTGACACGGATTCTTAAATTACTCCAAAAATTTTCCGTCCGCTTTGATATTTTAAGACGAAAACGCGAACGACGATTTTCCATAAATAAAAATCGCCGTTCGCGTTTGTGCAATAAAAATAATTCAAGATTTCAACGACGGATTATCGTTTCAGCCAACCGTCGCGGATTTTCTTTTGCTGCGCGTCCGCGCCCGCGTCTTCAACCAATTTGTAATCGAGAAAATCGCGCGAGCCGAACGTAACAGGAATTTCCGTCTCCGCGCCGTCGCGCATTACGGTTAATTTAACCGCTTTTCCGCCGAGCGTGTCGAAATCTACATTACGCGGATTTTCGCCGTCAATTTTGACAATCACGTCGTTCAGCTTCAAATCCGATTTAGCGGCGTTTGAATTTACGTCAATCGAAGTAACAAACAAACCGCCGTTTCTAAACCTGGTGCGAAAATCGAAAACGGCTGATTTTTTAGTCCGCTTTTCTATCTTATATCCCGCGTAACCGTAAAGTTCATCGTAATTCGGCATTTCAGTTCCGAAAACATACCGACGATAAAAATCGTGATAATCTTTTTTCGTCAAATCGTTGACGATTTTTATCATATCTTCGGTCGAAAATCCTTTACCTTTTTTGTAAAAATCCTTATATAAAATGCGAAAAACATCGTCCAGACTTTTTTCGCCGTTCGTGTCGCGGCGAATTGATAAATCAAGCAGTGCGCCGAGATTTTCGCCGAAAGTATAATACGAAATTCCGAAAGCCACAGGCGAATCGTAACCGAGCCACGTCGAAACCGACGCTTCGGCAGGCGAGATATATGACCGTGCTTCCGTATCTTCGACATTCGTAATCGTATCGCCTCTGCGCTTTAAGAAATTTTCCTTCGACACCAATCCGGCGCGATAGGTCGTAAGGCTGCCGTAATAATTCGTAAAGCCTTCGGAAACCCAAAGCAGCGGCGTTTCATTTTCACGCGAATAATCATAAGGGAACATTTCAACCGGACGAATTCTTTTCACGTTCCACAAGTGGAAAAATTCGTGCGCCGCCGTCCCGATTAAATTTTCCGGCTTGGCGATGTCGCCCGGAGGCGCGAATGCGACGAACGAATTCAGATGTTCGAGTGCGCCGCTCGCATTCGATTCGGGCGCGGCAAAAAAATAAAAATGGACGTATTTTTCATACGGCAATTCGCCGAAAATCTGCCCTTCGACGTGCGCGACTTTGCCGAGCATCTCGGTAAAACTTTTCGTCTTTTCCGCGTTAAAAGTTCCCGCCGGCGACGCGACGAAATAATGCGGCTTGCCGTCAACATCGAACTTTGAAACATCAAAATTTCCCATCTCGACGGGCGCGTCAACCAGCACGTCGTAATTTTCGGCGGTGAAAGTCAAAGGGTCAGTTGTTTCCTTCAAAGCCGAAATCAGCTTCCAACTCTGCGGAATCTGAAAATGAATTTTACTCGGCGCGTCGCGGTGTCCTTCCGGCTGTAAAAACAATTCGATGCCGGTAAAAAATGCGAAATCTTTGGCAATCTTCGCCTGATTCAACGCCAAAACATCGGCGTAATAATCATATTCGATTTTGATTTCCTTAACGCCTTTCGTTTCGACGTTCCACGTCTGCTTACGCGACATCGTATGCGGCAAACTTTTCCCGCTCGCGTCTGTAATCTTAAAACGCAATACATTTTTCCCGTAATTTTCCACCACATACCAACCCGGAGTCCAAGTCGGCAAAGACAAATCGAGCCGCGCCTGTTTGATATTTTTGATCTCGGTCGTGATGTGAAACTGTTTCGTTTCGGGATTGGAAAGCTGAACCGTGTAATCAATCTGCAAATCAGACTTTCCTTGCGCGAAAGCGTTCTGAAAATTGAAAAAAATGAAGATAAAAAGAACCGCCAAGTAAAATCGCCGCATTTGTTTCATAAAATTTTCCTGCTGTGTTTCAGAATTATTTTACTCAAAAGGCGGCGAAATTGTTTCAGTCTTTTCCCGAAAAACAGAAAGCGCAATTAAATTATTTCTAACTCAATCACGCTTTTGAATTTTTGGGGAAATACTAAATCTCAGTGATAACATTGCGGCTCGTGATAAGCAAAGTCCGCCGTAAATTTGGCGATTTGTTTTCCTTTCACAATCTTCTGCATCGTTCCGCGTAAAACATTTTTCTCTTCGGGAAAATCTTTACCGTTCACAAAAAACTCGCCATCAAATTTATACTCGATGCCGCGAATTTTATTTGTTTTGAAACTAAGGCGATTGCCGACGGTTTTTATCTGAACTGAATGAAAATCATCATCGTCATTTGGATTACCCTCGGCATCAACCGTCAAAATCATCGCCGTCCAAACCATTTTTTCATCTTTAGATTTTTCATCCGAATCTCTGGCAAGCAAAATCGTCCAAACTTCAGGCATTCCCTTGAAATCATCGGCGATAAACCAACCGCCGTAACCTTGATAACCTGACTCTTCATCGTATTTACTTTCTCCAAATGATTCGAAGAACGGTTTAGAATTTTCAACTTTTTCAGGCGTAAAATTCTCATACGAATAAATTTCCGTCTGATATGTCGGAGATTTAATCAGGACTTGCTCTGATGGTGAAATTTTCAAAACGTAGGGTTCTTTAGTTTCCAATAAATCAAATCCCAAAATACCAATGGTGAAAGTTAATAAAGCCGCGATGATTCTTTTCATAGAGTGAAATCTCCTTATCGAAATCCTATGCCTGAAATCGGTCAATGTCAATAAAAAATTTCCGCCGTTGAGGTTCAGCATTTTTACCCCAACGGCGGAATCCCTAAACTATTCAATCAAGTTTTTTAACCCTCTTTTTGCCTACTGACGCGGCGACGGCGTTGGGCTGGGCGTTGGAGTCGGCAGCGCGGGCATTTCCGCTTTCGGGTAGCGCGGCAAAAGTTCGTCGCGCATCGCCAATGCGTAAACCGCTGCGGCGATGATGACAGCGGATTTTTTCACGTCGTCTTCGATAATTCGCTCGTAGGTGTCGAGGTTCGTATGCCAGGTATGCGAGCCGTATTCAATCGGGTCTTGCAAGGTTCCGATTCCCGGAAGTCCGGCTTGATTAAACGAAGTATTATCCGAACCGCCGAGTCCGCGACTTTTCGTATTGGCTGCGCCGACGATGCCGTAATCGGCGAACGGCGCGATGATTTCGCGTAAGATATTAGCGGCTTCGGGCGTGCCGAACACGGTCATCGCGCGGGCGCGTCCGGTTCCCGAATCAATATTGAAATAGCCGCCGAATTTTTCGTAATCAGCGGTCGGCGTTTCAAACGAGCCGAAATGTTTTTTGACGTAGGCTTGCGAGCCGAGCAATCCTTGTTCTTCACCTGACCAGAGCGCGACGCGGATCGTACGGCGCGGTTTCACATTGAGCGTTTTTAAAATTCTGGCGGCTTCCATCATAATCGCGCAGCCGACGGCGTTGTCGGTCGCGCCGGTCGCCGCGTGCCACGAATCGAGATGTCCGCCGAGCATTATTACTTCGTCTTTTTTGTCCGTTCCCGTAATTTCGCCGATGGTATTGTAGGAAGTCGTGCCTTCGGGAAATGTTTTATTGCGAATATCGAATTCGAGCGAGACTGCCATTTTATCGTCGAGCAATCTTGAAATCCTTCCGAAATCTTCGTTTCGCAAAACGACGGTCGGGACGACTTTCGCAACATCGAAAGTGCGATTGTTAAAAGCGCGAATCTGCCCGTGTTCGCGTCCGGCATCGTTGATGCGGACAGCGGCTTTATTATCGAGCAAAAATTTATCGAGTTGTTCGGTAATTTGCGTGACGGCTAATGCACCCGGTTTCGCTGCAACCGGCGCGGGCGGATTCGGAAACGGCTGCGGAGTCGCGCCCGGTTCAAATCTTTTTTTCAAAGTTTCGTCATCGAGACGTTTCGGCGACGGATTGATATTGACGGGAATGACCGCCGGTTTGCCGATCAAAATCATTTTGCCGCCGATGTTTGATTTGACGCTGTTGAAATACGCGGTCAGTTCTTCCTGTGTCGGGCGGTCGGGCAGAACCATCTGAAACGCTTCGCCTTTCACTGTGCCGTTCGTTCCCGGTGTCCACGCGAGAACTTCAAACACGAGCGAATCCTGCACGGGCGCGATAATAAATCCGGCGGCGCGTTCGTTGAGCCAGCCCGGATGACCGAAATCCCACGCTTCGAGTTCGGCGCGGTCAAACTTCCATTCCTTCATCGTTTTTACCGCCCAATCAGCCGCCGATTTATGATTCGGCGAGCCGGTCAGACGCGGACCGTAAACGTCGGAAAAATAATGAACCGTCCGCATAATCTGCGAATTTTCCATTCCTTCTTTGCGAATTCGTTCGTTAATGTCGGTCGCGGCTGGCGATTGTTGAGCGTAAATTGCGGGTGTGTTTTGGAAAAATATACTGAAAATTATGAATAAGAACGCCGTCCTTTTGATGTTTGTTATTTTTGTCATTTTCTTTTTTATTCGATTGCGATTAAATTTAGTTTCGTAAATGTTCTTCCGCGCCGGATTTTACCGGCAAAAATTTTAGTCTGAATGTTTTTGTTTTAACTTTATTTTATCCGATTCACTATAATTTATCTCAAATGACGTTAATGAAAAAATCAGATGCAATCCTTCGCGGCAATACTTGTCCCGGAGTCAACCGGGTGATTATCGAATATCTGCTGTCTTTGAAAAGCGACTTTGCGGGCGGAGTTTTTTTCGATGTCCCGTGCGGCGAAGGCGAATTTTTGCGGGCAGTAAATGATTTTTTTCCCCGTGCGAAAACAATCGGCGCGGATGTCGTCTTACCTGCAAGCGAATTTCCTCACGAGTTTATACAAATCAACGCGCAAAAAAACTCGTCGCTTCCGTTGAAAAATAAAGCGAAAGTTATTACCTGCATCAGCGGTGTAATGGAGTTTGATAATACGGTTATTTTTTTTGAACAGCTGCGAGAGAGTCTCGATGAAAAAGGAGTTTTTATCGTAACGAACGACAATATGCTTTCGGCGCGCGACCGGATTCTGTATCTGCTTTTCGGCAGAGTTCGGCAGTATAAATTATTTATCGGTAACGACCAGCCGACTTGGAAAATAATTTCTCTGCAAAGTCTCCTGCGAATTTTGCACGAGAGCGGTTTTGAAAAAATCGAAATTAAATACGTTCCCGTCAAAACGGCTGAATGGTCGTGGCTGCCTCTGGCGGTTTTGATTTACGTTTTTCAGAATCTCTACCTGCGTTTTGCCGAGCCGAAAACTTCTTACGGCGAAAAAATTTCGCGTTATCCGTTCTTCTCGCTTTTAGCGCGGCACTACATTATCGTTTGCCGAGTTAAGAGCTAGATTCGTCAGCGGCTGCGGAGTCGTTACCGCTTTAAAAAGCGTGAACGATCCGACGGCTTTGGCGGTGCGGGCGACGGATTTGACGTAATGATGCGGCTTTCGTCCGCCGAGCGAAACGCGGCTCAGTTCGAGATAATCTTTTTGTTTCAAATCATCTTCGCGCCGCGTCGGGTGCGTCGTTACGGCATATTTAATTCCCAATCTTTTCAAAACTTTCTGCGTCGCGGCGTTGTAACTGCCGTAAGGATAAGCGAACGAAACGGGCGCGATGCCGAGATTGTTTTTGATCTCGATTAAAGATTTTTCGATGACGTTTTCCTGTTCGGCTTCATCGTATCGCGCCAGATGAATATGTTGGTGCGCGTGGCTGCCGATTTCCCAGCCCTGTCTTTGCAAAGCGGCGAGCGCGTTCCAATCGAGCAAATCGGCGGGCAGATTTTCACCCGCTTCGCGCCACACGACATCGCGCCTGCCGACATCGCCGGTAATCACGAAAACGGTCGCCGGCGCATTATATTTCTGCAAAACCGGCAGCGCATTCGTATAATTATCGGCATAACCGTCGTCGAAAGTAACGACCGCGTGTTTGCCGTCCGGTTCGGCTAAAGCGTTCTTCAGCGTCGAAAACCGATAACCCATTTTTTGAATTAAAGAAAGCTGAAACGAAAGCAGTCGCGGGCTGATAAATAGTCCTCGAATTTTGGCGTTCGGCGGCGGACAGCCAACGCGATGCAGACCTAAAATCAACAGTCGGTGATTCATCAGATATAAATTTTCTAATTGCGGGATTTGATTGAATTCTCGTCTTAAATAAAAAAAAATTCGTCTGCCGTCATCGAAAAGATTTCGACAGACGAATTAAATGCGACAGATTGTGTGCTGTGCAGCTAAGAAGGAGAACCCGTGTTCTTGCTATTGAATTAAGATAGATTTCTTGACAAAACTTTACAATCGAATAAAGTCTGATTTTTTTGTCGGAATATGGCTTGTGTGTTTGTAAGAATTTGTCCGACAAACACTGGCAGCAAATCGAATCAGCGGGAAGAATTGAGATGATGTGGCGTTAAATCAGTCCTCGCTCCAAACAGTAGCGCGTGATTTCGGCGTTGGTCGTCAAACCTGTTTTTTCGATGATGCGGGTGCGATAAGTACTAATCGTTTTAATACTCAAAGAGATATTTTCGGCGATTTGCGTAACGCTTACGCCCTGCGCCAGCATCCGAAAAACTTCGTACTCGCGGTCGGATAAAAGTTTATGAGAATCACCCGTCGCGCCTCGTTCGATGTAATCGGCAAGCAGTTCGGCGACTTCGGGACTGATGTATTTTTCCCCGCGATAGGCTTTTTTGATGGCGTTGACGAGTTCTTCAGGCGCGTCTTCTTTCGTAATATAACCGGCGGCACCGGCTTTTAAAATCCTGACGGCATATTGATCTTTCGGGTGCATACTGAGAACGATGACGGCGATGGAAGGATGTTCGCGTTTCAAATCTTTCAGCGTTTCGAGACCGTTTCTTCCCGGCATCGAAATATCCAAAACGACGACATCAACCGCCATTTTTCTTGCCAGTTCCAAAACTTCGTTACCGTTCTGGGCTTCGCCGACCGTCGTCATCTGCGGTTCGGCGTTGACGATTTGTTTGAGTCCGTGCCGGACAATCGTGTGATCGTCGGCGATTAAAATTCTTATCACTTTTTTCTCGAATAGATATTTGAAATTAGGCGACGGCGACGGGAATTTTCAACTCGACTCTCGTTCCGCCTTTGCTGTCGCTGACGATTTCTATCTCGCCGTTGATTAGTTTGGCGCGTTCCTTCATTCCGAAAATTCCGAGCGAACGACCGTTTTTAAAGTTATCAAAATTGATGCCCTTGCCGTTGTCTTCGACGCGCATCACGACGTTTTCACCCGTCGTTTCAAAATTCACTTCAACGGTCGAAGCCTCGGCGTGGCGCATTATATTGGTCAGCGTTTCCTGAAAAATTCGGAAAACGGTGATGGTTGATTCCGGGTTCAGATCGAGCGTTTCCGTATCGGATTTGAACAGACAGGTTACGCCGCTTTTCCGCTCGAATTCGCGCGTCTGCCATTCAATGGCGGCGACCAGACCGAAATCGTCAATGATCGAAGGACGCAGTTCCGTCGCAATGCGGCGGACGGAAGAAATCGTCGAATCAATGGTTTTGGAAAGTTCGGTTAATTTTTGCGAAGCGGCATTCGCCGAAAATTCGCCGTCCCGAAGGACCGTTTGGCGATCATTACGGTTATTATTCGCTCGTTCACGATTATCCGATTTTTCAAGCCGAAGCCGTAT
>CAXTKJ010000025.1:49235-63249 GCA_964244835.1 uncultured Pyrinomonadaceae bacterium
GTCCCGCAAAGCCATCTGGCGGTTCAGCCAATGGACATCCATTTTCAATCCGGTCAAAGCCTGTCCGAGTTCGTCGTGAATTTCCAGAGCGATGCGCTTCTGCTCGGTTTCGCGCAGAGTTTGCTGATAAATTGATAAATCGCGCAATTCTTCCTGCGAATTTTCCAGCTTTTCGACGATAATTTTTCGAGACGAGATCAGCCAGCTAAGAATCGCGCCCTCGCTGATGAAAACAAACAGTCTGAGGAAATTATCCGCTCCGCCGGAAAGTTGATACGTCGGCGAGATAAAGAAAACATCAATCGCCACCGCGCCCAGAGCGGAAGCGAAAATTCCGGCGCGAAAGCCGAAAAACCACGCGCTTAAAATTATCGCGCCCAAAAACAAAGGCGAACTGAGAGGCTTAACCACTTCCCAAAGCAGATTCGTCAGCAGAAACGCCAAGCCGGAAAACAAAACGGTTCCGACGATTTGAACCCATAACGAGTCGCTCAGAAAGGCTGTATTTTTTGTTTTCATCATCCGGCAAAATTCAGGCAAGTTAATATGTAAAACCTGACGCTTAAATCGAAAGTTGTTTGTAGCAAGATGATTATATTGAAAGTCAATTACTTTTCAAGTCGTAAAAGACTTCGACCTTTCGCAAAGACAAAAGCATTTGCGGCGAAAGGTCGAAATATCCTTAAAATTATGTCTTCGGATTAACCGAGCAAAGCCGCCCGCTGAAGCGCGAAAAGCTGCGGCATTCCGATTTCGGCGAGTTCGAGCATTTGATTCATCTGCTCGCGGTTGAACGGGGCGCGTTCCGCCGTTCCCTGAATCTCGATAAATTTTCCCGCGCCGGTGCAGACGATGTTCATATCAACTTCGGCGTTCGAGTCTTCTTCGTAACACAAATCTAAAATCGGCGTTTCCTCGATCATTCCGACGCTGATTGCCGCGACTTCGGAAATGAGCGGATTTTTTTTCAGCTTGCCGGTTTGCAGCATCTTCTTGACTGCTAATCCAAGCGCAACACACGCGCCGGTAATCGCAGCACAGCGCGTTCCGCCGTCGGCTTGCAGCACGTCGCAGTCAATAAAAATCTGTCGCTCGCCCAAAATTTTCGTGTCCACGACGGCGCGGAGACTTCTGCCGATCAGCCTTTGAATTTCCTGCGTTCTGCCCGACGGTCGCATCGTTTCGCGGTTCGTGCGCGTGTGCGTCGCTCTCGGCAGCATCGCATATTCCGCCGTTACCCAGCCGATGCCTTTGTTTCGCAAAAACGGCGGCACTCGTTCCTCGACCGTCGCCGTGCAGATGACTTTCGTATTGCCGATTTCGATCAACGCCGAACCTTCCGCGTATGGCGCGAAATTCGGCGTGATGCGCGTTTCCCTCAGTTGGTCGTTTGTTCTGTTGTCAATTCTTGTGTAATTCATAAATCGTGAATCGTGAATCGTGAATCGTGAATCGTTAAGCGGTTTTCCTATTAACGATTTACGATTCACGATTCACGATTTTGTCTGTTCCGAAAACCTCGATGGCTTCGAGTTTAGCGGGCTTTGCGCCCAGAAATCTTTCGGCGACGCGGGCGAATCTGTCCGCCGCGTCGGTTACATAAAAATGGTCTAAATCGTCGCACAGACGACGTTCGATATTGCGGTTCGGCGGATTTTCATTCGCCAGATTTTTGTCTTCTAAAAGCTGCTTTACCTCTTCGGCGGTCGCTTCACCCGAATCAATCAGCACGACTTTTTCGCCGACGGTTTCCTGAATAACTTCGCGCAGAATCGGGTAATGCGTACAGCCGAGAACGAGCGCGTCAACTTCCCTTTCAATAATTTTGCTCAGATATTTGCGGGCAATCGAACGGGTTTCCGGTTCTTTTGTCCAATTCTCTTCCGCCAGTGAAACGAATAAAGGGCAAGCAGTTTCGATGATTTCCGCCGTGTCGGAAGCGCGTCGAATCGCTTCCGAATAAGCCTGACTCGCAATAGTCGCTTCGGTCGCAATCACGCCGATTTTCGGATTCGTTTTTTCTTTCGTGATTTCAACAGCGCGTCGTGCGCCGGGACCGATGACACCGACGACATCAACGCCGGTTCGTTCACGAATTTTCGGCAGCGCGAGCGCGGAAGCCGTGTTGCAGGCAACGACTAAAATTTTAATTCCGCGTGAAACTAAAAATTCCGAATTTTCAATCGCGTAACGCTCGACCGTCGCCAGCGATTTCGTCCCGTATGGAACACGCGCCGTGTCGCCGAGATAGACGAATCTTTCGTTCGGCAGACGTTCGTGCAAAGCGCGATAAACGGTCAAACCGCCAACGCCGGAATCGAAAATTCCGATTGGGAGATTTTGGATTTTAGATTTTGGATTACGAATTGTTTCGGAGATATTTTCTGATTGAAGATTGTTCACGCTTGTTAAATTTAAACCCGAAACTTTGTTTTCAAAATTCAGTCTGAATCTTTAATTGAAACTAGCATACTTCGTAATTGGTCTCAACTTTCTTAAAAATCTTCAACAAAAAGGCGGACGCGAAATTGTCATCGCGCCCGCCGTTCAAAGTATGATTTTCGCTCAAATTTTAATCGTTCAAACGAATCGAATTCAGCATATTGCGAAACGCCGAACTGTAACTCGATGCTTCGTTTTCCGGCACGACGGTAATTACATAGAACAGACCGCCGCTGCGTAACTGCGTAGTATAAACCGTCGTAATTTCCGTGCGATTCGTAACGGGCGAGCGTCCCGAAAGAACGGCGGCGTAAGCGGTTCTGCCGCTCAAGGTCGTGCGCGTCGCGTTGGAACGCTGGCTTAAATAATCGTTGCTTTGCAGAAGGCTTTCGACGTATTGCTGACTCGCCTGCGCCAGATTAGTGCTTTGCGTCTGCGCCGCCCCGACGAGCGCGCCGTGCGTAATTCCCTGACTGCCGTAAGCTCCCGTGGGCGCAATCCATAATTCGGAACTGTTCGGGAATTCTTGCCAGTTGCCCGGAACGCTCATCTGGATTGATTGACTGCTCGAAATTGATTTCGTGCGCGTGGACGGCAGTGCAACGCGGGTCGAGTATTTGCCGTTGGCAATCGGACTCGTGGTTTGCTCTTGATTACCCTGCTGAGTTTTTTCGATTTCCGCCATCGTCTGTGCGCGGGGCATTCCTTTTAATTTGCTCTGAATTCTTTCAAACTGCGCTGTATTGCCAATCGGGTTATTAACGCGCAAAAGCTGCGCTTCACGATTTATATTTTCGTAACGATTGCCCGGATTCGGATGGCTGCTCAACCATTCGGGACTACGCGAACCGCCGCTTTCCTTTTCAATCGTCTTGAACATATTCGCCAGATCACGCGGATCGTAACCCGCGTTCGCCATAATCTGCGCGCCGAGCGTGTCGGCTTGCGTTTCATATTCGCGGCTGTAACGCAGAATATATCCGGCATAAAGCGTCTGTCCGAGTGCCGCACCGGTTTCGCCGCCGAGAACCGCGCCGCCGAGAATCGCGCCGATGCCTAAAATTTGATTCAGCGGATTGCTCTGTTTGGTCGCCTGCGCCGTGCCGTGCCGCAGTGCGACGTGCGAGATTTCGTGTGCCATCACGCCTGCCATTTCGCCTTCTCTGGCGGCGGCTTCGATCATTCCGCGATTGACGAACATCGGTCCGCCAGGAAGCGCGAAGGCGTTGATGTCGCGGGCGTTGACGATTTTAAAAGTGTAGTCGAACGCCGGTTGCTGGTATTGGGAAGGAATGGCGCGAACGAGCCGCTCGCCGACCTGCTGAACGTAGCGCGTCGCCTCCGCGTCGCTCAAAATCGGCATTTGCTTTTCGACCTGCGCCGCCGCGTCATTTCCGAGTTTTACGTCGTCCTGAACTTTATATTTGTTTTTCGGGGCGACGACCCGCGTCTGCCCGAATGCTGCGAGCGGCATCATCGCCATCGTCCAAACCAACGCGACTGCCGCAAAGTGTTTGCTCAAGCTGTATTTTCTCATTTTTCTCCTTCCGAAATTCGTCTCGTTTTATTTGCAGTAGCTTTATTCTAGCAGAATTTCAAACGCATTCAATCCGCTGATTAAAGCGTCTATCCGATGAAACCGCACAGTCGAAAGTTTGCCTTGAATTGCCGCATCTGATGTTACAGAGATGTTACACCAGAGCTGTTTTTTCATAGACAGATTGATGTTTTTTCGGCTACATTCTGTTACTTACACGCTTCAAAATCCGAATAAATTGTGGAGATTCTAAACAAAGATGGCTTTTAGTTTACTGCCCCGCGAAGACGAGTATTTTGCTCTCTTTTCGCAGATGACGGGAAAAATCCAACAGGCTTCCAACACGCTGGTCGAGATGATGCAGAGCGATAGCGAAACTTTTGAAAATTTCGCCCGCCGCGTCAAAGATTTTGAACACGAATGCGACGAGCTGACGCACACCATAACGGTGAAGCTCAACAAATCGTTTATCACGCCGTTCGACCGCGAAGATATTTTCGCGCTGGCGGTCGCGCTCGACGACGTTTGCGATTACATAGACGCGGGTGCGCGGGCGATTTTGATGTATGACATCAAGGAAATCACCGGACACGCCAAACACCTCGCCAAAGTCATCCAAAGTCTGGCGATGGAAATCAATTCCGCCGTCTCGATGCTCTCCAAGCCCGCCGGTTTAAACGAACATATCGTCGAGATTCATCGGCTTGAGAATGAAGGCGACGACGTTTATTTTCGTGCCATCGGCGAGCTTTTCCATACGACGACCGACCCGATAACCGTTATTAAATGGAAGGAACTCTACGAAATTCTGGAAAACGCCACCGACCACTGCGAAACGGTCGCCAACATCGTCGAAAGCATCATCCTGAAACACACTTGATTGCAAGGATGAGGGATGAAGGGTGAGGGATGAATTAAATACAAAATTCTTATCTTTCATCCTTCATCCCTCATCCTTCATCCCTGAACTATGGAATCTACAACCGCGCTGGTAATTTTTATCATTTTCGTCGCGTTGGTGTTTGACTACACGAACGGGTTTCACGATGCGGCAAATTCAATCGCTACGGTCGTTTCGACCCGCGTTTTGTCGCCCGGTCGAGCAGTGGCGATGGCGGCGTTTTTTAATTTCATTGCTTTTCTGGTTTTCGGAACGGGCGTGGCAAAAACCATCGGCGGCGATTTGGTTGAACTCAGCAAAGTTCCCGAAGGTGTGCGGCTTTACGTTCTGCTCGCCGCTTTAATCGGCGTTATTACCTGGAATATCATTACCTGGCAATTAGGTTTGCCGACTTCGAGTTCGCACGCATTGGTCGGCGCGTATGCGGGCGCGGCAATCGTCGCACACGGCGGTTTCGATTTGCTGATTGCCGAAGGCTGGATCAAGACGATTACTTTTATCGTTTTGTCGCCGCTGCTCGGAATGACGCTCGGTTTTCTGCTGATGGTTGCGGTATTCTGGATTTTTCGCCGCACGCCCGTTTCCAAAGTTGATCGCGGTTTTCGTATCGGTCAGCTTTTTTCCGCCGCCGCTTATTCGCTCGGACACGGCGGCAACGACGCGCAGAAAACGATGGGCATCATTACGGTCGTTCTCGTCGCGGGCGGATTTCTGCAAAACACCGCTGAAGGAAAACTGCCGGAAATTCCGGTCTGGGTCGTGCTTGCCGCGCATTCGGCAATCGCTTTGGGAACATTAACGGGCGGCTGGAAAATCGTTAAAACGATGGGTTCTAAAATTTCCAAATTACAGCCGGTCGGCGGATTTTGCGCGGAAACGGCGGGCGCGATCACTTTGTTCGGCGCGACTTATTTCGGCATTCCCGTTTCGACGACGCACACCATCACCGGCGCAATCGTCGGAGTCGGCGCGACTAAACGGCTTTCGGCGGTTAAATGGGGCGTAGCGGGAAGAATCGTCTGGGCGTGGATTTTAACGATTCCGATGGCGGCGTTAATCGCGGCAATCTCGTATGAAATTATTATTCTGATTGATAAAATTGTCGGCAGGTAAAATATAAAGTATAAAATAGAAAAAGCCGTCTGCGATAAATTTACTCTTTATCGCAGACGGCTTTTTCATCTCTCATTTCTCACTTCGCCGCCGTTTCTTCGCTCAAATCCTTCGGTGCGAGAATGTTGGCGATGCCGTGGCTTTTGCTGTGTTCGAGAATATGTTTGTAGAGAACCGTGACGAGCGCGATGACCGGAATCGAAAGAAAGATTCCGGGAATTCCGGCGATTTGGTCGCCCGCCAAGACCGATAAGATAATCGCCAGCGGATGCAGATGAATTCCCTCTCGAATAATGCGCGGGTAGAAAACGTAATCCTGTAAAATCCGCAAAATCACCAAAAAGATAAAAACATACAGCGATTCCCAGGGCGATTCGAGCGCGGCGACCACGACGACCGTAATGCCGATGGTTAAAGGTCCGATGAGCGGCACGAATTCAAATAGTGCGGCGAGAACGCCGAAAAGAATTGCGTAATTGACACCGATTAGATAAAAAGCAATCGTGCAGAGCGTTCCGATTAAAACGCACGAAATAAGCTGGGCGCGAACGTAAGCGGCAAGCGTTTGATTGACATCGTGTAAAACCAACTCGACGCGCGTTCGCCAGTCGCCGCTCGGAAAAACTCTGAGAAACGACAGCCGGAAAAGATTCGCGTCTTTGAGAAAGAAAAAAGCCAGAATCGGAATCAGAATCAGCCACGGCAGATATGAAACCGAAGCGATAAAAAAGCTCGTAACAAACTCGCTGACTATGCCGATCAAAGCACCGGCTTTTTCGTTGATTTGCGCCTGAACCGAATCGGGAATTTTATATCGTTCGTAGCGGTTGCTCAGAGTTGTGAACTGCTTTTGAATGGAAGCCGTGTAAGTCGGAACATTGACGGCTAACTGCCGCGCCTGTTCAGCGACAATCGGACTCAAAACGGCAATCGTGCCGCCCAAAACGAGAAAGACGGTTAAATAAGCCGTCGCAATCGCCAGCGGGCGCGGCATATATTTCCCGATTCCGGCTCGGTCGAACGGCTTGCGAATCATCTGCACCAACGGCTCGATGAGATAAGCAAAAAAGATTGCTAAAACGACGAGAAAAAACAGGTAAGTCAGCGAAGTGAGAATTCCTTCGAGCGACTTAGCAACAAAAATCAGCAGCAGAGTGATTAAGACCACGCGAATGATCGAACGCACCGACGGCGTTGAAGCATCGAGGACGACTTTCGTCGCCGGCTGCGCGACTTCCGGTTCGCTGACATCGCTGCCGCCGACAATCTTCACCGTTTCCGTGATTTTGTTTTCCGCCATCTTTTTATCCTTTATTCTTTGACCGAAAAATCTTCGATATTAAATCGCAACTGTAAAACTTCCGTGTTTTCCGGCGGAAATTTGTAATTCGAGCCGACGACGAACGCTTTACCTTCTTCGGACGAAACCACGCGATTGGTCGTCGGCAAATTGGTTCGCAGATATTTTTTATCTTCGCCGTCGAACGCCGCGCCGTCTTTCCGACGAAAAACGAAAATGTATTTCAGATTCGCGGTTTTTAGTGTCTGCAAATCGCTTTCCAACGCCGATTGTTTATTTTCACCGTTCACGGCGGGCGCGTTGACGTTCGGCTTTTCAAACGAATTGTAATTGCAGGCGAAACCGAAAAATGCGCCGATCACTAAAATTGCCAATAGACTGGAGCGCAAGCGTCCCGCTTGCAATGAGCGCACAGCGCGAACGAACGGCTGCCTGCAAGGTCGTTTGCGCTCAACCGCAGTTTTCGCATCAAAGCGATGCTCATTGCAAGCGGGACGCTTGCGCTCCAGTCGTTTGCGCTTAATTTTCTTCATCTTCGTCGTCGTTCGACTTTTGATTGGCGTTGGCTTTGGCGGCGTTCGCTTCTTCTTCGTCGAGTTGTTTCTGTTCTTCGGGTGTCGGCGGCGCGTCGGTCGCATCGCTCGGCGGCACACCTTTTTCGTCGCGGATTTTTAAATACATCGCTTCGTCGTCTTCGTAGGCGATTTCGCACCAACCGCTTTCCAGGCACTTGGCGACCATATCGTCGTTTTCCTTTGCGTCGGTGAAAATCCAACGCGAGCCGAATTTGTCGCGGATGATCGGCGCGGCTTCGGTGATTTTGCCGCTCGTGATGTCGGGAATCAGCTTCGAGAGTTCGGGATTTTTCGAGTACAAATAATTCGGGTCGAGACCGTAAACGTAGTTGTGTTTTGTGTCAAAGAAAAATAATTTCGGAAAATCGTCCCAGTTGCAGTTGAAAATTCGCTCGCCTTCGGGAATGTTCGCCTTTGCCCAATCGGTCGCGCGTTGATATTTCTCGTTCGGCTCATTCCCTTGCAAAGTGGCGATCAATCCGGTTTCCTCAAAACCTCCAAATTTCACGCCGTTTAAGTTATAAAATAACCACAGAACCAGAAACGTGCCGATTACCCAAACGGCGGCTTGCTTGATAATATCCGCCGTGCCGCGCTGTTTCGGCTTGTTTTCCGCGTCGAGAAAGTTTTCCAGACCGCGCCGGAAATCGTCCGGCAGATGCGCGACTAGCGGCGTTAAGAAATCCTTCCAACTGAACGCCGCGAATAAAATCGCAAACGGCGGAAAATATTCGGCAAAGCGTTTCGAGCGGAACTGCCAAACGAGCAGAACCGTTACGAACATCAAAAAGAACGTGGATTTTTCCGGCAGTTTCCCGTTTTTCGGCGCGAATAAAATATAGCCGATGAGCATTGCAATCAAAGCAATCGGGAAATTCATCAGCAATTCCTGACCGGAATACGGATACCATTCGCCGCCGACCGAAACCGCGAAATCAGAGCCGAATTTAAATTTCGTCGCAAAATGTTCCCAGAAAAGTCCGAGATTCTGCGGAAAATACGGGTTGATAAGATTGCCCAAAATCATTCCGCCGGTCGTGTAGGTGAACGGTCGCCATTCCAGACGGCGTTCGTTCCAGCCAATGATTAACGTCCAGAAAATCGCAGCAGCCCAAAGCAGCGGAAACAAACTGTAAGTCCAGACGAACACGAACATCAAAGGCAAAAGCCAAACGTATTTGCGCTCGAACAGCAGATAAATCCCGATAATCGTGATGATAATCGTCAGCGGCGGAGCTTTCGCCATATTGATTCTAAAAAGAAACGAACTCGCGCAGGTCAAAAGCGCGGCGAGCCAGATCAGAAGATAATCAACTTTATAACGAAACATCAGCCAGTAAGCCGAAAAAATCGCCAGACTGCCATAAGTAACCGCCGCGACTTTCGCCGCCGTTACGGGTTCAAAAAACCAAAGAAACGGAATCTGCAAAAGGTGAAAAAGAAAATGATGATCGGCGTAATCCTGCGGACTCAAAACCGTCAAAGGCAGCCAGACGAAATCGGGCAGCCATTTTCCCTGACTGAAATTTTCCCACAGCAGCGCACTCCATTTGATGTGATAATAGCCGTCCCAATCGCCGCAGCAAATCGCTTTGGTCGAAAATTGCAGCAGCGTCATTATCAGAACGATGGCGAAAAATCCGAAAATCAGATAGACCCAATTTATCGCTGCATCCGTCCCGAACCACTGCGCCCAAGTCTGCTTCTGCGTCGTTTCTCTTTCAACGACAATCGGCGTTTCCGCCTGTAACTCTTCCATTTGGATAATGTAAATGATGAAAAATTGAAATAAATTCTTTCAAAAAATTAGCACGAAAAGCCGCTTGACGGCTAGTTAGCCTGAGGTCGGGATAAGGATTCTGAATCGTCCGGCATCTTTGAATTACGGACGGCGACGCAAACTGTTCACTATTCACTATCAACTATTCACTGATATACGAGAAAATCTTCCCCGTTTAATAGTGAACAGTTGATAGTGAATAGTGAACAGTGGCAGGCACATTAAATTATTTAATGTGCAGCGACTATTTGCTAATCCAAAACGTAAAATCGTAAATTTAATCTATGTACCCGAAAGGCAATCTCGAAATTCCCGCGTCGCACGGCTCGCTCGAAGCGATTTTGAAAGAACCGAAGGGCGATGTAAAAGGCGTTGCACTCGTCTGTCATCCGCATCCTTTGGGCGGCGGCACGATGCACAACAAAGTCGTCTATCGCGCCGCCGCCGGTTTGAACGAAGCCGGTTTGGTCGCCCTGCGCTTTAATTTTCGCGGTGTCGGCGCAAGCACCGGCGCGCACGACGACGGCGACGGCGAACGGCAGGACGTGAAAGACGCGCTCGACTACTTAGCGGAAAATTATCCTGATAAAGAGATAACTTTAGCCGGATTTTCGTTCGGCTCGCGCGTCGGTTCGGAAGTCGCGCTCCACGATGATCGAGTCGTGCGCCTAATCAGCATCGGCACGCCGGTTGATAAATACGATTTTTCGTTCTTCAAACACTGCGCCAAGCCGATGCTGTTCGTTCACGGCGATTCGGACGAATTCGGCGCGGTCGAAAACGTCGAGAAAATCGTCGAGTTAATTAAATGCGACACCAAATTAATCGTCTTTGAAAACTGCGGGCATTTCTTCGACGATCATCTCGAACAATTAAAAACCGCCGTCCGCGATTGGACGTTAGGGCAAGTTTCTGGTTTCTAGTTTCTGGTTTCTGATAATAGACGTATAAGATTTCAACCAGAAACTAGAAACCAATAATTTATGGAAAACGAGCAATCCCAAACCCCGAATCCCAAATCGCCAATCGAACGCGATGCGGCGATTCGGCTGACGATGATGCCGCGTGATACGAACGCGCACGGCACGGTTTTCGGCGGTATTATTTTAAGCTATATTGACGTTGCCGGCGGTGTCGAAGCCGTCCGACACACCGGACACGACCGTTTCGTAACGCGGGCGATGAAGGAAGTCATCTTTCACGAACCCGTGTTCATCGGCGATTTGGTCAGCTTTTATGCCGAAACGACCAAGATGGGCAATACTTCGATTACGATTCACGTTACAGTCGAGGCGGAACGCTTCGGCTCGCCTCACGGTCAGAAAGTAATGGTCACCGAAGCCGAAGTCATCTACGTCGCCATCAATCAATACCGCGAAAAAGTCCGCATCGGGAGATAATTCCAGATTCCAGATTCCAAATTGAAATCCTAAATCTGGAATCTGGAATCTGGAATCTGGAATCTGGAATCTGGAATCTGGAATATGCTTAATCCGGCATCGCTGATAAATCTGCTCGGCTTCACGGTCGGGATCGCGCTCTATGCCTTGCTTTTGGCAATGGTCGTGCGGCATCGCCGCGCTAAATCTTCTTTCGATTTCCTGCTGCTCGCCGCCGCCGTTCTCGGTCTCTTGTGGAACGCGGGCGAGCTATTTATTTTTATCACGCAGGATTTCGGGCAGATTGTAATCTCGCCGCTGCTGACTGCCGTTTCTTATTCCGCGCTCGGTTTCCTGCCATCGGTCGTCGTTCATTCGGCGTGGAAAAATTCGGAAAACGCGCACGGGAAATTTCTGACCGTCGCTGCTTACGGGTTGAGTTTTTTCGCCGCGATTCTTCATTTTCGTTCGGCGGTTTCGTATGAAACCGCGCCGTCCGATTTCGCGCTGCGGATTTTGAGCTACGGCGCAATCGCGCTTTTAATCGGATTGTTCGTCTTTAATTTTCGGCAGACGTTTGAAAAGAAAATCGTCTGGACAAGCGCGCTGCTGATTTTCGCGGTGTCGGCTCTGCATTTGAGCGGCGAAACGGAAGGAAATTCCTGGCTCGTCGAACTCGTCGCGCATCAGTCGAGTTTGCCGATTGCCTTTGTCATTTTATTGCAGGATTTCCGGTTCGCCTTTGCCGATTTGTTTTTGAAACGCGCCCTGTCGCTCGTTTTGGTAACGGCGGCGGCGTTCGGGTTATACGTCTTCGTCGCCGCACCGCTGCTCCATTATCACGAAACGCACGACCGCAACGACACGCAGGCAATCGCCATTATTCTAACCTTGTGGGTGACGACCGCGCTCGTTTATCCGAAGCTGCACGATTTCGCCGTCTGGCTGGTTGACAAAATAATTCTGCGCCGCGCTGATTACGGAAAACTACGCATTGATCTGGCACAAACTTTTGAAAAAAAGGAAACCACCGAAGACGTTTTGGAAACCATCTGCCGCAAACTTTCCGCCGCACTGACGGCGCGTGAAGCCGTCTGGACGGAAATTGATCGAAGCGACGCGCATCTTTCAGCGATCAATTACACTTTGAACGACGCGGAGATTTTCGTTCCCGTCGGCGAATCGCCGTTCTACCGAATCAATCTGAAAAACTTCGCGGGCGGGCGCAAACTGCTTTCCGACGAAACCGAAATGCTCGAATCCGTCGCGCTGCTGGCGGCACGGCGCATTGATGCCCTGCGCGTTACGCACGAACGATGCGAAACGGAAATCCGCGAGCAGGAGTTTTCCAAACTGGCGACCGAAGCGCAACTGTCCGCGCTACGCGCACAAATCAATCCGCATTTTTTATTTAACGCACTGACGACCATCGGTTATTTAATTCAGACCGCCCCCGACAAAGCATTTGCGACGCTGATGAAATTAACCCAGCTTCTGCGCGGCGTTTTGAGTTCGACGAAGGAATTTTCATTGCTCGAAGACGAAATGAAATTGATCGAATCTTACTTAGACATCGAACGCGCCCGTTTTGAAGAACGCCTGCGCGTGAAAATCGAAATCGCGCCGGACGCTTTGAAGATCCGCGTGCCGTCTTTGATTCTTCAGCCGCTCGTCGAAAACGCCGTCAAACACGGCATCGCCGAATCAAAAACCGGCGGCGAAGTTTCGATTTCCGCTAAACTCGAACCGAACGGCAATCAAATGTTTCTGTATTTAATCGTCGCCAACACAGGCGCGGATTTTGTTGAGAAACGTGAAAAAGGCATCGGATTACACAATATCGAACAGCGTTTGCGAAATTATTACAACGATGCGGCGAGTATGGAGATTGACAGTCAACTAAAAACAGGAACGCGGGTGAAGTTAAAGATTCCGGCGAATTTTACAGCCGAGGTTCAGCGCGTTTGAATCAAAAAAACTATGAGCAAATTACGCATCGTCATCGCCGACGACGAACGTCCGGCGCGAAATTTTTTAAAGGCGATTCTGCAAAATTTCGCCGATGTCGAAGTCGTCGGCGAAGCCGAAACCGGCGCAGAAGCCGTTGAAATTATCAAACAATCCAAACCTGATCTGGCTTTGCTCGATTTACAGATGCCGGATGGAACAGGTTTGGAAGCTGTCAAATTACTGAGAAAATCAGAGATGCCGCTCGTCGCTTTCGTTACCGCTTACGACGAATACGCGGTGCAGGCGTTTGAAGTCAATGCGATTGATTATCTGCTCAAACCCGTGGAACAGGCGCGTCTGCGCGAAACCTTAAACCGCGCTGCCGAACGGCTCGAACAGACGGATTATCGGGAAAAGGAATCGGCAAAACTAAAAGCCGCCGTCGCCGATTACGAGGAAAACGCCGGTAAAACAACGCTCGAAAGGATTCCGGTTCACACACGCGGCGAGATTCTGCTCGTTCCCGTCGCCGAAGTCGTCTCCATCGTCGCCGACGGCGAACTGATGCACATCACTGATTTGCACAACAAAAAATACACGATAAATTTTCGCCTGAAGGATTTGGAAAAACGGCTCGATGCCGACCGATTCGTGCGGCTTTCACGCGGCGCAATCATCAATCTGGAAATGGTCGAACGAATCTCCCCGATGCCGGGTGGAACTTATTCGGTTACGATGAAAAACGGGCAGGAAATTAGTTCGAGCCGTTTGCAGTCAAAAATCCTGCGCGGAAGATTGTTCAAACTTTAGAGTTAATTTCTCAAAGTTTAAAATAAAAAAGGTGCGGTAATTTACCGCACCTTTTTTATTTTATGCCGCCGCCGCTCGGATGAACGGCGGCGGGCGAAAAGTGAAAGAATTACGGAAGCGGATATTGACTGGCTCGTGCGGTCGGAATATCGGTTGATGCGCCGAAAATTCGCTGAATCTCCGTGCCGCTGACCGTCGAACGATACGCGAACGTGCCAATCGAAGGT
>CAXTKJ010000026.1:0-9261 GCA_964244835.1 uncultured Pyrinomonadaceae bacterium
AACTCGCCGAACAATTCGGTTGGACTTTGCCCGACGTAATTCTTTATCCGACCGGCGGCGGAACGGGTTTGATCGGAATGTGGAAGGCGTTCGACGAAATGGAAGCGATGGGCTGGATTGACGACAAACGCCCGCGAATGGTTTCCGTCCAAGCCGTCGGCTGTGCGCCAATCGTCAAAGCGTTTCACGACGGCGAAATCTACGCCGACGAATTTCCAAACGCGCACACCGTCGCTTCGGGTTTAAGAGTTCCGAAAGCCATCGGCGATTTTTTGATTCTCGATGCTTTACGAAAATCAAACGGCACGGCAATCGCCGTTTCCGACGAGGATTTAATCAAAGCCGTCAAAGAAATCGGAAAGTTAGAAGGCTTGTTCTGCGCTCCCGAAGGCGCGGCGTGTCTGCCCGCTTTGCGTTTGATGATTGAGCAGAGTACAGTTGCGGAAAACGAAACGGTCGTGATTTTTAATACCGGCGCGGGCGTGAAGTATTTGGAATGTTTTTGATTGGAGCGCAAGCAGCCTGCTTGCAATGAGCATCGTTTTTTGATGCGAAAAAGCGTTTGCCTGCAAATCACTTCGATTCCGGCAAACGCTTTTTCGCGCTCTCGCGCTTAGTGCAGGCAGGCTGCCTGCGCTCCAATCATTCATCGAACGCCGCAAACCAACCCGGTTCGACGTTTTGCAGAACTTCGCAGTCGCAGTAGCCGCCGTTTTCGTTGAGCCAACTCATTACTTTCGGCATATCCAAACGCCGTTCCATCAAAAACTGCATCGTGAAACGCAGATTATGAATGCACGATTCTTCCGATAAGCGAACATCTAAATAATCAAATAAATCTTCGATTTGATCTTTTGTCGCGGGCAATGATTCGATGAATCGCGTCCGTTCTTCGCCGCTTAACTGCGCCCAAACTTCGAGTTGTCTTTTCTTAATCAACGGCATAATTTTTACACTCCGAGTTTTATTAATTCTTCCCTTTTCGCTTCTTCGATTTCCTTTTGTTTGATGCCTTCGCGCCCGTCATACGTCCAGAATTTCGGCAGGAAAAACGACAACGCGCCGACACCAACGACGCATAAAATTCCGCCGGAAACGATGGCGGTTTTAACGCTGAACCGTTCGGCGATAATTCCCATTTTCGCGCTGCCGAGCATCGGTCCGGTCAGGAAACTGATCATTTCAAGACTCGCCAATCTGCCGCGCAAATAATGCGGAATCGTCTGATTCCAGATCGCGCCGCGAAAAATTCCTGAAATCATATCGGCAAATCCGGCGGAGGCATAGAAAACGAGCGCGAGCCAGATATTATCCGTCAAACCGAAAAAAATCACGCCCACGCCCCAGAAGGCGGCGGCGACAATGACGAAAACACCGTGCCGGTGAATGCGGCGCGTCCAGCCGGAAGTCAAACTTCCAACCAGCATTCCGGCGGCGAGCGCGGCGGGAAAAACCCCCAGATATTGTTCTCCGTAAATCGCCGCCAAAGCCGGATAAAGTGCCTGCGGCATCGCAAAAAACATCGCAATAAAATCAATCAGGTAAGTTCCGAGAAGTTCCTGACGGCTGAATGCGTAACGGCAGCCTTCAAAAATCGTTTTCAAACTCGGTCGCTCCGCATTTTCCGGCGCGGGAACGGACGAAATCAAAAACACCGCGACGAGCGACGCGCCGAAACTTATCAGATCAATGCCATAAGCGAGGCTCACGCCGAACTGCGCGACGATAATTCCGGCGAGTGCCGGAGCGATAATCGCGCCAAAATTAAACCGCAGAGAATTCAAAGCGGAAACGGCGGGCATCAGTTCGGCGGTGAAAAGTTTCTGAATCAAAGATTCAAACGCCGGACGCTGAAGCGCGGCGAACGCGCCGTGCAGCGCGACCGCTAAGAATAAAACCCAAACGTGCGGATTCGGCAAAAGTGCGTTGCCGAAAAGAATTGCCGTAACAATCATCTGCCCGATTTCCGTCAGGCGAATCATTTTCCGCTTGTCGAGCGCATCGGCAAGCGCACCGCCGACAAACGCCAGAAAAAACATCGGCACGAATTCGACCAGAAAAATATAACCGACCATCTCGTTCGATTGCGTCAGATCATACATCTGTTTCGGCACGACGATAAACGTCATCATCGAACCGAAAAACGAAATTAATTGTCCGAAAAATAAAAGGCGGTAATCGCGTGATATTTTGAGAGGCGTTAAATCTAAAAGCATAAAATGACAGCCGGGTTAAGAAGCAGTGTAACTTTTTCGCCCGCCGCCTGCCAAATTTGATGGTCATTGTAAATCAATTTATATAAGCATTGCGGCAAAATTATTATTAGAAATTCGCTCAAAAATACTAAAGCAAAGTTCAGAGTTACGGCTTCAGGCGTGAGATGCTCCGCGTTCTCACGCCTGAAGCCGTAACTCTGAACTTTAAAATCACCGAGACGGGGGAACTTTATAAATAATCAAATTATCGTAACGGCTCTGAGTGTCCACAAAAACCTGTTCAAAAGTGGACTGATAAATAACTTCATTGTTCATACCGTTGAGTAAATCGTTTCTACGCACGCCGTCGTCAATGGCGACGTAGGCGATGTTATTCTGCTGAAGCAGTTGAATAAGCGTCGGCGGATACGCTTCCTGAAAAAGCCGCCGGTAAATCGCTTCACGTGCTGCGACGTTGTAACCGGCAGTCCACGCGAACAGCGTGTTCGCCAGAAAAACTCTGCGCCCGGTGAATAAAATTTGATGACTCAGCAGCGTCTGCGTCAGAAAAATATCGTTCGGTTTCGTATTGGTCAGCAGCCATTTTTTTAGGCGGTCGTTTTCATAGTATAGAACCACATCCGGGTCGTTATAGACGGGAAATAATTCTATCACCGAGGTCGCAATCATCGCCGTCGCCAGCACAATAGCTACTAAGGCAGACGGAAATGCGACTTTGCCAATTCGCCACAGAGCGTAGGCGGCGTAAATGGCGGTGAAAACATTCCAGACGTTCAGCAGTTTGTGGTTATTAAAAGAGTCGGTGCTGAGTTGAAATAAAAAGACGACCGCCACCAGACTCGAAAAGGCGAGCAGCAAACGCCGCTGCAAATTCGAGCCGAACCAGGCGGCGACGAGCAGTATCAGCAATTTGAAACCAAACAGCCACACGATATATTCGATGACTAGCGGCACGGTCGGATTTTCGATGGTAAAACCCCAGTGAAAAAAAGAATAAGTTTTCGGAGCCGGAGTTCCCGAAAGCATCAGTAGCAGAATCTGCGGCATCCCGACTAAAATCATCGTTCCGATCAGGAAAACAAGGTAACGACGATGCGGCAAAAAAAGCAGAATGCTTCCAAACACGACCGCCGCCGCGACAAATACGGCACTGTTCCAGTAAGGCAGCACGCCGATTAGAAAGCCGGAGAAAAGCCAGGGCGACACATCGAAGCGAGATTTTTCGACGCTCGGAGATTCGATTACCGGAATGGTTTCCGACGGCTCATTAACATTTGCATTTTCCGGTGAATCAATTTCAGAGTTTTCCGGCGGCGGTTCGACGCTTTTATTCGAGGCTGATTTAACTTCGGCGGAAGCATTCCGGCGATAAAAATCAACTAAAAAAATCAGCGCGATCAGCAGAATTCCCGTGCCGCCGATCAACTGCCGTTGGTTGGCGAAAACGGCGACCGTCAAGCCGCCCCAATCCTCGCCGCGATACGGATAGCCGGTCGCTAAGAACTGCGTCGAATTGACGATTGCGTCAATCGCGCCGCCGAAACTCGTCTGCTTTAACAAAAACGGAATATAGGCGAGCGAAGTCGCCGGAAAAAAGAAAAGGATAATGGCAATGCGCCCGACGACTCTCGAACCGAACAGCTTTTCGGTGAAAGTCATAATCAGAATCAGCAATGCCGCCAACGAAAAAATACTCAGCAGATTGATCGCCCACACCACGTTCATACCGAGATACGATAAATTGGCGGATTGAAACCAGAATAGAAAATGGTAGCGCAGCGGCTCGCCGGGGAAAAACGGGTGTTCGGACGGAAAATTATTTCCCAAAGCGAAGCTCTGCGCCAGCGACACATTTGCCCCGAAATCGCTCCAGCTTTTGAATGCGAATTGAAAATTTCCGTCGTGGAAACTGAGCGTCGTAATCATCAGCCACCAGCCGAAAAGCAGGCAAACGCCTAGACAAAACCAATCCCAATTTTCGTTTCCGGGCGGTCGTTCGGTGTAAGGTGTTAAATCATTTGACGCGGTTCGACGTACGATAAAAGCCGTCGCCAAAACGACGGCGAGAAAAACCAGATTGCCCGCTAAAAGCGGCTGTCCCGTCCGCGCAAAGCCGAGCGCACCGAGATAGCTGATGCCGCTGCTCAACATCAAACCGACCAGAAAAGCGGTGGCGAAACGGTGCTGAACCGAACTAAAACGGTAAAAGCGGCGGCACAGGCAATCGCCGAAATATAACATCGCCGCAATGTATAAAATCGCCAGCATTCAAACTCCTTTTGTTCGTTGATGAGCATCGGTCGAGAGGTATATTATGGCTGACCGATTTTGAATGTCAAATAATTGGCGCGAAGCATAAAGCCGAAATCGGCTTTATGCTTCGCGCCGGGCGTTACGATTTACGCAGACTTTTGGGCGGCGCGTTTTCTGATTTCGTCCAGTGAATCGTCAACCAGCAATTCACCGTTTTCAAAGACGGTTCGCATCTGCGAGTTTTCCGCCGCAATGGTTTCCGCGTCTTCGATTTTGACGGTTTCATATTCGCCGTCGTTTAAAATCAAATCGAGTCTTCCCTTTTTGCTGTTTTTTCCGCTGTCGGTAATCGGCTGTTTATAAACTTCGCGCAGTTCGCCGTCAACGACGATTGCCGAACATTTGTAGGCGAACCGCAAAGTGTCGCGGTCAATCTTCTGCAAAAGACTGCCGCCGATTCCGAACGCGATGTTCGAGGCGGAAAAGCCTTCGGACTTCAATCGTTCTAAAATTTGTTTGATAGAATTTTGATTTACGCCGTCGCCCTGAATGATGCGGACGTTTTTCAAAACTTTAAAGCCTTTCGAGTTCGTTTCACAACCGAATTTTTCACCTAAAATCTGCGCGACTTTTGAAACGACTTCGACCGGCTCGCCCGAATCTGGGCGAATGACGATGGTCGCGCCCGAATCTATAACTTCCTGTTTAAGCTGCTCGCCCCAAATTTTTTCGACCGCGTGATAGATATTCCACGAATCGGAAACGACCGCGACTAAAGCGTTCGGCTTCGCAAAATTCCGAAGCATATTGCGATACGCCTCGATTTCGTTATCGCGTCCCCAACTCGTGATCGTCGAATGCTCCGCCGCCGGAATCGAAAATCCTGCCATCGCGCAGTTGTAAAATTTGCGATGCAGCAGCAACGCCGCCATCGTGTCCGTCCCCATAAAATTAACCAGGTGCGCCGCGCCGCCAATCGCCGCCGTCTCCTGGCTTGAGACACCGCGCGCACCGAAATCGTGAACCTTAAAAGCGATTTCCGCACCGGCATCATCAGCCGTTTCGCGCAAAAATTTATAAACGTCGCGCTTGATTTGAAAAGACTGGCTGCAAACCGTAATCCCATACCAAATCCGCATCAACTGCGTTTCAAACCAACTGCCGAGCCACGCAAATTCATCGTCCGTCGTCTCGACCGTCATCAAAACATTATGCAGAGGCACGACCGAACCCTCGGCAACGGCGCGAATCCGCAAAGGTAATTTCCCGTTGTGCTTTTCAATCAAATTCGTCCAGCCGTCATAATTAAACGTCAGCCCGTGCGCCGCAATAACTTCCTGCGCCTCTTCGACCATCGCCTGCGTGAACGGCGCGAGAAAATAATTTTTCAGCAAATACTGCAACCCGAAAAACACCGTCTCATTCCAATCTCTGTCGCTGCCGCGCGATTCGAGATAGAAAAACGCCCGCGTCGTATTCGGCGGGTATTGCAAAAAATGACTCGCTTTATACGAATCCGTATCAATTATTCTGTTAATTTCAAACATATTTTTATTTCTCCATTTTCGGCTCTCTACCCGAAAGCCTATTTTTGTTTTAACCACATAGGGACATAGAAAACATAGTAAATTTTTAGTTTTTGCACTTTCCTCTATGTACCTATGTGGGTTAAATCTCTTCGTTTAATTCCTTCTCAATTTCCTCAATCGTGGGCAGACTGCCTTTCAGATTTTCCGGCAATGCTTCGGCTAACTGCATTTCCGAAACGCCGATTGGACTGTTGATGTTTTGCAGGGCGTATTCGGCGACGAGCCGGTTTTTCGTTTTGCACAAAATCAAACCGACGGTCGGCGTGTCCGTTTCGTGTTTCAAAATTCGGTCGGTCAGCGTCAGATAAAAGCTCATTTTGCCCGCGTCTTCCGGTTTGAACTCGCGCATTTTCAAATCAATCACGACAAAGGCGCGAAGTTTCAAATGATAAAAAAGCAGATCAATATAAAAATCCTGATCGCCGACTTCTAAATGATACTGACTGCCGACGAACGCGAAACCGACTCCGAGTTCGATTAAAAATTTCCGCAAGCTGCCGAGCAGAGCGTTTTCCAAATCGCGTTCGACTGCCGCGTCGTGCAGCGTCAGAAAATCAAAATTATACGGGTCTTTCAAAAGCTGCGCCGCCAAATCCGACTGCGCGGGCGGCAAAGTCCGCTCGAAATTCGTCACAGCTTTGCCCTGCCGTTCATAAAGTTTGCTTTCGATCTGCAAAACCAGGATGTTCCGACTCCAACCGTTTTCAATCGTTTTCTGAATATAAAATTCGCGCTGTTGCGCGTCTTTTACTTTGTCTAAAATACGAACATTGTGTCCCCAAGGAATTTGTGCAACAAGTTGTTGCACAAATTCCTCGTCAGGGTAATTTTCAGCCAAAGACCGCATATACCTTAAGTTACGCGCCGATAAACTTTTCATTTGCGGAAACTCCGAGCGCAAATCTTTCGATAACTGCTCGATGACTTTCGCGCCCCAGCCTTGCGCCTTTTGGCGTTCTAAAATTTCGCGCCCGATTTGCCAGTAAAGCGTAACGAGTTCACGATTGACTGCCAACGCCGCGCGAATCTGCGCCTGCTGAATGCGCGTTTTTAGCGACTGCAAAAACGCTCCGTATTCTTTACTCAAACTTAATTTTTCTTCGCTCATAAATTTGTTTTCTAATTGTGCAACAAGCTGCTGCACAATTACGAAGCGATTATAACCCAAGAAAATAGCGGATGATGTGAAGATGATCCTCAAAAAAACCGTCTTCCTTTTCGCCCAACGCCGACAGCGGAAGCCAGGAGGCTTTTGCCGCGTCGTCGCCTCCTTTGACTTTCGGCAGACCGTCTTTTAGATCGGGCGCAAGTTCGATGTAATAAGCGAAAGTTACGGTGCGTCCGCGATTGCTTCGGTCGGGATAATCGAAGGCTTTTTGATTTTTAATGCTGCCGCGTAAAACCTGCGCCGGAACTTTGATTTGGGTTTCTTCTTTTAATTCCTTGATCGCGTTGTCTTCGAGCGTCTGACCGCTTGCTAAAAATCCGCCGGGAAGCGCGAGCAAGCCTTTGCCCGGTTGATGTCCGCGACGGATGACGAGAACGTGACCGCTTTGCACGACAACGGCATCGGTCGTGATAAAGGTCGGCTCGAACGGCACGCCGACGAAGCGCGTGTCTTCTTTATATTTTTTTAAGTAAGCGAATTCTTTTTGTAAGTTCGGGTAAATTTCCGTCTGCTTGAAAACTTCGAGCGCGGTCGCGGCTTGCGCCGGAACGCTCGTTTTCCAATCGTCGCTGCCTTCAAAAAACTTTTCCCGGATCTGGGTGGCGTTAATTGCTAAAAGTTTTTTGTCGGCGGTGTAAAATTCCTCGAAATTCCATTGCGGAAAAAGATTCAGATAATACGAACTGCGGTCTTTGAAAAATCCGACGACCGCGATTTTCGCGTGTTCGATGTTGTCCGTAATTTCGTCAACCGTGTTCTGAATCTCCGCCGTCCAAACGTGGTCGTTATACGGGTAATCGCGGACGGCGCGAAAAATCAGACGGTGCGCGTCTTTCGGAAAACAGGCGCGGATAATTTCTTCGCGCATCGCGGGCGTGAAAGGATTTTTCACGTCGGACGCACTTCGCGCCGAGCCTAGAACGACGATGACCGTTTCGGCTAAAGTTAAACTGTGTTCGATTAATTTTTGATGTGCTAAATGGAAGGGCTGGAAACGTCCAATGACGATTCCGAAGTCGTATGTTTTATTCATTTTTCTGCAACACTCTCCGTGTTATAAATTTTCGTCGTTCTTCCTGAACGACTACGCCTTTAACATAACTCTCTACGAACCGTTTGGCAAGCGGGTTTCACAAATGTATTTTCAAAAACATTCCGATGACATTTAAATCGCCCGGACGCGCGATGCCGTCCGCCTGCCGCAGATAAAAGATTTCGCCGGTGAATTTCTCCGAAAATTTGCGGCTGATACCGGCGGCGTAACGGGCGCGATACCAGGCGGTGTCGGGATTATAAAAAACTTCAGTAAAAACGAACGGCGTAATTTTCGTGCCGTTGATTTTGACATCGCGCTCGATTCGCAGACGGTTTCGATAAACTTTCACATCCGGTCTCGAATTAACGGCGCGATATTCAAACTGGTTGCGGTCAATCAATTTAAATTTATTTACGAGCGGCAGATTAACCGTCGCCGTGCCGATAAAACGGTTCTCGAAAGTCTTTCTCGTGCGCGTCGGAAAAGCCGCACGGTAGAGATAACCGCCCGTCAAGGTCAGATATTTGGAAGGTTTGTGTGAATACGAAAACCCGATGCGGTTGTCAACGGGAAAAGAAAAATCGCGCCCGATTCGCAGAACTCCGTTTAAGGCAAATTCATTTTTCTTGTTTGACCAAACGACCAGTTGGGTTTCGTTCCAAAGTTGCTTATCGCTTTCAGGCGCAGCCGCCGAAGTTTGAGCGGCAGCTTGATAACACAAAACCAGAAATAAAAATACGCTGACAAATAATTTCAAGGGTTATTCTCTCGATGTTAAATTTTTGTTAAATTTATCTTAACAAAAAATTTGCCGCGTCGAGAGCTTCATCAAGCGTTGAAATCTGCCCGTCTAATTGTTTTTCATAAACCGCGTCGAGAATTCGTTTAAATTCCGCCGACGGTTTTAAGCCGAGTTCGATCAAATGCCTGCCCATCAAAATCGGTTTCGGGGCTTCTTTTTCAATTTGTAATTCACGAACCCGTTCGATAAACCATTCC
>CAXTKJ010000026.1:9279-52854 GCA_964244835.1 uncultured Pyrinomonadaceae bacterium
GTCGAACCATTTTTCCTTCGGCAGCCATTCGGGATTTCTGCCTAAAGAATCGGCTTTGGAAACGCGATATAGCAAATCCGGTTCGACCTTTCGCGCCAGCCGTCGAAACGCGCCGTCGCCGGGTTTGGATTTATAAAACATTCCCGGCAGCAGATGATAACGCACGAGTTGAATTATTTGCTGACGCACATCGTAACCGTCGAGCGTGAAAATTCTTAAAGTATTCAAAAATGAAATCGTCGGTTCAACGCCGGCTTCGTCGTGCGCGTGCGAACGCCAGCGACCGTCGAAAAATTTCGTCGTCGTCGGTTTCCCGAAATCGTGGCAAACCGCGCCGAGCATCACGGTAATTTTTTTCGCATACGGTAAATCGTTAATCAATTTTGCGGCTTCGTCAACGACCATCAGCGTATGTACATCAACATTGCCCTCAGGATGCCATTCCGCCTCTTGCGGAACGCCGACCAGCGCGACGAGTTCGGGAAATAATTGCGTGGCAATGTTCAAATCGTAAAAATACTGTAAACCGATTGAAGGCTTCGCCGATTTCAAAAGCAGTTTTTCAAGCTCGCCCCAAATCCGTTCTTTCGGCAAATCAGTCAAGTCAATCTGCTTGCAGATTTCGATTGTTTCCGTCTCGATTCCAAATTCGAGCCGCGCCGCAAACTGCGCCGCCCGCAGAACGCGCAGAGAATCTTCGGCGAAAGTTTCGCGTGAAACGACACGCAAAAGTTTGTTTTTAATATCTTCCCGACCACTGTAAGAATCAATGATTTCGCCGGTCAGCGCGTCCTGCATTATCGCGTTAATCGTAAAATCCCGACGCTTTGCCGCTTCTGCAAACGACATCTGCGGATCGCCTTCGACGACGAATCCTTTGTGTCCGCGCCCTGTTTTTCTTTCTCGACGCGGCAGCGCGACATCCAAATCCTGACCGATTTTATAAACCGTGAACGCTTCGCCGACCGCATCAACCTTGCCGAAGAGATCGAGAATTTCGCGCAGTCTTTTCGGTTCAATTCCGTAGATTTCCAAATCGAAATCCTTCGGTTCAACTCCCATCAGCGCATCGCGCACACAGCCGCCGACGAGCATCGCGCGTCCGCCGTTTTGTTTAACGATTTCGGCAAGTCGGGTGATTTTTTTCGGTAGATTCATTTAATCTGCAATTCAAACAGGATGGACAGGATAAGCAGGATAAAACTAAAATCCTGCTTATCCTGTCCATCCTGTTTGAATAAATTTTAGTTCAGACGTTTTTGCAGATATTCTTTCAATTCCGCAATCTTCACGCGCTCCTGTTCCCAGGTATCGCGGTCGCGCACCGTCACGGCGTTGTCTTCCAAAGATTCGTGGTCAACCGTTACGCAGAAGGGCGTTCCGATTTCGTCCTGCCGCGCATAGAGTTTGCCGATGCCGCCCGTGTCGTCATAGACGGTTCGCATCGCGGGCAGTAAATCTTTTTTGATTTGTTTTGCCATCGCCACAATTTCGGGTTTGTTTTTTGCCAGCGGCAGAACGGCGACTTTGATCGGGGCGAGTTCGGGCTTCAATTTTAGTATCACGCGAACTTCACCTTTGTCGTTTGTTTTTTCGGTGTAAGCATCCATCAAAACGGCGAGCAGAGTGCGATTCACGCCTGCCGAAGGTTCGATGCAGTATGGATAAAAACGCTGTTTCGCCGCTTCGTCAAAATACGATAAATCTTCGGTCGAATCTGGATTTTTACGTTTTCCTTCCGCGTCTTCCGGCTTTTTCGAGTGCGTTTTCAAATCGTAATCGGTGCGGTTGGCAATGCCCATCAGTTCGTCAAACTGCTTTTCTTCGTCTTCGCGTTCGGGAAAGAAACGATACAAAATATCAACCGTCCGGTCTGAATAATGCGAAAGTTCGTCTTTCGACTGCTCGTAAAGTTTGATGTTATCCGGGCTGATTCCCAAACTTGCAAACCATCCCTGAAAGCCGTCAATAAATTCCTGATGAATCGCGGGCGCGTCTTCGGGTCGGCAAAAATATTCGAGTTCCATCTGTTCGAATTCGCGCGTTCGGAAAATGAAATTTCCCGGCGTAACTTCGTTGCGAAACGCTTTGCCGATTTGCGCGATGCCGAACGGGAGTTTGCGGCGCGAAGTGTCGAGGACATTTTTGAAATTGATGAAAATTCCCTGCGCGGTTTCGGGGCGCAGATATGCCAACGCGCTCGGATCGTCTTCGGCGGAAGTCGCGCCGACCGTCGTACTGAACATCAGATTAAACTGTTTGGGTTCGGTAAAATCCGTCGAGCCGCAATTCGGACACGGAAATTTTTTCTGCTTTATCAATTCTTCAATCGGCGTTTGCTCGGATGCTTTCTGCGTTTCGGCATCGTCCGAAATTTTCGGATATTCCAATTTATCGGCGCGATAACGTGATTTGCAGTTGCGGCAGTCAACGAGCGGATCGCTGAAAGTCGTTTCGTGTCCGCTGTATTTCCAAACGAGGCGGTGCTGAATAATCGAAGAATCAAGCCCTTCGATGTCGTCGCGCTCGTGAACGAGCCATCGCCACCAACTGCGTTTAACATTGTTCGCCAATTCCACGCCGAGCGAGCCGTAATCCCAACTCGAACCTAAACCGCCGTAAATGTCGGACGCGGGAAAAACGAAACCGCGACGTTTTGATAAAGAGACAATCGTTTCAATATTCGGTGCTGTCATATTTGGATTTTGGATTTTGGATTTAATGTCTTTTCCAAAATACATTTATTTCAAACTCACATAAGTTCAAAAGCTAGATTTTACAACGGACGACTGACGACGGACAAAGGACAAAACAAAAAAGAAGAGGCGATGTAAAATCGCCTCTTCTCCTTTTCTCATCTTTTTCCTTTCTTCTTACTCCGGCACGGGCGGCTGCGCTCCCGGCGGAATAATCCATAAATCATAGGTCGTTTTTAACCGCGTTCCCCAATTCGTAATCACGATGCGGCGCGGATCAATGCCTCTCGCTTTGACGAGATAATCGAGCGTGCGCTTGCTCAGAACCTCGACGCGGCGGGCGCGAACGCTGTTGCGGTCGGTTCCCTGATACATAATGATGTAACCCTGCGAATCGGGATTGTTTTGCAATTCGATGACGAAAGCGTCGAGCCGTGCCTTATCGTCGTCAAACGAATTCGATTCAAATTCGTCGAAGCGGCGCGGTGTCGGCGGCGGCGGTTTCTTCTCGACAATCGTCGGGACAGAAATCTTCTGGCGGCACGTCGCGTCATAAACGCCGTCATTGACATCGAGGTCAGCCGTTACTGTTTGCCCGCCGAAGCCAGTCGTGTCAACCGTGATCGAAGGTGTTCCGAGTCCGCTCGTAATGTTCAGATTGTTCGGCGTAACCGTCCAGTTATAATTGACCGGAATCGCGCCCGAAGTAACCGAATTGAACGAAGCAAAAGTAATTAAATCGCCTTCCATCACCCTTTCCGGTCCGTCAAGTCTGACGTTATATGGACACGCGCGGCTCGTCGTTTCTTCAACGATTTTCAGGCAGATGCAGTTTTTCGCATCTTTTTTGATTTCGATGTCTTTGGTGTAAGTTTGTCCGTTCGGACCCTCAACCACCAAACGATGCGTTCCGGGCGTTAAATAAAACTCTGCCGGTGTGCCGACTCCGCTCATTCCGAGAACCTGATCGTTGACTCTGACGGGATAAGCGACGGGCGAAGTTTTCACCGTCAGAATGCCCATATTTTTCGGCTTTTTATTTTTATTGTCTTGGGCAAAACCAACGGTTGCTCCCAAAATTAACATCAAGCCTGCCGTGAACAGAAAATTAAGTCTGAATTTTCGCATTTTTATCCTCTGCAATTTTTGTCGAAAGACGGTTTTAACGTCTGTGAAATTTACCCTTTCGTTTCTTCTTCCTTTTTACCAAACCGGCGACGCGCGGCAAATCCGATGCCGGCGAGTCCCGTTCCGAACAGCAGAATCGTCATCGGTTCCGGTGTCGGCGTTGGAGTCGGCGTGGTCGGCGGCGGTGTCGGTGTCGGTGTCGGTGTGGTCGGCGGATTACTGGTCGGCGGCTCTTCATCTCCCGGCGGAATCAGAAAAAGCAAAGGAACTGCGCCTAACGCCAGCCAGCCGTATGGAAAACCGCCGCCAACAATCGGCGGCGCAACGCAGTCGCAAACGTCGTCTTCGACGATTTCGGTGCGCGTTTCGCTAATCACGCGGTTATCCTGCTGCGGCTGCGGCGCGGCTTTTTTCGTTTCGTCGTCATCGGTCGTTACGGGATCGTCGCCTGCTAAACGCAGCTGCGCGAATCCGCCGGTGGCGGCTTTGCCGGGTTTGGCGTTGACGATCTGCACGACCTGATTGATCTGTACCGGCGCGGCTTTTGCCGTCGCCACCAAAGTCATCGAATATAAAACGATAACCGAAAGAATAAACTTAAAATCTGGTTTTCTCATTTTCTTTTTGTTCAAATGAACTTTTATCTAACGTAAGAAAATACTTTCTTGCAGGTCGGCACAAACCTGTTTAAGAAGCAAATTGTCGGGGCATTCGGCAAATCGTATCAAAACATTGATGAAAATGCAATTCTGTTTTGAATTTCTTCTGTATTAAAGTTTCCCGACGACGTTTATTTTAGTCGCTCAGGGTGATATAAGTTCTAATCAATGAAATCTTCCGAAAATATTTTATAATTTTTCACAAATAAATATAAAACAAAAAAAAGAGAAGTTTCAAACTTAATCTGAAACTTCTCTTTTTTAGTTTTTAAAAATTCGACTATTCCGCCGCCTGCGCTTTTTCTTCGCCTAAAACGGCTTTGCGGGACAGTTTGATTTTGTTCCCTTCCTTGCCGATGCACTTGACCATAATCTGCTGACCTTCTTTCAGTTCGTCGCGCACGTCGCGGATTCTTCTGTCTGAAATTTCCGAGATGTGCAGCAGACCGTCGAGTCCGGGAATAATCTCGACGAACGCGCCGAAATCAACGATTCTGGAAACTGTTCCGAGATACGTCTCGCCGATTTCCGCTTCCGCCGTCAGAGCGCGAATTCGCGCCACTGCCGCTTGTCCGGCTTCGCCGTCGGCGGTCGCAATGTTGATCGTGCCGTCGTCGGAAACGTCAATTTTCGCGCCTGTTTCTTCCGTGATCGAGCGAATCATTTTGCCGCCCGGTCCGATGACATCGCGGATTTTGTCCGGGTTGATCTTGATGGTGATAATGCGCGGCGCATATAGGGAAATTTCCTCACGCGGTTCGCTGATCGCCTCGGTCATTTTGCCCAGAATATGCAGCCGACCTTTTTTCGCCTGTTCCAAGGCTTCCGACAAAATCATCGCGTTAATTCCCGCGACTTTAATATCCATCTGCAAAGCGGTGATGCCGTCTTCCGTGCCGGTAACTTTAAAGTCCATATCGCCGTAATGGTCTTCTGCGCCCGCGATGTCGGACAAAATCGCGTAACGATTGCCTTCCATCACTAAACCCATAGCGACACCGGCGACCGGCTTTTTGATCGGAACGCCAGCGTCCATCAAACTCAGAATGCCGCCGCAAACCGTCGCCATCGAACTCGAACCGTTCGATTCGGTGATTTCGGAGACGATGCGAAGCGTGTAAGGGAATTCTTCTTCGGTCGGTAAAACGGCTTCGATAGCACGTCGCGCCAGATTTCCGTGTCCGATTTCGCGCCGCGATGAACCGCCGAAACGTCCGGTTTCGCCGACCGAATACGGAGGGAAATTGTAGTGCAGCATAAAGCGTTTTTTAACTTCACCTTTTTCCAGATCGTCGGTGAACTGCTCGTCCATTTTCGTTCCGAGCGTTGTCGTAACAATCGCCTGCGTTTCGCCGCGTGTAAATAACGATGAACCGTGAACTCTGGGCAGCCAGCCGACTTCGCACGAAATCGGGCGGATTTCCGAAAACTTGCGACCGTCGGGACGGCGGCGATTGCCGAGCATATCTTCGCGGAATATTTTTTCCTTCAAATGCGAAAATACGTTTCCGGCGGCTAATCGTTTCTGTTCGTCGTCGGCATAGCTTTCGACGACTTCTTTTTTAAGCGCGTCAACTGCTGCATAGCTGGAAATTTTATCTTTACCGGTCGTGTCCAACGCTTCGCGCATCCGTTGACTATATTTGTCTTCGACTTCCTTGACGTGCGCTTCGTCGAGCGTGGCAACGGTAAATTCGCGTTTCTGAATATCCAACGCCTTAAACAATTCTTTCTGCCATAAACAGAGGCGTTTGATTTCTTTGTGCGCCAGCATCAATGCTTCGAGCATAATCTTTTCCTCGACTTCATTTGCCTGTGCTTCGACCATCACGATAGCTTCTTCAGTTCCCGAAACAACCAGATTCAACTGCGATTCCCGCCGTTCATCGTAAGTCGGATTGACGACGTATTTGCCTTCGAGCAAACCGATGCGAACCGACGCAATCGGGTTGACGAACGGAATATCCGACAAATACAGAGCGCACGACGCGCCGGTCATCGCAATCACGTCCGGGTCATTATCCGCGTCGGCGGAAATCACCGAGCCAACGATTTGCGTTTCAAAACGATAACCTTCCGGGAACAAAGGGCGCACCGGACGATCAATCATTCGACAGGTCAAAACTTCTTTTTCGTTCGGGCGACCTTCACGGCGGAAATAATTTCCCGGAATGCGACCGGCGGCATAAGTTGATTCACGATACTCGACCGTCAGCGGAAAGAAGTCCAAACCTTCTTTGGCGTTTCGCGCGCTGACCGCCGTCACTAAAATCATCGTTTCGCCGTATTGAATGACCACCGAACCGTCGGCTTGCTTGGCGACTTTGCCCGTTTCGACAATCAAATCCTTATCGCCCAACTTGATCGTTTCTCTTAGATATTTTTTTTGTGACATATTTTCTTTTCCTCATTTGATATTAAATTGTGAACTGAGATTGGGGATTATTCGAGTCATTCTCAAACTGAAACTAATCTGACAGCAATTATTAACGATTCACAATTTTTTAAAGAAAAGGCGACCCGGCTATGTCGTGAAAGCCTTGTCGCCTTTGAATTTATTGACGATTGTTCTCATCAAGCCGAAGGGATTTAATGCGCTGTCACGTTCAGCTACCACCGGCTGATTCTTCGAGAGAACCGTTATGTTTAATGACCCGAAGCGGTCAGGAAAAATGGTAAATGGTAAGTGGTGAATGGTAAGTGATTAATTTTCACTTACCACTTACCACTTACCACTTACCACTATTTTTATCTTCTCAATCCCAATTTCTTGATAATGTCGTGATACTGATTAATATCCTGACGTTTGAGATAATCCAGCAATTTTCTGCGGCGCGAGACCATTTTCAATAATCCACGACGCGAGTGATTGTCTTTTTTGTGAACTTTGAAATGTTCGGTTAATTCGTTGATACGCTGCGTTAGCAGCGCGATTTGCACGTTTGACGATCCCGTGTCGCTGTTATGCGTTCGGTAGTCGCCGACGATGGTTTCTTTTGTTTCCTTTGGTGTTGCCATATTAAAAAAGGTCTCTCCTTTTGCTCGCAGAAAATCGGTTCGATCCGAAAAACCGCGAAAATTATTTTTAGCTTTATTTGGTGATTTTCGAGAACGGTTTGAGTATAACTCAATCGCGTTCCGATTCAAAATTTGTAGTTTTTACTGCTTGAACTCTTCCATAAACTTGGTCGAAAAATTTCCGCTTTGAAAATTTTCGTCCGACATAATTTTCAAATGCAGAGGAATCGTCGTTTTGATTCCTTCGACGACCATCATTTCCAGAGCGCGTTTCATCCGCGCAATCGCCAAATCGCGTGTTCTGGCGTGAACGATGAGTTTTGCAATCATCGAATCGTAGAAAGGCGGCACGACGTAGCCCGGATAAACCGCCGTATCAACTCTCACGCCCGGACCGCCGGGAATGTTGAAAGCCGTGATTTTTCCGGGACTCGGCGTGAATTTCACCGGGTCTTCGGCATTGATGCGGCATTCGATGGAATGCCCGACGATCAAAACGTCTTCCTGCGTAAATCCTAATTCTTCGCCTTCGGCAATGCGGATTTGATTTCGCACGATGTCGGCGAGCGTGACCATTTCCGTTACCGGATGCTCGACCTGAATGCGCGTGTTCATTTCCATAAAGTAAAATGAACCGTCTTCGTCGAGCAAAAATTCAAAAGTTCCCGCGCTCGAATAACCGATTTCCTGGCACGCTTTGACGGCGACCGCGCCCATTTTCTCGCGCTGTTCCGGCGTGATGGCGATTGACGGAGCTTCTTCAAGTAGTTTTTGATGCCGCCTCTGAATCGAACATTCGCGCTCGCCTAAATGAATCACGTTGCCATATTCGTCCGCCAAAACCTGAATTTCGATGTGGCGCGGACGTTCGATGTAGCGTTCGATATAAACCGATCCGTTTTTGAAAGCCGCCAATGCTTCGGTCTGCGCCAGTTCCAGATTATTCGCTAATTCCGATTCTTCGCGGACGATTCGCATTCCGCGTCCGCCGCCGCCCGCTGCCGCTTTGATGATGACCGGAAAGCCGATTTCTTTGGCTAAAATTATCGCTTCTTCCGCCGTCTCAATCGGTTCGGGACTTCCCGGCAAAATCGGAACTCCGGCAGCAGTCATCGTGCGTCTCGCTTCGACTTTATCGCCCATCATTCCGATCACGTCGGCGCGTGGTCCGATAAATTTGATGTTGCAGTCTTCACAGACTTTAGCGAATCTTTCTGACTCGGCGAGAAACCCGTAACCCGGATGAATCGCGTCAACATTCGTGATTTCCGCCGCGCTGATAATCGCCGGAATGTTCAGATAACTTTCCGCCGACGGCGCACCGCCGATGCACACGGCTTCGTCGGCATAACGAACGTGAAGCGCGTCCTTATCAGCAGTCGAATGCACGGCGACGGTTTTGATGCCCATCTCCTTGCAAGTCCAGATTATCCGACAAGCGATTTCACCGCGATTGGCGATTAGAATTTTGCGAAACTCGCGTTTTTTCATTCGTGAATTGTGAATTGTAAATCGTGAATCGCAAAGATTTTCAAACAAATCTATTCACGATTCACGATTTGCGATTCACCAATTTATTTTCTGATTCCGAAAAGCGGCTGACCGAATTCGACCGGCTGACCATTTTCGACGTAGATTTTGACGACTTCGCCGGAAACTTCGGCTTCGATTTCGTTCATCAGTTTCATCGCTTCGACGATGCAGACAATCGAGTCGGGCGAGACATTGCTGCCTTCTTTGACGTACGAATCTTTGTCCGGCGACGGTGAGCGATAGAAAGTCCCGACAATCGGCGAAGTGATCGTGTGTAAATCGGAATCAGCCGACGATTCGGTTGATGCTTCAGTCCGGTTTTCAGAAGTGTTTGATGAAGTAGTTTGAGCTTGGGCGGCGACGGGCGCGGCGTATGACGCATTTTGCGGCATTGCCTGAATGATCTGCGGCGCGGGATTTTTGCTTAAACGGACGCGAATGTTAGCGTTTTCAAATTCAAAATCGGTAAATCCGTTCTCATTAACGAGCGTCGCCAATTCGCGCAGTTCGTCCATATTTAACGAAGGTTCGGAGACTTTCGCGCTCGTTCCTGTTTTCTTTGCCGTTTCCTTTTTCGCCGAAGTCGCTTGTTGACTCATTCTTTTCTCCCTTTGCCTTTCATAATGTAAAAATCGTAAATCACCAACAGAAAATTTTCTATTGACGATTCACGATTTACGATTTACAAAATTATTTTTTCGCCGCCATCTCGCGCGGGTTGTCAACCAATTCGATTACCGCCATTTCCGCATTGTCGCCTTTCCGCCGACCGAGCTTGATAATGCGCGTGTAACCGCCGTTGCGATTTTGATAGCGTGTGCCGAGTTCGCTGAACAAAACCTGCACGGCTTTCACGCCAGCCGTTCTTTCAATCGGCTCTTTTTCAACGCCTTTTTTGCCGCGAAAACGGCTTTGTTCAGCTTTAAAAGTCGAGTTTCCGGCGTGAAAAAATCTCGCTGCCTGCCGACGCAGATGAACTTCCTGCGCTTTTGCCTCGTCGCCGCTGGTCGTCAAGTTTTTTGCCCGACGCGCCAGTGTAATAACTTTTTCGACGAACGGACGCAGTTCTTTCGCTTTCGGAACGGTCGTTACAATGTAACCTTTTTCCGCTGTAACCAATGAAGTCGCCAAATTTCGCAGCATCGAAATCCGATGCTCGGTCGTTCTTCCCAATTTACGATGTGCTTTTAAGTGTCTCATAATTAGTGGAGAGTGGAGAGCGGAGAGTGGAGAGCGAGAAAATTCTCCACTCTCCACTCTCCACTCTTGACTCGTATTAATCCATATCTCGTCCGCCGGAACCCGGAATCGGATTACCCTGTTCGTCAAAATCCATTCCGAAATCCAAGCCCATTCCGTGAAGCATATCCTTGATTTCCGTCAAAGACTTTTTGCCGAAGTTTTTCGTGTGCAGCATATCGCGCTCGCTGCGGTGAATCAAATCCCGAATCGTACGAATGTCGGCGTTTTTCAGACAATTATACGAACGCACCGACAACTCAAGCTCGTCAACCGAACGGTCGAGCAAATCATTTCTAAGAAGCGGCGGACGCGCGATGTCTTCAAATTTGAAATCGTCTTCTTCCTCTTCAAAATTGATGAAGATGGACATATGATCCTTGACGAGCTTCGCCGCCAGACCGATTGAATCATCAGGTTTAACCGAACCATCCGTCCAGACTTCAATAATCAATTTGTCTAATTCGGTGTTTGAACCTTGACGAGTTTTATCAACCGTATAATTAACTTTTTTGATCGGCGTGTGAACCGAATCAATAGGAATGTAGCCGACAGACAAATCTTCGTCGTTATTAAATTCAGCGGAAACATAACCGCGACCGCTTTTCAGACGCATTTCGATATTCAGGTCGCCTTTGGAACTGATGGTTGCGAGATGAATCGTTTTATCCAGAATCTCAACATCGCCGTCAGCTTCAATATCCGCGCTGGTCACTTCCCCGACTCCTGATTTACTTATCGTCAGGGTTTTTGAACCGCCGCCGTGTAATTTGAATGGAACCTGCTTGAGATTCAGGATGATGTCGGTTGCATCTTCGACTACGCCTTTGATCGAAGAAAATTCGTGTTCCACACCTTCGATTTTGATGGCGGTAATCGCTGCTCCTTCGATTGAAGACAAAAGCGCACGACGAAGCGAATTGCCGATGGTCGTCCCGAAACCTCGCTCGAACGGTTGAGCATAAAATTTCCCGTATCGCTCGGTCAAAGTTTCCGTTTCAACATTAAGGCGATTTGGTATCTGGAAATCCGTCCAATTATTATTTTGTGTCATATTCTTTTCTTTAAAAAAGTTCAAAGTTCAAAGTTCAAAGTTCAAGGTTAAAATCTGACTTTGAACCTTGAACCTTGAACCTTGAACTATTTGCTACTTACTGTAAAGCTCGACGATTAATTGCTCGTTGATTGTCGGATCAATGTCGGTACGCACCGGCGAAGCCGAAACGGTTACGCTCAAATCATCGCGGTTGCCTGCGCTGATCCAATTCGGACGACCGCGACCGACGGCAGTTTGCCACGCGCCTTCGACGTGATTGTTTTTAACGGTTGACGGCTTGACGCTGACGACATCGCCGACTTTCACTTGGAACGAAGGAATATCAACTTTGCTGTTGTTGACTAAGATGTGTCCGTGATTAACGAGCTGCCGTGCCTGTCGGCGGGAAGTCGAAAAGCCTGCGCGATAAACGACGTTATCGAGGCGACGCTCCAGCATAAACAGCAGGTTTTCGCCCGTGATGCCTTTTTGACGCGATGCTTTTTCAAAATAATTACGGAACTGCTTTTCAAGTACGAAGTAAATTCGTTTGACTTTCTGCTTTTCTCGAAGCTGTTGCCCGTAACCCGCAAGAACTTTGCGTCGGGCGGTCGCGCCGTGCATTCCCGGCGGCTGCGTTCCGCGCTTTTCGATGGCGCACGTCGGTTTGAAACAACGATCACCCTTTAAGAATAACTTTCCACCTTCGCGGCGGCACAAACGGCACACCGCATCTCTATATCTAGCCATAATATTTGTTTTTGCTTCCGCAAAAATGATTTTGGATTTTAGATTTTAGATTTTGGATTATTTTTAACCCAAAACTCGCAAAAGTTAAATCGCCTTCTCATTTTCGGCGGAAAAGTTTACGGGCAAAAATTTTACCCTTCATCCTTTTGATAGTTTAATTGTGAATATAATTTTGATTTCGGCTTTCAATCCAAAATCCAAAATTCCTCAGACGCGGCGGCGTTTCGGCGGACGGCATCCGTTATGCGGAATCGGTGTCGTATCACGAATCGAAGTAACACGGATCCCGGCATTATTGATGGCGCGAATCGCCGATTCACGACCGCCGCCGGGACCTTTGACGCGCACTTGCACTTCACGCATTCCGACTTCCAACGCTTTACGAGCGGCTTCCGAAGCGGCTTGCTGCGCGGCGAACGGCGTTCCTTTGCGCGAACCGCGAAAGCCGCGTGCGCCCGACGAAGACTGCGAAACCAAATTGCCTTCCGTATCGGTAATCGAAACCATCGTATTGTTGAACGATGCCGAGATATGAACGATGCCCATCGGAATATTCTTTTTCTCTTTCTTCCGAAAGTTTTTCTTTTTTGTAGTTGCTGCTGCTTTTGCCATAATTCAGTTATCAGTCAACAGTTATCAGTTACCAGTTACCAGCTTCAACGAATTGATAACTGATAACTGATAACTGATAACTGAAATTATTTTTTACCCGGTGCTTTCTTCTTCGCAACGGCGGCTTTGCGCGGACCTTTACGGGTGCGGGCGTTTGTGCTGGTGCGCTGTCCGCGAACCGGCAAACCGCGACGATGACGCAGACCGCGATAACAGCCGATGTCCATCAAACGCTTGACATCCATCTGAACACGCTTGCGTAAATCGCCTTCGATGTCTTCACCGGCATCAAGCAAAGCGCGAATTTGCGTCAATTCATCTTCGCTCAAATCCTTGATTTTGGTATTGATGCTAATAGTGGCTTCGTTCAAAATCGCCGTCGCACGGGATTTTCCGACACCGTAAATATAAGTTAAACCAATCTGCGCCCTTTTATTCGGCGGTAAATCTACACCTGCTACACGAGCCATAATTTTTAATTTCAGATTCCAGATTCCAGATTCCAGATCAATTTGGAATCTGGAATCTGGAACTCGTAATTCTTAGCCTTGTCTTTGTTTGTGCTTAGGATTTTCGCAAATCACGCGCACGATTCCTTTGCGATGAATGACTTTGCATTTATCGCACATTTTTTTTACTGAAGGACGAACTTTCATAATGTTTCCCTTTTACTTATAACGATATGTAATGCGCCCGCGAGCCAAGTCGTAGGGCGAAAGTTCAACCAGAACCTTATCTCCCGGCAAAATTCTGATAAAATTTTTTCGCATCTTACCGGAGATATGCGCCAGAACCTGATGCTGGTTGTTTTCGAGTTCAACCTTGAACATCGCGTTCGGCAGAGTCTCCAGGACGGTTGCTGTTACTTCTATCGCTTCTTCTTTCGACATATCTCAGCGTCAATCTTGTTCGATTCGACAAACTGTTTATGTTACCGACTTTCGCCGCCGTTTTCAAGTCAGACCGCGACGGTTTCGGTTTTAGCCTGTTTTAACTGAACTTTCTGCGCTTTCGTTAGCGTCAAAATTTCCGGTCCGTCGTGCGTTACGGCAACAGTATGTTCGCAATGTGCGCTCGGTTTGCCGTCTTTTGTAACGACTGTCCATTTATCTTCCAAAGTTTTCGTTTCGTGCGTTCCCATATTGAGCATCGGCTCAATGGCGAAACAATAACCGGCACGAATTTTTTCCTTCGTTCCCGGTCTGCCGTAATTGGCGACCTGCGGAGCTTCGTGCATACTGCGCCCGATGCCGTGTCCGGTATAATCGCGGACGATTCCATAACCGTGTTTTTCCGCGTGTTCCTGAATCGCCCAACTAATATCGCCGACTCTTTTGTTCGGCTGACATTGTTCGATGCCGAGCATCAGGCATTCTTCCGTAACGCGAATCAAATGTTTCGCCTCCTCGCTGACTTCGCCGATAGCAATCGTCATCGCCGTATCGCCGACGAACCCGTTATAACTCGCCGCCATATCAATCGAAATAATGTCGCCGTTTTCCAAAGGTTTGTCATTGGAGAAACCGTGAACGACCTGATCGTTCAACGAAGCACAAATGACAAACGGAAACGGTGTCATTCCTGATGGTTTATATCCGAGAAACGCCGGTTTCGCACCTGCGTCTTCCATCATTTTGCGGGCGACGGCGTTGATTTCGAGCGTTGTCATTCCCGGCGCGACCATCGCACGGACGGCTTCGCGTACTTCGGCGATCAGTTCGCCCGCGTCGCGCATTCGGTCTAAATCTTTTTGCGATTTAGCAATAATCATTCTCTTTCCAAAAAAAGTTTGGCTCAATTTGCTGATAAATCCGATGACTTTCGATTTTCTCACAAATTTTCCTAAATCAATTTATCTATTTCCAGATAGATATTTTCCAAATCACCTTCGCCGCTGACTTTCTGCAAACGCCCTGATTTCTCGTAGTAATCAAGCAGCGGTTTGGTCAATTCATCATAGGTCGCCAACCTGGTCGAGACGCTTTCTTCGTTGTCGTCGGCGCGATGTGTCAACTGCGTTTCGGGATGAAAATCACAGACGTTGTCGTTTTGCGGCGGTTTTGAATAAATGTTGTAAATTTCTCCGCATACCGCACAACTTCGTCTGCCGGTCAGCCGTTTTAATAATTCTTCCCGTGCAATATCAACTTCGATTGCCTGGATTTCTCTGCCCTGTTCTTCGGCTAAATCTTCAAGCTGTGCCGCTTGGACGGCGGTTCGCGGATAGCCGTCTAAAATGTAGCTGTCCGTCTCACGAGAAGTTCGATCTTTGACGATTTGATAAGTCAGTTCGTCGGAAATCAATTTCCCTGAGGACATCGTCGCCTGCACTTCGCGGGCGAGCGGCGTGTCGGCGTTTTTCATTTCACGGAACATATCGCCCGTCGAAATTTGCGGAATGCCGCGCCGTTCCTGCAAAAGTCTGGCTTGCGTTCCCTTTCCCGCTCCCGGCGCACCGATTAAAACGATTATTTTTGCCATAAAAATCAATTACGAATTACGAATAATTATTTAAATTCGTAATTCGTAATTTGAAATTCGTAATTACCTAAGCACGTCTTCCGCGAAGTCTTGAGCCTGCACCCAAAAATCCTTCGTAATTCCGCATCACGAGTTGCGCTTCGATCTGGGAAATCGTGTCCATTGCCACGCCGACTAAAATTAAAAGCGACGTGCCGCCGAAAAAGAATTGATAGCCCAAGCCGGTCGGAATCCAGCTTAATCCCGGCGTTGCCGTGAAAAAATTATCGAGCGGCGTTCCGATAAACGGCAAACGTGCAACTTTGAATCCGCTTAAAAGAATCTGCGGTACGAAAGCGATGAACGCCAAATAGAGCGCACCGACCGTTGTCAAACGGGTCAAAATCGTGCTGAGATAATCTGCCGTCGGCGCACCGGGACGAACGCCCGGAACGAATCCGCCGTGTTTTCGCAGGTTGTCGGCAACTTCGTCAGTGTTGAAAACAATCGTGATGTAAAAGAAAGTGAACAAAACGATTAACGAAATGAATACTACTTCGTAATACGGATCGCCGCCGTGAAACTGCTGGAAGAAAGCTGAAATCTTGCTCCACGTCGCATCAGGATTTGCCGGATCAGGCGGAAATGCCGAAAAGATGGTTTGCGGCATCGCCAACACAGACGAAGCGAAAATCACCGGAATCACGCCGCCCATATTGATCTTCAAAGGCAGGCTCGTTTCCTGTCCCCGAAACGTCTGATTGCCCACTCGCCGACTGGCATAACTAATAGCTATGTTGCGCCGCGCTGATTCGACATAAACAATCAGAGCAATGAGTGCAACCAAAACGACGACTAAAAAGATAACTCCGAATGTTTGATACGGATCACCGGCACGAACTCTTTCAGAAATTTGTCCGATGCCGCGCGGCAGACCGATGACGATTCCGGCGAAAATCAACAATGAAATACCGTTGCCGATACCGCGTTCGGTGATTTGCTCGCCGAGCCACATTACGAAAATCGTGCCGGTCGTCAAGGTTACGACGATCATTAGCGTCGCCCACCAGGTTGACGGAATAATCGCGTTTTTCTCAAGCCAGGTTGAAACAAAAAACGTCTGCACAGCGCACAAAGCGACCGTCAGATAGCGCGTCCACTGGTTGATTTTCTGTCGTCCGACTTCGCCTTCTTCCTGAATTTTCTTGAATTGCGGCGAAAGAACCGGCATCAACTGTAAAATAATCGAAGCCGTAATGTAAGGTGTTACACCGAGCGCGAAAACCGAAATCGTGCGAAAGTTTCCGCCGGAGAATAAATCGAGTACGCCGAGCAGCGTTCCGGCAACTTCACCCCAAACTTTTTCAAGCTGAACTTTATTAATTCCCGGCGCGGTAACGTGCGCTCCCAAACGATAAACAGCCAGCATTCCGAGCGTGAAGAAAATTCTCTTCCTCAACTCAGGAACTTTGAACATATTTTGGATGGCGGCAAAAAACTTTTCCATAATACTTTAGTGGTGAGTGGTGAGTGGTGAGTGGTGAGTTTCGGAAGAGTTTTTCACTCACCACTCACCACTCACCACTCACCACTAATTATGCAGCTACTTTTTCTTTTTTAATTTCCGTTACGCTTCCACCGGCTTTTTCGATTTTGTCTTTGGCGGATTTAGTGAAGCGGTGCGCGGAAATTTTCAATGCTTTTGAAATGTCGCCGCTGCCTAAAATCACCAAATCGTGTTTGGCTTTTTTAATCAAACCGCGTTCGTGCAGAATCTCCGGCGTAATTTCGTCGCCGGCGTTAAAACTTTCTTCCAGTTTGGCGAGACCGATTTCCAACCACTTCTTTTTGAAGATATTGGTGAAACCGCGTTTCGGCAGACGGCGTTGGAGCGGCATCTGTCCGCCTTCAAATCCGATTTTGCTGCTGTAACCCGAACGCGATTTCTGCCCTTTGTGTCCGCGTCCGGCGGTTTTGCCGAGACCTGAACCAGGTCCGCGTCCGACTCTTTTCTTTTTGTGCGTCGAACCTGTCGCAGGCTTTAAGTTATTCAATGCTAATGCCATTTTTTCTTCCTCGTAAAATACTAATGGTAAATTGTAAATGATAATGGTTAATTGCTATTTTCAGATAGCTTACCATTTACCACCAACGATTTACCATTCAGCATTATTAATCAACAATTCTTAAAAGATGCGGAATCTTTTCAACCATACCGCGCATTGACGGATTATCCGGGCGCGTTATCGTCTGATTGAGTTTAGTGATTCCTAACCCTTTGATAATCGCTTTTTGCTTTTTGGAATAACCGATCATACTTCTGTAATACTGAATCTTGATCGTTCCGCCGCTCGTTTGTGTTTCTTCTTTCTGTGCCATCTCTTTAATCAATTACGAATTTCAAATTACGAATTACGAATATTTCTTTAAAATATTTATAAGTTCGCACAGGTCTTCAATTCGTAATTCGTAATTTGAAATTCGTAATTTACAAAAGTTCTTTAACCTGTTTGCCGCGCAGACGAGCGACTTCCATCGGGTCTTTCATTCTCGTCAAGCCGTCAAAAGTAGCGCGAATAACATTGTGCGCGTTGGTCGAGCCGAGAATTTTCGTTCGCACGTTGTGAATTCCGAGAACCTGCAGAACCGCACGAACCGCGCCGCCCGCAATTACTCCTGTTCCTTCTTTCGCCGGTTTGAGTAAAACCTTGCCCGCGCCATATTCGCCGAGCATTTGATGCGGCAGAGTTCCTTCAATCAAAGGAACGCGAATCAAATTATTCTTCGCCGATTCAATCGCTTTTTTGATGGCGTTGGGAACTTCTTTAGCTTTTCCCGTGCCGAAACCGACGTGACCTTTTTCATCGCCGACGACGACCAACGCCGCGAACGACATATTTTTACCGCCTTTGACCACTTTGGTAACGCGGTTGATCGAAATCAACTGATCTTTTAAATCTAAATTGTTTGGAGAAATCCGTTGTCTATTCGTTTTCATTATTTCCTTCTTCCGAATCGTTCGCCGTTTCGTTTTTGTTCAATCCCGCTTCGCGTGTCGCATCGAGCAGGGCTTTCACGCGACCGTGATAAACGTAGCCGCCTCGGTCGAAAACCACTTGTGAAATACCTGCCGACTGAGCGCGTTCGGCAACAGCTTTGCCGACGGTTTGCGCCGCCGCAATCGTGCCGCCGCTTTTGCCTTTCAAATCTTTTTCGGTCGTCGAAGCCGCCGCTAAAGTTACGCCGTTGACATCATCAATGACCTGCGCGTAAATGTGATTCAGACTGCGAAACACCGCCAGACGCGGACGTTCCGCCGTTCCGCTGACTTTTTTGCGAATGCGCGTATGCACACCGCGACGAATCTCTGCTCTATTATTGCTTGCCATACTCTTTTTAGTGGTGAGTGATGAGTGGTGAGTAGTGAGTTTCGGAAAGTTTTTCACTCACCGCTCACCGTTCACCGTTCACCACTATTTCCCTGTTTTACCCGGTTTCAGTTTGTAAATCTTTTCAGCGTAGCGAATGCCTTTTCCTTTATAAGCATCCGGCTTTCGCAGACGATTCAGTTCCGCCGCGACTTGTCCGAGTTTCTGCTTGTCAATTCCGGTTAAGGTCAAAGTTAATTGATATTGATTGATCGCCGTTTTAGAAGGCATTCTTTCAGCTTTCGCGTCAATACCGTCCGGCAGCGGAAACTCAATCGGATGCGAATAGCCAAGCGCGAAAACGATTTTCTTGCCCTGCACGTCAGCTTTATAACCGACCCCGACAACATCCATCTGTTTCGTAAAGCCTTCGGTTACACCAACAATCGCGTTGTTCGCCAAAGCCCGCGCCAAACCGTGCAAAGCGGCTTTATCGTCATTAGCGCGTTCCGCAGTAAGCGTTCCGTCTTCCAATTTAAATTCCACACCTTCTGGAACCGGCGTTTTCAAAGTTCCTTTCGGACCTTTAACTTCCAGTTCGCTGGCATTAATTGTTACGTTCACACCTGACGGCAACGTAATCGGTTTTTTTCCTACACGAGACATAATCTTTAAAGTGTCAAGGCGAAAGGCGAAAGGCGAAAGAAATTTTTATCCTTCATCCTTTATCCTTTATCCTTTAGTAAATTTCCGCCAAAATTTCGCCGCCGACGTTTTCTTTGCGGGCGGCTTTGCCGCTCATTAAACCTTTGGAAGTCGAAACGATATTTACACCGTAACCGCCGAGAACTCTCGGAATTTCCATTGCGCCGACAAAAACTCTTCTGCCCGGACGCGAAACTCTCGACAAGTGCGTGATTGACGAAGTGCCTTTGGCATCATAGCGCAGGAAGATGCGAATAGCGTATTTGATGCCTTCGCCTTTGGTTACATAATTATTGATGTATCCTTCTTCCTTCAAAATTCTGGCGACTTCCATCTTCAATTTTGAACCGGGAACATCCACACGCGAGTGGTTCGCGGCAATAGCGTTGCGAATTCGCGTGAGCATATCTGCGATTGGATCTGTCATTTCTTAATTAACTCCGATTTATTATTTCAAATTCCAAATTCCAAATTCCAAATTAATTTGGAATATGAAATCTAAAATATGGAATTTCTACTTACCAACTTGATTTAACTACGCCCGGAATTTGTCCTTCCAAAGCCAATTCTCTTAAAGCGATGCGCGAGATGCCGAATTTTCGCAGAAATCCACGCGGTCTTCCCGTCTGTGAACACCGGTTGCGGACTCTGACCGCACTTGCATCACGCGGCAGTTTTTGCAGTTTCATCACCGCTTCGTCAACTGCTTCAACGCTCGATGCCGGATTGTTGATGATTTTCTTCAACTCCGCGCGTCGTTCCGCGTATTGCGCGACCTTCTTCTTACGCATTTCGTTTTTTACAACTTTGCTTGTCTTCGCCATATATAAAATTCCAGATTCCAGATTCCAGATTCCAGATTCCAGATTGATTTGGAATTTGGAGTTTGGAATTTGCAATTATTGTCTAAACGGCATTCCGATGGCTTTCAAAAGCGCACGGGATTGCTCGTCGGTTTTCGCGGTGGTAACAATCGAAATGTTCATTCCGCGCATTTTATCAACTTTATTAAAATCAATCTCCGGGAAAATTAACTGCTCACGAATTCCGAGCGTATAATTTCCACGCCCGTCAAACGCTTTCGACGAAACTCCGCGAAAGTCGCGCACACGCGGCAGAGCGACGGAAATCAGGCGATCAAGAAACTCATACATTCTTTCGCCGCGCAATGTAACCATCGTACCGATATTCATTCCCTGTCGCAGTTTGAACGATGCGATTGATTTTTTCGCTTTCGTTACGACCGGTTTCTGTCCGGTAATTACCCGCAATTCTTCAACTGCCGTATCGAGAATTTTAGCGTTCGCAATCGCTTCGCCCATTCCCATATTCACCACGACTTTTTCGATGCGCGGAATCGCCATCGGATTTTCGATACCGAATTCTTTGGCGATTGCCGGAGCAATTTCTTTATTATATTTTTCTTTCAGTCTTGCCATTTTTTTAATTTGTTTGGGTCTCGCTCGTTTTTCAAGCGTTTCCAAAGCTCAAAACTTTGATAATTTATTCCGAAGCCGGTTCTTCATCGGAAGTTTTGCGGCGCGTATTCGCGCTGCGAGCAGGTTCTGGAATCAATTCGCCGCTCACTGCCACCCGAACTTTTTTTCCGTCGCGCACTTCATATTTAATGCGCGTCGGTTTTTTCGTTTTCGGATCAAGTAAAGCGACATTTGAAACGTCAACCCACGCTTCGAGTTCGACGATACCGCCTTCGATGTTCATTTGCGGCACGGCTTTGCGATGTTTTTTGGCAATAGCTGCACCTGCAACTTTTACTTTGCCTTTCACGGCATCAACCGCCATTACCTCGCCTTTATAAGGAGTGCGTTTGCCATTGCTGTCGAAACGCGCATATTCCTTACCGGCAACGAAAACTACCGTGTCGCCCTTTTTAATTTTGGAACGAATCGTTCCTTTTTTCACTTCTTTCATTTCTTTAATCTTCAGTATCAAACAAAATTGCAAATCTCTTAACTTTTGCCTTTTGCCTTTTTACTTTTTACTTTAGATAACTTCCGGCGCAAGCGAAACGATTTTCATAAAATTCTTTTCGCGCAATTCACGGGCGACCGGACCGAAAACACGAGTCCCAATCGGCGTGTTGTCGTCTTTAATCAAAACGGCGGCGTTCTCGTCAAAGCGGATATAAGTTCCGTCTTTGCGGCGCACTTCCTTGCGCGTTCTGACGATAACGGCGTTATAAACCTTACCTTTTTTCGCCGTTCCGTCCGGCGACGCTTCTTTCACGGTAACTTTGATTTTATCGCCCAAACGAGCAATCTTTCCGGTCGAACCGCCAATCGGCATAATCATTACGACTCTTTTCGCTCCCGAATTATCGGCGACCGTCAAAGAGGTTTGCATCTGAATCATAATCTCACTCCGTTTTGAGTAAATAGTTGAGAGTTAAGAGTTGAGAGAAAACTTTTCTTAATCTCTACTCTTTACTCTCGACTCTCCACTATTTCACTGCTTTCTGAATAATTTCAACGACGCGCCAGCGTTTTCTTGCCGATAACGGTCTGGTTTCCATAATCCGCACTTTGTCGCCGACCGCCGAACCGAGTTCGTCGTGCGCCATAAATTTCTTGCGGCGTTTGATATATTTGCGATAAATCGGATGCTTGATTTGACGGTCAACACGCACGGTTACAGTCTTTGTCATTTTATCCGACTGCACGATTCCGATTCTTTCAGCGCGCTTACTGTGATGCGATTTAGCTTCTTCCGTTGTCGAAGAATCGCCGCTGACCGCCGAAATTACTGACGATACGCTGTCCGCAACGGTCGCCGCTAACGAACCGACTGCCGCGCCGACGGTTTGGGCGATACTGTCAACGACCGAAGTTTCATCGGTTGCCGAGCTTGCATCTGCCGGAACTTCCGCAGTTTCGTCAGATGCGGCTTCGACAGACGGTTCAGCAGTTTCGTCGGAAATTGCCTCAACAGCATTTTCTTCGGTCATCGTTTCTGTCGAAGCTGCTTCGGTTTCTAATTCTTCTTCTTTCTTCTTTCTTGGCATTTCTTTATTTTCGCAAATCAAATATTACAAACTGATTCGCTTTTATTTAACTGCGGCTTTCGCTCTTTTACCCTTAACTTTCGGCTCTCTTTGGTTGATTAAAGTTTTGACCTGCGCCAAAGTTTTCTTTTCGCGGCGAATGTCATTCACCGAATCGCCCACGCCCAAAGATTTTTTAAATTTTAAGCGAAACAACGATTCCTTCAAACTGTCAGCCTGTTCTCTCAACTCATTCGTATCCATCGCGCTAAGTTGCTCAAGTATTTCTTTCTTTTTCATCTCTTAAACAATGCCTCCTTCCAGATCGGCGCGATTGACGAATTTCGTTTTAACCGGCAGTTTCTGCGCGGCGAGTTTCATCGCTTCACGCGCTAAATCTTCGGGAACGCCCTGCACTTCATATAAAATTCTGCCGGGTTTGACAACCGCAACCCAATGATCCGGCGCACCTTTACCACTTCCCATACGGGTTTCAGCCGGTTTTTTCGTGATCGGTTTATCAGGAAACATCCGAATCCAGATTTTTCCGCCGCGTTTGATGTGGCGCGTCATTGCGATACGAGCGGCTTCGATTTGGCGGTCGGTAATCCAACCTGCTTCCAAAGTTTTGAGTCCAAAGTCGCCGAAGTTTAATTTATCGCCGCGCGAAGCAGTTCCGCGCATACGACCTTTCATCACTCTTCGGTGCTTGACCTTTTTCGGCATTAACATAATGAATATCCTCTATTCCAGATTTCAAATTCCAGATTCCAAATTTTGATTTCCATTTTGGAATCTGGAATTTGAAATTCTCAATTTATCTATTGTTTCGACCGCCGCCGTCATTTCGATCTCTTCTCGGCGGGCGACCGTCTCCGCGACGTGCGCTCTTGTCAATTTTGACTTCCTTCATCGGGTCGGTCGTCGTTCCGCGAGCCATCGAAGCGTTCGGGTCGAGGATTTCGCCGCGATAAATCCAGCATTTGACACCGATGATTCCGAATGTCGTCAACGCTTCGGCAAATCCGTAATCAACATCAGCGCGTAAAGTGTGCAGCGGCAAACGACCTTGCAGAGTCCATTCGGTGCGAGCGATTTCCGCTCCGTTCAAACGTCCGGCGATCATTACCTTGATTCCTTCCGCTCCGAATCTCTGCGATTCTTCAATCGTTTTCTTCATCGCACGGCGAAAAGCGATGCGTTTTTCAAGCTGCTGTGCGATTTTTTCGGCTTGCAGTTGCGCGTTCAGTTCCGGCTGACGAATTTCCTGAATCGAAACAATCACTTCGCGTCCGGTTTTCTTCGATAAATCTTCCTTCAGTTTCTCGATTTCCGAACCTTTGCGCCCGATGATAATGCCGGGACGCGCCGTATAAATAATAATTTTCAAACGATTGGCAGCACGTTCGACATCAATGTGCGAAACTCCCGCGCCCATAAAACGCTTTTTCAAATCGCGCTTCAATCCCAAATCTTCCGCTAGATTCGCGGCAAAATCGTGCTTGGAATACCAATGTGAGTGCCAATCTTTGTTGTATCCGACCCGAAAGCCATATGGATGAACTTTTTGTCCCATAAAAATTTATTACTGTAATTCCAGAATGTCGTCCTCATCGAGCTGCGCGTTGTCAGCTTTTTTCGTTTCGTTGCGTTCCGCCGAAGTCTGCGACTGGACGTTTTTCGCGTCGGACGCTTCGGCTTTTTGTTTATCGGTTTTCTCTTTCGCTTCGGATTTTGGAGAATTCACTTCCAAAAGATCGCTCAAATCTGAATCTTCGGATTTTGCCGCTTCAGTTTCTTTAGCCTCAGTAACTTTTTCCGCTTTCGGTTCTTCAACTTGTGGCTCTTCGGATTTTACTTCTTCAACGGATAGCTCTTCCGCCTTCACTTCCTCGACTTGCAGTTCCGCCACTTTTACTTCTTCGGTTTTTGGCTCTTCCGCTTCTACTGCTTCCGCTTCGACCGGAGTTTCTGGAGTTTCAGTAGTTTCCGTTTCGGCTTCGACAGATTCTTCGGCTTTCGGCGTTTCCGATTGCACCGCTTCCGTTGTTTCTTCAACTTCGGGAGCCTCTTTCGTGTGCATCATTTCGGCAACCGGATCAGAAACAATCGGCGTTTCTTGAACGATAGCCGGAGTTTCCGCAACTGGCGTTTTCTCTTCAACCTGCTCAACAACTACCGGTTTTTCGGCTTTCGCTTTTTTCGTCGTTTTAGCTTTCGGTGCTTCTTCGACTGTTGCCTGTTTCGTTTCTTTTACTTCGCTTGCTTTCTTAGTTTTCTTAATCGCTTCCGGCTTCGGCGCGTCTTTTCCTTTCGCTCCGCTGTCGCCTTTTTCGCCTGAAGTTTGCGACGATTTTTTAGCCGATTTCGTATCAGCCGCCGCGACATCACTCGAAACTAAAATCGTGATGTGGCAGTAATGACGCTGTTCGCGGAACGCTCGACCTTGCGGCGCAGGGCGCATACGACGGCGATTTTTGTGCGCTCCCATATCAACGAAACAGGTTTTAACAAACAAATCGTCCGGGTCAATGGCGATGTTCTGCTGTTCCGCTAAATAAGTCGCATTGGCAATCGCCGAGCGCAAAGTTTTTTCAATCGGTTCAGCCGCCCGCTTGTCGGTAAATTTCAGAATGTTCAATGCCTGCGAAACATTGCGCCCGCGAATTAAATCAATCACGAGCCGCGCTTTGCGGGGCGAACCTTTCAGATGTCTTGTTTTTGCTATCGCTTCCATTTCTTTATAAGTGGTAAGTGGTAAGTGGTAAGTGGTAAGTGTAAGAATCAAAACTTACCACTTACCGTTTAGCACTCAGCACTATTTTCTTTTAGCCGATTTCTCCGCTTTCGTTCCCGGATGTCCTTTAAAAGTTCTGGTCGGCGAAAATTCTCCGAGTTTGTGTCCGACCATATTTTCCGTTACATAAACCGGAATATGACGTTTGCCGTTGTGAACTCCGAAAGTCAGACCGACCATTTCCGGCGTAATCGTCGAGCGGCGCGACCAGGTTTTAATCGCCTGCGGCTTGTTTGCGCCTTCGCGGATTTTTCTTAAAACTTTCTGAACGCTTAAATCTATAAACGGACCTTTTTTTAATGAACGTGGCATATTTCCATTTTGGATTTTGGGTTTTAGATTTTGAATCTCAAGATCACTACCAAGCAATCTAAAATCTAAAATCTAAAATCTAAAATCAATTTATTTTCTTCTTCTATCGCGCACAATCATATTGTTCGTGCGTTTGTTACGGCGCGTTTTATAACCGCGAGTCGGTTGTCCCCAAGGCGTTACCGGATGGCGACCGCCGGAAGTTTTACCTTCGCCGCCGCCGTGCGGGTGATCCACCGGATTCATCGCCACGCCGCGAACTTTCGGGCGCAAACCTTTCCAGCGATTTCTGCCCGCTTTACCCAAACTGACGTTTTCGTTTTCGACGTTACCGACTTGTCCGACTGTTGCCATACAAACGACCGGAACGCGGCGAACTTCGCCCGAAGGCATTCTCAACTGCGCGTAATCGCCTTCTTTCGCAACCAACTGCGCGAATCCGCCAGCCGAACGAACCATCTGTCCGCCTTTACCCGGTCGCAATTCGACATTGTGAATCTGCGTTCCAAGCGGAATGTTCGCAATCGGCAAAGCATTTCCCGGCAAAATATCGGCTTCGACACCGCTCATCACCGTTCCACCGACTTTCAAACCGACCGGCGCAATAATGTATCGTTTTTCGCCGTCAAGATAAGTAATCAAAGCGATGTGTGCCGAACGATTCGGATCATATTCGATCTGCGAAACTTTGCCCGGAATGCCGGGTTTATTGCGCTTGAAATCAATGATGCGGTAAAAGCGTTTGTGTCCGCCGCCGCGTCTGCGAACCGTGATGCGCCCATCGTTGTTACGACCGGAAATGCGCGTCTTCGCTTCGAGCAAAGATTTTTCCGGCTTCGCGCCCGGAGTCAATTCATCGCGCGTCAGATACGTCTGGTATCTTCGCGCCGGTGATGTCGGTTTTAATCTCTTAATTCCCATCTCTTTAATTCGGAATGCGGAATGCGGAATGCGGAATTTATAATTCGCTTTTCCACGTCGCGCTTAAATTATTCTGACGGATTGCCTAAATGCTTTTTACGGATAGTTCCGCATTCCGCATTCCGCATTCCGCATTTAAATCGCTTCTGCGTAATCAACGTGCGGCTCGCCTTTTTTCAAAGTAACGTAAGCCTTTTTCCAGGAAGCGCGGCGACCTTCATAGCGTCCGCGTTTCTTCATTTTTCCTTCGTAATGCACCGTGCGGACTTTCGCCACTTTGACGTTGAAGATTTCTTCAATCGCATTTTTGATGGCGATCTTTCCGGCTTTTGTATTCACTCGAAAAGTCAAAACTTGTCCTATATTTTCGTCTTCGCTGCTGGCTTCCTTCAAAAGCACGGATTTTTCAGTAACGACGGGCGTTTTCAAAACGTCCCAAACACTAAGTTCTGCTGCCATTATTCAGTTTCCTCCGCGCTCACTGCTTTTTCTCTCTGCGGATCGAGCAGATGATTTATCTCTTCAATCGCCGATTTGGAAATCAAAAGTTTTTCGTGATAAATGATGTCATAGACATTCAAACCGTAGCCGTTGGTAACTTTCGTTTTCTGCACATTACGCGAAGACAAAATCAGATTTGAATTATCGAGCGAATCAACGATTAAAGTTTTCGTCGCTTTCTTCGTATCGTTAAATCCGAGATCAGACATCACGCTCAAAAAGTCTTTCGTTTTCGGATTGGAGAAAATGAAATCTTCAATAACAATCAGATTTCCTTCACGCAATCTTTCCGACAGAGCCGAGCGCAAAGCACCGCGCCGCATTTTCTTCGGCATTTTATATGACCAATCGCGCGGCTGCGGACCGTGGACATTACCGCCGCCTTTCCAAAGCGGCGAACGGATTGACGCGATACGAGCGCGTCCCGTTCCTTTCTGCTTCCACAGCTTTTTGCCCGAACCCGAAACATTGCCGCGCGTCTTCGTCGCGGAAGTTCCCTGCCGGCGATTCGCCAGATAATTTCTGACCGCCGCGTGAATCAACGATTCGTTTAACTCGACACCGAAAATGGCATCGGAAAGTTCGACATCGCCGACTTCATTATTCTTTAAATTGCGAACCTTTGCGGTAGGCATAATTCTCACTCCGTTCGAGTGCTAAGTGCTAAGTGCTAAGTGCTAAGTTTGAAAACTTACCATTTACCATTCACCATTTACCACTACTTATTTCTTTTCTTAACTACAACCAAACTTCCCGTCGCGCCCGGAACTGCGCCGCGCACCATAATCAAATTATTTTCGACATCAACCCGCGCCACGCTCAAACCCTGAACCGTTACCTGCGCGTTGCCCATATGTCCCGATGAGCGCGTTCCTTTGATAACTCTCGAAGGATATGCCGACTGACCGATTGATCCCGGCTCGCGGATATTCATCGAACCGTGCGACATCGGACCGCGACTGAAGTTATGCCGCTTAATCGTTCCGGCAAAACCTCGTCCTTTCGACGTGCCGACAACATCAATTTTGTCGCCGTCAGCAAACATATCGGCTTTGATTTGGTCGCCGACATTCGCTTCAGGGGCATCGGTTAAACGAATTTCCTTCAAAATACGAGTCGCCGGAATGCCGCCGCCCGTTTTTTCAAAATGTCCGCGCATCGGCTTGGTGACATTTTTCAATTTAATCGGTTTATCTTCGACTAATCCAAGCTGCACGGCGTTGTAACCGTCTTTTCCGTCCGCCGTTTTCGTTTGAACAACAACGCAAGGTCCGGCTTTGATGACTGTCACGGGTGTAACCGTGCCATCCTCCGCAAAAATCTGCGTCATTCCCATTTTTCTACCGATGATTCCGCTAATCATATCTTTTGATTTTGGATTTTGGATTTGCGATTTTGAATTTTAGGATTGTTTTTAAGTCAATCTAAACTCCAAAATCTAAAATCTAAAATCAATCTAGTTTTTGCCAAATGCCTTGATTTCAACATCAACACCGGCTGGTAAATCCAATTTCATTAACGCGTCAACGGTTTCCGCCGTCGGGTCGAGAATGTCCATTAAACGCTTATGAGTTCTGATTTCAAACTGCTCACGCGACTTTTTATCAACGTGCGGCGAACGCAAAACCGTCCATTTATTTTTCACCGTCGGAAGCGGAATCGGACCTGCAATCGTCGCGCCCGTTCGTTTTGCGGTTTCAACAATTTCAACTGTTGATTGATCTAAAACTCGATGGTCGTAAGCCTTTAACTTGATGCGAATTTTTTCGTTTAGCATATATTTTTATTACTCAACAATTTCCGACACGGTTCCCGCGCCGACCGTTCGCCCGCCTTCCCGAATGGCGAACCGCAATCCCTTCTCCATCGCAATCGGCGCAATCAGCGTGATCTCCATCTGGATATTATCGCCCGGCATCACCATCTCCACTCCTTCCGGCAGATTCGCCACGCCCGTCACGTCCGTCGTGCGGAAATAAAACTGCGGACGATAGCCCGTGAAAAACGGGGTGTGTCTGCCGCCTTCTTCCTTGGTCAAAACATACGCTTCGGCTTTGAATTTCGTATGCGGTGTAATCGAACCCGGTTTGGCGATTACTTGTCCGCGTTCGATCTCTTTGCGTTCGACTCCTCGAAGCAGTAAGCCGACGTTATCGCCCGCCATTCCTTTATCCAAGAGTTTCTTGAACATTTCAACGCCCGTTACGACTGTGTTGCGCGTGTCTTTGATGCCGATGATTTCCACCGTTTCGTTGACATTGACGATGCCGCGTTCGATTCTGCCCGTCGCCACCGTGCCTCTGCCTTGAATGGTGAAAATGTCTTCGACCGGCATCAGAAAAGGTTTATCGGTTTCGCGTGCCGGGGTCGGGATGTAATCATCCACCGCCTGCATCAATTCGTCCACCGTCGCTTCCCATTTCGGATCGCCTTCGAGGGCTTTGAGTGCCGAGCCTCTGACCACCGGAATATCGTCGCCCGGAAAGTCATATGAAGAGAGCAACTCTCTAATTTCCATCTCGACCAACTCCAAGAGTTCTTCGTCGTCCACCATATCCACCTTGTTCATAAAGACGACCATCGAAGGAACTCCGACCTGTCTGCCTAAAAGGATATGTTCGCGGGTCTGCGGCATCGGTCCGTCGGTGGCGGCGACGACCAGAATCGCGCCGTCCATCTGTGCTGCGCCGGTGATCATATTCTTGACGTAATCGGCGTGTCCCGGACAATCCACGTGCGCGTAATGACGAGTCGCCGTCTCATATTCGACGTGCGAAGTGGCAATCGTAATCCCGCGTGCCTTCTCTTCCGGCGCGTTATCAATCGAATCGAACGAGCGGAACGCCAGCTTCGGGTTATTCTTACTCATCACTTTGGTAATCGCCGCCGTCAACGTCGTCTTCCCGTGATCAACGTGTCCGATCGTTCCGATATTCACGTGCGGTTTGCTTCTGTCAAACTTCTCTTTACTCATTTTTTCACTCCAATAATCTTTCGATTTAAATTGCGTTATGAAACTTAAAAACTTTTAGCTTGATGCGCCTTTTACTTTAGCGATGACTTCTTCGGCGACATTTTTCGGTGCTTGATCGTATCGCTCAAAGTGCATCGTCGAAGTAGCGCGTCCCTGCGTCGAAGAACGTAAGTCGGTCGTGTAACCGAACATCTCCGAAAGCGGAACATACGCCGTAACGACTTGCACATTGCCGATACGCGGTTCCATTTTTTCGATCTGTCCGCGTCGCCGATTTAAATCTCCGTTGACTGCGCCCATATATTCGTCGGGCGTGACAACTTCGATTTTCATAATCGGTTCGAGCAAAACAGGTTTGGCTTTTTTGACCGCATCTTGAAAAGCGAACGAACCGGCTAAATTGAACGAAATTTCGTCCGAGTCAACTTCGTGATACGAACCGAAAAGCAGTTTCACGCGAATATCAACTAATTCGTATCCGGCTAAATAACCGCGTTTCATCGCGTCTCTGACACCTTCCATCGTCGGTTTAATAAACTGACGCGGAATCGAGCCGCCGGTAATTTTATCTTCAAAAACGAACCCTTCGCCCGGAGCCGGTTCGATTTCGAGTTCGACGTGACCGAATTTACCACGACCACCGGATTGTTTCTTATAGATTTCTTTGCCCGGTGCGCTTCCTGTAATCGTTTCACGATAAGCAACCTGCGGTTTACCGACGTTCGCTTCAACGCCGAATTCGCGTTTCATACGGTCAACGATGATTTCGAGATGAAGTTCGCCCATTCCGGCGATGATCGTTTGTCCGGTTTCGTGGTCGCTGTTGACGCGGAAACTTGGGTCTTCCTGTGCCAGACGATTGAGCGCGATGCCCATTTTGTCTTGATCCTGACGAGTTTTCGGCTCGACTGCGACGCGGACAACCGGATCAGGAAATTCCATTGATTCGAGAATAATGTGTTTGTTCTCGTCGGAAATCGTATCACCCGTCGTGACGTTTTTCATACCACCGATAGCAACGATTTCACCTGCCGATGCCGAATCAATATCTTCGCGTTTGTTGGCGTGCATTAACATCAGTCGTCCGACACGCTCTTTCTGATTTTTGATGGTGTTATAAACGTAAGACCCTGCCGTCACCGTTCCGCTGTAAATGCGAACGAATGAAAGTTGTCCCAAATGTTTGTCCGCCATCAATTTGAAAACCAGACCGGAAAAAGGCGCGGTTGCACTCGCTTCACGCGCTTCGGTTTCCTGTGTTTTCGGGTTGATGCCTTCGATTGCCGGAACATCTAAAGGACTCGGCAGAAAATCAACGACTGCATCGAGCAGAGTCTGCACACCTTTATTTTTGAAAGCCGATCCGGTAACGACCGGAACGATTTTCATTTCCAATGTTCCCTTGCGAAGAACTTTGCGAATTTCGGCTTCTGAAATTTCCGTGCCTTCCAGATATTTTTCCATCAAATCGTCATCAATAGACGAGACGGCTTCGACTAATTTTTCGCGGGCTTCCTTGGCTGCGTCAACTAAATCGGCGGGGATTTCGGTTGTTTGGTATTCCGCACCTTTAGTTTCGTCGTTCCAAATCAACGCCTTCATCGTGATTAGGTCAACCACGCCTTTGAGTTTTTCTTCCAACCCAATCGGAATCTGAATAGCGACCGCGTTTGCACCGAGACGATCAATGATTGATTGAAACGAACGGTCGAACGATGCACCGGCGCGGTCTAATTTATTAATGAAACAAATTCTCGGAACACCGTATTTATCAGCCTGCCGCCAAACTGTTTCCGATTGCGGCTCAACACCGGCAACACCGTCAAACACGGCAACCGCACCGTCGAGAACGCGCAAGGATCGTTCGACTTCCATCGTAAAATCAACGTGACCCGGCGTATCAATAATATTAATGCGATGTTCGACACCGACACGAGTCCAGTAACAAGTCGTGGCAGCAGAAGTAATCGTAATTCCGCGCTCCTGCTCCTGTTCCATCCAGTCCATCGTCGCCGTTCCTTCGTGAACTTCGCCGATTTTGTGCGAAACTCCGGTGTAGAAAAGCACACGCTCGGTTGTCGTGGTTTTACCCGCGTCAATGTGCGCCATAATGCCGATGTTTCTATATTTGTCTAAACTTATGTTTGCCATTTTGGTAAATCGTTAATCGCTAATCGTGAAATGTTACTGCTATTCACTAATTCACGACATACTTTTCACTAGAATCTATAATGTGCGAAAGCCTTATTCGCATCCGCCATACGATGAACTTCGTCGCGTTTTTTGACGGCGTTGCCGCGATTATTGGTTGCGTCGAGCAATTCTCCGACCAACCGATCTTCCATCGTTTTTTCACCGCGTTTGCGGGCATTGGTTACGATCCAGCGAATCGCTAAAGTGCTGCGGCGGTCTTTGGTAACTTCGAGCGGCACTTGGTAAGTTGCGCCGCCGATGCGTCTCGACTTGACTTCCAAAGCCGGAGCGACGTTATCAATCGCTTTTTTGAAAACTTTTAATGCTTCTTCGCCCGACTTATCAGCAACTTTGGTCATCGCTCCGTAAAAAATACTTTCGGCGATTGATTTTTTGCCCGTGAGCATAATGCCGTTGATGAACTTTGTCACCATTATGCTGTTGTAAACCGGATCGGGTAATACTTCTCTTTTTCCTGCAACTCTTCTTCTTGGCATAACTTAAAATTCCAGATTCCAGATTCCAGATTCCAGATTGGAAACGTGAAATCAGATTAGTTTATTTCTTTCCTTTCGCCGCCGGTGCATTTCCTTTCGGACGTTTCGCACCGTATTTGGAACGCGCCTGATTTCTGTTAGCAACGCCGCTTGAATCAAGCGTTCCGCGAATGACGTGATAACGAACGCCCGGTAAATCTTTTACGCGACCGCCGCGAATCAACACAATCGAGTGTTCCTGCAAATTATGTCCGATTCCCGGAATATAAGTTGTAACTTCGATTTGGTTGGTCAAACGAACACGCGCCACTTTTCGCAGAGCCGAGTTTGGCTTCTTCGGCGTTTGAGTATAAACGCGAGTGCAAACACCACGTTTTTGCGGGCTAGCTTGCAGTGCCGGACTCGCCGTTTTATATTTGACCGCTTGGCGACCTTTGCGAACAAGTTGGTTGATTGTCGGCATAATTTCTCTGATTCCGATTTTTATCGGCTTTCCTAAAACTAAAAACGAAAAGAAACTCTAACCTGCGTCTTACCGAATTTTTCCGGCAGTCAGCGCAAGCGGCTCTTATAATAAATAAAATTAATTACTTAAACTTTATCGGGAATAATTTTACGAAAGCGTGTCGAGTTCCCTTTTCAACTTTTCTGTGGCGTGGCTTTATTAGAATAGCAAAACAATTCGTTTGATTGATTTGCCCTAAACGCTGGAGCGTCTTCCTTTTCAAAATCACGCGACGTTTAGTTTTACGCCACAATAATTGTTAAAGCATTCAATAATTTAAATGCTTTCGCTTTCAAGCAAATTGCAAGTTCTCACTCACAGTCTGCGTCAGACTTCTCTGTCCGAAACTTTAGAATATACGAAACGAAAAAACCTTTGTCAAGCGCAACGGCGGCGGCATTACCTTCAGACGTATTTTTATACGGCTAATCAGCAGATATCTGCTTAAAAACTTCCGCTGCGGCTTGGAATCGGACTGCCGTGCGGACAGGATTTCGGAAAACCCAGGAGCGCGTCAATTTTCATTTCAAATTCTTCGGAAATGTGATGTTCGAGTCGCTCGGCTTCATCGTGAACCGAATCTTCATCATAATTTAAAACCTTCCACAGAAAAAGTTCGAGCAGACGATGGCGGCGCACGATTTTCAGCGCGACTTCGCGCCCTTTTTCCGTCAGGCGAACGCCGTAATAGGGCGTATGCGAAACCAACGACTGCGTTTCCATCCGCTTGAGCATCCGCGACACGGCGGGCGGACTGACTTGCAGGGTTTCCGCCAAATCCTTAGTTCCGGCTTCGGATTTTTCTTTAAGACTACGCTCGGACAAACTCCAAATCGCCTTCAAATAATCCTCTTTGGAAACCGTCATTCTTCTGGTTTTAATAGTTTGGCTCATTATAATAATTTAGATTTTATAATTTTAAAGTAAGACGCTTTGAAACTTCTTTCGGCTTAAATAAGTCCTAAAAGCCGCGCCGCCGTCGCGGTGAGAAAACAAACGATGATTCCGAGGGCAACCGGCAAAAGCGTCGCAATCGTCGTCCATTTCAAACTTTTCGTTTCCTGCCAAATCGTCCAAATCGTCGTGCTGCACGGATTATGAAGCAGACTGAACAGCATCAAATTGATGCCGGTTAAAATCGTCCAGCCGCCGATGCCGGTCAGAATTTCCCGAATCTGCGCGTCATCTTCAAGTCCCGACATCACGCCGTTCTGCGCTAAATTCGATTTTGCTAAATTGAGCGTCAGCATCAAAATCGTCGGCACGACTATCTCATTTGCCGGAATTGCCACGACGTAAGCTAAAAGTATCACGCCGTTCAAGCCGATTAAAAGTCCGAACGGATTCAAAAAACCGATCAGATGCGCGGCAACGCTTTCGCCGCTGATGAAGATATTACTAATCAGCCAAATTACTGCACCCGCCGGAGCCGCCATCCAAACGGCGCGTTTCAAGACGATCAACGTGCGGTCAATCAACGAACGATAAAGCGTCTGCCAGATTTGCGGCGGACGATACGGCGGCAATTCCAAAGTGAAACTCGATGCTTCGCCTTTCAACAAAGTTTTTGATAAAAATGCTGAAACCAGCAATGTAAAAACGATTCCCAAAATAGCGACGGCGGCGACGCTCGTGGCGGCGATAAAGCTCGCCAGCGCAGGCGGCGCGGTCGCGCCGATAAAAATCGTGCCGACTAAAATCATTGTCGGAAACCGCCCGTTACAAATCGAAAAATTATTCGTGATAATCGCAATCAGACGTTCGCGCGGGCTATCAATAATTCTGGTCGAAACCACGCCCGCCGCGTTGCAGCCGTAGCCCATCATCATCGAAAGCGACTGTTTGCCGTGCGCTCCGGCACGTTTGAAAAGGCGGTCGAGATTGAACGCGACACGCGGCAGATATCCTAAATCTTCCAGCAATGTAAATAAAGGAAAGAAAATCGCCATCGGCGGCAGCATTACGCTGATGACCCAAGCCGTCGCCAGATAAACGCCGTCAATCAAAAATCCCGACAACCACCACGGCGCGTTTAGAAAGTTTGCCGCGCTGTGCAGAAAATTGTAAATCGTTCCTTGTAAAAAATCGCCGAGCATCGCTGAAGGTACGTTCGCGCCCGCAATCGTCAGCCATAAAACAACGGTCAGCATCAGAATCATCAGCGGAAACCCGAAAATGCGGCTGGTCAAAATGCGGTCGAGCGTTTGGTCGAGATGAAAATTGTTCGTTTGATTTTTGACGAAGACGACGCGGGCGGCAATCGTCGAAGCGTCTGTATAAACGGCTTCGGTGAGTTTATCGTGCAGATCGCCGCCGATTTCTTTTCGGAAACTTTTCGCCTGTTCCAAGATATTTTCTACCGTTGTCATTTGATTCAAATTTCTAATTGAACGAGCTGCGGAAAGCCGCTTGATTGCTTGAGATTGCCGAGCGTTTTTTCGCGGACAGCACGAATGATGCTTTCGTCGCCTTCCAAAAGGCGCAGCGCGACCCAACGCGCATTCGGCAGACTTTCAAACGTCTCGTTCAACTGTTTCGCCAAGGACGCGACTGCCGTTTCGATTTTTTCGTCCGAATATTTAATCCGATGCGGTCGCGCCGCATATTCGCCGACGGCAACCGTTTCAATCGCGCTTAAAAGTTCGTCAACGCCTTCGCCGCGTCTGGCTGCCATCGGAATCACCGGAACGCCTAAATCTCTCGACAGAGCGCGTTCGTCAACCGTCAAATCGTTGCGCTTCGCTTCGTCAATCAAATTAAGCGCGATGACCACGCGGTCGGTGATTTCGAGAATTTGTAAAACTAAATTGAGATTTCTTTCGAGTCTGGTCGCGTCGGCGACGACAATCGTTACATCGGGCTTGCCGAATAAAACGAAATCACGCGCGATTTCTTCGTCCACGCTCGTCGAAAGCAGCGAGTAAGTTCCCGGCAAATCCACCAATTTATATTTTTTGTTATTTAAGTTAAAAGCACCTTCGGCGCGGGCAACGGTTTTGCCCGCCCAATTCCCGACGTGCTGGTGCAAGCCGGTTAATTGATTAAAGATCGTGCTTTTTCCCGTGTTCGGGTTGCCGGCGAGAGCGATAATGTAATCCCAACCATCCGCTTTAATGCCGAGTCTTGTGAGTTGCGCGGCGTTGCAGCTTGTAGCGCAGCCGCCGCAATCGTTGGCGAGAGCGACTGACATAATTTTTTATTTGAGTTCCAGAGTTTCTTCGATTTCGATTAATTCTGCCTGTTCCGTTCGCAAGGCAACGACCGCGCTGCGGACGCGATAAGCAATCGGATCGCCGAGCGGACTCGGCATCACGTTTTCAATCCGCGTTCCCGGCAGTATTCCCAGATCGAACATTCGCCGCCGTTCCGTATCACGGCTGTTAATTTTTGTAATCGTTGCGCTGCGCCCTGTTTGTAATAAGTTTAGAGTCATAAAAAATGAACCTTGGTTAATCTTTCGATCAAAAAATTTTGATTCGGAATGAATCAAAATTATTAACATTGGTTAATCTTACTCGAAAAAAAATCCGCAGGCAAGTTTAAACTTGCCTGCGGAAAATCGGCGGGCAATTATTTCTTGATAAACAAACCGGCGATTGCCAGTACCTGTTCTTTCGACAAAGGTTCGTCAAACGCTCCTGTTACGGCATCGTTGGAAAGTCCGGCGAGATTATTGAGGCTCGCGCCGCCCTGGGTCGTGTTGCCCTCCCCGTTGTAAATGGCTTGCGTCGGCGCAGGCAGAGTTCCGCGTGAATCGCCGGAAATCCAGCCTTTTTCATCGCGCAGACGACGGACTTCCGCCGCGTGGCGGGCTTCGACCGAATGGATTTGCAACGCGACCGTTAAAATTTTCGCGTTGTCCTGCAAATTGCCCGCTTGTCCTTTGTAAGCGCGAACGCCGGTGTCTTCAAACGCCTGCGAGACGGCGAGAAATGTTTTGTAATTTCTGAAAACATCGCCGAACGCGCCGCCTGCCGTAAAATCGAAAGTCGGTTTCGCAACGGCTTTGCTGCCCAAAACGGATTTCAAAAGTGCGACGTGCGCGGTTTCGTGTTTGCTGATTTGCGAAAAGACGGCTTGCGTGTTGCGCGGAATCAAGCCCGAAGAACCGAGCGCAGTGCGATAAAATTCATCTTCCAGATATTCGAGCGTCAGGGCAAAATTCAGCACATCGGCAATTTTTCCCGGCAGTTTGTCGTCTTTGCCGAAAGCCGCTCCTGCAAGCGCGCCGACCGAAACGATTGCCGTTCCCATTGCGACGGTCATCGCTTTGGCTTGCTCAATCGGCTCGCGCCGCGCCGTCATATCTTTAATGATGTCGGGTTCGATAGTTTGTAAAAGTGATTTTATAATATTCATTTTTTCCTCCTTGTTCTATTTAATTCTTCGGCTTCGGTAAATTTTTCGCAGTAACCGGCGTTCGGATAAACGGCGCGGCGGCGGCTAAAACTGCCGACGGCATCAAGGCTTTATCCAACCCGTTTGAATCAACGGCATCATCGCCCGCAAACGACGCGGACATCGGCGATAATAAATCGCGGATCGTCGCCGCGTGGCGGGCTTCGACTGAGACGATTTTGCCGGCTAACAGCAGAAAATTAACGTCTTTCAAAAGCTGTCCCGCGCCGTTATAAGCCGCTACGCCCAAATCTTCAAAAGTTTTCGCCGTGCCGAGAACGCTGTCGCGGCTGTTAAAATTGATCGCCGTAAAATTAACCTGCAAGCCCGGAATCGCTTTTTTGCCGAGCGCAGTTTTGAATAATTCGCGGTGCGCGATTTCGTGGTCGCGGATGTCGGTTAAAATTTGCGTCTCCGCCGAAGTGATGCCCGAATACGGTGTCGAAATAACCTGTGAATAGAACGCCGCTTCGAGTTGTTCGAGCGCGTAGGCGTAATTCAAAATGCCCGTGTCGCCTTTGCCCAAGTCAACCGATTTGGCTTTGTCATCGTCAACCGGCAAACCGGCAAAAGCGTCTTTCGCCAGCAGTGTTTCGGGGTTTAACGCGCCGAAGGCAAACGCCGTCAGCACGGCGGCACTCGATAATTTAATAAAGGAACGCCGCGAACTCGCTTGCACGGTTTCGAGATTTCCTGTTTCGTCTGTTGTTGTTAATGTTTCCATCAGAATACTGTCCTCCTTGATCTGTTTGATAAAGACTTTATCAATGAATGTTTTCCTGCCAATCTTTTTGAATTAACCGCTAGAAATAAATTTTATTAATAAATTAACCGCTAAAAATAAATTCGGTTAATACTATGTCTTCAAACTTGGTTTCGCCGAGAGCCGGATTTCAGATTCAATAGAGGATTTTCAATCAGTATAGTTCTCGCTTATAATTCGCCGAATTTTGCGAGAACGGTTTCTGTTGTTATGATGTTGAATTCAAAATTCTTTAGAAAAAGCATTTGAGACAAATTTAATATGACGACATTTGAAAAGTTTTTAGATAAATATAACGAAAAGCAATGGCTCGGCGTTTTGACGAGCATTTCACCGGAGATTCACGAGGTTGACCGCAATGCGGCGCAGATTTGGTTTCGCTTTTATCCGCTTGAATTGTTCCGTTATTTGCAATCGGCGGAAGACAGAGCAAAGGCGATTCAGCAGTTCGTGATGCAGGGCGAATACGAATTGAAAAATCAGATTGACTCATCGCACCGCTTTCTTTACGGACACCGTTTCTGGAAGGAAACGAAAGACGCAATAATCAAACACGCCGAAAGTTTTGCGAGTGAAACGGGCGATTTAGCCAATGAAATCCGCGCCATTGCCAGAGCCGCCGCGACCGCCGCGAAAACGACCGAAGATTTAACCGTCGGAATAACGGCGGTCGGTTTGATGACTTTGGTTCAAGTCGGTCTCGACGCTTTCAACCAATCGAGCGGCGCGGTTTCGATTGACGAGAAAACTAAAAATCAATCGCCGAACAAAGTCGTCGAACAACGCGCCAAAGACGATTCGCAGGGCATTCTCGGCTTTTTGAAAACGAACAATCAGCAATGGACGGTTAATTACATTGACGACACCGACAGCGGCAAATTCAAATTGATGAACGACGAAGAAGTCGCTTCGGGCGCGGCACGCGACCAATCGAAAAATTGGGTCGAACGCGATTTCCGGCGCGGCGAAGGCGTGATTCCGGTCGAATGCCGTTCCGCCGCCTGCGGCACGTGCTGGGTCGGCGTTCTCGGCGGCGCGGAAAAACTCTCGGACGTTGCGCCGCGTGAACGCAAACAGATGAAAATCTTCGGCTACAACCAGGGCGACGAAGCCAAACCGCTGATGCGGCTGGCGTGTCAGGCGCAGGCGCAGGGCGCAGTTTCCATCGTCATTCCGCCTTGGAACGGAGTGTTCGGCAAAAAAATTTACGGCGGTGTCGCCGACGTTACGCTCGAACCGGCGACGACCTCCGCCGCCAAACTGCGCGAAACGATTTCGACCGCAATGACCGACGAGTAAGAATTGAAAAAGTTTTGAGTCCCGCCTTTAGGCGGCGGTGTTTGGTTATCACACGCCGCCTAAAGGCGGGACTCAAAACTTTTATAACCCTGATTTGATTTGTTAGTATTTCGTTATGAAATACTTTTTTTTGTGCCTTTTATTCGTTTTTCCCTTATCAGCGCAAACGCCGACGGATGTGAAATATCCGTTTGAAGTCAAATACTTTCCGCTCACGCTCGAAAAGCAAAACGTAAAAATGGCGTATATGGACATCGCGCCGGACAAGCCGAACGGCGAGTCTTTTATTCTTTTTCACGGCAAAAATTTCAATGGATTTTACTGGAAAAACGTGATTCCGATGCTGACTGCAAAAGGCTATCGAGTCATCGTTCCCGACCAGATCGGCTGGGGCAAATCCGACCGTCCGAATCTGCATTACAGTTTTCATCAGATGGCAGAAAATAATAAAAAACTGATTTTGTCTTTGAATATCAAGCGCGTCAACGTCCTCGGACATTCGATGGGCGGAATGCTCGCCGTCAGATTCGCGCTGATGTTCCCCGAAGGCGTATCGAATTTGATTCTCGAAAATCCGATTGGTTTGGAAGATTATCGAACATTTGTACCGTTCGCTTCGATTGATGCGATGGAGCAGACCGAATCAAAAGCGACTTACGAATCTTACAAAAATTATCAGAAAACCTATTATCCCGAATTCAAACCGGAATTCGAGCCTTTGGTCGAAGCGCAAGCCGCCGATTTGAAGCTGAAAAACTTCCCCGAAATCGCCTTTGTGAACGCGCTGACTTCCGCGATGATTTACGAACAGCCGATTGTTTATGAATTAGAGAATCTGAAAGTTCCGACGCTTTTGATTATCGGTCAAGCGGATCGAACGGTCGTCGGAAAAAACCGTCTGTCGAAAGAAGACGCGGAAAAATACGGGCAGTATCCACAGATCGGAAAACTGACGCGCTTCAAAATCAGAAATTCGCAACTCGTCGAACTCGAAAACGTCGGACACATTCCGCACGTTCAAACGCCGGAAAAGTTTGAAAAGGCGGTTGCCGATTTTCTCAAACCTCAAAAATAATTTTCATCCCCAAATTGGGGACGCTCCGCACTGCGTTCAGAGTCCAAACTTCAGTTTTTTCCGTCCACCGCGCTTCGCTGGCGGCAGCACGCTGAACACAGTGCGGAAACACCGATAGTATTTATCTGCGTTTGAGTTTCTTATACGCTATAATTCTCCCTTTTATGCCAACCGAAAATCAGCCGTCCAAATTTCCGCCGGTAGTTTTGATTCTCGTCGCCGTTCTGCTCTGGTCAACCGGCGGGCTGTTTATCAAAATGACGACGCTCGACGCTTTCGCCGTCAACGCCGGACGTTCGCTTCTGGCGGCTTTGACGGTGGCGATTTTCACTTATCGGAAGGGCTTGAAACTGGATAAATTCACGCTTCTGACATCGTTTCTCTACGCCGGAACGCTGACCTGTTTCGTCTATGCCAACAAAAACACGACCGCCGCGAACGCGATTTTTCTGCAATATACCGCGCCGATTTATATTTTGATTTTGTCGCCGTTTGTCTTAAAGGAAAAGTTCCGCTTCGCCGACTTGATCACCGTCGTCGCGTGTCTGGCGGGAATGAGTTTCTTTTTTCTCGAACCGCAAAACGCCGAAAACAAGCTCGCCGGCAATGTTTTCGTCGGCAATATCGCCGCGCTCGCTTCGGGGATTTTCTTCGGTTTGTATTTCGTCTTTCTGCGTCATCCGCGTTCATTGCAGAAAAATCCCGCCTTATCGGTCTTTTACGGCAATTTAATTATCGTTTTGCTGATGCTGCCGTTTCTAATAACCAATCCGCCGCAGCCGAACGGAACTGACGTTTTAGCCGTTCTGTTTCTCGGCGTTTTCCAAATCGGCATCGCCTACACTTTGTTCACCAAAGGAATTTCCGAAGGCGTACGCTCGCTCGACGCGAGTATTATCGGCTTTGTCGAACCGCTTTTGAATCCGGTTTGGGTATTTCTGTCGCTCGGTGAAAAGCCGTCGGGTTGGGCGATCATCGGCGGCGCGATTATTCTCGCCGCCGTCATCGCGCATAACTTTTTAGGGATGAAGGATGAAGGATGAAATAAAACCAAAGACCAATGTCCTGTCTTATTTATCCATCATCCCTCATCCTTCCTAAAGCCCGACGCGCCGCTGTAAATCCTGAAACCGCGCATCGCCTCGCAGACTGTCGAATGCCGGATCAACTTTCATTGAAATTAAATCGGATTGTTTGAGTTCGTAAGCCTTTTCCAGCCACAGCAAAGCCTTTTCCTTTTCGCCGACTCCGGCAAACAGGCAGCCGACGACATACGGATCGGTTTGCGCTGCTTTGCTCGCAGCGTAATCTTCCGCCGCTTTTTTCGCTTTCTCAATTTCTCCGGTCGCCGTTAAAATCGCCACGGACGAATTCTTCGCGTTGTATTTTCGATACTCTTCGGCGGCTTCGGCGATCAAGCCTTTTTGCATATAAGCCTTGTAAAGCAGATTATGCGCCTCGGTATTTTCGGGATTGGCGATGAGCATCAGATTCGCCTGTTCGATTGTTTTGTCCGGTTTGCGCCAATAGTAATAAAGTTCCGCCAGGTTCAGTCGAACGCCGAAGGAAAGCGGGTCGTTTTCCTGAACGCGCAGCAATTCCGCTTCGGCTTCCTCGAATTTCCCTTGCGCGAGCAAAGCGGTCGCCAGCCAACGCCGCGCTGTCGGATAATTCGGCTGGCGACGAATTGCTTCGCGGTAATAGTTGATGCGTTCGTTCAAATCGTAATTCCGCAAAGTCTTGACTGTTCCGAGCGCGAGATACGCGCCAACGAGATTTTCATCTAATTCGAGCGCACGATTAGCGTGAAATTCTGCAAGCGGCGCGGCGGTTTGCGGCGGCACTTGTGAATTGACTTCCATTAACGTATAAACCGTCGCCAAACCTTCGTGCGCCAAAGCGTAATCCGGCTCGATTTGTAAGGCTTCTTTGAAAAGCTCGACGGCTTTCGGCAAATCCATCTGATTACGAAATGCCAAGCCTTTCAGATATGCCTGATATGCGGCAACATTTGGCGTTTGTTGCGATTCACCGCAAGACTTCAGTTTGAGTTCGGCGACCAATCCGCAGACAATTCCGTCTTGAATCGCAAAGATGTCGGCGATGTTTTTCTCCTGCGAATCGCTCGTCCACAAAACGCTGCCGTTCTTCGCATTGACTAATCGAGATTCAACGCGCACACGGTCGCCGACGCGCCGTACGCTGCCTTCAAGAATCGTTTCGACATTTAATTTCGCGGCAACTTCTTCGGGCGTTGCGTCTTTGTTTTTGAATTGAAAAACCGAACTGCGCGACACCACGCGCAATGATTCAACGCGCGAAACTTCATTGATAATACTTTCCGTTACGCCGTCCGAAAGATAATCGTTCGCCGCGTCGCCCGTTAAATTTTTAAACGGCAAAACGGCAATCGAATGCGGCGCGATTTGATTTGTTAAATTCGCCTGCGTTGGCGGTTTATAAAATTGATAAGCGAAAAAAACCGCTGCACAGACGGCAAGCGCGAGACTAACGAAAATGATGACGGCTTTTTGGTTTCCGGTTCTCGGTTTTTGGTTTTTGGTAATTTCTCCTTCTCTGTTCAACTGCAAATTGTCATTTGCCTTGTTTTTAATTTGAAATCTGAAATCTGAAATTTGAGATTCGGTTTCTCTCTCGACTCTCGACACTCGACTCTCGCCTTCCGGTTGTTCCTCATAAACAAATTTGATTTCGCGCGTTTTTTCGATTTCGATGATTGACGGCAAACTCATTTCTTCGAGACTGCCGATAAAACGATAACCTTCCGCCCAGCGCGTTTCGATGAAGCGCGGATTTTCGTGCGGCTCGCCCAATGCCTTGCGAATCGCGCCGACGGCTTTCGTCAAAGCCTCGTCATAAACTTCGCGCCCGTCCCAGAATTTTTCCAGAAGCTCGTCGCGCTTTACCAGTCGGTCGCGGTTTTCGATGAGATAAACCAAAACTTGAAACGGACGATTCGACAAACGCACCGCCGCGCCGTGCCGACTGAGCGTGCGTTTTTCCGGCTCAAGCCGAAACTCTCCTAAAACGTAATTCCTTCCAAATTCAACAGCCATCGCATTTTTCTCCGGTGAGGCGGTTTTATTTCGGTTTTATTTCGGTTTTATTTCAGGA
>CAXTKJ010000026.1:52864-54261 GCA_964244835.1 uncultured Pyrinomonadaceae bacterium
ATTTCCTTTCGCGGAAATTTATATTATTTCCACACCAGAAGCAAGTTTTTTTTCAAAGATGCACAGACGAATCGAAATCACCGCCGTCGAACGCGAACGGGTTGTCATTATTTCCAGACATTTCTATTGTCCGGTCTGCCAAACGCCCAGCGAACTTTTGACCGTCGCGCAAGCCGCCGCCGTCGCGCAGGTGAAAACGTCAAGCGTCCGGCGTTGGCTCGTCAACCACAAAGCGCACGGCATCAAGACCTGCGGCGGACGACACCGTATCTGCAAAAATTCACTTTTTCGTAAATAGCAAGGAGTTCAATCAATGAAAGCAAAAAAATTTTCTATTCGGCAAAGAACAATCGTTTACATAAGTTTAGCCGCGCTGTTTGCGCTGGCTCTGATTTTTGACAATTCAATCAGTTCGGCAAACAACTTTTTCGATGAATCGCCGGTTTTGAACAGCGATATTGATTCGCCGACGGCGAATATAGAACTGGCGCGGCTTATCGCGCCCGACGGGATGGGTAATAACGGGGGAGACCAAATAGGCAGGAACGCCGCTATTTCCGGCAACACGGTCGTTGTCGGCTCGGCGGCTCATAACAACCGGCAGGGCGCGGCTTACGTTTTTGTGCGCTCCGGCGCGGCTTGGACGTTTCAGCAAAAACTCGTTTCTTCGGACGAAGCCTTCGACTTCGGCAAAAGCGTCGCTATTTCGGGCGATACGATTCTCGTCGGCGCACCTGGCGCAGTCGCGCCTATTTCGGCAAGCGGCGCGGTTTATGTTTTCACGCGAAGTGGGACAATTTGGACGCAGCAGCAAAAATTCTTTACGGGCGTGATGCAAATCAATCAATATTTCGGTGCCAGTATCGCTATGACCGATAACACGGCGATTATCGGTTCGCCCGGCGACAATCTCGGCACAAATAGTCAACAAGGCTCGGCTTATATTTATACCAGAAGCGGCTCGTCGTGGGGATTTCAGGCAAGAATTATAGCTTCGGACGGCGCAGCGGGCGACAACTTCGGCGGCGACCCCGTTACCGGCGGCGATGTCGGCGCGCGACGGGTTGCCGTTAGCGGCGATACGGTGGTGATCGGTGCAGCCGGCGGCATTTTCGGCATTCGGGCAGGTTCGGCTTACGTTTTTACGCGCATCGGCACGAGTTGGAGTTTGCAGCAAAAACTGACGGCATTTGACGCGGCGGCGCAGGACGCATTCGGCTTCAGCGTTGACGCTTCCGACAATTCAATTATCGTCGGCGCAGCCTATGACGACATCGGAACGCGCACCGACGCGGGTTCGGCTTACGTTTTCACACGAAGCGGTTCAATATGGACGTTGCAGCAAAAATTGATCGGCGATGACGACAATCCAAGCGGAGAAGATAATTTCGGTACAG
>CAXTKJ010000026.1:54271-60739 GCA_964244835.1 uncultured Pyrinomonadaceae bacterium
CCACGGCCGACCAGATGATCCGCGCCGGCGAGGCCGACATCATCGTGGCCGGCGGCATGGAGTCGATGGACAACGCGCCCCACCTGCTGCCCAAGTCCCGCGAGGGCTTCAAGTACGGCGACACCGCGCTCGTCGGCTCACCCGGCGAGGACATCATTCCAATCGTCAGCGGCAACGGCGCGGCATTTCTTTTCAAACGAAACGGAACAATTTGGACAAACCGCGTCAAATTTACTACCAATATCCAAACCACGCCCAACCCGTCGGGTTACAGATTAGGCACGAGCGTCGCGCTCGGCGGAAATACGGCGATTGCCGGTGTGCCGTTCTTTACGACGGCAAGCGGCTTTGTCGGCGCGGCTTACATTTTCGACACCGAAGCGGGCAACACGCCGTTCGATTTCGACGGCGACGGTCGCGCCGACGTTTCGGTTTTTCGCCCGTCAAACGGAAGCTGGTATTTAAATCAATCCTCAAACGGATTTACCGGGTTGGCGTTCGGTTTTGGAACGGACAAAATCGTTCCGGCTGATTATGACGGCGACGGTAAAACCGACATCGCGGTTTATCGCTCAGGCACTTGGTATTTGCAGCGCAGTCAACTCGGCTTCACGGGAATTCCCTTCGGCGATGCCAACGATATTCCGATGCCCGCCGATTATGACGGCGACGGACGCGCTGATGTCGCTGTTTTCCGTCCGTCGAACGGCTACTGGTATCTGAATCAATCGTCAGCCGGATTCACCGGAATCGCTTTCGGACAAAACGGCGACAAACCGGTCGCGGCGGATTATGACGGCGACGGCAAAACCGACCTTGCCGTTAATCGGAATGGCAACTGGTATATCCAGAGAAGTGCGCTCGGCTTTACAGCGACAACATTCGGCGACGCAAACGATAAATCCGTTCCGGCTGATTACGACGCGGACGGTTTAGCCGATATTGCCGTCTTTCGACCGTCGAACGGCACTTGGTATCTATTGCAAAGCAGTTCGGGTTTTACCGGCGTTGCCTTCGGATTCGGAACTGATACGCCTGCGCCCGCCGATTATGACGGCGACCGCAAAGCCGACATTGCAGTTTTCCGATCATCGAACGGTTTCTGGTATTTAAATCAATCTGCGAGTGGATTCACCGGCATTCCGTTCGGCACAAATAACGACCGACCGATACCGTCGGCGTTTATCCCGTAACCGAATAAAAACAACGACTTCAATCAAAAAGCGCGGTTAAATCTCTGGATTTTCCGCGCTTTTCCGTTTATGTCAAAAATTACTCCTGCCTTTAACTTTTTATGTGTTGTGCTAAAATAATCAAATCTTTTTGTTCCGTAACCGAACAATACATTTTTAGCGGCGATTTGCGCCGGATACATAAATCAAATTTTTATCAAACAGCAATTATATTTGGAGAAATATATGGACAATTTAATTATTCCCGAAAATGTCAAAAACCCTGAATTAATCAAGTGGGTAACGAAAATGGTCGAGCTTTGCCAACCGAAGGAAGTCGTTTGGTGCGACGGTTCGCAAGGTGAATACGACCGTCTTTGCGAAGAAATGGTAACTGCCGGAACATTCATCCGGCTCAATTCCGAAAAGCGTCCGAATTCATTTTTAGCGCGTTCGCATCCGTCGGATGTCGCCCGCGTTGAAGACCGCACATACATTTGCAGTCTGGCAAAAGGCGATGCCGGACCGACGAATAATTGGATGGCTCCCAAGGAAATGAAGGAGACGCTCACGCCGAAATTTGACGGCTGTATGAGCGGGCGCACGATGTATGTGATTCCGTTTTGTATGGGTCCGATTGGCTCGCCGATTTCGCAGTTCGGCGTTCAGCTTTCCGATTCGCCGTATGTCGTCGTCAATATGAAATTAATGACGAGAATGGGCAATCAAGCGTTGGAAGCATTAGCCGACGGCGAATTCGTTCACTGCTTACATTCGGTCGGGATGCCGCTCGCGGAAGGCGAAAATGATGTCGCGTGGGCTTGTTCGCCCGATCCGAAAGATAAATATATCGTGCATTTCCCGGAAGAAAGATTGATTTGGTCTTACGGTTCGGGTTACGGCGGCAACGCTTTGCTTGGTAAAAAATGTCTGGCATTGCGAATCGCTTCGACGCTCGGACGTGAGCAGGGCTGGCTCGCCGAACATATGTTAATCGTCGGTGTCGAATCGCCCGACGGCAAAAAAGATTACGTCTGCGCGGCGTTTCCATCGGCTTGCGGCAAGACGAATTTTGCGATGCTGATTCCGCCGCAATCTTTTCAGGAAGAAGGCTGGAAAGTTACAACTGTCGGCGACGACATCGCGTGGATCAAACCTGACGACGAAGGAAAACTCCACGCCATCAATCCCGAAGCCGGATTTTTCGGTGTCGCGCCGGGAACGAACTACAAAACGAATCCGAACGCGATGGAGACGATTCGTGAGAACACGATTTTCACGAACGTCGCGCTGACCGACGACGGCGATGTTTGGTGGGAAGGAATGGACGGCGACGCGCCCGCGCACGCGATTGACTGGCAGGGCAACGATTGGACACCTGACAGCGATAAAAAAGCCGCGCATCCGAATTCACGCTTCACCGTCGCGTCAACACAATGCCCGGTGATTGACGACCGCTTCGACGATCCGAAAGGCGTTCCCGTTTCGGCGTTCATCTTCGGCGGTCGCCGCAACAACGTCGTGCCTTTGATTATGCAGTCATTTAATTGGGCGTTCGGCGTTTATATGGCGGCGACGATGGGGAGTGAAATGACCGCCGCCGCCTTCGGCAACATCGGCGAAGTCCGCCGCGATCCGTTTGCGATGCTTCCCTTCGCCGGCTACCATATGGGCGATTATTTCGGACATTGGTTAAACTTCGGTCGCCAAATCCCCGAACCGCCGCGCATTTTTTCCGTCAACTGGTTCCGCAAAGACGAAGACGGCAAATTCCTCTGGAAAGGTTTCGGCGAAAATATGCGCGTCTTAAAATGGGTCGTCGAAAGAGCGAGAGGAAAATCGAAAGGAATCGAAATGCCTTTGGGCTGGATGCCGCGTTACGACGATATGGACTGGCGCGGAATGGAAGATTTCACGAAGGAAGATTTCGACAACGTGATGAGCATCAACCGCGATTTGTGGATCAAAGAAATCGCTTCGCACGACGAGCTTTTCTTCAAACTTTACGACCGTCTGCCGAAGGAAATGACGTTCATCCGCGAACTGCTCTTGTCGAATCTGTGGCGTTCCAATCAAAAAGACGCGACGCATCCGCAGAGTGCCGACAAAACCTTCGAGAAAACCAAAGACCTCGAAGCCGAACGTGCCGTCCCCGATAATGCGGCAGCCAAAGCGTAATAAATTTTCCACTAATTTCATAACTGTTCAAAAGGCGATTCACAATGAATCGCCTTTTGTCGTAAAATGCACTAGCTTTTCTAAATCTTACTTACAGGAGTGTGTTTATGTGCTGCGACGATGAAAATTTATCAGTTGAAGATGACAATCAAGATTGTTATGAACTCGACACGACTTGGGAGCAAATTTATGAAATGGATTTCTTCGAATATGACATTGATGCTTACTGGGCAAAAGGCTGGTCAGTGAACGATGAGGGCTTTTACCGCGACGATTCGGATGCCTTTAACGAGCAGCCGGTGCGCGTTTTTCCGACTCGCTACCGGCTTGAAGATTTCGTTTTTACGAAAAGCCTGCGTCGCGTTCTCAAAAAGAATCTCGATTTGAAAGTTCTGATTCGTCCGTTTCGCCCGACCCGAAACAAGGATAGCTTATACACGGCACACCTGCACCGCCGTTTCCAGATGGAAAAGCCACGCTATCGTCTGACCGAAAAGAGTTTTGAACAATTTCAGTACTCGCATATCAAAGTTATGGAACTCGGCGTTTACGATAATCGCCGACTAATTGCCGGCAGTATTTTTTTTGTCGGCAGACAGTCAATCGTCAGCAGTCTCGGATTCTGGGAGACGGATGAAGTCCGGCGCAGTTTGGGGACGTTGACGATTCTTCTCGAAATTCAATATGCTTTGCGGCGCAAAAAAAAATTTTATTATCTCGGCAATTACATCCGCCAATGCCCGAATTATCATTATAAAACCCGCTTTGCCGGATTTGAGCTTTTTGATTGGGACAATAATGCCTGGGTTGATTTCAAATCCGCGCGAATTAAAGAGATGTTCAACCACCGATTTCGCTGCCGCGATGATTTCGAGAGAAAAGACCCGCAATTAGCCATCGAACTGTTTCGGGTCGTCGCCAATGCCCTTCCCGATATTGCGGCGGCGGCACTGTTCGGTTCACGCGCCCGTCAGACCGCGCACCCCGATTCGGATTATAATGTTTTACTGGTTACGAATGAGCTTGAAGAGAAAAACGAGCGGACGGAATTTCCAAAGCGTTTTCATCGTTTGCGCGAAACGCGGTTTGAAGAGCGCGGCGAGATAAAAATCGTTCGTGCTTTTTATAAAAACGATGATGTCTATGAATTCAATTACGTTTCGCCGGACTGGGCAAAGACGGATTCGATTAAAGAATCTACGCGCCGCCTGATCGCCGACGGAATACAAATTCTTTATGATCCGCAGGGAATTTTAGAGAACCTGCAAAAAGCTGTTTCCCCTTAAATTTTTACTGAATTAAAGGATCGGACAGCGCGAATAAATCGGCGAACATTTTTAGGTGTTCCGCTGCTAACGTAAATTCCGCGTCGCCGATTTTCAGTGCAATTTCTCTACCTTTGGCGAGTTTGCCTAACTGTTCGCGGCTTAATTTGAAGTTCAGATACTCGATGCCCTCGTTTTTATTGGCGTAACGCGCCGCGCCCAAATCCAGAGCCGCGCCGTCAATCGTGAATGTTAAACTATGCTTTTCGGCAAATTTTGATTGTTTAGTTCCCGCCTGAAACGTCAAAAGATATTCTGTCGGCGCGGCTTTCAAATCTCGTCCGGCGTAATTGAAAGCCATCCCGAAACGCATTGATTCGACCGCATTGCGCTTGTCCTGCTCTTTCCCAAAATCCGCGCCGAACCCGTAAATCTTTGAATTATCATTCGCCCCATCATATTTCAGCGCGAAAACCTTGTCCGCCTTTAAAGTCTTCAACTGCTTCTCCAATGCCGCCGCGCTCTTCGACTGCGAAAAGGCGAACATCGCCGAGGTTAACATCAACAACAGTATAAAAAAAATTTTACCCATAATCTCCTAATTCCACGGAAACAGTAGTGATTTTCAACGGATTTAATCCGGCAACATTGATATTAAAATGACTTTTCGACAATAGCAATAAATTAAAAGCTAATCGCTGAACGGCGTTCATCCCTCGCTGAACGGCGTTCATCCCTTGCTGAACGTGATTCAGCAAGGGATGAACGCCGTTCAGCAGTGCAGGAACGCTTTTTATCCCTGCGTGAATGGCATTCAGCGAGGGATAAATACTATTCAGCGAGGGATGAACGCCATTCAGCGCGGGATAAACAGCTTTCAGCACACCATAAATTTAGTTTATTAGCGTAAAAGGTTGACTTATAGGCTTAAAAAAAGCTATAAAACTTGCCATCGGCAAACCGACTCGAATCTGACTATCACGTTTTCAGTTACGCTCTCAAGCAATACCTTCCACAGAGACGCGACTCCAAACTCTTAGCCGAATGAAGCTAAATTTTGCCGAAATAATAAACAATTTGGAGTTAATTTAATGAACAGTAAAGAATTAGGAAACTTGTCCGACCGCGATTTGGTGGCGGTATTGAGGATTTTCAGCGGCGGCACTTTGGTCGCGCCGACCGATTTTGCGTTGACGGTAACGGAAACCGCCGATTTTAAGAACGATCTTAGCGATTTTGAAGCCGCCCTGGACATCTATGACGCGGCGCAGGCGGCGGAAGATACGGCGCGGCAGACGAAAAATAATCTTCGCAAGGCGATTGTGCAGACGGCGCGGCAGCAGATCAATATGGCGCGGGCGAATTTAACAGCGGACGACCCGAAGCTGACGACGCTCGGACTCGATGTTTACGATACTAAACCGACCGATTCGCCCGCGCCGTCGAGTGTGCCGATAGCGCACGTTGATTACGGCAAATTGAAACACACGATTTTCTTTCGGGATTCGACGATGCCTGATTCGGAAGCCAAGCCGGACGGCGTTCAGGGTTGTGAAATCTGGCGTTTCATCGGAGCGTCTGCGCCGGTTTCGGAAAAGGATTATGACTTTGTAACGCTCGACACGGGTTCGCCCTACGTCGCGTTCTACGACGGCGCGGACGCGGGAAAAAACGTCTTCTACATTCTGCGCTGGGTCTCGAAAGGCGGCGAAAAAGGCGGCTGGGGCGCGAGCATCAATGCGACGGTCAACGGCTAAATTCAACGCATCGCTACGCAATGATTCAAGTACAGGTTAATTGTAAGGCAGGCTGTTAGCCTGCCGCGCCGTGCGCTTCGCGGCGGCTGAACAGGC
>CAXTKJ010000027.1:0-55665 GCA_964244835.1 uncultured Pyrinomonadaceae bacterium
TTGGCGGATTCATTCTTTATTTTATCAAATATCTTTTCAACTGCGTAAGTCCTAACCGATATTGAACAGGCAAATCAGTTTTTCCTTTTTGAGAATCAGCAGTAAAACTCCTAACGCGCCGAAAATCAGGTGAAAGATATTGTAAGCCGCCGCGCCGCTCGTCAGGGCTTTCTCCTTTGGAATAACGAAGCCGAGAACGCCGATTAAAATCAGAACCGGCGCGAAAACGAGCAGCACTCTGTAGTTAAGACTTTTATTCGTCATTATTATTTTTGTTTTCCGCGTCCACTTTTTTATCAATCTGAAATTCGATTTTTCCGGCGAGCGTTAAAACGATGAATGTCGTAAAAGTCGCCAGCAACGCTACGCCCAATGCGCCCAAACCGACGGCGACACCGATTGCCGCCGCCATCCAGACGCTCGCCGAAGTCGTCAAACCTTTGACATCGCGTTCCTCGTTTAATTTCAAAATCGAACCCGCGCCGATAAATCCGATGCCGGTTACGATGCCCTGAATAACACGCGATAAGCCGTCTGAACTCATCCCGAAACTGTTGCAGGCGACGATGAAAACGGTCGTGCCGAGCGTTACCAGAATATGCGTTCGCAATCCGGCGGGTTTGCCCGTCGCTTCGCGCTGTATTCCGATAACTGCGCCGAGCAGAATAGCTGCCGTCAGACGGATGATGACGTGAATAAGCTGGCTTCGATCCGGCAAACCATAAGTTAATTCTTCCCAGAAAATATCCATTTTGTTCTTCCTTGTAACATTTTGTTAACTCAAAAGTTTAGCAAAATTTGTAGAAAAGGCGATTACCGAAAATTGCAGCGAACGAAATCATCAAACGGCAAAGACAACTTTTTGATTTGCCGATAGCAACTAAACACGGATTCAGGAAGCGTCGGAATTTAAAACATTTCTGCTATAATTGACGGACGCAAAACAAAAATCCATTTAAAAATCCTTTTTGGAAAAAGACATTTATGAAAAAAATTTCGACTTTATTTTTACTGTTCAGCTTTTTTATCAGCATTCCCGTCGTTCGCGCCGACGAAGGAATGTGGACTTTCGATAATCCGCCGCTGCGCCAATGGAAGGAGCGTTACAATTTCGAGCCGACGGCTGAATGGCTGGAAAAAGTTCGCCTTGCGTCGGTGCGCCTTAATGACGGCGGTTCGGGCAGTTTTGTTTCCCCGGACGGTTTGATTATCACCAACCAGCACGTCGCCAGTTCGCAGCTTTCAAAACTTTCGACGAAGGAAAAAGATTTAATCAAAAACGGTTTTTACGCCGCGACCCGCGCCGACGAATTGAAAACCGCCGACCTCGAAGTCAATATGCTCGTGTCGTTTGAGAATGTTACGGAGCGCGTCCAATCGGCAATCAAAGCGGGCGCGAGCGACAAAGATGCCAATGCCCAACGCCGCGCCGCAATCTCGTTGATTGAAAAGGAGTCGAGCGACAAAACCGGCTTGAAGAGCGAAGTGATTTCCCTTTACAACGGCGGCGAATACTGGCTTTACCGCAACAAAAAATATACGGATGTGCGCGTCGTTTTCGCGCCCGAAGAGCAAGCCGCGTTTTTCGGCGGCGATTACGACAATTTCACTTTTCCGCGCCACGATTTAGATATAACTTTTCTTCGCGCTTACGAAAACGGACAGCCCGTGAAAACGCCGCAGTATTTCAAATGGTCGGAAACCGGACCGGGCGATGAAGAATTCGTGATTGCGACCGGCTATCCGGGTTCGACGGCGCGGCTTTTGACCGTCGCTCAATTAGCGTATCAGCGCGAAACCGGCAATCCTTTGCAGAAACAGGTTTGGACTTCGCGCCTGAACGCGCTCGAAAATTATTCAAAACTCGGCACGGAGCAGAAACGACAGGCGGGCGGCACGATTCGTTCGCTCAACAATTCCCTGAAACGGCTGACCGGACAGCAGGACGGCTTGCTGATGCCGCGAATGTTCGCCAAAAAAGAAACGGAAGAAAAGGCTTTGAAAGAAGGTTTGGCGAAAAAACCTGAACTCGAAAAAGAATACGCGCCCGCGTGGAAGCAGGTTTCCGACGCTTACACCGCGCTTCCGGCGATGTCGAAACGGCTCGCTTTTTCTAATCTTTCACCGTCAAGGCTCGGTTCGATTGCCTCTTCGCTCGTGCGTTACAGCGATGAAATCAAAAAACCGAACGATCAACGCTATCCCGAATTCGGCGACGCACGGCTCGAATCTTTCAAAGCCGGACTGCTTTCGCCCGCACCGATTTACCCGGAGATGGAAGAATTTCTGCTGACCGCGTGGCTCACGGAAGCCAAACAAACTTTGGGCGCGAACGATCCGTTTATCAAAGCGGCGATTGGCGATGCGGAAGTTTCCGAAGTCGTCAAACGCGCCGTCAGCGAAACGAAATTGGGCGACGCTGCCGCGAGAAAAACTCTGCTCGATAGCGGCGCGGACGCGATTGCCAAATCAACCGACCCGATGATCACACTGGCGAAACGCATCGAACCGATAGCGCGTGAACTCCGCGCTTTTAACGAAGAAAAAATCCTGAGCGTTGACGCTCGCGCCGGTGAAAAAATCGCCAAAGCGCGTTTCGCCGTCTATGGCAGAACCATCGCGCCCGACGCGAATTTCAATCTGCGAATCACGTTCGGCAAAGTCAAGGGCTACGAAGAAGACACGACGCTCGTGCCTTTCAAAACGACTTTTTTCGGTTTGTATGACCGCGCCGAAAGTTTTGCGGAAAAATCGCCGTATGATTTGCCCGCGAGATTTAAGGAACGCCGCGATAAACTGAATCTTTCCACGCCGCTCAATTTCGTCTATTCGGCGGACACCATCGGCGGAATGTCCGGCTCGCCCGTCATCAACCGCAACGCCGAATTCGTCGGAATTAATTTCGACAGCAACATCCAGAAACTCTCGAACCGCTACTGGTATATCGAGGAAGAGGAAGGCTCGCGGGCAGTCGCCGTTCACAGCGCGGGAATTCTGGAAGCGTTGCGAAAACTTTACGATGCCGGTAATCTGGCGAAGGAATTGACCGGCAAATAAACGTAATCGCGGCAGAAGCCCGCGCGTGAGCAAGGGCGCAGAGTCGCGGCTCAAACGCGCCCTTGCTCACGCGCGGGCTTCTGCCTTTAACAAAAATCTCCGAACCGTGCTGACCACACTGTTCGGAGATTTTTCTGCAATATAGATTTCGCCGCCCGTTCTTACTTCAATCGTGAAATAAATCTTTTTTTATTCCGCGAATTCTTTTAAACTTGATTTGGAAAACGTCCGATTTTACAGGAGTCGCCCGCTATGTTGAAGTTTCGTTTGATCACGCTTTCATTTTTAATAACATCATTTTTCGTCTGCGCTTTCGCCCAGAAACCCGACGACAAAAAAGACGAGCTGCAAAAACAGCAAAACGCTCTGCTCGAACAGATTGCCAAAGATGCCGACGGTTTGCGGCTTCCCGAAAACCGCGCTCTGGTGCTGGCAAAACTCGGCGACAGCTTTTGGGCGACGGACGAAAAACGCGCCCGTCAGTTTTTTCAGGATTCGATGACCGCCGTCGTCGCGGCGCAGACCGATGCGGAAAACGAAAAGAAACAGCAGCAGCAAGGCACGCTTTACGGCTTGATTTACGGAACTGCGCCGCGCCAGGAAATTCTGATGATGATCGCCAACCGCGATGCCGAATTCGCGCTTGAGGCTCTTTATAAATCGCGCCCGTTGAAAATCGCGCAGGCATTGGCGGCGAACAATCAGGAAAAGAAGGATTCGGAAAGCCAGCAGTATGCCTCGAACGAAACTAATTTCGAGCAGAGTTTGATCAACAAAGTCGGCGACCAAAGTCCGCAGCGGGCGTTGAAACTTTTCCGCGAAAGTCTCGCCAAAGGCGTTACTTACGAAGCAATCAATTTAATCGAAAAACTCAAAACCAAGGATTTAGACCTCGCCAACCAATTCGCCGCCGAAGTCGCCGAAAAACTTCTGGCGACCGATTTTGAAAAAGACGCGAACGCGGCGAGCCTTTCCAGTTCATTCGTTACGGAATACGGCAAAAAACCCGAACCCGATCAGAAAATCGTCGTCAAAGTTGACGAAAAATTGCTCCGCAACCTGACGGCAAAAATCGCCAAAAACATTCTCAAATCAGAAGACGGCGGTTATGAAGTCGAATACCTTTTGCCGCTCATCGAAAAATACGCACCCGAAAGTCTCGCCGCACTCAAACAGAAAAAAGCCAAATACGACAAGGAAAACAAGCGCGAAGATTACGATTCTTATGAAAAGCTGATGGAAGGAAATCCGTCGCCGGAAAGACTTTTGAGCGAAGCCGAAAAATATCCCGAAGAAATGAAAAATCAGATTTATTACGCGGCGGCGGAAAAAACCGCGCAGAACGGCAACGTCGAAGGCGCGAAAAAATTGATCGCGTCGCGCCTGCCGGAAAGCGAACGGGAAAATTATCTGACGCAAATCAACTACAACCTGATTCAACAGGCGATGACCGCCGAAAAGTATGACGAAGCGGCGATGCTCATCAACCAAATTCCTTCGGAAAACTCGCGCTTCTATTTTTTTATACAACTGGCAACGACCGTCTATCAAAAAAATCCGGTGGAAAATAAAAATAAAGCGATGGAAATGATCAATCAGGCACGCAGCCTGATCCCACAGCCGGTCGAAACGCTCGAAGACATTTCGCTGGTGATGCAGTTGGCAACGACCGTCTCGGAAATCGAGCCGGAACAGGCGTTCCCGATGCTCGAAAATTTGACTTATCAGTTGAACGAATACATCGAAGCCGCCGTTGTCGTCGGCAAATATCGCAACGACGGCACATCGCGCAAAGGAGAAATTTTCGTCAATTCATACGGCTCGATCAACGGTTTAAACAGCCTGTCGCAGATTCTGGCGACGCTTCGGAAAAAAGATTTCACCCGCGCCGCCGCGTTCGTCAACGGCTTTCAAAGATTAGAAGTTCGAGTAAATCTGGCGATGCAGCTGATTGAACCGCCCGCGCCGATAGTAGATGCGCCCGCCGGAGTTGGCACCGCAACGGTTGGTGCTAAGTAAAACTAGAACGCAAACATTCTGTTTGCGCTTTGCCTTGAATTATTTCAGAAGCGGTTTCAAAGCCTGCCCAGTGTAAGATTTTTTCACTTTGACGACCTCTTCGGGCGTTCCGACGGCGACGACTTTGCCGCCGTTTGCGCCGCCTTCTGGACCTAAATCAATGATGTAATCGGCGGATTTTATCACGTCGAGATTATGTTCGATGACGATGACCGTGTTGCCCGTGTCAACCAATTTCTGCAAAACGTCGAGCAGTTTGTGAACGTCAGCGAAATGCAATCCTGTCGTCGGTTCGTCGAGAATATAAATCGTTTTTCCCGTGGCGCGTTTCGATAATTCTTTGGCGAGTTTGATGCGCTGTGCTTCGCCGCCGCTTAAAGTCGTCGAAGATTGTCCGACTTTGATGTAGCCCAAGCCGACATCCAGCAGCGTTTGCAGTTTGATTTTGATATTCGGCACGTTTTCCAAAACCGGCAGAGCGTCTTCAATCGTTGTATCAAGCAAATCGGCAATCGAAAGTCCTTTATATTTCACCGCCAAAGTTTCGCGGTTGTAACGCCCGCCGCGACAGACATCGCAGAGAACGTAAACGTCCGGCAGAAAATTCATCTCGATAGTTTTCACGCCCGCGCCTTCACAGGCTTCACAGCGTCCGCCTTTGACGTTGAAAGAAAATCGCCCGGATTTGTAGCCGCGCTCGCGCGATTCGGGAAGCATCGCGTAAAGCTCGCGGATCGGCGTGAAAAGTCCGGTGTAAGTCGCCGGATTCGAGCGCGGCGTTCTGCCGATTGGCGATTGGTCAATTTCGATGATTTTATCAACCAAATCCAACCCTTTAATAGAATCGTGTTCGAGCGGCTCGACCGCCGATTTGTAAACATATTTATACAGCGCGGGATACAGAATATCTTCGACGAGCGTTGACTTTCCCGAACCCGAAACGCCCGTTACAACCGTCAAAATACCGAGCGGAAATTCAACATCAATGTTTTTTAAGTTGTGCGCTCTTGCGCCTTTGACGACGATTCGACTGCCGTTCGGCAAGCGTCGAAATTCGGGAACTTCAATGCTCAACTTCCCTGACATATATTTGCCGGTCAGCGAATTTTTATTCTTTTTAATCTGCGCCGGCGTTCCGGTCGCCACGATTTCGCCGCCGTGCGTTCCCGCTAACGGTCCTAAATCAACGACGAAATCGGCTTTTTCAATCGTTTCTTCGTCGTGTTCGACGACTAAAACCGTATTGCCCAAATCGCGTAATTCCTGCAAAGTTTCGAGCAATTTTTGATTATCTCGCGGATGCAGACCGATGGAAGGTTCATCCAAAACGTATAAAACGCCGCGCAGTTGCGAGCCGATCTGCGTCGCCAGACGGATGCGCTGACCTTCGCCACCAGAAAGCGTCGCGCTGCCTCTGTCCATCGTCAAATAACCGAGTCCGACGGCGTTCAAAAATTGCAGACGTTCGCGGATTTCCTTCAAAACGAGTCCGGCGATTTTTTCTTCGCGCTGGTTTAATTTTATCTCGGCAAACTTGCCGCCCGCGTCTTCAATCGGCAAAGCGACGTAATCAGCGATGCCGAGTCCGCCGACTTTCACCGCCAAAGATTCGGGTTGTAATCTTTTCCCTTCACACGCCGGACAATTAATCGGCGAAACCAACTCCGTCAACGCTTCGCGCACTTTTTCCGACGGTGGATTTTCCATCCGCTCGCGCATTGCTCTGAGCGCACCTTTCCAATCGGATTCGTATTTATAGCCGCCCTGATTGAAAGCCAGACGCTTTTTCGTGCCGTTCCAAAAAGCGTCCTGAATTTCAAAAGGCAAATCGGCAAATTGTAAATTCAAAAGGTCTTTGGTTTTTAGCTTTTGGTCTTTGGTTTTTTCGTCCGCGTCGGGCGAGATTTCTTTCGTCTTTTTTCCTTTCTTCGCAGTTTCTTCAAGTCCGTCTTCGATATAGCGTTCGATAATCGCCGTCAACGCCGAATTCAGAAACTTCCCGCCGGCTTTATCGGTTTCATTCAAAAATTTGATTTTGCCAACGATTTGAGTTTGGTCAGGCAGGATTTTGTTTTGATCAATCTCCATCACCGTCCCCAAACCCTGACATTTTTTACACGCGCCGTAAGCAGAGTTAAAAGAAAACGAACGCGGTTCGAGCGGCGCGATGTTGATGCCGCAGTTGACGCACGCCATTTTTTCCGAGTACATTTTTTCCTCGCCGTCCACGATGGAAACGACGACCGCGCCGCCGGTTAATTTGAGCGCGGTTTTGATTGATTCGGAAAGACGTTCCTTCACACCGCTTTTGATCAAAAGCCGATCAACGACGACTTCAATCGTGTGATTTTTGCGCTTGTCGAGTTTGATGTCTTCGTCCAACGCCCGCAGTTGATTATCAATTCGCGCACGGATAAACCCGTCTTTATTGAGCTTTTCGAGTTCCTTTTTGAATTCGCCTTTACGCCCGCGAACCAGCGGCGCGAGAATCATCACGCGCTCGCCTTCGGGCAAATCCAAAATACTCGCCACGATCTGCTCCTGCGACTGCTTCGTAATCGGTGCGTCGCACAGATGACAATGCGGCTGCCCGATTGACGAAAACAAAAGGCGCAGATAATCGTAAATCTCCGTAACCGTCCCGACCGTCGAACGAGGGCTGCGCGAAACCGTTTTCTGCTCGATAGAAATCGCCGGACTCAACCCTTCGACCGAATCAACGTCGGGCTTTTCCAACTGATCCAAAAATTGTCTGGCATACGCCGAAAGCGACTCGACATAACGCCTCTGCCCTTCCGCGTAAATCGTATCGAACGCCAAGGATGATTTGCCCGAACCCGATAAACCCGTAATAACCGTCAACTGATTACGCGGAATTTCGACGTTGATATTTTTCAGATTATGCTGACGCGCCCCGCGCACCGTGATTTGTTTAATGCTCATTGTGTATTACAGGTAAAACTTGTGCCTTTAGCCGAAACGATGATTTTACCAATTTGAATGAGCGTTGAAAAGCAGAAGTGTCTATTCCGCGCAGATTGAACTTTTTTGACCGTAAAAGATTATTGCAAAGCAAATGAGATCATAAATTTCCGACGATGATGAACGCGCCCCAATAAGCCGGATGCTGATAATTGCGACCGGTTTTATTTTTTTTCAAAAGCATCATTTGCGCCCGTCGCAAGGCTTCGGCTTTGGAAATCAAGCCCTTTCCGTTTTGATACTGCCCGTAAAATTCCGTCATCAGTTGCGGCGTAGAATTATCGGCGATTGACCAAAGCGAAGCGAGGACGGTTTTTGCACCACGCCGTCGAGCGATGATGCCGAAACTTTCGATTTCTACGCCGTTCGCGTCCGTCGTCCCGACGGCGGTTTCACACGCCGAAAGCGTCAGCAATTCTACGCCGCTCAAATCGAAATAATCGCTTTTCTGCAAATCGGCGAGATTTAATTTGTCGCCGCCGCCGAGCAGCAAAAACGAATCGGTATCTTTGCCGGGTCGAAAAACGAAGTGTGTCGCCAGATGAATGAGCTGATTTTTAAGCCGCAGCGCGTTGCCGAAATTCGTCCGCGAAAATTCTCCGTCCTGTAATCTTCTGCCACTGAAAAGCCCTTTTTCGGAACGCGAATTTTTCGCATTTTCATCGCGGACGATTGATTTCAGTTCCGCTGCGACCTGCGGCAGACCGGGCAGATTTTCGATTCCGGCGGAAACGCCCGCACCCAACGCCCGCCAATTTTCCGGCGCGGAACGCGAAAGTTCCGGCGGCTGTGCCAGCGTTACGAGGACGTTCGCATATTTCTCGACCAAAAAATTACGCCCGTCGTGCAGCGCGGCAAACGGCACATAACGCAGCGCGCCGTCGAGCGACCACAAAAGCGTTTTGGCATTTGAACGGGCGAGATCGGCTTCAATAGGTTTGACCAGAATTTGATAAAGTTCCTGCGTCACCGGCATCGGATTGCTGCGCGGGTCTTCCAAAATTTCACGCAGATTGACGATTTTTCGGGTCAAATCGGCTTGCGAAATCTCGACGCTGCGAACCGTCTGCGTGTCTGCCGTCGTCACTATAACGTAATAACGATTTTCGGTCAGCAGAGTCGTCAGCAGAATTGTTTGCTCGCCCGGTGCGGTTTGTTTTGCTTGAACGCTTTCCTTTGTCAAATCTTCCTTGACGGACACATCATTTGTTTCCGGCTGACCGAACTGACCGCTTAATTCCTGCAAAAGTCCGCCGTATTTTCCGTTCAGTCCGGCTAATTCCGTCTGCGCTTTTTGCATTTCCGTCTGTTCTTCCGGCGTGAGCGTTTTCACGCCGAGTTCGGCAACGCGCCGGGTCAAAGTGCTGATGCGGTCGGTCAGCTCTTTGTATTTTTGCGCGGCGGCGGATTCTTCGGCGGTCAAATCAAGACGACGCGGCGCGTCCGGCGCGACTGCCGGATTGCGCCGCGTATATTGATAAAATTCTTCTTCCTTAAGCAGACTCAGAACCTTTCTCGCTTCGGCAACGCGATTTTCTTCAATCAGCATCGCGGCGAGCGTCCGGTAAGCGTTTTCGACCGAAGACAAAAAGCTGCGGCGGATTTCGGCTTCGAGCGGCTTGATGGAACCGCGCACGGTTTGCAGTATATTAACCGATTGTTTGCCGTAGAAAATCGCCAGCCGCCGGTTGCCGTTTTTAGATTCCAGATTCATCAGATTCTCGAAAATCGTCGCTTCGCCGGTCGGACTGCCGATTTGCCGGAACACGCCGAGCGTCTGCGCGTAAACGCTTTGCGCCTGCGCCTTTTGTCCGAGTCCGGCAAAAGAATCGCCTAATCCCTGCAGCGAAAGCGCGATGCCGAGAATTAGTTTCGCTTTGGTTTGCAGAGCGAGCGCGGCGTTAAAACGACTCTGCGCGGCGTTGAAATCTTTTTCTTTCAATGCCAAATTGCCGAGCAGTTGTTCGGCGTAGGCTTCGACCAGTACGTCTTTATCGTTTTTCGCCGCCGCCAGCACCGTCTCGATATTTTTTTTCGCTTCGGCGAATTTATTGCGGCGCAGATTTATTTGCGCGATGCTCAACGCCACGCTTTTTTTGATAGTCGCGTTGGCGGTTTTCTCCGCCGCGTCGGTCGCTTTCAGATACGCTTTTTCCGCCCGGTTAAAGTCGCCGAGTTCCGTGTAAAGCCCGCCGAGCCTTTGATAACCGGCACTAACCATCGCGTCCTGCAAGGATTCTTCACCGGCTTTAATTCCTTCTTCAAGCAGCACCAGCGCGGTCGGATAATCGCCCCGAAATTGATAAATCAAGCTCAGGGCGATTGACGAACTGCCCTGCGAAAATTTGTCTTTTATCTCATCGCTCAATTTTTTGGCGGCGAGCGCGTGTTTGAAAGCCAAATCGTTTTGTCCGAGCGCGGCGTAAATTTGGCTGACCAGCGCGTTCAGCGTGATTCTTTCATTTTGCAGTTGGAATTTATCGGCGATTTCCAGCGCAAAATTGATCTTCGTCAGCGAATCGGCGATTTTTCCCTGCAATAAAGCGGTTCGCGCCTGCGCCGTAATTATTCTGATGCGGTGCGCCGGTTTGGAGTAATCGTCGAGCTTCGCCGCCGCTTTTTCAAGAAATTCTCCGGCTTCGGCGTATTTGGTTTGATTAAATTTCGACAGACCGAAACCGAGCAGGATAAAGGCTTCGTCTTCCGGTTCGCCGTATTTTTCCATCAGCGCGAGCGCGTCGGCAAAGTATCTTTCGGCGACTTCAAACTGCTTTTTCTCCAGCGCGTCGTTGCCCAGATTGCGAAACACACCGGCTTTTTCATAAAAAGCGTCGTTTCGTTCAAAAACGTCCAGCGCGTTTTTATAAACGCTGCTCGAATCCGTTTTTCGGTCGAGTCTTTCCGTTACAATCGCCAGCGAAACGCGGGTTCTGGCTTCACTGACTTCACTTTTCAGGGCGCGATAAAGCTCGGCGGCTTTTGATAAATAATCACGCGCTTTTTCATATTTCGATACGTCGGCAAAATGATTTCCCAAACCGTCGGCGTATTCGGCTTCGGCGATTTTCGCGTTCGACTGCGCGGCTAACGCCAACGCTTTCAGCAGATATTCTTCTTCTGCGGCGCGTTCGCCGCGCTTCGCCGCTGTCTGCGCCAGCCGCGCTAAAGCTGCCGCTTCAGCGAAAACGTCTCTGTTCGACTGCGCCAGCGCGAGCGACTTTTCAAACGCCGCTTGACTGATTTTATCGTCGTGCAGTTTTCCGGCGACGATGCCGATTTGCTGCATCGTCTGTTGTTCGCAGAGCGGTTCGTTAAGTTTGCGCCATTCGGCGGCGGCGTTTTGTAGTGCCGCCAGCCGCGTCCGCCAGTATCCAGCGGACGGCTTTGCGGTGCGCGGCGTTGATTTTTCCTCCGAGAAACCATCGCCGTCAAGGACGACTTCGGCGGCGATCCGGCGGCGGTCGAGTTCGTCAGCCAAACGCGGCGCAGTCATTTTCAAACGATAATTTCCGTTCATCGCCGATCTGCCCGAAGACTGAATCGTCAGCCGAAACTGCGCTTTTTCCGGCGCGATAAAAAAAATCGCCGTGCTGCCGGCGATTTTTTCGTAGGACATTCGGCGCAGTTTCTCGCCCTTCGCGTTGCTGACGGCAAGCTGCGGATCAACATTGCGCTGTTCAATGTCGAACCGCACAAATTCGTCGGCGTTTAATTCAAATTCGTAAAAATGCGCTTCCCGGAGATTGATTTCGCGTTCGACGATCTGCGACGGCGCAATCGTCGTTGGCGCGGCGGTTTGCGCGATAACTGTTGAAGCGAGAAAGGCGATGGGAAAGAGAAAGAAAAAAAATTGAAGCGTTCTCATAAATTTATGAATTTGCAAATCAGATTTTGAAAGTTTAATGTCTTCGCCAGTTTCGCACCTGTGCCAGCATTTTTCGCGCCTTCGACGAATTCGGATTTCGCCGCAGTTCGATGTTCAATTCGCGTTCGGCTTCTGCCAGAAGTCCGGCGCGGGCATATAAAATCGCATTTACCAAATTTGATTTGACCGAACTTTTCACTGTTTCGAGTTCGCGCTTTTCGGGTTCGCTTAAAACTTTGAACATTGCCCGCGAAGAATTTTCCGTGAACTCGGCAACGCCTTTCCGCCGCGCCGCAACTCGCCAAAAATAAAATCCGGCAGGCAATTTACTCTCGATTTGCCAACTATTTTGCGACAGAACGGCGGATTTGGCAACTTCGCGTCCGGCATCGTCGGTGATATTGATTTGATATTCAAAATCCGCCGCCGAACGCCAACGAAAAACCGGCGCGGAGGCAAACGTCGCTTCATTTTTCGGCGAAACCGGCGAGGTGAAATTTTCGCCGCCCGCCCGTCTGGTCGGCACATTCCGCAGCCGTGCCAAATCAGGCGACGGCAAAATCGATCCGGTCGCCAGCGATTCGCGGACGGCGGACGGCAGCGCGGCGAGGTTTATCGCCGACTCGTCGGAATTTGAGTTTTCCGGCGCGTTTTCGTTTGCCGTTTCCTTCCGATTTGTCGGCGGCGCAATGTTCGCTCCCGAATTAGTCGGAGTGGAATCGGCGGCGTTGCTGTTTTTATTCGATGCAGTTTCGGCGGCGTTAAAATCCGGCACCGGCGAGCTGGCGGAAGGCGGCAAAACTGAAACTTCCGTTGGCTGATTGAGATTTCCCCGCCAGACAAGCAGCGTCAAACCGGCGAAAAAAATCAATGCCAAGCCCGCCAACCCGAAACTCAGCCGCAGCCGATTCGTTTTAAGATTCCCGCCAGTCGGCGGAAAAAGCCGCGCCCAAAAAGATTTTTTCGGCGGCAGAGACGGCGGCAGAATTGCCGTTTGTTTTTCGATGGCGGCTTCTCTCGACGGCATCGGAGGTGAATTTACGCCGAATCGTTCGACGCGCCGCGCGCAGAAACGGCAATGCTCCAGATGCGTTTTTTCCGCGCCGGAAGCCGCATTCCGCCGCTTTCCGATTTCGTCGCAGCGCGTAAATGTCAGACAATTTTCGCGCAGATTCCGTGTGTTTTCCCGCCCTGCCGATTCGGTTGTTTCGTCGGTTTTGTCCGTTGAAAGATTCGCGTTTTCAGTCGTCGGCAAATCTTCGGCTTTTTTGAACAACAGCCACAAATCGCGGCTGAAATTCTGCCAGAATTTTTCGTCGGCTTCGTCGGACGTTTCACGATTCGATATTTTTTTCTGCTCTTCGTTATCCATCTTCAAACGTCGCCGCCTCCTTCGGCAAAAAATTCCCTGACTTTTTTGCCGAACCGATTATCGGCGTAAATCTCGACGGTTCGGCAGAACGCCGGACGAGGAACTTTGTCCCGAAAATGCCGGTAAGCGGCGGCTAAAATTTTATTCTGCACGTTCGTCCGCTGCACCAAAGTTTCCAGGTGTTCCCATAAATGCGGCGAGATTTTTCGTTTCGATTCTTCAACCGTGTTCGCGTCTTTGCAGAATATGCGCCAAATGAGCTTCATCATATCGGCGAAAAATGCGGTTTCATCGCTGCTGGCTTCGGCAAGCCGGTGAAACAAATCTTTCAGCGCGTTCGCGTCTTCGACAAATTCGAGCAGATTCAAATAACTGACGCGAATGAAACGCTTTTTGATACTCGTGACAGTCGCGTCGCCGAGTTCGCGGTCGAGTTTGCTTTTGAAAATTTCCTTGACGATCTGCCCGTTCGGATTATCGCCGTATTCGAGCCAGATTTGAAAATAAAGCAATTCATTTTCCTCTAAAACCGAGTTCAGAAACATTTTCAGACGATTCATCCGACGCAGAAATTCGGCTTCGCTGATTTCCCTCAGCCAAGGGTTTTCGGGCGTTCCGCGTAACGACTCGTTTTTTTCGGACGAATCTTCGGTAGGCTCGTCATCGCCGGATACTTCCGCCCGCCGATTATTTTTCCGCCAGCAGTCAATCGCCCGCCGATTCAAAATTGACCACATCCAATTTTCAAAAGTTCCCTTCGCCGCATCGAAACCGATTCGTTCGGAGCAGCGGCGAATTTTTAATCCGGCGATTTCTTCTGCCGAAAAGTTTTTATTTTCACACTCGACTTCGACACGGCACCTTTCTTCCTGAACCTTCTCAAAAATTTCCACGACCCAATCGGAAACCGCGTCCTGCAAATCGGCAAACGGTAAATTATCGAACTTCCGTTCGAGACGGCTCAACATCCGGTCATAGAATTTTACAGTGATGTCGTCCCACGCCGCATCGTCTCCGCGAAAAAAATCGTGCAGTCGTTCGGTTATTAAAAAGCTCATAATTGAGTTTGTCGAGTTTCGGGCTGAATTAATTTTCCAGTCACCGTCGTTCTCATCCCGAATTTTTTAACTTCACTATAAATACGAAACAGAATGCCACTTTTTCATCCGACCGCCAAAATTTATTTTGATGTTTTCTTTAAAGTTTCCAAAAAATTACGGCGGCGGCACGTATTTTATTTTAAAGGCAGATGGTAAAGAAATTTTTGCCGTTTCCCGATTTAACTTCACCCTCACTTTCTCACCTCATTTTATTTTTTTGACTTTTTCCCGAAACTTTCTGAAAAACCATCAAGGCGCGGCGTTTCTATTGTGAAAGTTTAAAAGCCGCAAATCCGTCGAATAAATCCTGGAGTATAGTCAGGCGTTGACGGAGCCGCCGTGATAGCAATCGGTTCTTAAATCAATTATGGAGAAACTAATGAGAACTATTAATTTTGAACGACTTAACAAAAATTCAGATGGAGCAGGCAAAATGAACACTAAAAATACCCAATCTATTTTCAAAGACACTTCAATCGCTAACAATTTTGCGCTTTTGATAATCATTTTAATGCTGCTGATTTCAGCTGCCATTAAAACGCACGCAGTTTGTCAAACCCCGCAATTCGCTTTGCCGGTAGTCTTGACCGTTAATCGTCCGGTTGCCGCTGCGCCGGGAGATTTTAACCGTGACGGCTATGTTGATCTGGCGATTTTAAGAAATCTTCAAAGCGGAAATTTTCCGGGCGTAGTCGAAGTTTTCCTGAATGACGGCAACGGCAACTTTACCTCGACCGGAATTCAATACAATGCGATTTCAAACAACGGCGGACAACTCTTTGTTAATGATCTGGCGGCAGCCGATTTCAATAACGACGGAAGACTCGACCTTGTTGCCGCCGGAAACTCGTTGTCGTCGGGAGTTTTGTTAGGAAACGGCACCGGTGGTTTCGCTTCACCAATCAGTTTGACTCTGCCCAATACACCGGGTTCGGTGGCAGTCGGCGATTTTAATAATGACAATAAATTTGACATTATTACGAAAACTTTTGGTGCTGAAGCGCAGGTTTCTCCCGGCTTGGGAAACGGCAATTTCGGTTCAGCCGTTGTCGTTCCGGTCGGTCAAGGCGGTTCATCGGTGGCTGTTCGGGATTTCAACAATGACGGTTTTTTAGATTTTGCCGTTGCCAATAGCAGTTCTACCGCTCAGAGCGTTTCAGTCAGACTGGGAAACGGCAGTTTTATCTTTGCCACTACGCCGCCGATCAATATACAGGCTCTGGAACTGACGACTAATGATTTTAATCGTGATGGCAAACAAGATTTGGTTGTTATCACATACCGAACCGATCCGGGCAGTGCTTCCGTTCAAATAGGAGTCGGCGACGGAACTTTCAATTCTCCAATCGGCAACCCTTTCACCGTCGCCAATCAAAATTTGGCAAAAATCGTCTCCGCTGATTTCAACAGCGATAATATCCCGGACGTTGCCGTTACTAATAACGGAACAAACAATTCCCTTTCAGTTTTACTGAATAACGGTGCCGGAGTTTTCGGCTCTGCCTTCAATTTCAGTCCCGAACAAGGCGGTTCCGATAAACTTTACCCGCTCGATTTTAATCTAAACGGCGTAACGGATTTAGTCGTCGTCAAAGAAATTTCGCAAAACAAAGTCGTGCTGATGCGAAATACTTGTCCGCCGTCCGGTCGTGCAAAATTCGATTTTGACGGCGACGGTAAATCCGACGTTTCGGTGTTTCGTCCGTCGAACGGCACGTGGTATTTGCTGCAATCAGCCGCCGGTTTTACGGGTTTGGCTTTTGGTTTGGGAACGGATAAACTCGCGCCTGCCGATTATGACGGCGACGGCAAAACCGATGTCGCCGTCGTTCGCAACGGAACGTGGTATCTGCAAAGATCGCAAGCCGGATTTACCGGCATCAGCTTCGGCGAAGGCAGCGACGTTCCGCAGCCGGCGGATTACGACGGCGACGGCAAAGCGGAACTGGCATTTTTCCGCCCGTCGAACGGTTATTGGTATTTTATGAATTTAACCAATAATCAAGTCAGTTTCGTGCCGTTCGGCGCAAACATAGACAAACCGGTCGCCGCCGATTACGATGGCGACGGGAAGACTGACATTGCCGTTTATCGAACGGGTGTCTGGTATCTGCTGCGAAGTCAACTCGGTTACGCCGGAATTATTTTCGGCGACGCAAACGATAAACCCGTTCCCGGCGATTACGACGGCGACGGGAAAGCGGATGTTGCCGTCTTTCGCCCGTCGAACGGAACCTGGTATCTCAACAGAAGCCAACTCGGTTTCACGGGAATCGCATTTGGCTTAGGAACCGACGCGCCGACTCCGGCGGATTATGACGGCGATGGGAAAACGGACGTTGCCGTGTTCCGAAGCGGCACTTGGTACTTAAACCGCTCGACGGCGGGATTTACCGGCATCTCTTTCGGCGCATCGGATGACAAACCGATTCCGAATTCGTTTATACCGTAAAATTCGAGACGGCAGATTTTCGATTAGCAAAAAGCGGTTCGGGTTAAATAAACTCGAACCGCTTTTTGCTTTGAATTCAAAATATCTCTTCGACTTTATTTGAACATTCGAGCAGACATTTTCCGGCATTGCGAATTAGCCGGATGACGATATTTTTTGTTCCAATTTTTTTTTGCCTTTTGCCTTTTTACTTTTGCCTTATCACTTAATCGTCGCCGAAATATCCGCCGTCGGCGTGTCCGTCCAGATGTGCGGCGTTTCGAGAATGTCGGTTTCCTTGACCGATTCGAGGGCGAATTTCAGCACTTCGTCAATCGTGTCAACGGCGTGAATCGTCAGATCGCCGCGCACTTCTTCCGGCACGTCGGCTAAATCTTTTTCGTTGTCTTTTGACAAAATAATCGTCTTTAACCCGAAACGATGCGCCGCTAATAATTTTTCCTTCACGCCGCCGATGGGCAGAACTTTGCCGCGCAGGGTGATTTCGCCGGTCATTGCCACATCGTGTCTGGCTGGTTTGCCGGTCAGAGCCGAGACCATCGCCGTCGCCAGCGTGATTCCCGCGCTTGGTCCGTCTTTCGGAATCGCGCCTTCGGGAACGTGAATGTGCAAATCTTTTTTGTGAAAATCCTGCTCGTTAATACCGAGTTTGTCGGCGCGGGTTCTGATACAGGTTAAGGCGGCGTAAGCCGATTCCTGCATCACTTCGCCGAGTTTGCCGGTTAATTTTACGCCGCCGCGCCCTTTAACGAGCGTCGCTTCGACCTGCAAAACTTCGCCGCCGACTTCCGTCCACGCCAAGCCATTGACCAAGCCGATTTCCGATTTGCGGGCGATGTCCTGTTTGCGGAATCGAATCGTTCCGAGTAGTTCGCGCACTCGTTCAGCGTCAATGGCTTCCTTGAAATCTTCGCTGCGGTCGGAGAGAACGAATTGGCGGGCGATTTTTCTGAGACACGAACCGATTTCGCGTTCGAGATTACGAACACCGGCTTCGCGTGTGTAATGGCGAATGACTTCGAGAACGCCGTCGTCGGTAAATTTCACGCGCTCGACATCCATTCCGCTGCCTTCCGCCTGTTTCGGAATCAGATGGCGTTTGGCAATCTGCGCTTTTTCGCGTTCGGTGTAGCCTGACAAATTCAGTATTTCCAGACGGTCTTGCAGCGCGGGCGGAATCGTATGCAGAACATTCGCCGTCGCAATGAAAAATACCTGCGACAAATCATAATCAACATCGAGATAATGATCGCGGAACGTCGAATTTTGTTCCGGGTCGAGAACTTCCAGAAGAGCCGCCGACGGATCGCCGCGAAAATCTTTGCCGAGTTTATCAACTTCGTCCAAAAGAATTACCGGATTGATCGTTCCGGCGCGTTTCATCAACTGCACGATTTGTCCCGGCAGTGCGCCGATATATGTGCGGCGATGCCCGCGAATTTCGGCTTCATCGTGAACGCCGCCTAAAGAAAGGCGCACGAACTTTCTGCCCGTCGCGTTGGCGATTGATTTGCCGAGCGACGTTTTGCCAACTCCCGGCGCACCGACGAAACAGAGGATCGTTCCCTTCGGATTTTTTACCAACTGGCGCACCGCCAAGTGTTCCAAAATACGCTCTTTAATTTTTTCCAACCCGTAATGATCTTCATTCAAAACGCGCTCGGCTTCGTTCAAATCGTTGATTTCTTCCGAAGCGTTTTTCCAAGGAACATTGACCAGCCAATCAACATAAGTTCTGGAAACGGTTGACTCGGCGGACATCGGCGGCATCGCCTCCAGCCGCGCGTATTCCTGCAAAGCCTTGTCTTTGGCTTCGACGGTCATTCCGGCTTCTTCGATTTTTTTCTTTAATTCTTCGAGTTCAGCCTTGTCGTCTTTGCGTCCAAGTTCTTTGTGAATCGCCTTGATCTGCTCGTTCAGATAATACTCGCGCTGATGTTTGTCCATCTGCTTTTTAGTGCGCGTGTGAACCGTGCGGTCGAGTTGTTTTTTCTCGATTTCCTGTTCGAGAATCTCGGTTAATTTCTGCAATCTTTCCTGAACGCTGAAAAGTTCGAGCAGTTCCTGTTTTTCTTCGACCGCGATGCGAAGATGCGAACTCATCGCGTCGGCAATCTGCGCGGCGGAAATTCCGCGCAACGAAGCGTGCAAAGCGTCAGTGTAAGCGTCGGGCGAGACGCGCAAAAATTGCTCGACCAGGCTGCTGATTTTCTGCAAAAGCCCGTCGGTGCGATAACCGGATTCGTCAACCGATTTGACGGGTTTGACCAGCGCGTAGAACATTCCGTCCGCGTCCTGTTCAAACCGCATCGCCTGTCCGCGTTCGCGTCCTTCAACGACGACCTTAATCTGTCCGTTGTCCTGTTTCTGCGCCTGTAAAATTCTGCCCAAAGTTCCGACCATATAAATCTGATCGGGATTCGGTTCGTCAACCGTCGCATCGTGCTGGGTCGCCAAGAAAATATTGCGCTCGCTCGTCATCGCCTGTTCCAAAGCTCTGACGGAACTCGGACGACCGATTTTAAAAGCCACTTTCGTAAAAGGAAAAATCACGACATCGCGGATCGGCACCATCGGAAAACGCTGAATGTCCGAGGGCATCTGGTCTGTAAATTCTTGCATAAATTTTGTAAAACTTTGGTCTGTGGAATCTAATTTCTTATGATATATAACTATTAGTTTCGAGATTCTAATTTTAGAACTTTGAAATGTTTTTTTCCAGTTATTTGAGGCGGAATTTAAAAGAAAAAATAGGAAGCGAATTTGCTTAAGATTCGCTTCCTTTCAATCAAAGGAGAAAAACTATGAAGTTATGAGGTAAGAAAAATAAAATTTTACGATAATTTAGCGACGTGCGACGTTAAGCGCGATTTGTAACGCGCCGCCGTATTTTTGTGCAGAACGCCTTTATTAACCGCTTTATCAATCGAAGAAACGGTCGGGTTCAGTAATTCCTGGCTTAAATTTTTATCGCTGGCGGTCAACGCCGAACGCAATTTTTTGATTTGGGTTCGCAGACTGCTTTTGTTACTGCGGTTCACTTCGCGGCGTTTTTCGTTTTGTCTGACGCGCTTTTCGGCTGATTTATGATTTGGCATTTATATAAGTTCTCCGTCTATGGCTTTACAAGCTGTAATTTTTCCCCTTCAAGGAAACTACAAAGTATAATTTCTCAAAAAAAGGATGTCAAGCGCGAGCATTTTTAGTGTTCAAATTTCGAGGCGGCGGTGTGCATCAAGTCAACCAGCAGAACGACAATCGGCGGATAAAAAATAAATTCGGGTTTGAGCGAGGCGATGAAAATAACCGGGACAGAAGCGGTCAGATACGATTCCATAAAATTTCCGATCAGCAATCCGGTTCCGAAACACATAATCGTCCCGACGATCAGGAAACTGGCGGCGGTAAAGCGCGTGTATGGCTTGTTAATTTCTTCAGCGGCGGTTTCTTCCAGAATCGAATCGTGCAGATTTTCGCCGCGATAAGTGTAGCGGTCAAATGCCGCCCGCAGCCGTTTGATGAAATGAACCAAACCGACGAGAAAAAGGGAAAACAAAATTATTTTTCCGAGCAGCTGCGAATTCGTCCAGAACGTCGGCTTGAAAATTCCGACGAAAAGAACGGAAATAAACAGCGCGACGGTCGGGAAAATCGCCCGCTGTAAAGCCATCGTTTCGCGGCGTTCGTCGGCGATCATCCGGTCAATAATTTCGTTGTAGCGGCGTTCGTAAGCCATCTGCCGCCAGCGGCGGGCGTGCGAATTTTCCGACGAAAAGACCGAATCCTCTTCCGAAGAACTTTTATACTGGGCGTTCAAAAGCCGCCGGTCGTAAGCGGCGCGTTCTTTCGGATTGCCCAGAATTTCGTAGGCTTTGGCGATTTTGGCGAATTCGGCGGCGGCTTCCTGCGTGTCGGTCGTATTGACATCCGGGTGAATTTTTCGCGCCAGACGGCGATACGCCGATTTTATTTCGGCGTTGGTCGCCTTCGGTGAAACTTTCAGAATTTGATAATAATTCACCATCTGCAAAAAGTTCGGAAGAGTTTATTTTCGGCGGTAAAAATAAAAATTCGCCGAGGTTAAGGCAAAAAAATTATAGCATAGAGTTTTTTTTGTTTTAAAGAGAAAAATGTCAGAACACGGAGCGTTAGCGACGTGCATTAATTGGCGGCGCGCGAATCGTGTTTGAAAGATTAGCACGTCGCTAACGCTCCGTGTTCTGATTAATTCAAATTATCAATTTGCAGACTGATCGGACTCGCGCCCGCAATTTTCACCGCGTCCACGATTTTGACGACGCTGCCGTAATCGAGATTGCGCGGAGCTTTGATGAAAACGGTTTTTTGCAGTTTTTCTTCTTCCGATAAATCCGTGCGGTCGGCGCGGTCTTCGGCGTAGGCGCGGTTTTCGCGGCGTTGGCGGAAAATATCGGTGAGCCGTTCGACGAGTTTTTCGGAATTTTGAACCGTTCCCAAATCATTTTCGTTATTGAGCCGCAGTGTCGAATCAGGATTTATAGCGACAACCAAAGTGTCAGGATGCGGATTTACATTAGCGGTATTTTTCGGCTCACTCGGAACTTTGGCTTTGAAATCGGTCGGTTTGACTGGCGAGACGACCATAAAAATAATCAGCAGAACCAGTAGCACGTCAATCAAGGGCGTTACGTTGATATTCGGTTTGTTATCCATTTGAAATTTTCTCCTCAACAAGTAGATTTTCAAATTAGACACCGCCAAATTAAAAAAGTTCCCGGCTCTTTCAAATTAATTTCCCGTTGACGGCATTGAGCAAAGCCCGCGCTTTGACCAGCGTTTCTTCGTATTCTTCGGCGGGAACACTGTCAATAGTAATACCGCCGCCGACGTTGAAAACGGCTTTTTGATTTCTGACGACCATCGTGCGAATCGCCACCGATAAGTCGAGAGTGGAGAGTGGAGAGTGGAGAGGAGAAGATCGCTCTCGACTCTCCACTCTCCACTCTCCACTCGAATATCCGATTGCGCCCATCGAAAGTCCACGCGGCGCGGTTTCCAGTTCTTCAATTATTTTTATCGTGCTGATTTTCGGTGCGCCCGTAATCGAGCCGCACGGGAAAACAGCTTTTAAGATGTCGGAAAATTTTACGTTTTCGCGTAGTTCGCCGTTGATCGTCGAAACGAGGTGAAACAGCGTCGGATGCGTTTCCAAATCGCAGAGTTTTTCGACCGCGACCGAACCGAATCGGCAGATTCTGCCCAGATCGTTTCGCAAAAGATCAACGATCATCACATTTTCGGCGCGGTCTTTTTCCGAATTTAATAAATCGTTTCGCAAATCTAAATCTTCCGCCGCCGTTCGCCCACGCGGTCGCGTTCCCTTAATCGGACTCGCGGAAACAATCTGATTCTCGACCCTCGACTCTCGACTCTCGACTCGAAAAAATCTTTCCGGCGATGCCGAGATGACGTAATCATTTTGGCGTTTGATAAAAGCCGCGAAAGCTGCCGGATGTGCTTTTCTCAGATTACTGAAAATCTGTTGCGGCGAAAGCGTTTCCGGCAAACCGACGCTAATCTGCTGCGTCAGATTTGTCTGATAAGTGTCGCCGCGCCGAATGCGTTCCTGAATTTCTTTGATCGCTTCGATATAATTTTCGCGGGTAAAATTTGAAGAAACGTGCGATTGCTCGATGAAATCGTTTTCCATCGCGCCGTCATTTTCAGCTAAGAGTCTTTCAATTTCATCGAATCGTTTTTCGTTTCCCGTCAAAACGGTTCGCGCCGTGTCGTAATCGTGAATTATCAAACAGTCGAACGCGGCGAGGTAAACGTCAGGTTCATCAAATGTCGAAACTTCTTTTAATCGCGGCGCGATGTTTTGGAGTTTCAAACCGAAGTCGTAGGAAATCGTAAAAATGTGCGCGATGTTTTTACCGGACAGTTTTGCATCTAAAATTTCCAAAGTGGTTTCCGCGTTTTCGTTCGATATTTCCAAACATTCCAGCGGTCGAATTCCGGCGATCAGAAGACGCGAACCGAGATTACCAACGCCGCCGCTGTCGAGCAGACAGACGGTTTCCGATTTTGATAAATTGAGTAAAGCCGCAACCAAACGGTCGGCTGAAAATTTGATTTCGCGCATTTTTAGCGGAGATAAAAGACGAAAGTAAAATCACAGACTAACACAGATAATTTATTCGATTCTAAATCTAATCCTCAAAATATCTGTGTTAATCTGTGTGCATCTGTGGTTAAATAAATTTCTAAAAAATTATGGCTTCCAACTTACCGAATAAAGTAACTTTGATTCGCGGACTCGGCTTGATCGCGGCGATTTCGATTATTTTGGGGAACGTCATCGGCACGGGCGTTTTTTTGAAAGCGCGGGTGATGACGTGCAATCTCGGCAGTCCGACCTGGGTGATTATCGCGTGGGTTGCGGCGGGGCTTTTGTCGCTGGCGGGCGCGTTGACTTACGCCGAGCTTTCGGCGATGAAGCCGGAGGCGGGCGGCGAATATGTTTTTTTGCGCGATGCTTACGGGCGCGTTTGGAGTTTTCTTTACGGTTGGATGCTGATTTTCGTCGGCAAAACCGGCGCGCAGGCTTCGGTCGCCGTCGTTTTTTCCATCGGTTTGAATGATTTTTTGGACGGAAAATTGAAGCAGACTTTGATCAGCCAAAACATTTTCGGCTATCAATTTGAACTGACTTCGCTGCAAATTATCGCTGTGATGATGATCGTTATTTTCACGACCATCAACTGCGCGTCGGTTTATCTGAGCGGCAGAATCGCAACGGCTCTGACATTCGTCAAAATCATCTTAATCACCGGAGTCGGCATCGGCGCGTTCGTCTTTGTAACGAATGGGACTTTCGCCAATTTTTCGCTGATCGAAGCGGGCGGCGCGTGTGAAGGCGTTGGTGAATCGGTTCGGTTCGGTTCGGCAAATTATTCGTTCGTCGCCGGTTTCGGTGCGGCGATGCTCGGTGCGCTTTGGGGTTACGACGGCTGGAATAACTTAACTTTGGTCGCGGGCGAAATTAAAAACCCCGGACGCAACATTCCGATTGCTTTGATCGGCGGCACGGTTCTGATTATTTTGCTGTACGTCTTCGTTCACTTCGCGTATTTCTACGTTCTCGACCCAACGACGATTGCTTCGGTCTCAAAAGATTCGTCGGTCGCCAAAGAAGTCGTCTCGCGGTTTTTCGGCGGCGATATAAAATCGGTCGCGGTCGGTTTCGCGGTCGCTTTATTCACCGTCGGCTTGATGCTGTCGTCAATCGGAACGCTGCACACTTCGATTTTGACCGGCGCGCGAGTTCCCTACGCGATGGCGCAGGACGGGTTGATGTTTGAATCAATGGGCAGACTGTCGGAAGGCACTCGCGTTCCGGTCATCGCGCTGGTTGTTCAGGGATTTTGGGCGTGTCTGCTGGCGTTGTCGGGTTCGTTCGATACGCTGACCGATTACGTTATCTTCGGTTCGTGGATTTTCTACGCGCTGGCGACTTCGACCGTTTTCGTTTTCCGCCGCAAATACCCGGACGCGATTCGACCTTACAGGGCTTTTGGTTATCCCATTATTCCCGTCATTTTTCTAATCGTGGCGGGCTGGCTTTTAATAAGTACGCTGATAAACACTCCGAAGCAGTCTTTTATCGGACTTTTTCTGATTGCTTTAGGTTTGCCCGTCTATTATTATTTGACGAGTAAAGGTCGCGCCGAAACGGAAATCGGAAATCAGGATTAAATCGCACTTTTAATCAATCGGCAGCGATTATTTTTTTATGACACAGGACAGAAGAACGGGAAAAGACCGCCGCGTCGTCGAGCGGATTCAAATCAACATAGACATCGAATGGGAAGGCTTGGTCGGCAGAAAAAGCGGCACGATCAGCGACATTTCGCCGCACGGCTGTTTCGTTTTATGTTCGGGCGAAGTCGAAGACGGCGAAACCGTCAAGATATTTTTCCCTCTGACCGACGGCAGAAAAATCCAGCTCTGGGGCGAAGTCGCCAACCACGTTTTTGAAATCGGCTTCGCCGTCAAATTCATCGAACTGACCGACGCGCAGGCAGAATTTCTCGAAGTCTTCGTGGATACGATGCAGGGAGAAGATTAAATTTCACTTAATCTGCCTCGCCCAAAATTCCGGCAAAAACTTTTGTGAAATACCAAACCGAAAACGAAATTTCGGAAATAGTGCGCGGCTTTGAAACCGGCACGATTTCCCGCGCCGACTGGCGACACGCCGAACATCTGACGGTTGCGTTCGTCTATCTTTCTCAAAACGATTACGAAACGGCTCATCAAAAAATGCGCGACGGAATTTTTAATTTGCTGCGGGCGTTTGAAATTGATTTTGAAAAAGAGATGCCTTATCACGAAACTCTCACGGTTTTCTGGCTGAAAACCGTTGACGATTTTTTAAATCCACGCGCCGACGATTCGCTTTTGGAAAACTGCAACGAGTTAGTCGAAAAATTCGACAAAGATTATCCGCTTAAATTCTACAGCCGCGAATTTCTTTTCTCCGACGAAGCGCGGGCGCGGTTTGTTGAAGGTGATTTGTGATTTTCGGGCAGAAGCCCGCGCGTGAGCAAGGGCGCAGACTCCACAGAAAATGCGCCCTTGCTCACGCGCGGGCTTCTGCCCTGAAGTTTCAAGGTTTGGCGACGACGAACGGATTTTCTTCGGCTTCGCGCCGGTAGAAAATGCGCGGCGTTTGCAGTCCGCGTTTTTCCGGCGGCAGATTTACGTTCGCGCCTTTGATGAAAACGACACCGCTTCTCGAATTACCTTTACTGCCTTTAATTTCTACATCGCGCTTTCGCATTTCGTCAATTTGCAGTTGCGGAACTTGCCGCACGGCATAATCGAACCAGTTTCTTTCGGTGATCGTCCCGTCCGTAATTTTTTCCGCTTTTCGCAAACCTTCGAGTAAGGAATAAGTCAGCAAACCGTGTCCGAATTTAGAAACTTCGAGCGCAGCCTGCTCGCTCTGCGCGGCGGTTAAAATATAAATTCCTTTTTCATACGCAAGCTGCGCCAATCCGCGTGAATTCATCGGACCGCGCCTTTGTTCTTCGGCATTCAGAGCCTGACCGGAATTGCAGGCATCAATAATCATCAGCATTTTTCCGGCATCAACCGTTTCCAAAGATTTTTCCAACTCTTCATCCGAAACGCTTTTTTCGTAAAGCATCTGCAGATAATTTTCGCTGACCGCACTGTCCGCCGGAAAGCCGTCGTGCGGAATCAGATAAAACCTGTCCTTCGATGCCGTGCCGTGTCCGGCGTAATAAACGACGAGCGCGTCTTCCGGCTGCGCGTGGTTTATTTTTGCCAATTCCTGCCCGATTTCGCCGGTTAAAGCAACCTGATTCGCGTTCGTTGAAAACCGCCGCAACGCCTGTAAGATATTTTCCCGCGTCGCTTTTTCGTCGGTTAATTTAACGACTTTCACGTCGGCGTAACTTTTACTCGAAACTTTCGTCTGCTGCGCGATTAACTCGTCACTGATCGAATCGGCATCGGCGACGGCGAATTTCAGATTATGACTCGCGTCTTTGTAGCGATTGACACCGATTGCCAGAACGTACAAAGTTCCGCTGCGTTTCAGGCTGTCCGCGCCTTTGACGGCAACGGTTTTGTTACCGCTTTTGACGTTTTCGCGGTTGAAGGCATAGACGGTCAAATCGTTCGCGCCCGCCAAAACGGTCAAATCGGTTTTGCAGACGGCGCGGCGCGGCTCATTTGGTTTGGTCGCCAGAGTTTCACAGCCGCTCGCCTGATCGAAAACGTCGCCCTTCCAATGTTTGATTAAAGACCCGTTCCGAAAAAGCCGTGCGTCGTTCGCGCCGCCCGTCGCCGCCTGCGACGGGCGCGACGGTTTTTGATTGTTTTCCACGACTTCGATTTTTACTTCGACGTTTCTGTTCACAATTTCAATCGGTTGTTTGCCGTTCGGATTTCTCTCCGCGACGGTTTGATTCCCGATCTGCACGATGCGGGCGGACGGCTGACGAGCGTCAATTTCCGACAGTTCCCTTTTCGGCGGCGGCGGCGCGTTGCCGTCGAGAATTTCTTTGAGCAGATTCGGATAATAAAATTCATTGAAAAACGCTTCGAGCGGCGCGAGTTTGCCGATGTCGTTGTCGAACCGCCAGAAAAGTTTGCTCCAGGCGTTCGGCGTTCCGTCGAACAAACCTTCGGGCGTGGTAACGACCCAATCATTTTCGCCGGTAATTACTAAATTAGCGATCTCCTCTTGCGCGGCGACGTTCCAGAATTTAACCGTCCCGCTTTCGTCCGCGCTGATTAAAATCTTTCCGTCAGCGGTAAAAGCGGCGGAGTTGACTTCGCCCGCGTGTCCGCTGAAAGTGTGCGTAACTTTGCTTTCGGCGACGTTCCACAGGTAAATTGTTCGCCGGTCGTCATCGTTGTTGATGCCGCTGAAGGCGATAAACTGCGCGTCGGGACTGAAATTGTAAAATCTTTGATTCAAGCGCGTGAAATCTATAACCTTCTGCGGCTGTCCGGTCGCTGCGTCGAAGAAACGAATCTTTGAATCGTCTCCGGCACGAATCAGAGTTTTCCCGTCGGGCGTGAACGCCAAAACGCTTTCCGTCAGGCTCGATGCGCCGTCCCATTTGTCGGGAATTTTATATAGGAGTTTGTTTTGCGTTAAATTCCAGACATTGACCGCGTTGGATTTACCGGAAGTGGCGAGAATTTTTTCGTCAGGGCTGTAGGCGAATTTCGAGTAAGTCGGCTCTTTTCCCGTTCCTAACAATACCGGCTGCACAGTATCTCTTTTTGCCTGAATGAATCCGCCCGTGATCGCGTCAATGCCGGGTTTGCTGAGGGTGATCCAACTCATCAAAAAAGTCTTGCCGTCCGGCGCGAAAATAAAATCCGAAATCTGCACACCGTTCAACGACTTCGGCAAAAAACCGTTTTTGACGCTGCCTTCGGTGTCGAAAATTTTCGCTGCCGAATCGAAGTCAATGCCGCCTTCCATCGTAAAGTTGTAATTCTTCTGCGCGATGAACAATCGCCGGTTATCGCCGTCAATCGCCGCCGTCGAAATTGGCAGAATCTTCGTGCCGAGCGAAATTAATTCGCGCCCGCCGCGCCAATCCCAGATTTTGACCGCGCCGTTCATATCGCCGCTCACCAACAATTTACCGTCGGGACTAAAAGCGAAAGCCGTTACGACGGACGAGCCGTTATCGAATTGGCGCGGAGTCGGCGAATTGTTTTCGTAAAGCGAAACTTTTCCGTTTTCAGTTCCGGCGGCGACCACTCCGCCATCATTGCTCAAAGCGATATTCATCGGCACAAATCCCGCGTCGTAAATCGCCGTTTGTTTGCCGCTCGCCGCATTCCAGACAAAAATTTTCGATTTCGTATTGAAGCCGCCGATTTCTTCGGTTTTGCCCGCCAGTGTCGTCCCGTCGGCACTAAAAACTAATTTTTTTACGCTCTCGGTTTGACCGTCCATCGCCCGCAGCAACTCTCCGCTTTGGGCATTGTAAAGTTCGACGACGCTGCCGGAACTGAATCGCGCCCCTAACTTCGCCTTTGTTTCTTCGGAGCGGTAATGCGAAACGGCGAGAATTTTACCGTCGGGACTGAAAATCATTCCTTCGACTTGTTTGATGTCGCCTTCCAAACTAACGTATTTTTTTTCGGCGAGACTGGCGACGTAAAAACTGCCCTGCTCGCCGACCGCTAAAGTGCGGGTAGCAAAGCTGAAAGTCCGGTTGGAAAAATAATTATTGCCCTCGCCGCACTCGAAAGCCTGCAATTTTTTGCCAAGCTGTAAATCCCAAAACGCGCAGCCGTCTTTAACCGGCGCGAAGATCGTTCTGCCGCTCGCGTTGATCGTAAAACCCTGTTTCAGTTCGCTGTTCAGATAGACATCGCGCAGATTGATTCCGGTTTGTAAGTCCCAAAATTTAACGATGCCGTTGCGCTCGCCGCTGATCAAAGCTCTGCCGTTCGAGCCGAACGCCAGCGAGACGACCGGGCTGGAATGCCCTCTCTGCAAAACGAGTTCCGGCTTTTCCTGCGCTTTCGCCGATTGCCAAAAGCCAATCAGGAGCGCGGCGAGAATGATATATTTTTTCATCTATTTCAAAAAACTGGAGCGCAAGCGTCCCGCTTGCATTGAGCGCGTGAGCGCGAAAATGTTTGGCGGCGCAGATTTTTTCGTATCGAAGCGATGCTCATTGCAAGCGGGACGCTTGCGCTCCAATCGAATTACGGCACGATTTCGATATTGATATTTTTCGTCGCCCAATCGCTGACGGCGAACGAAACCGCGCCGCTGCGTTTGCCGGAAGCGGCTTGCCGCAAAAGCTGTTCGAGCGGCGAACCGTCACCGCGCCCGTTGAAAAGAGCCGCCTGCGACAAAAGCGTTCCGGGAAATTCCTGTTTGGTGGCGATAATTTTCAAAGTTTCCACTCCGGGCGGCGAAACTTCCGGCGCGTCAACCTGGAAAAGAATTTCTTTCTGAATCGTGCAGATCGTCTGTCCGGCTTTTATTTTTTCGCTGCCCGCCGAACCTTCGACCGGATAAATCAGGTTGATGCCGCCGCCGGTCGTCAGCGAATAAATATACAAATATAAATCGCGCTCGGAAGCGTTCGTGATTTTCAGATAATACAAATCGTTCGGCTTAAATTGAATCTGCCCGTCGCTGTCCGCTTTGACCGCGAGCGTATTTTTTTCGGCGTTGCACTGCGCCAAATCGCGGTTGACGTTTTCCATCGAATCGAGTTTGACGACTTCGACTTTAATGTTTTCATTCAAGTTCGAGCCGCCGCTCGTCAAATTTCGCAAATTTTCAATCCGCGCATATTTTTCGAGCGCGTCCGCCAGACATTTTCCGGCGTTCGGGTTGTCGGCGGAAAACCACAGATTATACAGCGGCATTTTATCCGCCTTGCCGATCAGGAAAAATCCCTGTTCTGTGTCGGACGGCGCGACGGCTTTGCTGCCGGCGAATTTCGTCTGACGGCAAGCGTCGTCCGATTCGCCTTTACCGGCGGGCGTGATTTTTGAAAAGTCGGGCTGCGGATTGCCGAATTTGAAATCTTTATAAGTGCCGCGCACGACGGCGACGTTCCAGTCGGGTTTCGGTTCAGGCGCGGCGGTCGAATTCGCGCTGCGGCTCGTGCCGATTGAACTCAAAAGATTCGGCGTTTTGACGGTTTTCAAAAGCGCGTTGTCTTTCAATTTAGTTTCGATGTCGGTCAAAGTTTTAGATTCGTTCGCCGCTTTGCTTCCTGCCGCAATGTCGAGCGCGACGATTTGTTTGTCGTCTTTATTAAAGCTCGGCGAAACGATTTTAACGGTCGCGTCCGCCGGTATATCTTTCGTGTTCGCGTCGAATAATGAAACTTCCGCCGTCGAAGTGAAATCGCCCGCCGATGTAACGATGCCGCTGCCGATTTGTCGCCGCGTTTTGTCGCTCTGGTTCGTGCCGAAAACCGCAATCGCCGCGCCTTTGCCCGCACCGACGATTGCGCCGACGGCGAGTTTTATTTCGTTGACTTCGACGGTCGTTTCCGGCGTTACCGGAGTATCGCGCGTTGCTGAAGAATAAGTGGCGGCGAAAGTTCTCTGAACTTTCTGCGGCGCGCCGACAATCGCTAAAGAAACTTCACCGCGTGTTGACGAACCGCCGAAAATTTGGCGGTCAATGTCGCCTTCGACCTGCGGAGTCTGGTTGAATTTGGAAACCGCCGGACGCATCAGATTGATGATTTCGCGGTACGTCAAACCCGGATTTTGCCGCGTCAGATTGACGAAATTATAAGTCAGCGCACCGTCCCATTGTTCCTTTTTGGTCGCCGTGTCGGTGAAAACGTCTTCCTGCGATTCCTGCGTCGGCAGACTGCCGGAAATCGTAACGTAATCGGATTTGCCGGGAATGTTGATGCCGTCGTTCAAAGTCGGATTGCCGCCGCGCGAATTGCTTTTCGATTTAATTGTTCGTTCGACGCTTTTCGGCGAACCGCCGCGTGTAACCGAACCCGAATGACAGCTGTCGAACATCATCGTGATATTCGTCGTGTATTGACTGAGTTCCTTATAAAAAGCGTCGAATTCGTCGTCAATAATATCCTTCACGCCATTGCGGTCGGAATCCTGCGCGACGATGGTTTCGTCAATGCCGTCTGATTCGTCGCCGTTTTTATCTTCTAATTTTGAGCCGTGTCCGCTGTAATAAAAAACGACGGTCGCACCTTTGTCGCGGTCGTTGGCGGTTAATTTATTCGTCTCGAAATAATTTTTAGCGTTCTCGATAAGTTGTTTGCGAAAGCCCTGCAAAATGCCATCGCGGGTCGCCTGTTCAGAGCATAAAGTTTTGACGCTGGAAGCCGCCGTCTGCTGTCCGCACGGAAATTTCTCATTCGCTGCGCCCGCCGATTCTTCCTTGAAACCGTATTCGGCGAGCAAGCCTTTCATCAACGCGACATCGTTTTGCGTCCCGCGCAGATCGCGGATATTGACGTTATAATCCTTAAATTTTTTGTAACGGTTGATGCCGACGAGCAGCGCGAATTTCGGCGCGTCCGCTTGAACAGTTTTCGTTTCCGTCGGCGAATACATCAATCCGTGCGGCGCGAAATAAATCGCACTGACAAACATCAAAATCATTGCCGCTAAAAATCTGGTTTTCATTGTTTTATGCTCTGTTTGGCAAAATATTTAAAAACGGGCGCAGTTCTCGAATCAAACCGCGCCCATCTCATCAACCGTTTTTACGGATTCATTTTGAAGTAAATATATTGGTTCGCGCCGCAAGTGTAAGTTTTCGGTCCCCAATAAAAATAAGTTCCGTCAGTGAAATCGGCGCGGGCGTAAATCGTGGTTTGCCCCGGCGTGTAATAGAGCGTTGATTCGCCGCCCGCCGACAGAAAGCCGCGATATGCGCCGTTGATATAGATTTTGACGTTCCACGCCGACCAGTTATCGAGCTGAACTTCGCAATCGTAAGCCGCGCCTTTTGATTTTCCGCCGCCTTTCGTCGTCGGCAAACCGTTTGGCGCGTCCATATCGTTCGCCGCTTCGCCCGATTTGATGTTCGGGTCGCTGTCCGCGCCTTTGGAGCCTGTCGCGCCTTTCGCGCTGCTCACTTCGTCGCTGCCGACTTTCTTTTTCTTTTTGTTGTCTTTCGTCTGTTTCATCTGAGCGAAAACTGACATCGTGGTTAAGGGCGAGACCATTACGACTGCCCACATCAAACACATTGTTGCGATTACTTTTAATTTCATTGTTTTTAATTTCTCTCCTGATTTTTTCTATTTTGTTTTTTAGCCCCTTTGAAAAATTGATTTATAAAGTATCAATTTCTAAAAGATTTCTTTTGCGAACGAATCTTTTGATTTCGTCCGTCAAACTTTTATTTACCGGCGCGTTTCACCGGCGTTTTCGCTGCGGCTTTCGGCAGCGGTGTCGCCTGTAAAGCCGCCGCCGCGTCGAGCATTCCGAAACCCCAATTCGGATTCGGAACCGCGCCGACGATGCCGCCCGATTTAGCGGTTTTGATTAAAATTTGTCTGACCTGTTCCGCGTCTAAAGTCGGATTTTTTTGCAGCATCAGCGCGATCACGCCCGCCGTGTAGGGCGACGACGCGCTCGTGCCGTTCCAGGCGATGTGCGTTCCGTCCGCCGTGACGAAACTTTTGCCGAGACTCGCTGCCATACTTTCACCTTCGCAGGATTTACTGTCCGGGTCGGCGGTCGAAGACAGCGGCGAAATCGTATAATTGGCGGGCGCGGCGATGTCGGGTTTATAAACGCCGTCGGCGCGTCTGCCGCCCGGACTCGAATAATCGGCAATCTCGCCGATGTTGAAATTAAATTTGGTTTCGCCGCCGACCGTGTTCTGCCAGCTATTTCGAAAATTATAAGCCGCAACCGTAATGACGTTTGAAGCATTTCCCGGCGAACCAACCATTCCGGTTTTTGTCGTCCCCATTCCGAAATCAACGGCGCGGAAATTCGGCGCGTAGAAATCGAAGTTGCCGTTGACGACTTTCGCCGTCGCGCCGAATCCCCAAATCCGATACGCTCCCGGCGGCAAACCCAAAGCGAGCGTGTCGTTTTTATCGCCGAACTTTGAATTGGTCAAGACTTCGACCAGATAAGCGTCGAACCATTCGGGTTTCTCAACGCCCTGATCGAGCAGATAACGTAATTCGCCGTCAACTTTGAAAAGTGAAAACGAAATCGGCTTCCCGTTTTTATCGGTGAACGCGGGAACATTGATCGGCTGAATAATCGCGCCCCATTCGTCGCGTGAATCGAAAACTCCGAGCAGCACCGAACCGCTTTGTCCGGCGCGGTCTTCGGGAATCGTTACGGAAATCGGACGGCTCGAAATGTCCGCCTGACCTTCGCGGCGCGGTCCGAATTGTCCGGTCGCGTGCATACTGAATTGTCCTTCGTTGCCCGCTGAGACGGTGAAAATCACGCCCGGAATGCCTTTGCCCGTTAAGGAATTCAAAAACTGTTCTTCCTGTTCCGTGCCGTTGTGCGCGGTGAAATGCCCGCCGAAACTTTGATTGACGACGACGGGGCGTTTCATTTCCTGCGCCGTCATCGTGATCCATTTCGCGCCGAAAATATATGCGTCAACAAATCCGCCGCAGTCCGACGCTTTGACGATTATCAAATCGGCATCGGGCGCGACTCCGGCGAGCGACGCGCCTGCCGTTCCGCCATTGCCGGCAGCAGTTCCGGCGGTCGCCGTGCCGTGTCCCTGATTGTCAACGGTGTTGACCGTGCCGCTGCCTTTCAGCGCAGCGTTAATCTGCGCGTTCGTATAAATCGTTCCCGGCAAAGCATCGCCGCCCGCCGCCAAACTCGGCGGCGAAGTCCCGATTCTGCCGCCCGACTGCGCGAACGAATCGTCAAATAAATCCCAGATCGCCACAATGCGCGAAGTGCCGTCCGGCTTGATAAAATCTTTATGCCGCCAGTCAATTCCCGAATCAATCACGCCGACCATCACGCCTTTGCCGGTCATTCCGCCTTTGTTAAATTCGTTGGCGAGCGTTGTTTTTTTCACGGCTGGCGTTGCCGTCGGCACAGGCGCGGTGCTGCCTTTCGAGTTCGGCATATTCATCACCGGCGGCGCGGTTTCCTTCGGCAAATCCGGTGCTTTGGCGGATTTCGTCGCGGCGATTTGGCTGACCGATTTTTCGCCCGCGATTTTCGATAAATTCAAAATCGAAACTTCGCCGTACAGCGTATTTCCCTGCCGCATATAAACCTTCATCCCGGCATTTTTCAGCGCGGCGATGTCGGCATTTGAATTAGTCGTAACGGCGATTGACACCATCGGATCGGCGTTTCCCGCGTCTTTGATTCCAAAGACTTCTTTTAACTGCGCGTCGTTAAATTTAATTTCAACCGGACTGCCGCTCACGCCCTTGCCGCCGCTTTTTCGATACTGCGCGTAGAGCATCCGCAGTTCGGGGTCGAGTTTTTCCGTTTCGCCCGCTCCCTTCGAGCCGCTGCCGCGACCGAGTTCGACGTTCGGATATTTCGGCGGCGTGATTTGCGTCTGCTGCGCGGAAACAATCAAAAGCTGCCCGCCGGTCAATGCGGAGATAATTACAAAAGCAGTTGCCAGTTTAATTTTCAGTTTCATTTCTTTCATTTTCGCCAAACGGCGCGTCTTACATTTTCTAGTGCGTTGAATTCAGGAAAGGTTACAGCAGTTAAAAATTATTTTTCAAACTCACAAACCTTTCATCGCCAATTTCCGATCAGCACGAACGGCGACCAGTAAAACGGATGCGCGAACGGGGCTTTGTCATCCTTCACGAACTTGGGCATATTCTTCACGCTCGCGCCGAAGCGGACGGCTTCCGAGCGGTTTTTATCGCTTGCCTGTTCGGGCGTGTATTTGCCGTAAAGCAATTCGAGCTGCGCTTGTCTAAGCGTTTCGGCTTTCGTCCAGGTTTGATTTTCCTTTCGCAGTTTGTAAAATTCGCCCATCAAAATCGCGGTGCTTTCGTCGGCGACCGACCAGAGCGTTGCCATCACCGATTTTGCGCCGCGCAGTTCGATGAATTGCGCTAATGAATCAACTTCCTTGCCGTTGTTTTCTGCCAAAGTTTGATTGTTTTCCAAGCCGCCGAAACCCGTGTTGCACGCCGACAGCGTAACCAATTCGACATCCGTCAAATTCATCTCCGGCGAATCGGCGACTTCGGCGAGCGTCAACGCTTGATTGTTGCCCAAAAGCAGAAATGAATCCGCCGTGTCGCTGCCGAGCCGGAAATGCGTGGCGAAATGGACGACGTTGTATTTTCGTTTGTCGGCGGCGGTTTGCGTCAATTCTTTTTTGAGCGCGTTGGCGGTGAACGCCGCGTCGAGCAAACTGACACCTTTCGGAGAATTTTTCGCGTCGCCGACGATGGCGGTTAATTCTTTGGCGACGCTTTTCAATTCGTCAAATGAAAATTTTTGCGCCGTGTTCTGGTCGGTAACTTCGCTTGCTTTGGTTACGCCCGCGCCGAGGATTTGCCAGTTTTTATTGACATCGGCTTGCAGACTCTGGCGCGTCGTCGAAGTTACGACGACGTTTTGATATTTCTGCACGAGATACTGATTGCCGTCCCAGAGCGCGGCGACCGGAATATAACGCAGCGTTCCGTCCAAACTCCACAACAAAGTTTTCGCGCCTGCCGCTTCCAAATCTTTTTCGATTGGTTTTATCAAAACGTCGTAGAGTTCTTTGCCGAGCGGTTTCGGGTCAATCAAAGGATTTAGCAACGCTTCGCGGAAGGCGAAAATTTTGGCGTTCAAGTCCGCCGCTTTGATTTCGGTTTTGCCGTCAATCTGCGCGTTCGGCGTAGTTAAAATCACGCGGTAACGGTCTGCGCCGATGACGGTCGAAAGCGCGACCGTGCCTGCACCCCAATCTTTCAATTTGCCCTGCAAAGCGCGGTCTTGTTCGATTTCTTTTTTCTTTTCTTTCCCTAATTCCACTGCCAGTTCTTTTTCCAGAAAAACTCGGAACGCGGTGTTAGCGTCTTTTAGCTGCGCCGCCAATTCGTCGTAACGCGCTTGTTCAGCGAAAGTTTCGCCCGTGGCGATTCGGCGTTTTGCTTCGTCGAGACGGCTGAGTTCCGCGCCGATCTGCGTTACTTTTGAAGAAAATTGCGCGTACTTTTCAAGCGCGGTTCGCTCATTCGGTCGAAGGTCGGCGCGTTTCGCCAGATTTTCGATTTCCTTCGCGTCGCGCCTGACAAAGCCGGAAAGTTCTTCTTCCTTGAGCATCGCCATCACCTGATTTGCTTCGGGCAGTCTGCCTTCGCCGATTAAAATTTCAGTTAAAAGGCGATACGTCTGCTCGTTGTCTTTGACGAAATTCGTCTGCGTTTCCTTATCGAATTTGACGATTTCGCCGCGTGTTTCCTGAAGCAGATTGATTGACTGTTTGCCGTAGAAAATCGCCGTCGCTTTTTGGTTAAAGCGATTGTAAGACTGCATCAAACCGTCGAGCGCGGCAAATTCTTCCTCGCGGGCTTTAACTTCGCGGGCGATAATCAACGCCTGCTGAAAGTTCGGCAGAGCCTCGTCAATTTTATTCTGCGCGAGCAAATCGAGACCGAGTTCGATTTGCGCCCGCGCTTCAAACTTCGGCGTGTGCGCTTCGCGGGCGATTCTGATCGCTTCGGTATGCAGCGCGATGGCGCGTTCGAGTTCGCCCATTTCGCGCCGCATCGTCCCGTGGTAATAATTGGTCGTTACTAAAAATCTCAAATTTTTCTGTTCCGTTAGCATCGGCAAAGCCTTCTCGAAATAGTTGATTGCTTTGTCGTATTGTTTGAGCCGCGAGTAAACCGTGCCGAGGTTTGAAAGCGATGTGGCGATCCTCCGTTTTATTTTCAGTTCCTGACTGATCTTCATCGAATTCAACATATATTCCTCGGCTTTCTCCAAACTTCCGAGCCGCAGATAAGCCACGCCGAGATTGTTGAGCATCGTCTGCTCGCTATAACGGTCTTTCAGCCGCCGGTTAATTTCCAACGATTTCAAATCGTATTCAAATGCCTTTTCATATCTGCCGAGTTCCATATAGGCGAGTCCGATATTGCCGTATTGAATGGACTGCTCCGATTCGTTTTTCAATCGGTCGGCGATTTTTAACGCTTCCTGGTGGTATTTCAGCGCGGCATCATAATCTCCCAGTTCGGAATAACTCAATCCGATGCCGCGCAAACCGGCGATTTCCAGCACAGAGTTATGAGCGCGACGACTGCCCGCCAAAGCCTGCTCGAACTGTTTCAAAGCCAAACCGCTGCGCCCGGTTTCCAGATAACCCTCACCGATGGTTGTATAGACACCGGCTTCTGCTGCGTCGTTGCCGAGAAGACGAGCTAACATCACCGATTGATTCAGATAATTGAAAGCCGTGTCTTGTTTTTCGAGGTTCGCGTAATTCAATCCGATATTGGCAAGAACGGCGGCTTCATTGCCGCGATCATTTGCTTTTTTAAAAATCGGCAGCGCACGCAAATAGTATTCGAGCGATTTTTCGTAATCAGTGCGCGAATAATAATTACTGGCGATTGCGAATAAAACGAGACTTTCATTTACCGTGTCCTTTGAGGTTTGGAAGGCGGTAAGAGCTTCTTCCAGGATATTAGTAGATTTCTCGTACTCATTTAAAGCCGCGTAACTGTCGCCGATGTTCTTTAAAGCATAAGCGGCAGTAGAAGTGTTGTTCGCAGCGATAAGAATCGGCAAAGCCTTTTCATAAGCATTTATAGACTCTGCGTATTTCCCAAGAGTTTGCCGGACTAAACCGATGTTATAAAGACTGCTTCCCTGGTCTGCCGCATTGCCGGTTTTAATATAAATCGGAATAGTTTTTTCATAAAATTCAATCGCTTTGCGATAAGACTCATTCGCTTCGGGAGTTTTTTCCGCAGCCGAATAATCGTTGCCCAAAGCGTAATAATCGCTGCCCAGGTTAAATAGAACGGAGGCGGTTTCCGGTGTTTCTGGCAAATCCTTCAACAAATCGAGCGCGTGTTCGTGATATAAAATCGCCAGCTTATAATCCTGCTTTTGATAAGCCGTGCTTCCCGAACTATCCAACTCGTCCTCCGCTGATTTTTTTTCGTCGGCGGTTAAAAAAGGTGCGGTATTTTGCAGAACGTATCGGCTGTCCGGCAAATTTTCGCCGAATCCGAAAACTCCGAAAATGTATTCGCCGTCGGTTTCCGCCATCAGAACGAAATTTTCCACGCCGTCGCCGCCGGTAATTTCATCAACCTGTTTGATCGGCTTTCTTTCGTCGTCGTTTTTAGCGATTGCCGCCACGATGTTGATACCGCGCTGTTCGATTTTGATATGAACGAGTTCGCCGCGTTTGAGCGCAAGCGTGTAAATATCGGCTTCGTCTTTTTTGAGCGGTCGTTCGATACGCTCGTTTTTTTGCAGACTTTTCAGTTCCTGGTATGTAAAAGTCTTCGCCGGTTTTTCCTGTCCGAACGCGCCGCAAAAACACGCGAGCAGCAGACAGCCGATTGCCGCCGCATCGCGCAGTTTTCCGAAAATTTGCCGGTAATAAATCCGCCTCATAAAACCTCTCGGCTATTCGTGTCGAAAATCGTCAAAAAAGTTACAGCGTTCGATCAAAAAACGAAACTGCCCTTCACATTTAAACGCAATTTTTGGAACATAAAAAGGTCAGTGTTTTCTTCGCCGCCGTTCAAATCGTTTGTTTTCCTAACGCCAGTTGCCGATCAACACAAACGACGACCAGTAATGCGGATGCGCGAACGGCTTCTGCGCGTCTTTGACGAAAAGCGGCAACTCGATCTTTTTGCCGCTCAAATCAACTATTTCCGAACGCCTGCCGTTTGCCGTTTTATCATCAGCCTTCACTTCCGCGCCGAGCAAGGATAACTGCGCCCGCCGGAACGCTTCGCCTTTCGGCATTTCGGGATTTTCGACGCGCATTTTGTAAAATCGAGTCATCAATTCCGGCGTTCCCGCGTCCGACACTTGCCACAGACTCGCAATCACCGCTTTTGCGCCCAGCGACTGCGCCAGATACGCAAATCCTTCGGCTTCCTTGCCGTTGCCGCTCGTCGCCGTATCACACGCCGAAAGCGTCAGCAGATCAATCGCGCCGAACAGATTGTCTTTGTCCTGCATTTCCGAAAACGACAGATGCCCGTCGCCGACCAAAAGATACGAAGAAGTCGGATCGGTCGCGTTAAAGCTGTAATGCGAAGCGATGTGGATGACCGGGTATTTGCCTTCTCTCAAAAGTTTGAGCGTCGCTTCTTCGGCGAAATCCTTGTTCAGTTTGATCTCGCCGTCCATAATTCCCGTCTTCGTCAGCGGCACGCGCACGATGTCTTTCAGTTCGCGTTCCGCTCCGGGCAGTGCGTTGAAATTCTCGCGCCGTTCCGACACGCCCAAGCCGAGCGCGTTCCATTTCACCGCGTTTTTCTCCGTCAGGGTGAGAAAACTTTCTTTGGTGAAAATAACGCTGCCGTATTTCTCGACCAGATAACTTTTCCCGTCGTAGAGAGCCGCCATCGGAACGTAGCGCAGAATGCCGTCCAGACTCCACATCAGCGTTTTGTTTTTGGAATTGTCGCCGGCAAAGAGCGTCTGCAAATCGGCTTCGAGCGTCGTTTTTTGTTTGGCGGAACTCTGCCGGAAGATTTTATCGTAAAGTTTCTGCGCGACCGGTTGCGGGTCGAAGCGGTCGGAGGAAAGCGCATCGCGGAATTGAAAAACCGTCTGTTCCAAATCGCTCACGTCAATCGGATAAGCCTTGCGCGAAGTCGGCGTGACGAGAATCACCCAGCCGAATTTCGTTTTCGTTTCCTCACCGTCGCCAGTCTGTTCATTGCCGAGAACCGTGTAAAGCGCGACCGCCGTCGAATCGGTTTCCGTGCGAAGCGTCTGCAAGGCGCGTTGGAGCGATTTCTCGCCTTGAATTTCCGCCACGCGGTTTGCCGAACCCGTTTCCGCTTTGCCGAGCGCGTCGAGTGCCAGCCGGAAAGCCTTGTTCGCCGCTTCGATTTCAACCGGAATGCGGTCGAGTCTTGATTGCTGCTCAACGGATAACACGCCCGTTTCTTTTTGTTTGAGCAGCTCGGCGCGTTCGCGTTCCAGTTTGGCGAGATTTTCGATGATCGCTGAAACCGAGGCTTCGGCTTGGCTGTAAGGAACGACGGCGGGCGTTTCACCGTTGCGGCGCGGCACGACATCTTTGAATTCCTGTTCTTTCAATAAATCCAGCACGGTTTGCGCCTCAATCAGCCGTCCCCCGGCGATGAGCAAATCGGCGAGTTTGCGATAAATTGTTTCTTTTTGTTTGAGAAAACTTGTTTGAGTCTTGGTATCCAAATTTTTGATGTTAATGCGAATTTCCTGAATTACGTTAACTGCTTGTTTCCCGTAAATAATTGCAAGCTGTGTTTTCTTTTCCTTCTCATAAAGAAGCATCAATCTATGTAATATATCGCCTTCAATTTCTCGATTTTTAATTTCTCTGGTGATTACTAAAGCTTGCTCGTAAAAACTTCGTGACTCCTTGATTTTGTTAAGTCTAAGTTTAATTTCTCCCAAAGAAATCAACGAGTTTATTTCAATTTCTTGTGATCCAATTTCCTTTGAAATTATAAGTGCCTGTTTATAGTATTTTTCTGCTTTTTCGTTTTGGTTAAGATTTTCATACGTCACTCCGGCGTTAACAAGATAAATTGCCTCGCCTGATCGGTTTTTTAAGTCTCGTGAAATGATCAAAGCCTGCTCATAATTATCTCGCGCCTTTTCATACTGTTTCGATTCAAAATATGCAACTGCTAAATTGTTAAGAAATGTTGCTTCAGTCGTCCGATTCTTAGTTTTTCGTATGATTGTTAAAGCCTGTTCATAATACTCCTGCGTTTTTTCATATTGATTAAGTACTCGATAAACGTCCCCGAAACAGGCAAGCGCATTTGCTTCGCCGCGCCGGTCTCCGATTTTACTTCTAATAGCGAGAATTTCCCCACAGTATCTTAAAGATTTTTCATAATCTCCCAGATTGAAATAAATATTTCCGAGCATATTCAAAACCTCTGCTTCGGAATCTAAATCTATGATTTCTCTTGAAATGATTAAGGCTCTTTCGTAAAAATCCCGCGCTTTTCCATATTGATTTAAACCTTCGTAAGCACTGCCTAATCCGTAGAGAGTTTTGTATTCTCCAACGCGGTTGTTTATTTTTCGGAACAATGCCAACGCTTTCAGATGAGTTTCAATGGCTTGTTCATTTTTTGATAGCTCTCTATTTGCCCATCCGAGATTCACAAGTGTTATCGCTTCCCATTCTGTTTCGCCGAGTTCGCGCCATAACGCAACAGCAGTTTCATATTCTTTGACAGCTTCCAAACCTTTTTCCATACCTTGTTGAAAAATTTTTCTGCCCGCGCTCAAATGCGTTTCAGCTTTAAGCCGTTGGCGATCAATCGGCGCAGACAAATGCGACTCCACCAAATTGACCCTGTAACTTCCTGATTGTTCAGCCGTTCCGTAAGCCTCGATTTGAATTCTATACGCGCCGTCCGTTGCCGCAATAGCAGATACAGCTTCACGCCATAACATACCGAATCCACCGTCCATTTCGATAACCAGTTTTCCGTTTGAATCGAACAGCGACACGACGACATCAATGTTCTTTTGCTCGACTTCCGTCAGGGCGTATTCTCCGGCTTTCAGTTTGAATTGAAAGCTGTGCGTTTCGCCGCCTTTGATTTGGCGTTCAATCGGCTGGTTTAAGGTTAATTTTTGAGTTTCAATCGGCGGCGTTTGAGCGAGAACGGCGAACGCCGATAAGAGCAATGCTGCCATCGCGCAGCCGAAGCGAATCCGGTTTGAATATCGAGAATTAAATCGCATCTGACAATGTGCCTCCTGACTGCTGTGTCGAAAATCTCGGAAAGGTTACAAAAATTACGGCTTGGAAATTTCTCGCTAACCGGACGTGATGTTATAAACGGTGTTTTATCATCGGAGTTTTTGCAATTTATCGCGTGGGCGTTTGATACATTGATTTCAGCTAAAAACTCGCGCTCGATTTTATTAACCGACGGCTGTTTAATGGTTTCAATAATTATCCATCAAATCGGCGGTCTGTCAATTTATTTCTCGTCGCCCGCCTTATTTTTGCCGCCGCAGAACGTAATTGTAGCGGCTGCCGTCGCCGCCGGTCGCGGTCAGCAGATTTTCCTTTTCGGACGACAAACTTTTTGCGGGAAGATTAACGCGAATAAATTTAACGCCCGATTTGGTGCGGTTCGGTTTGAGATTACCGGCGAGCGCGGCGGAATTGAGGCTGACGCTGAAAGTTTCGGCGGTTGAATCCGGCGGGATTTGCAGCGTCGCGGAAACCGTCGTCGTGTTTTGGCTGATGGTGATAATTTCGCCATCGCCGCCGCCTTTGCCGCCGATGGGCGCGAGAATGACGGTCGCAATCATTGGCGCGGGCGGCTGAGTTTCCGGCGGGCGATTCGATTTCTGCTGTTTTAAGATTTCCAATTCCCGTTCGATTCGCGTCTTTTCCGACTGTTCGCGCGTCAGTTGTTCGGTTAGAATTTCCGTCTGCCCGCGCCGTTCGGCGAGTTCGGTCTGTAAATTTCGTTCGCGTTCCTGAATCGTTTTGATTTGTTCTCGGAGTGATTTTTCCTTTTGCTCGATTTCTATATTTCGCTGATTTTCGACTTCGCGCAGACGCGCCAATTCCTGCGCGTCGCGCTGCCGTTCATAAATTAGAAAGCCGATTCCGGCGAGCAGTAGAATTAAAAGAGCAACGGCGGCGTATTGAAAACTTCCCGTGCTGAAACTGAAAAAACTTTTTACCTGTTCCCAAAATTCGCCGCTTATCTCTTCGATTTTTACAGGTGCGGCATTTTTCGTTTCTTCCGTAATAAAGGATTGCAAAGTTTTCGCGTTGGCGAGTTTGGCGCGGCGTTCGGGCGATTTTTCGAGGCTTGTTTGAAAACGCTTTCGGTCGTTTTCGCCAAGTTTATTTCGCACAAAACCATCGGTCAAATCGTTTTCCAAATCGAGCATTTCGTAAAACAATTCGTCCGACTCGAAAAATTTTTCTTCGAGTTTTGCCCGTTCCGCGTCGTTTGACTCGAAGAAAAGATAGCGTTTCAATTCTTCCGAATCAGCCGCGTCGAGCGTCGAATTATTTTCCTGTTCTGCCATTTTGAATGTTAATTCTTTTCGCGTTTCCTCGAATTTATGAGCGAAATTCTCATCTTTTCTTCGGAATAGGTGAGAAGTGATAAGTCGTAAGTGAAAAGTTTGAACACCGCTGCGTCTATCACTTACGGCTTATCACTTCTCACTTATTCCGAATGTAATTTCTCAACATAAATTATGAAACATCATCGAATTTCTAAGCCGGTTTCGCCGCGCAGTCGTTAATACAGCGTTCCAAACGCTCGCGCAGACGACACGCTTTAACTTTCAGAGTGTTCATCGTCAAACCTAATTTTTCCGCCAGATTTCGCCGTTGTATCTTATTTTTCTCGCCGTCCGTCGCGCCGTAATAATTGATTATCAAATGCCGGTCGGTATCGCTTTTGGAAATTTCCTTCAGACATTTTCTCAGACATTGCAATCGTGAATCAGTTTCTTCCGGCGTTTCGGGTGCGACAGCAATTTCCGGCAAATCGTCGCCGAAAGCGATTTCTTTTTTCCGTCGCAGATTTTCGAGCCAAACGAAGCGCGACACTTCGAGCGCGTAAGCATTGACGTTTTTGATTTCGGTTTTTTGGGCGAGTTTGGCAGAAACGCGGTCGAGCGTTTCATCGGCGAGCGCGTCGGCTTCCGACTCGGCGCACTCGCGTTTCCAGATAAAAAATTTGACGATTTTCAGACGCAGTTCTTCATACTTTCCGGCGGCGTTCGCTTCATTCTCATCAAGCCGCGCCAGCAATAATCCGAATGATTCTGCGGTCAGTTCTGCCAAATTAAAATCTCTCCGAAATCGAATAAATCATCTTTTGTCCGGCAAGACGAAAACAAAATCGCCGTCGCTTCCTGACAGTCTTCCCTTCTGCGGTTCGACATCAAGTTTGTCAATAAACGGCACGATCTCGCCGGTAATTAAAACTCTGTCGCTGCCGCCGTCGGTTCTCAACGCCTGCAAAAAAGCGTCGGCAAACGGTGAGTTATTGCTGAGGCTGCCGTCTTCCTTTCGCCAAGCGTCGGCGACCGGTTTGTCGCCGCTCGTTAAAATTATGCGACTGCGCTTTTTCATTTTTCGTTTGGCGTAGGCAAGCCGGGAAATCTGCGTTTTTTCGGAAAACCAATTTTCGTCCTCCGAGAAATCAAAGCCGGATTTCCCGACATTCCTTTTGTATGGAACGATTAAATCAGCCGTCAGAACTTCGTCCGTTTTGTTCGGCGAAAAAGCCGTTTCCTGAATAAGTTGTACCGTCGGCTTCCAAGCCGTTCCCGCATAGCAGGCATCGAAAACGACCATAATATGCTGGAGCGGAATCAGATCAATGCCGGTTAAAAGCGTGTCGAGTGCGACGAATTGACTTTCGTTCTGCTGCGTCAAAGGCTGCGGCGAATCTTTGCCGACGTAAAAACCTTTGTTATATTTTCCCGTCTCGCCGTGTCCGGCAAAGAAAATAAAAAGCTGGTCATCGGCGGCGTTTTTGAATTCAAAATTTTGATACGTTTCGATAGTGGCGTAAATTTCCTGCGTCGTCAGGTTCGACTTGATCGTTACTTCCTTAAATCCGTAGCGTTCCTTTAATTCTTTGGCGACATCGTTCGCGTCGTTGCGAGGATTTTTCAAATTCGACCAGCCCGCGTTGTCATAGGCATCGTTGGCAAACAACAGCGCGTAATCTTCGCCTTTGCGAACGTCTTCCGACGACGGTTTTTCACCTTTCAGATTCACCGCGCCGGAGCGCGTCGGATCGCCTTTTTTCGCGTCGCCCGGAGCGTCGGAACTCGCCGTCTGATTCTGTTTTTCTTTGGCTTGTTTTTCTTTGGCGACAACTTCTTCTAATTTTTTGTCGGTGTAGCCGAGATTGAAAATTTTGCCGCGAGCGATGGTGCGCGGCGAAAATTTAAAGTTCTTCTTATCGTCTTTCGCGCCGCCGTTGTACATCTGCACCATCAATTCGTAATTAGTAACGATGCCGTCGCCGTTGCAGTCGGCATCTCCCTTTAATCCGTCGAGAACGATGGCGGTCATCACGCCGTGTCCGAGCGTCGCATCTTCGGGAGTCGAGGCATCCGTGCCGATGATTAAAATGTTTTCGTCAATTAAAGAAGCCGCGTTTTTGTCTTGTTCGGCGAAAGACGCGGCGGCAGATTCATAGCCGACCGACGAATCGCAAGAATCTAAAATCACTAATTTCGTGGTGGCTCTAATTTTTCTGAACAAGGCTTGTAGCTGCCCGCTCGAAATTCCGCTTTCTTCTAAATTTTCTCGTTTCGCATCAGCCGTAACGATGTGAAATTCTTTCAGCTCTTTGTAGTGCGTGCCGCCGATGCCCGCAAAATTGAAAATAAAAACGTCGTCCGGCTGAGCGTCCCGCGCGATAGTTTCAAAAGCGTTGACAATTCCCGATTTGGTCGCCTGATTATCAAGCAAAACGACTTTTTTAATCGTTTCAAAAGTTTCTTTGCCGCGCTTTTCAAATTCGTCGGCAATGGAAACGGCATCGGCTTTGGCGAAACGAAGTTTAAATTCTTTCGATTGATATTCGTCAATTCCGACGGAAATGATATACAAATCGGGTTTCGGCGACAACTCGATTGCAGTTCCGCTCGAAGCATTCTGACTTCCTGCCAGCAACAGCCCAAACAGCAAAAGAGCGTGAAACAAAGTAGCGGCAAATTTACCTTTCATCGTATTTTCTCCTTAAATTTTTATAACGGCGAAATTCAGCGATTCAGTTCGCTCGTCTCCTTAAAATCTTTTTCGTTCGGTCGCGCGGTTGAAAAATCCTGATTAATTTTATCGCTGTGCCGCAGTAAATCATAAATTTTTCCGACGATGATCGGTGCGCCGATCATTCCCGAATGGTCGGTTTTCATTTTTCGCAAATCGGTGTAATAAATCGTGTCCGCCGAAGCGGTTTCCGCGCTGATTAACGGAACGGTTCCGTCGCCGGCGGTCGTGTAAGTCAATTTAACTCCGTCCGCGTTTTCGGCGAGCATTTTTAAAGTCAGGACGTTGTAACCGACGATCATCGAAACGCGCACGTTTGCCGGTTTTTGCCAATCGTCCAGCTGCTCGTGAAATTTTATCGCGTATTCGTTCAGAAGGCTCTCGCTCAATTTATCGAGCGGCGTTGCGTCAACCGACGGTTTCATCAAACAGCGTGTTTCCTTGCCGTTGATTAAGTTGAAAATCGTTTTATCGAAATCCAAAACGCCGCGTACGCCGTCGCTGTCAATGTCGCCCGCGTCGTCAAAATAACCGCCGTACATCGTAAAATACTTTCGTCCGGGAAGCAGATTGAACATTCCCGGCAGATTGTGTACGACGCGCTTTAATTTACAGCCGTCAATAATTTTCACGTCCAAATTGTCGCCGTAGCGCAAGGCTTTGAGAGCCTTTGGTGCGCCCAAATGCGGCGTTCCGACAAATATCAGTTGATTGATGTTTGCCGCGTTCGCCGCGTCGGTGAGATATTGTTTGGCAATCAAACCGCCGAAACTGTGCGCGATGATGTCAACCGGCTGATTGTTATTTTTAGCGCGGATTTCATCAATCAGTTCTTTTAATTTATCAGCGTTATAAACGGCGGAAAATCTAAAATCATACGCGAATTCAAATAGTTCAGAGTTTTTCGTGTAACCGGCTTTTTGCAGAAACTTCGATAAATCGGTGATATTTTTGCCGCCCGGAACGTCGTAGAAACCGACGGCTTTGACATCTTTGGAAATCGTGTCGGTGCGCGGCTGCCCGTCCGCGTCGAATTGCAGATTTTGCGGGTCGCCTGCCTTCCAAATCAACACATCGTTCGGAAAACCGTTGCTCCAGATGCCTTTGCCCTTCGGCTGATAATCGAGGTCTGCGCCGCCGATGCCGTGAATCAAAACGACCGGCGTTTGTTTGGTTGATTTCGATTTCTGCGCGTTCGCCGTTTCACCGAAAACGAAAATTAAAGCCAACAGCAGCCAGCCGCACACAGATATTTTCATTGTATTTTTCATAATTTCTATTTTGTTCCCGATTAACTGTTCCTGTTGACAAGTGCCGAATTTCACCGAAAGGTTACAGGATTAAAGATTTTTTATCAAATGATTTCTAATTTTTGGGCGAAAAGTTTTGAGTCCCGCCTTTAGGCGGCTTCTCCGTAATTGACGAATTATTGCCGCCTAAAGGCGGGACTCAAAACTTTTTACTGCCGACTTTAAAAGCAAGAAAGCGGAGATTTTCAGGTCTCCGCTTTCTTGCTTTTTTCGCGTTTCGATTTTTATTCTTCTGTCACGCCGTCGTCTTCAGTCTCGGAAACGTCAATCAAAGACGCGCTCGTTACCAAATCGCCATCGCCGACGTTGATTAACCTTACGCCCTGTGCGCTTCTGCCGGTCTGCCGAATTTTTTCGGTTTCGAGCCGGATCAGTTTTGCCTGCTGCGTGATGATGATGACCTGCGAATCGTCGTCAACCGGGAAAACGGCGACGACCTTGCCGGTTTTTTTCGTCGTTTTCATATTAATCACGCCTTTGCCGCCGCGATTAATCAGACGATAAATGCCGACTTTTGACTGTTTGCCGTAACCTTCTTCGGAAATCGAAAGCATTTTTTCCGATTCGTCGGTCGAAACGGCACACGCCGAAACGACGAAATCGTCTTTTCGCAGAGAAATTCCGCGCACACCGCGAGCGACTCGACCGAGCGGACGCGCATCTTCTTCGTTAAAGCGAATCGCCATTCCGTTATGCGTAGCGATAAAGATTTGCTTCGTGCCGTCGGTTACGAAAACATTCAAAAGTTCGTCGCCCTCGTCAATGTTGATCGCGTTGATGCCGTTGGCGCGAATGTTTTGATACTGCGATAAAGATGATTTTTTGACCACGCCTTTTTTCGTGACCATCACGACGTAAACTTCGTCGGTGAAATCTCGCACCGGCAGAACTTCGACCAATTTTCGCTCGCTCGAAAGCTGAACGAGATTGACAATCGCCTTGCCCCGCGCCGCCGTGTCGCCTTCGGGAATTTCGTGGACTTTGATTTTAAAAACCTGTCCGTTGTCGGTGAAAATCATCAGAAAATCGTGCGTCGAAGCCGTGAACAAATGCTCGACGAAATCGTCGCCTTTCGCCTTTGCACCGAAACGACCTTTGCCGCCGCGACCCTGTTTCGAGTAAGCCGTAACTGGCGTTCGCTTGATGTAGCCGAGGTTGGTGACGGTAATTACAACTTCTTCGTCGGCGATTAAATCTTCGATTTTCAGTTCGATTCCGGCATCAACGATCTCGGTTTTTCGCTCGTCGCCGAAGGCGCGTTTCACTTCTTTCAGTTCGTCAACAATCACTTGACGCAATAATTGTTCGTTCGCCAGAATCGCTTCGAGTTCCGCGATGAATTTCAAAATGCCTTCGAGTTCGTCAATGATTTTCTGACGCTCCAAAGCCGACAATCTGCGAAGCTGCAAATCTAAAATCGCCTGCGCCTGAATGTCGGAAAAACCTAACGCGCCGATAACTTTTTCCAGATTTTTTTGAAACGCTTCGGGCGTTTGATCATTCGTCGGTGCGCCGCGCCACGATTTTATTTCGCCGAGCGTCGCAAAATTTCCGGTCAGCCACGCTTTTGCTTCGTCTATCGAACGCGAATTGCGAATCAACGGAATGATGTAATCAAGCGCGTCAATCGCTTTGTTCAAACCTTCCAAAATATGCGCTCTGGCGTAGGCTTTGCGAAGTTCAAATTCGGTTCGGCGGCGCACGACTTCGCGGCGAAATTCGACGAATGCTTCGAGAATCTGTTTCAGATTCAAAACCTTCGGCTGCCCGTCAACAATCGCAATCATAATGATTCCGAAGGACATTTGCAGCGGTGTCAGCTTGTAAAGTTTGTTGAGTACGACCTGCGGCACGGCATCGCGTTTGAGTTCGATGACGACGCGAATTCCTTCGCGGTTCGATTCATCGCGGATTTCCGAGATGCCGTCCAAGCGTTTTTCGTGAACGAGTTCGGCGATCTTTTCGATCAAACGCGCTTTATTCAACTGATACGGAATTTCGGTGATGACGACCGCATCTTTCTCACGGTCGCCGCGTCCGATACGGTCAATCGCCGCCTTCGCCCGCATCTGGATAATGCCGCGCCCTTCACGATATGCGCGATGAATTTCCTCGCGTCCGTAAATAAACGCTCCGGTCGGGAAATCCGGTCCCGGAACATATTCGATCAATTTATCAATCGTGATTTCAGGATTTTTAATCAGCGCAATCGTCGCATCCAGAATTTCCGTCAAATTATGCGGCGGAATTTTCGTCGCCATCCCGACCGCGATTCCTTCCGAACCGTTCACCAAAAGATTCGGAAAACGCGCCGGCAAAACCCTCGGCTCTGACAGTGATTCATCGTAATTCGGAGTAAAATCAACCGTTTCCTTTTCGATGTCGGCGAGCAGTTCGGCAGTCAGTTTCTGCATTCTGACTTCGGTATAACGCATCGCCGCCGCGTTGTCGCCGTCAATAGAATTATGCACGAACACGCCGTCGGCTAAAAGAAAGTTGTGATGTTCGTCAACCGTAATGTCGTAAACGTCAGCCGTTTCTTCGAGCCGCCTGATTTCGATTATTTTATGATTGTAATTTTCTGAAACATTCAAAAATTCGTCGAAAGAATCGAAATAAACGGCGACCTTTTCAAATTTCGGAATCCAGTTGGTATCGCGACGCGATTGATAAAGTTCGGGAGTGATTTTTTCGCGTCCGAATTCGGCGACCAGCATCGAGCCGTAACGCGAAAGTCTTTTTCGCATCACCTGTTTTTTGTAGTTTTCGTCCTTCCATTTGCTGCGTAACGAATCGGCAGCGCGTTCCGACATTTCAAGCATCAGATTCGGATTTTCGAGCAGTCTTTTCGCATTGCTTTGCTTGACACCCGCGATTTGCGTCTCGGTGAAATCCGTTTCTTCTCTTTGTTTGATTATCTTTGCCCGATGAATTTCTTTAGCTTCCGGTTTTGCCCAGAAAGTTTTTGCCATCTGCGAAAAATGATCGCCGGCGTATTTAGCGCGATATTCTTCGGTTTGCCACAGGCGCGTGGAATTTGCGCTGATTTTCGCCCGAACTTCTTCCGAAGCCAAAGCGCGTGAAATCGCTTCGACGATTTCGGAGCGTTTCGCTTCGTTTTTCCACATCGCCTTGCTTTTTTCGGAGATAATCTTTGCGATGCGGGATTTTTCTTCCATCGTCAATTCGCGTTTTTCGATGCACGTCAGCGCAACGCTCATCTTTTGACGATAATCTTCATCACTCCACAACGCTTTCATTCTGTCCGAGATGTCCCGCGCCATTTGCGGATTTTCGGCAAAGCATTTTTTCAACGATTTGGAAACGCGCTGACCGTTTTTGAGCCGAAAGTTTTCGTCTTTATTTTGTTCGACAAAGCGATTTTTTCGGTCTTCCAAAACCTGCGGATTTTCCGCGTAATAACGCTTCACGCCCGCGCTCTGCGCCTGCCGAAATTCTTCCGACTGCCAGAGTTCGCCGATATGTTCGGCGTGTAAATGAAGATGTTCGAGGAAATCCATCCGCTCGATATTCGTCGGACGATTATCAAAGCGGTTGAAATTTTTATGATGCCTGACAAACGCGCCTTTAAACTGTTTCGCCGTCCCTTTTTCTTTGTTAAATGCGTCGGCTAAACAATGCACGAATTCGTAGCTTTCGCTGGACGGCTGCCACAGTTGCAGATACTCGTTCATTCCGGCTTTAACCGGCGCGGTTTGAAAATAACCCGCCATCAAACTGTCCTGCGCGGTTAAATCCTGCGCCTGTTTATAAGTTCCGTTTCGCAGTAAAAAGCGGTGATCGGGTGTGCAACGAATTTTCGCGCCGCTGTCCAAGACGACCTCGATAATCGCCGCTTTTTTCTTGGTGATTCGGGAATATCGTCCTTCGCCGACCACGATTTTCCCTTCTTTATCAACCGAATAAACGTGAAAAATTTCATCTTTCGGCAGTTCGGCTAACTCGGCAAAGGTTTTTTCCGTCCCGTCAAGCAATTTGATTTTCGTATCGCCCGTAAAACAGCCGAAATTTCCCTGCCCGTCAACGAGCATATAGCGCAGTGAAAATTCCTGCGCCATACGAACAATCGTTTCATAGACCGCCGAATCGCCGTGCGGATGATATTTTCCGATGCAGTCGCCCACCACGCGGGCGGATTTCTTATACGGTTTGTTGTGATAATTGCCGAGTTCCTGCATCGCCCACAAAACGCGGCGATGGACGGGTTTCAGCCCGTCGCGCACGTCCGGCAGGGCGCGTCCGATGATGACCGACATCGCGTAGTCGAGATACGACCGGCGCATTTCGTCTTCGATGTTAACCTGATTGCGTTCTAAAATTGTATCCATTATTTTCCTTGTTTTTCGATAATTAATCTATTGAATTTATAGTCGGTGAAATGATGAGAGTCAAAATAAAACTTGTCTTTCACAGCGTCAAAATGTATTATTATTTTACAGGTTTTTTGCCTGTTTAGCAAACCGCAAAAGTCGCGCAAACGCGCATAAAATCAACTGTTTCACATAATTTCCCAAATCGTTTCAACAGTTGATATTTAACTGACAAATGAATACTGCAACCGAAAAAGAACCGCGCCGCATTCCGCGATTTTCGCTGGCTTTGCCCGTGCGCGTCGAATCGCGTCTCGACCAAACTCGAAGTTGGGAGGAAATCACGCGCCTGACCGACATTTCGGCGTTCGGCGCGGGCTTTAATCTAAAGCGCAGCGTCAAGTGCGGAAAGCTGCTGCAAATGACGATGCCGCTGCCGCGCCAGATGCGCTGTTTCGATTACACCGAACCGCAGTATAAAGTCTGGGGTTTGGTGCGAAGCTGTGTTGCCAAAGAAAACTCGGCGGAAGGCGAAAACCCATACGCCGTCGGAGTCGCGTTTATCGGGAAAAATCCGCCGCTCAGTTATTTTGACGACCCTGAAAAACTATTCGAGATCGCAAATCAGGAAGACGGAAAATTATGTAAGGTCGTCGAAGTTTCGGCTGAGATTGATGCCACCGACGCGATAATTTCGATAGTGGATATGCGCCGTCATTCACGGCTCGCTATACCGACCGATATTGTGCTTGAAAAGATAGATGCCGAAGGCAATGTAACGGCAAGCGAAAGGACGGTTACGGAAAATTTGAGTTTAAGCGGCGCGGCGATCTTTTCGACTCTGCCGACCGAAATCGGCGATTTTGTGCGCGTCAGAAGTTTTCAATATAATGTTTCGATAATCTCGGTCGTGCGCGACAAACGACTCGGCAAAGACAGCATTCCGCGTCTGCACGTCGAATTTATAGATAGATTTTTTCCATTAGAAGGGATTGAGTAATCAATTTTTTCTTACATAAATTAATGAAAGAGTCTTGGAAATATAAGTTTATTACTTTCATTTTGTTTGTCTTTTGTGCCATTCCCGGCGCGCTAATGTTTGTTTTTAGCTCAATAATCCTATTGATGACTCCATTTGACAGAGATGGGTTGAAATCTGCGTCCGACATTTACACTCCTTTTTTGATAATGATTTTCGGCGCATTTTTGTTGCTGGTAGGTTTGAGAAAATTAGCGCAAAAACTCTACTTAGTTGTATTTTTATCTCTGCCTATAGTTTGGTTTATTACTTCTTTAATCATCTATTTACTTGGAACAGGTTGGGAAAGAGTGGCATCAGGATGCTTTTTGATTTCGCTCGGCGTACCGTATTACGTATTCCAATATGTTCGTAAATACTACGATACGAAAACCAAGTCAGAAAATTTTTCTGAAAATCAATCAGCAGTCGGCAATGACGAATTACGAAGGAGCGTTTCGTAATTCGTCATTGCCGACTGCTGATTGATTTTTGTAGAAAGTTGTAAATCTAACTCGTAACCGCTCAGATTTTCGACATCTATAAACAACTCCACTGTCCGGCAACGACCATCGCAGGTGCGCCCGTTCCTCCGCCTTGACACGGCGTGGTGCTGCGACGACAGTTCGAGCAGTAAATCATCGTTCCGTTCGCTTTTCCCGCCGGTAAAGCATTCTGTAAAAACGACGGTATCTGTACGGGCATTCCGAATTGAACGTCGGTTCCGAAAACGGTCGGACGCGCCGGAACCGTTCCTTCGCCGATTTCCCCGGTCATAAAAACTACCGTTGCGCGGTCAAATTTCTTGATATTGTTTTCGCCCTGACAGCCGAGAATCCAGCCGTCGTAACAAAAGCGGTCGCCGGTCGAATAAACGCGCAGCCGCTCATCAGCCTGAAAAGTTTTCGGACCGTAAGCATTACCGGTCGAGACGAGCGTCCGGCGGGCGTTAAAAATAATCGGGTCGCCGAACGTCGAATTGATGATGGTCATCGGATAAGAATAGTCGCCGCCGCCCGGAATGGACGTTTCATAATAAACAATCGAATTAGTCATTGATTCGGTCTGCGATCCGATGACGGTCGTCGCGCCGCTGTCGAGAATATATAAATAAGTACCGCCGCGCGCATTCTGAAAACCGCCGCCGAAAGTGTCCTCGATGAAAACATTACCGGCTCGCTCGAAGTGCATCGAATCGCCCTTGACGGTCGCCGTTCGCGGCGGATTAATAAACAAACTGCCCTGAATTTTCCAATCGGAATTAATCACATTGGTGTAAATGCCCGCATCGCGGATGCCGACGAAACGGCAGTGATTAAATTTCACATAATCGAATTGCCACGCGAGTTTTGTCGTCGGCAAACCGTGAGCGTAAAAACCGCGATTGAAATATTCGAAAACGACGCGCTCGAAGTAAAAATTCTGCGACGACATAAATGCGCCGACGGCTTCGATGGCGTTGACATCTTCCTTACTCTCGGTGAATAAACTGACATCTCTCATCACGATATTTTCAACGCATTCACCGATGCGAAACATCGAACCGCTTTTTCCGACCCACTTGATGCGGCTCGGACTCGGTGCGACGACATTGCCGGTCGGCGCACTGGTAACGATGCCGGAAACGCCCTGAATGTTAATGCCCGAAACCAGAGCGACCGGCGAAGTAATAACGAAATCGCCCTGCGGAATCATTAAAGTTCCGCCGTTATGGGCGGCAATGAACGCGACCGCGCTTTTAAAGGCGATGGTGTCATCAGTTTTACCGTCGCCGACCGCGCCGAAGTCTCTGATGTTGTAAGTTCCGGTCGCCTTCGATTCGGGAATCCAGTTGTAAGTTACCTGTCCGGTGTAATCGTCGCCTTTGAATGTGATTTGATAAGTGCTGTCTTCGCCGTTGAAACACCATTTGTAGTTAGTGTCGGCAGCCCGCATTACCGTATTCGCTCCGCGCTGCTCGACTCGCGCACCGGACTCGCCGCAGTTGGCGAGCTTCATCGGAGTCGCGCGGTTTAAATCAGTTACTGCGATTTCGGTTTGCGGCGCAACATAGCGCAGAGCGCAGGTAGTTTGTTTATGATTTTCGGGAACGCTGAGGAAAAGATTGTAACCTTCAAACCTGTTCTGGGCGAAAATTGGCGAAACAAACAGCAAAGTTAAAACGAGCAAAAGCATCGAACGATAATTTTTCAGCATATTTAGAAAGTAAAAATTACGGGAACAAAAGTCAAAAGCGCGAAAATCGCGCTTTTTGTAAAATATATCGTCCGATTGTAAGTAATTGCAGCGTTTATTTTTTGCTTTTCACCTTCGGCTTTTTGGCTTTCACAGTTTTATCACGCGCCTGCACAAGGTATTTGAGTTCGGTCATAAATTCGGAAACGTCTTCAAATTCGAGATAAACCGAAGCGAAGCGAACATAAGCCACTTTGTCGAGCGTCTTCAAACGCTTCATAATAATTTTGCCGAGTTCGCTGGTCGCCAGTTCGCGGTCGGTTGATTCCTGCACGTTTTTTTCCACCTCGTCCACGATTGATTCGAGCTGCGACCCGGAAATCGGGCGTTTTTCGCAGGCGCGGAGCAAACCCGCCATAATTTTGCTGCGCTCAAAAATCTCGCGTCTGCCGTCTTTTTTGACGACCATATACGGGATTTCGTCAATGCGCTCGTACGACGTAAACCGCCTGCCGCATTGCAGACATTCGCGCCGACGACGGATCGAATCGCCGTCTTTGGCTTCACGCGAATCAACCACTTTATCTTCCAAAAATCCGCAGAATGGACATTTCATAAATTAGTCGAGAGTGGAGAGTCGAGAGTGAAGAATTAAGAGGCGATGGCTCTCGACTCTCCACTCTCGACTCTCGACTCGTCTTCTTCTAAAATTTCTTCTTCGGCGTGTTCGCTCGACAGAAGGCTTCGGAAACGGGCGACGCTCAGATCGCCGTGCAGAAAATAATAAATTCCGAACAGCAGAGCCGGCACGAAATAAATCAGGTGCATCGCAAACGAAACCGCGTAGGCATCGTTTCTTTCGACGTTCAGCAGAATCAGCGCATTCGCCGTCGCCGCGTGAAACGCGCCCGCCGCCCCGCCCGGAGTCGGGATCAGCGAGCCTAGAGCCGCCGTGAACATTACGATTAAAGAACCGCTGAAACCGACTTCAACGGGCAGATTAAATGCCAGAATCACC